>CAKSFP010000009.1 GCA_934454585.1 uncultured Clostridia bacterium
TGGTTGCCGTGCTCCTGGGGATACACATAGTTTACATATTCATTATCCGCACTGCTCGAATACAGCCCCATCTTGGCATGAAGATTCATGTCTTAGATATCTCCCAAGTAAACAATAATTTGCATTTATATTTATTAATGTCTATAAAGAAATTTTGCCGCATCGTTCTATAGTATATGCCATTTCGCCGTCCGAATGGTTATTTTTGAAAACAAGATGTTCTATATTATCTGCACCCAGAACCGGCACGGCGTTTTTGACAAACTTGTTGTCCGTTATGCTTATAAATTTGTGATAATACACTCCATCAATGCTCTCTTTACGCGGAACTGTCCTTATAACTTGTTTGCCCCAATACGATGGGCCTATACAACATTTTTCAAATGTATTTCCATATATGCGGACATCGTTTGTGCCACCGGATTCGTACCAGTAATCCCCGTTGCTTTCGAAATAAATTGCGGCACCGCTTGAGCTAAAGAAATTGTTCCTAATGTCAACTCTGCCCCTTGTGCCAATCAGTATACCCCTTGCGCGGTTATTAAATACACGGTTATTTTCAAAAATCAAATCGCAGTTGTTTGTAAGATTTTCGACCACATCGCCGACAATTACATCATCAGTGTCTTTATCAAGACGAAGCCTTGTGTATTCGAGATTAATAACATCAACATCCTCAACAACATAGTACTGATTTCCCACCAAAGACTGCGAGTTGACAACAGCGATTTTGTCTCCGACATTGTAAATATCAATGCCCTTTGCGGATTCGTGCATATACTTAACGACAATATAATCATCACCTTTGTCAATTATCTTAGTATAAATCCCGTGAATATTAAGTGCATCATCCATCTGTTCCGAAAAAGAGCTGTTTGTAACCTTTACAAGGCCTGTGCAATTCACAAAATGTGTGGCATCGGCAGCGAGCGAAAACAGTTTTTCATCATGCGCCTTTACAAGCATTTTGTCAATGGTAATGTTGCGGCTCATTTGGGCAAGAACTCCCATTGCATAGCTAAAGTACATTTTTACCGACCCGATAGTGACATCGGCGCTTCTGTTAATTACAATATTGCACAAAAAGCGCTCTCCGCCCATGGCAAGCAGATGCATACCAATTTTAACCTTCAATGCGCAATTCCAAAATCTAAGCTTTTTGTTGCCAAGATCATCAATCCGAGGATGGGTTTTGACATAAAACGCCTCCGATGTCCCGTCACAGTATTCTTTGCTCTTGCCGTCACTTCTTAATAAAAGGGTGTGCAAAGTATCAACTTCGCTGTAACCGCTGCATATATTAAGTATTCCGTCTTTAACAAAATACTCATTATCATAGTCAACGGACACATCAAGGTAATTGTCATTAACATCTGTAACCGTCAAATCAAGAATTTTATATTTTTCATAATCAATTGTAAAATTCTCCAGCTTGATATTTTCAGAGTTATTTATATACACGGGAACAATATCACCATGAAAAATAAATGTACTCCCACCGCCGTCTATACAAAATCCGTCCATCCCCGATATCAAAAACGCAATTCTCCTGAATCCGTATATATCATTATTGGAGACACACATCACACTCTCCGATGCCATGTCCGGGTAAAAGTGATATTCACCTTTATCAAAAACTATTCCGTCTTCGCCGTTTTTTTTACAATAGTTAATTGCATTGAATACATTGTAGGAATGATTCGGCGTCTTATTAAAAAAACTATAATTAATCATTACTGTTCATCTCCGTCCTGTTTTTGTGTATCATATTCTTTTACTTAGCTTTACAATGCCCGAAAAACCGCCGCAAGGTGCTTTAGATTCATGTTTTGACATATTTTCATGATACGGACCGACCCAAGATATATCGGTTTTTTCAAAATAATCCGAAGCAAAGCAGGCATTTGCCGCAGTGTTTGCCACCGTCACAGTCAATTTTGATCCGGATTTGAGCCAAACATCATTTATATAATATGGGGGCATCGTGACTTCTGCGCAGAATTTTCCATCAACATACAGTTTTGCAAAGTGTTTTACTCCGCACAACTCAATGCGGTATTGTCCCTTTTCTATTCCGGCAAGAGCCGTTTTGTAAGTTACCTCGCCTGAAAAATCAGTCTGCCAGTCACCGCACGGAACAGTTATGTTTTCTCCGCAGGTATTTTTAATACCTCGATCCACCGTATATCTGCGCGTCACATAACCTTTGTCAAACTTAAACTCGGCGACTTCCTCAAAATTGTTGCTGACAGCAGATATGCTTCTCTGCGTGCAAAGATACACTCTGCCCTCTCCCCTTGTAAGCGTCACTGTGATGTGATTATCGGAAATCGAATAGATTTCACCGTTTATCAAATTGATTTCATATATACCGCCATTCTCCGGCAAAGTGATTGAGGTCGTCTTGGTATCGCCGCTCTCGTTTGTAATGAAATATAATCTTTCGTTTCCGCATTCAATCGCACGAGAACGAATAAATTCTTCACACTGTATCAACGGTTTGGCATTATGAGGGTATTTCGTGAGTTTTTCCATAACATCCTCACGCTCATACGGGCAATAAGGCACATAAATGTTATCATAACTGACCGCCTTATTCTCCCTCAACAAATAATCCTCATCTATCAAGTCAAATGTAATTCCTCTGCGCTCAAGTTCATGACCTATGTCCTCAAAGCTTCGTTTTGCATCCTGCGCCTGTTTGCCGCCGGCACATATTGTCCTGAACGGATAATACAGGGCTGTATCACATATCGTCTTGCCGGACTGCATAAGGTAGCAAAGACGGGCAGTGTATGTATTGATTTGAGAGAGTGTATCAAACCCCGGATTTGCCGATATAAAGTTTGGACGAAACTGGAACGGAAGTATGCCCTCTCTCTCATACGACATTGCCATAAAATTAAACAGATTTATGCCCCTCACTGCCTGAAAATTGATTACAAAACGCATTTCCTCCGGTGTCAAATCTGTGCCGTATACCGCGAACGACTCGCTCAAAGCCTTAATACTGCCGTTTTGGCGCGCTGCGGATGAAGCAAGCCGAGGAAAAAACTCGAATCCCTCCGAACAGCACTTTCCGCCGACAGGATATGAAATCTGACGCCAAATGACATCTATACCCGGTATATCAAAACACCGCAGCATTTTTAGCGTATTGCCGTAATGGCACAGCATAAAGCCGTCCGTTTCATTGTCCTTGTCCAAATGGCCTATACTATGCATACCGTGCGCATTAAGCCAATGCTTCATCGGCACAAAATAATTCTCAATCTGCAGCTTTCCGCACAGCATCTCGTAGTCTGCGCAAGCCTTGTGCGCAGCCTCTGTCTGCGGAGTATATTCGCCGCATATATACGGTATATAGCCTTCCATGTCGTAGCCGTATTCAGCTCTGAATAACTGCGCCAAACCGGAAGTCCACGAGCCCATATGCGCCTCATCATCAAACATATATGAGCAAGTTTTCATCATATCGCTGCCAAGTTCATCAAGGAGTCTTTGGTGCGTTTCTTCAATAAAGATTCTTCCTGTTTTCTCATCGGCAATGTCGGTATTGTTTCCGCTGCACAGCGGATCGACATTCAAAGTTTCCGTACAGATGTACTCTTTGACCATCGTATCTTCTGCGAAAACACGGCCCTCATTTACACGATTTTTGCCGTCAAATGCCGCTATGACATCCAAATCCGGTAAATAGCTTTCGCCGTTTTTTACAAAAGTCTCGCGCAATGTAACGGATTTGCTCCTTAAAGAGTTATCTTTTTTTACCACCTTCCCGGCTGCAGAGCCGGACGGAAATCCTCCCTCGTTGTACAACCAAGTTCTCATACCTTTTTTTGCGGCGTATTCGCAGGAATATTTGAGCAAATCTATGTATTCATCCGACAAATAGTCCGGATACAAGACAGTGTTTCTTCTGCCGGGTCTGAAATTTGACGGCTCTGCTATTACATAAAATGCCTTGATTCCGCAGTTCAGCATATCGTCTATTCGCTCACGAATTCCTTCTTTTGTAATTGTGCTGTTCCATAACCATGCATACACAGGTTCGCAGTCATTTGTAATATTATTGAATTTTTCGTCGAATTGCATACAATATCTCCTGTTTTCGGTGTAATTTAATCTGGCAGATTTATCATTCGGGTTTGGTTTCAAGCTTGAGCGGGTAGTCTCCGAGATGCTCCGTCTTGAATCCGTTTTTCTTGTATGTCTCATAATCAAATGCTTCAAGCTCATCTATAGCAAGCTTGTGGAACTCATAAAAATTGTGCCACCATTCGTAACCGCTGCCAAGCTCGGCGTTAAGGTATGCGTCGGCTATGTCACAGCCCATCTGCGGAGCAACATAAAATGCCCCCATCGCCAGCACATTAACCCCGTTGCCCGTGATGGCACGCAGCGCTGCCGGCACACTCTCAACCACTCCCGCATGAACATGAGGACATTTGCTTGCCGCAATGTGTATTCCCATGCCCGTGCCGCAGAATATGAGTGCTCTCTCAAACTCTCGCTCAGCTATCATAGATCCCACTCTCAGACCCACTCTGTGAAACATAAGTTCGGTATCATCAGGATCGGAATCTGCTCTTACTCCTATATCGGTTATTTCCCATCCTTTTGCACGCAGATGTTCGCATACCGCCTCCTTCAGCGGATAGCCGGCAAAATCTGCCCCAACAAGCAATTGTTTGTTCTTTATGGTTTTCATGATTAAGATCCTCCATATTGGTAGATTCCGCAGGCGGTAAACCGCCTGCGGAACTTGTACATAATCGAATATAATCCTTTATTAATTCTGCGGATATGCAGCAACCGTTTCATCTACGGTCTTTCCGCTTCCCGTCTTCAGATATCTCGACATAATATTAGTCTTATCAACGCATCCGGCAAACAAATGCGCTATCATATCTGCCCCTTCGGCATTAAAATGCGTACCGTCCGTGTTGGACTCTTTTGAACTGTAATATGTGCCGAGGGATCCGTGTGCCGTGATAAATGCATCTTTGGTATCACTCGTCCAGTACATGAAGTAGTATTTCGGCTCTTTGCTTTCCTCGCGGAGTTTTGAATAAACGCTGCTCGACGCACTATTCAAATCTACCACCGGCAAAGCTATTGATTCGGCAAGACTCTTCATAAGGCTCGGTGCTGCCGACGGACCGCCGTTAAGTTTGCTCGGCGAGGTGACGAAAACCACACTCGCATTCTTGGCAGCCGCCATATCAACTATCATCTGAAGATAAGCGGTGTACGAATTTGACTTTGTTGTGTCAACAGTTCCATCGGAGTTTACATTTACTGTTCTCTTCGCAGACAGACCTGCCTCCTCGTCATTGTGACCGAACTGCACAAGAACAATGTCTCCTTCACTTAACGAAGTGTTAAGTGTATTGGCTCTGCCCTTATCGCCGGCAGCATTTTCATCAAAGAAGAACGAGCGGCTGCTCATTCCGGAGACAGCTATGTTGTTAACAGTTGCGCCGTCAAGCAGAGCGCCGAGTTTCTGTCCCCAGCCTGTGCGAGGTTCGTATATAGCCGAAACATACTCACACGCTGTGGAATCACTGCAAATGAAAACTGTCGGGTCCGTCTTCTGCACGCCATAATTCTTTGCCTCGGCAAGCGGTTTAATGCTTGTGAAATTATCAAGCAAAAATACATACGCTCTGTATCCGGAATCTGCCGTTGCATCATCAGGAATTTCAAGAGTTTTAGTCAAATTAATTGTCTTCTGCTCGTACTGCACTATGTCACTTGTGCTGACATCGTTAATAACAGCACTTGCAAGTGATCCTGCCTTATCATAAAGAGCGCACACAACCTGTACCGTCGCTCCTGTGTCGGCATATCTCTTAATGTTGACAGCAGTTATCTTCTTGCCTGCCACGAGTAAAGAATCTGTTATCCCGTCGCTGCCCGTTACCTGAATTCCTTTTATGTCGTACTCATTCACCGCAGGTACGGTGACTTTGAATTCTTTTGTTGTTGACGCATTTCCCTTTGATATTGTTGCGGTAAGAGTTACTTCCTGACTCTGACCGACCTTGGGATGAACCACTCCCATTGCAGATATGACATCTGTATTTGAAGATGTCCATGTTACCCTTGTCTCGTTTGCACCAAAGCTGTCAAGTGCAATGCCGTTAGTTATATCGATAGGCATGGTTATCTCAAATGCAGCTGCCGCTTCCTTAACATCTTTTACATCACTGTCGCCTATCGGATTGGTATAGATATTTTCAAGCGTTGCATTATCAAGACTCATCAGTTCGTCCTGAGTGTACTCTACCGTGGGGGTACCGACTGCAGTTGTTGTGACCTGTATATCGTCCAGATAGAACTTTCCGCCGTATGTATGTTCAAGTCTGAGAACAAGGCGATTGTAATCATAAAATCCGTTAAGCTCAATTGGAGAAGATGTTTTGTCACCCGCTTTGATTGTTGCATATGTCTTTGAATCAGACCCCTTCATTAACTCAACTTCAACATCCTGCCAGCTCTGTAAAACTGCGTACCCCAGTATTGCGCGCTGACCATAACTAGCGCCACTGAAATCATAAGCTCTAATGTTAGTATTTAGTATTGATATATAAGTATCACTTGTGTCTGCGTTGGTAGTACCTATTCTCGGGTCATCACCGCCGCTGAATCCAATAAAAAGCATATCACTCGGAGTAGTGTTTCTAAGAGCATTTTTTGCGTTATAATACTTGAATTTCAAAGTGATGTTACCGTTTTGTTTTATCTTATCCGTGAAAGAAGAAATGTCGTAACTATACGATTCCTCATGTTTAATATTATCAGGATACCCCTGAGCTGTCTCATCGGCAGACCCATCATCATTAAGCCGTTTAACACTGCCGGCAGAAGAACGATAATGTGGATCAAACAATTGTGCAACCGTGCTGTCGTTGCCGTTGGATACTTTCTTAGCCACAAATGTCGTTTCTGTGATTTCACCTGTATTTGTAAAAACCCGTTTGTCATAGCCCGGCACATCTGCACCCTCAGTTAAAGATTCAAAATCCTGAGTGTATATTGTTGTAGTCTCGCCTGCACTTGCGGGTGTTTTAACAGTATCAACCGTGCTTATGCTGACATCTTTCAGGTAACCAACTCCGGCCGCTTTTCGGTTAGCATTACACTTAACTTCGGTTATCTTCGTAACAGTTCCCGAAGCAGACAACATACAAGGCTTATCATTGACTCTAACGCCGTCAAGATAAACATCATATGACTGAAGTCCAAAATCTATAACAGCTTTCACCTCATGCCATGCATCCGCTGTATATGGAATTGTATACATTATGTTTGCACTGCCTTCCGGTTCCGGGGGATCAACCCTGAATCTGTAATTATTACCGCCACTGTTCCAAAAACTGTTTGCCAAAGAAATGGAACCGACATTTGTTGTTGCCGAAATGGCAAACTCACATGTGTTATTTTGACCGTCAACTTTTTCGGGGACATATATTTTAGCGTTAATTACAGCAACACTGCCCGAAAGTTCAACTTTCTTTGCAAATATATTTAAGTTTCCGCCGGTCGCACTAACCTTTCCTTTGATTACCGTGCCGGTACAATTTGTATCGGGATCGTTTGCAAAGGTATAACTGACATTAGGATTTGCAGATTCATTATATGTCCACCCATCGATGTTTGTTGCCTTCTCGCCGACCGTACCGTTAAAATTACTGCTGTAAATCGATTTAATAAAGTCTGCAGAACCGGATGATGAATACTTATCTGCCGTTACATCATTTATATAAAATTCCACATTTCCACCGAATGATACGGATTTTACATTAACCGATACATTCGAAACAGGCGTCTCACCGAGGAAATGCTCTCCGGCATAAATTCTGCAGAGTTTGCCGTTGGTCGAAACAAGTGCTCTGACCTTATTCCATGTTCCGGCTTCTATGGTACCCGCCGCAATTTGTGCAGCAATGTCGATAGATATATCAACGATGCTTGCGCCGCTGTCATTCTTTAATGACACCAAGACATTGCCTTCCGTTGCCGCAAAATAAACATCTGCGCTGACAAGAGTATTACCGGTATATGTTGCAGGAAATGTAAGCGTAGCCGTGGAATTGGCAGCAATCTTTGCAACATCATCGCCCGTGTTTGTCGGATTTTCAACAATAGTTCCGCTGCCGCCCTCACTGACAGCCCACTCATCCAGGTCGCTCAAATTTGAAGTTACTTCTAAAGGCGTTTCCCCTGAAGCGCCCGCATAAATAACACTGCATAGCGACATGACCACTGCAAGCAAAATTGCAGTCATACTGCGAAGTGTGTTTACTACCTTCATTTTTTTCATTTAATCCTCTCCTCTTTTTTATTTTTCGGGGCAGGCACTGCTGCCCCGAATAGAATTTATATGTTAAAACATTGTAGACAACTATTTGTTCATCATATAGAATTCATACAATATCTTTGCCGCCTCGGCCCTGGTTGCGGTACCCTTGGGGTCAAACACGCCCCCGGGTTTTCCCGACACAAGTCCACGCTCTTTCATTGCAAATACAGACGCGCGCGCATAATCGGCTATGTCGCCGTAGTCCGCAAAAACATTCGGCGCAGATTCATCGCCATTATTCAGATTTGCCGCAGACGCAACGATTACACACATATCCTCTCTGGATATATATCTGCCGATTCCGAATTCCGAATCCGATATTCCCTTTACCAACCCCATCTCATATGCTTTCTCCACATACGGCGCATACCATGCATCCGGATCTGCGTCGGCAAACTTCATGTTCGGGTCGGAGTCTCTCTCGTCTATATCCATAACTTCGAGCAGCATTTTTACAAATTGTTCACGAGTCATCGGGCTGTCGGCGTCAAATATTCCGCTGCCCACTCCATCCGCAAAGCCAAGCTTGTTCATCTTGACAATTATATCGTGCGCCCAATGTCCGCTTATGTCGCTGAACACATCACCGGTGGTTTCGTTATTTGAACCGCCGTCCGGTACGGTTGTTCCTCCGATGCCGGCGCCATTGCCCTTGGGGCGTCCTCCGCCGGATGATACGCTGCCGCCCGACTCTGTCGACACAGCGGTTTTCTTGACTTTTATATCAAATCTGCGTATGTCGCTTGCGCCGTTTTTAGTGACTGTCATATACAAAACCACATCTGAATCGGATGTACCCCGGGTTACAATTCCGCTGTTGGAAAGGACGCTTTCATTGCTGCTCTGCCAAGTCACAGTAGTTCCGTTTGCTCCCGATGTCGGCAACGACATATGGGAAGTAATGTAATTCATAGTGTAACTGCTGTTTAGCATAGTTTCCAGTTCATCCGCATCATTCAACACATCGAGGGCGTCGCCCGCCAACCCGGGGTCGCTGCCGTCACTGCCGATAGCCTTGACATTGATGTAATAAGTTTTCTCTCGATAGCCTCCCCAATCGTTGGCAAAAGTCACTGTATACTCAACCGTTTGATCCTTATCTCCCCTTGTAACCTTACCTGCATCGCTTATGACATTTCTATCGGAGGATTTGCAGCTGATTGTTGTTTCAAAAGCCGATATATCCGGCAATATCAAATTATCGGTTACCGCTGCAATGTTTTGAGAAGTGAGAAATTCCAAATTCCAATTCTTCATTGCCGTAACAAGGTCTTTTGAGCTATCCACTACACGCAGTATCTGGACATCATCAAACAAGGCAACATGGTCAATATCCGGTTTTACTCCGGCTTTAGCATATCCGTGTTTGAACAGCGTTTTCTTAAAGCTGCAGGTATAGGGATTAGTCTGCAATATAAACTCAGGCATAATCTCCTTATTATCCACATAGACGCTTACGGTCTTATCAAAAGTGCTGATTCTGATTTCGACATCATGCCACTGTCCGAATGTCACTTGGAATTTACCTGTTACATTGTTCTTATCATTGGTTGACACCTTCAAATCGGCTGCGTTGCCGTTTTTCTCGAACCTGATATCAAGGAGCATTTTGTTGGCTCCGTTTTCAGAATCAAATCTGTAATAATTTCTGAGAGGAAAACTCGAAAGAGATTCAATCTTAAGACGGTATTTAACAACGAACTCTCCCTGATATTTTGGCGTCTCAACTCCGAATTCAGGCATGGAGCTTGCTGAGACAACATCCGCCGACCTTGCGAAACGCAGGACATTATTATCGGCATCATCCGGATCTTCAACCACATCAAATGTTTCATAACCGAGGTATGCAGACCATTCGCTTCGCGTGCTTCCGTTAAACCCGCCGCGCTCCATATCATTAAATGTTTCGTTAACAACAGCAACATTTCCGCGTTCCTCACTTACAAACACAGAGAAAACTTTATCGGTATACTCGCCGTTGAACCCAATTTTGGCGGTAAGTTCAACCTTTTTGTTGCCTGCGTTATATTGCGGTCGTGTCACCGTTCCTACGCATCCGTCAGTACCGTTCTCAATTTTTATAACCGATTCATCACTCGATTTCCAGGTTATCAAGGTACCGTAGCGCCATTGCGTCGGCAGCGAGAGATTTTTTGTGACCACAGATACAGGTTCGTCGCTCAGCTTATCAAATGTCAATTCATTCTTTGCCTTGGCAAGCACCTGGTCGTTCTCAAAGAATGCTTTTACTGTAAAAGTGAACTTCTTTGTTTTTACGGCATTACCCTTGCGGAGCGTCACCTCGGCAATGGCTGTCACATCTTCCTTGCCTACCTGCGGACGGTTAATAACACCGCCATCATTCAAGTATTCCGGTGTTAGGCTCTTCCATTCGCAAGTTACGCCAAACTTAAGTGCTGCCGGAAACGCAAGATTCTGAGTAACGGAATCAGCTTCCTCTCCGCTTATGTTTGACCATGACAGTTGCTCATACATTTCATCCACAAGCACCTCATCAGTCGGCATTTCTCTCACAATTACAGTGAATTGCCGTTCAGTGCTTGCCTGATTGACGCTTATCCTGGCAATAAGAGTGACCGTTGCATCTCCCTGACCATATTCCGGTCGAGTGACAATTGCACGGCCATTGCTGATTGATATGCAGTCATTGTCCGAAGTCCATTCTATATCTGTTCCGAAAAACTCCCCTACCAACGGCAAATCGAAATTATCTTCGACAAATTCATCCAGAGCTATGTTGTCCGCATCAATATTCACTTTTTCCTCATCGCTTTTGGTTACGACAAATGAAAACTCTTTTTCCAGAGTAATACCGTCAAGCGAAAAGCTTGCTGTAAGCACAACCGACGAGCTCTTATCCACAGGGCAAATACATCCTACGGCAGTCATGACATTTTCATCCGATGTGCTCCACGAGATCTGTGTTCCGTATAATCCGCTCAGCGGCAGCACAACATCTTTGGTAATGCTGTTTTTGCTCTGATCCGTCAGGTCGGCATAACCGAGTTCATTCATTGCCGCTTTTATCATAGTCTCCGTGGAAATAACGGTAAACTCTATGGCTTTTGTTTTTTTGTCACCGCCAAGTTCCGCTGTGGCAGTCAGGGTAACGGTCACATCTTCATTAAGCTTTCTGTTGACAACTCCTGCCGAAGACAAAACTTCTTCGTTGCTCGATGCCCATGTAATCACAGCCGAATCAAGTGAGGACGGCAACGATATGTCTTTTGTTATTCTTGAAATATCCTCATTCGTCAAATTTTTGTCGACGAGATAATTATCAATTATGTCATCAATAGTAAGTTCATCGCCGCTTGAAGGCACATTCAACGGAATTTTTACACAAAATTCAACAGGTTTTCCGTTTGTGCAAGCCGAGTTACGCATTGCCGACGCCGTCATCTCAACCGACTGAGCGTATGCTTTTGAATTGACAACCGATGCGTCATCAGATATTACCGATTCGTTTGAAGAACTCCACAAAACATTAAAGCTTCCGTCGCCATACGGCAAAACAAATCCTTCATTCACATTCGGATAATCAGCTATTACTCCCTCCAAAGCTTTTTCCAGCCCCTGCGCAAAGCCGTTTATCTCAGATGTTAAATCACTTTTAACGCACACATTGTCAACTCTTGCGTAACCGCCGTCTGCCGAGAATCCGATATAGTTAATTCCTGTGCCCGATCCGTCGTATGGCACGGCATCGAATTTTGTTCCGTTGACGCTTACTGCATAATTTCCGTGACCGTCGAGAACAATATCCGCTTTGTTCCATTCATCATATTTTACCGCAGCGGCATAATCAACAGTACTCAGCGCCGCAATATGATTATTCGGTGCACCGTTGCGCACATAAGCGGTAATTTCCGCACCACTCGGGACATAAAAATCAAATGAAACGGTTGAATCGGCATCGGGTGATATCTTATCATATGCAAATATCGGATATCCCTCATTTACCTCGTTTTCATCGTCCGCAAAGTTTTCTCCGAGGACAGCAGCATATGTTTTCAGTTTGTCCGCCGCAACGACGGTAGTCTTATTCGTAGTAGCAACAAAACTTGCATACATTGAATACAAATCACGATATACATTACAAGCGGGAAGTTCAAGCGCACAATATGCGTTCTCCGCAAAGTTTGCGGCATATTTGCCGGTCGATCCTATCTGATAAAATCTGATCGGACGCGCATCGATATCGCCTGATTTGATGCCGTCCATCAATTCTTTGCTGTATGTATACTCATTGCCGTTGTAACGGTATCTTACGCTGTAATTGCCGGCGCAGTATGAATTCCTGAGATATGACTCCGCATCGGTCAGACCGAAGAGATGTCCGCAAATACCTCCGACTATATCCTGACACGAAGTATCGGATTCAAAATTCACCGCATAGCAATTTTCAACAACGGTAGACATACCCATTAATCCGATAAGCGGAGCAACGCGTGCAAACTTTTCTGCAACAGCGGTATCGGCAGTCGAGCTGTCACCGATGTATATGCTGATGTTCCTTGCAAAGCAATCACTCATATTTCCGGTCATTTTTCCTGCCAAACCGCCCACGGATACATCATTGCTAATCGTGTAGTTAAGCGACACTGTCACATTCTCAACACCAAGCTGCGTGACTGTCGATTTTATCGTAGCTGCGGGTGCATTCCATTTGTAGTAACCACAAACGCCAAACAGACCAACGCCGTCATCAATTGATTTATCTGTAGTAATTGTAACATTTTTTACAATACTGCCTTTTCCGCAAAAAGTGCCGCCAAAATATTTATCATTGTCACTGCCGATAGGTATCCAAGGATGATTATTCAGATCTATATCAGATGCAAGTGTAACAGTTTTGCCCACAAAAGTTTTTCCGCTTGAAACCAATTTTGATAAACCGGCGAGCTCGGCAGCGGTATATATCATAAATTCATCCGCTTCATCAGAGTACCATGAGGTATCCACAGATGAACCGTCCCATGTGTCCAAAGCTTTTGACACATATAATTCCGCACTGCTCCCATCGCCTATCTCAAGCGTCCTGCCATAAGAGTTGTCCATCACCTTGTCCACGGATTCTCCGCGAGTGGTTGTCCATTCCTTTGCGTTGCTGTCGCTGAATTCAAAAAGATTCCACATATAATACGGATTCTTTATGTCAACTTTTATGCCGCCTTGCTCAAGTGCTGTATTTGATTCAGTCCCGGCAAAAACCGCTGTCGTTGAAACGGATGACAGAGTAAGAAGCGCCGCCATCACAATCGAGAGATGTTTTTTCATTACGCTTTTCCTCCTTTAATCAATTATAAATACATCTCGAGTGCTGTTATACCTTGTTCTGACAAACACTTGCTGTCCGACTCCGATCGAATCCAAGGTGGCTTCTTCGCCTTTATTTACACCGCGCGTCCAGCGCACCGCGCTTGTTCCTCCATGAACAGTGGCTGCAGCGAGTCCATCAGCTTCAAGCACAAGATTTGTTCCGTCGTAGCTTGACACGATTCCGTAAATAGTTCTTATACCTGCATTGGAATCTGCAACAGAGGTATAGTTCCAATATTGCGCCGGATCGTTATACTCATTGAAATCAATCAGCTTCTTAAACAGAATTATATGTTGCGCATTATCCTTTGTATAAGCATTCTTTCTCTCGTCATCATTAAGCAGATACTGAATAACAACCCCCGGCTTGAGAAAACTTCTGCTGTCCGAGTTATTCTGCAAGGAGCCGGAGACGAATACAGATATCTCTTTCCCGTTTTGCCAGCCGGTAAGTTTTGTTTCGGGCATTTCATCCTCGTTCATAGCCGTGACAACTTTTTCTATAAGCATAACGGGACTATTCACTTTGTCAATAATATACTTATACCCTGTGCCTTCGGTAACGGACGGAGTCATCACAACGGCACCGACGCATTTATCTTCAATATCGTAAAGCGCCATTGAATATGTGGCGTTTGATATCATTGTCATTGCCTTGCCGCTCTTGCACTCCTCTATTTTTTTGCCGCCGTTTGGAATATTAAACAAAACTGTATTTGCATCAATCAGATACTCATTATTTATTACCTTATTATAGTATTCCCTCGATCTCATTTTTGAGGTTTCTCCCCACACAGCGGACTCCGCATCGGATGTGAGATATATCCCTTTAAGAGAACCTGAATTATTCAAACGGTATTTA
The DNA here is from genome assembly GCA_934454585.1 of uncultured Clostridia bacterium. GTDB lineage: Bacteria > Bacillota > Clostridia > UMGS1810 > UMGS1810 > RGIG4708. Next base: position 14,574 of record CAKSFP010000009.1, read on the forward strand.
ATCAGCTGTTTTTTTACACCGTCCGAATCCGACACAGCGTCTGCCACATCAGAAGCCGATTTTTGTGATATAACATAACCTCCGCCATTGGCACGACCGAAAAATATTTTGCTGCCTCTGTCTGCCTCTATATCGCAAATATTGTTGTTATCATCAATCAGCCTCAAAGCGAAACTATCGTCCAAACCGCTGCCGAGGGATATATCAAGCAGATATCCGTATTTATAATCTCCCTTGAGGCCGGCACTTTCAGCATCGGCGATCTGCCCGAAATAATCAATACTTAACGACACATCATCACCGGGATTAAACTGAACTATATCAGATTTTGTCTTGTTGTATTCCTTCCGGAAATCCGTCGTCATCTTGTACACGGCTGCATTATCACCCACGCTCAGTTCTACAGAATCCTCGTCCATAGACGCAACCGTTCCGGAAACGGTATTATCCGTCAGGTAGGCCCTTATATATCTGCCGTCAAGGCTCTTTGCAACACTAAGCACCATGCCGTTCTTAATGGCGTCCGTATCAACAGTTTCACCGTTGTATATTATTTCAACGGCATTTGCATCATCTTTGTCCAGATTAATACTTTTTCCGTATTTGGCATATACAACATCACTGTAGACGCTCTTTACAATATAATTTGAATACTCCCAGACAAACACAGAGCGAATATCTGCATCTGACGAATCATTAACGACTATATATCCGGACTTAGGTTTGAGTGCGGATGAAGTAATGTCAGCAGATGCAAGTATTTTTCCGTTGTACACAATCACTGTTGAAGAATCCAGGTTTATCGTCCTTTTTTTATCGGATTCATCATAATATACAATTGCATTTACGGTTGTTGAATCATCTATTTGGTCCGCATAGATTACCGTCTCATCATCCGAACCGATTCTCTCGGCGTAGTATATCTCATATCTGCCGGAAGGATTCTTCTTTGCATAAAATTTCAACCTGTAACCAAGCTCTCCGGTCATAGACCCGCAAAGCGAAGTGAATATACGCTCACCTATCATCACCTCGTCACGGTCAAGTTTCGATCCATTGCCGAGATCAGCACCATATGTGCTCATAACCGTTCCCTCGAAAATCTCATAACCGAGTATTTCTATCATGGGTTTGTCATCAATAACATACATATCGCCGTCCGATTCCGAGGTGCGCGAGCGCATATGCACATCCAGCGAATTTACAAGCAAAGCCGCAACATTTGCCCTGTCCGACGCACCGTCACCAATAGACACTGTTCGCATGATATCAAGTCTTCTTGCCATACTGATATATCCGTTCGGATACCCGTCTCTCGCAGCAATATCACCATATCCGAGGGCACAAATAACCGTCTTTATCACTTCATTGCAGGTAACATCATTGTCCGGTTCAAAACGATTTTCACCGTAACCTTGAACACACCCCAAATCGGTAGCAAAATCGATATATTTTTTGCCCCAAGAGTCCGCCGACACATCTGAATAGCCTGCACTTGAATCATAGCTGAGCGCGACATCTTCATAACCCAGGAATCTTATAAGCAGTGCCACAAATTCCATTCTTGTGATGTTGTCTTTTGCGCGCAGCCCGTTTTCATCGCCCTGCACTATGCCAATCTTGTTAAGAAAGGCTAAATCAAGTGTGTCATCGTTACTGATTGTCCGTGCATAAACCGGACACAAATTTATGCATAACATCAATACCAAAATTAAAGTTAATATTCTCTTCATAATCTACCTCACAATTACCTTAATGGTGGTTGAAGCCTTCAAATCATTAGAAACGCATGTAATATCTGTTTCACCGGGTTTTAATCCGTATACGGTCATTGTGTCGGAATCAACTCGGACAACAGAAGGATTACTAACCCATATATTATACTTTTTGTCCGTGGCGTCATCCGGATATACTGTATACTCCAGCTTTCTGCTTTCTCCGGCTTTCAATTCCAAAGTATCCAATCCGAAATCGATTTTCTCGACAAATACCGATGTGTTCTTAACACCGTAATAGTCTGATGCCACAATTCTAACGACCGCATTATTCTCATACAGATAATCTTCCTGTAAATATCCTGCTGATGGAATGATTTTTTCAACAGCATATTCCATATTTTTTGTTGCCGCATCAAGGTATGCAAGCGCATAATATCCAACCGAATTTGTGCCCGACAGCGGCAAACGATGCTTTTGATTCGGTCCGTTTCCGATAGCCGTGTCATTTGTCAGTACTCCGTATTTATAGTTATTTCTGCACATATTTACGCCGATTACTCTTGCCGCATCCAAAAATTGAGCCTTTTCGGTTGCATAATACAAATCAACCATGGCTAACAATACCTGTGGAGATGATATATCCGTAGAATAACTCAACGCTAAGCCTTCATCTCCGATTTCATTGTCACCTGCTTTTCCGAGACGGTATCTTTCGCTCAAAGCATATATGATAAAGTCTTTGAGAATCTCTGCATCCTCCTCTAATCCGCCATGTTTTACAGCGTAACGATAGGCTACGCAAGCCGTGTAAAAATAGTTTTCGCTAAAACTTGACGTGCCCATTCTTGTACCGGTATTGTAATAATTGCCATAATAACCGTTTCTGTTTGGAACAAAATCGGTAATGTCAGTGCCGTCCGTCATTATTGTACGCAACAGCTTTGAGCCTTTTGACCATCCATACTTAACACATCCGGCAAAATTTTGTACAGCCATTTCCGTAATATAACGACCGTCTTCAGTGTCGGCGCCTATGAGTTCGGCAAACCAGAAATCTGTCAGTGTTGTATACGGAAGAACATAGGTCTGTACAAGATTTCCTTCACACAGAGTTGTATCATCCTCAGCAAGAACCGACTCAGGATAAAAACCTTGCGCAACCAGATCTTCTGCATACTGGTTAAAAAATCTGTCTCCGTATTTTGTACTGGTGTAACCGCTAAGGTCAGTCCTTGTATACCATTTACCAAACGGTTCTATTGTTGTCATTGGGTCAAGTGTATTTACAGCACCTCTTGCAGTTGCACATATATTAGGCTGTATATGCGTTTTTTCATTTCTTAAATTATAAAAATTCTGCAATATCTTTTTTCCCCATGTCAGCGCATATGTATCACCGGTTTGTTTATATGACTCACCGGCAATATATACAAGGTCATTAGCTGCTGCCCTAAAAGGCAATTCCGTTGTCCGAATAAAATCATGTATCTCCTCTGCAGCATCGGTATTATACCAATTATCAACATTTTGGGCTTTTGAGTAAGTTGCGTGCCTGTTTGTCAAAAGGTAATTCCAATCAATAACATGACCAAGCCATGTATGCATAACCAAATCTTTTCCGAATTGTTTATCGAGTCTGAAAAACGGAGCAAGATACAAAAATGCGTCTTTGAGTTCATGAGTATCGGGATTTCTCACCGATTCATATTTCTGTGAAGTCTTCAGGTCAATGAAAGCGTGACCTCCCCAATATCCCATACCCGTTTTTGACATACCGTTATCAATATACCACCTGTATATATCGTCTACTCTTTGAGTATACTTTTCGTCGCCCAAAAGGAGTGTCATAGCATCCAAAGTGGCGAATATACTGCTCTGCGTGGCAAAATTGCTCATTACGGCACTTTGTGTCTGATTAGATTGCCAAACAAGAGGTTTTCCGGTGTTCAAATCAATTCCGTCCGCCAAAAGCGGAGTGTCATTATAGATATCTTTGCAATACTCTATAAGATTATCTACCGACATTTTAAGAATGTTTTCCAAATAATCATCCGTATAGTATGTGTCGGAATCGACTGTAGCAACCGTAAGCGAAGCTGTTTTTTCGCTGTAAGGAGTCTTTGCATATATGGTGACTCTGGCGTCTTTTTTAGGAGTACCGTAGAATTTTACCCTGCCCATATCCGCATCAATTTCAACGGGGTTATCGTCATCTTTGTCCAAAGTCCAGTATGCACTGTCGCAATAAATGACATCACCGCCGGCTCCGGTCATTTTTACGCGATATGCATTTTCAGATACATTTGAGATTCTATATGGACCCTCTATGGAAACATCGGCAACAACTGATTCATCAAGAACAGTTGTTATTGTGGCAAAGAGCGATGCGTCATCTGCGCAAATCGCTTTAATATTGATTGCCTGGACGCAATATGCTCCCGAACCGACGGCCATATTCAGCACAGAGCCGCTGATCTCGTATGAAATATCGTTTTCGTTCTCGATATATACCTCCCAAACAATATCCGCGTCCGAAACTACCTGACCGATATCATTATAAAGTATAGCTTTATACTCGTATGTATTCATTCCGGCAAACGGAACAAATATCTTCCCGGGACCGTCAATAACAACCTTTTGACCGACATCTCCAACACTCACAACACTGATACTGTCAATACAGAATCCCGGTGATGACTCAGTGTAAAAAAGCACCGAATCACATACCTGTGACGAATTGATATCAAGATTATATTTTGTTGTTCCCTCTATAGTAACATCAACCTTGTGGCTAACCAGGTTAACCATAGCAGATAATGAATACCAATTATTAGTGGTATAGTCCGAAACCAATGCGGTGTACTTTCCTTCACTGCAAAAGCTAATATTGCCGCTGTTTGTCTCAATGCTGAACAAACTGACAGTGCCGTTGTTCAGTGACAGTAATGTATCGCCGTCACTTTTTGCATAAGGAACAGAAAAATCAAGCTGTATCTTCACAACAGATTTCGATACTTGCTCAAATGTTTTTTTCATCATTGCAAAATCACCGACGGTTCCGCTGTCAAGATATGCACACATTCTTGAAGAAACATTCTCAACCGTTACCGTTCCCGAAACGGATGTACATTCAAAACCGGAAGGTTTTTGTCCGACGGTCATATCATCGAAATCAGCATAAACCAAGCTAACATCACCCCGGGCATAGATGATTTGCGGAAACGATAACGACGAAATAATCAGTGCAAAAAGCAATAACACAGATACAGTTTTCCGGCCCATGCATTTTGCAAGCACAGACATTTTCTTCATTAAAACCCCTCCCCAACATATCATTCACACAGATTCATCTCTGCACACATAAGCAAAAACGGTCCGGTTCCATGCATATCATTGGTTCCGACTTTGCACGAAATATAATACTCATATGTCCCCTCATTAATGTTGGTGCCCAAACATATGTCATCAATATTAATTAATCCGTCTTCATATCTGAGCGCATCAACAACGCCCTCATATGCTTTTTTTGCATATTTTATATAGTCACCATCTATAATGCCAAGTCTGACCGCCTTCGCTATTGCATATGCCAAAAGGCAAGTACACGAAGTTTCTTCCCAATTGCCTTCTTTTTCGGGCATATCCAAAACCTGACACCAAAAACCGCTGTCGCACTGATATTTGACGAGTGATTCTATACATAGTTTAAGGTTATTTCTTACGGCGTCAACACCCGGATAATCTGCTCCCAAAATGTCTGCAATGTCAGCTGATGCTACGACAAACCATCCCAAAGCTCGTCCCCACACTATTTTGGATAAACCGGTTTCCGGATCCGCCCACTGTGCCTTTGCGGATTCGTCCCATCCATGACGCAGCAAATTATTCTCTCCGGTGCGCATATTATCGAACATGAGACGCGCCTGATGCACTGCCATATCTGCGAATTCTGTTTTCCCGGTAAGCACCGAGTAATTTGCACACAATACAGAAGCCATGTAAAGCCCGTCCAACCACATCTGATCGTTAAGTGATTTTTTGTGCCAAAAGCCTCCCTTGGAATTCTTGGGGAAATCCTTTAATGTCTCGGTTAAAATTTCTATTGATTTCAGATATTTGTCGTCTCCCGTCTCCTTGTATATACGGAAAAGCAGATTTCCCGGCATTCTGAAATCCAAAGAATCCATCGAAAGCCATTCATTGCCCGCAACCTGATGAGGATTCTTATTTTCATCAAGGCAAGAATCAAGGTAATCCTGAATATAATCGGTATATCGATGGTCACCGCACTGATAGTATATACTCTCCATACCGGACATCAATACGCCGTGAAGATATGTAAACTCTCCTCTTGGTATCAGCATTGTTGCCGGCACTTGTTCTATAAACAAATCAATAAACTTCCTGCCCACCTGCAGCGGCGTTTTATCTTTATACTTATAACTCATTTTCTTCATCCTCCTCAAATTTTGTTTGGATAATTTCATTATAGATTGCTTAGTATTCATATGCAATAGACAAAACTATAAATAACGGCAAGTTTTATAAGAGATTTCCTCGAAAACTACGATATCCGAATCACTTGTCATTATCATTCAAAACATGGTTTTTGTATTCAACAGGAGTCATGTTTACTCCATTTTGAAAAGCCCTGTTAAAGGTTCGAATACTTGCATACCCAACCTTCTCCGACACATCGGTTATCCTCATTCCATCTGCAATAAATTTCTTTGCCATGTCAAGTCTGTATTTTGTCAAATATGCCATCGGTGTAATACCATAACTCTTTTTGTATAAATTGTTAATGTGAATGGTAGAGTAATGTACAAGTTCGCTCAATGTTTCGTTTGATATTGATGAATCGAAATAATTCTCTTCAATATAATTCTTAATGTATTCAACGAACCCCTTATCTTTAACATTTGAACTTTTTGACATATACTCACATTGTTCTTTTGCTGCTTTGATACAAATTTCCTTAACACGATCTATATTCGAATAATCACGAAGCGCAGCCGATAATTCATACATCGGAACAGGCTTTCGCCATACCATATTTGCGGTTTTCATGAGCGTGTATACTACACCAACCGATATTCTGCAATATAACTGAAAATTGTTTCTGTCTATATATGAGAACATTTTTTCAATAACAGCGCACGCCTCGTCTGCGTTTCCGTATTTAATGGCTTCAACAAGCTCGCTCTCGTCTATTACAACTTCGTTCCCGCCTACGATGCGTTTAACATTAGAATAAAGGACCACTTTGTTATAATCAAAAAGCTCACTCTTGCCAATCACTTCAAGTGCCTGCAAATAACCGCGGGAAATTCCTTCTATACCCTCATTGCGCTCAGATACCGCAACTGTTGCCACAAAATTATACTTATCATCCAGCATATTTGTAATATAGGCAAATTTTTGAGCAATGATACGCACACAGCCTTCAGACTCATCATCTGTATTGCATATGCACACCAACCTGTTCTGCACACGCGTTAAATACACATTCGTACACTCATCACTGAGCATCTCCTTGGTGAAATTAGTGATGTCGGCTGTAATACGCTCATCCTCATCTGCGGAGATATCATCATCTTTGTATATATTGAATACTACTATAACAAAATTATGCTTATCAAAAATTATTTGATACCCGGCAAGAATGTCGAGATATTCCTCTGCGATTTCTCCTACAAGCAGTTTGCTGAAAATAAGATTGGATACCGAATTGTTTTTGTCATTCAAACGACGAGAAAGCTCCTTATTTACGCCGATAAGTTCCCGTATTGGCTTTTCCAGAAATTTATAGTTTATTGTCTCGATGTCAATGTTCAAAAGTCTCGCAAGCATTTGCAAAGGGCGAATTTTGGTGACATACAAATAACACAGAACTATTATTCCGATTATTATATTGAAAATAACTGCAAGTAGTGAAACCATTTGCACTCTTTTTACGGTTTTTATATCAAGATCTTTCTCAAAAACAATAGCCGCTGTATACTGTGATCCTATACTGCGTGTTATTATTTGATATTTGCCGGATACGGCACTCAAATTGCTCAACAACATAGGTTTGCTTAAGTTTTGAATGTCTATACGCTCATCGTATATAGATAAGCGTCCGTTGATATCATAAATATATATATTGCATCTGTTTACCCATTCAACCCAGGGTGTCTGTGGGAAAATGCTGTCTTTATTAAACAATATACCGCATGAAACCTTTTCCGGAATGCCAACATATACTTGATTGAGCATAATATTATATTGAATACTTTCATCACAATCAAACAATTCCTCATTCTCATCTGACGCTATCCGTTCTCTCCATTTATCATAGTTGGAGATTTTGTCGGCACAGTATATATCATAAAAATCACGCGAATCGTAAACTCCTCCGGCGGATATCACCATATCCGACTTTGCCATATATACATAAATGAGATCTATATTTCCAAAAATACTTTTGTAATTATCAAGCTGCGAAACAATGCTCATAACCTTTGGAGATGTATAAAACTCCCGTTCATCGGAATAACGCGATACATCAGCAATTATGCTCTGCCGAGATATATTGGTCGATAGAGCATAAAGCTGATTGTAAAACTCTTCCATTTTGCCTGCTACATTATCACGAACATACTCATTCACATTATCAGTCTGTTTTTCAAAAACAGAACAATACCACAAATTAACCATTCCTACAATTAGTATAATCATAAGTGTTATGATTATATATATTGTATACCATTTTTTTAATTTGGTGCTGATATTTTTCATGTATATACTCTCCGTCATTGAACATCTGTGCCGATTGAATTAATTTACCCGGCGCCTGGTTAATTATTTTTATATCTGTCATATGCCGCTTGTTGAATTTCTATTGCCCTGTCGATTTTAAGATTTTTAAGTTCCTGCTTAAATTCATCATATTTATCAAGAGATACGGTACCATTGATAAAGCCTGTTCTTGAAACAGACACATATTTTTTTACTTCATTCATTATAGATGCATATTCAGTAGATTCTTCCTCCGTCATGGCAATCGGAGGCAGAACATTTGGCTGTACATCATCATATTCCGAAATCCATGCATCAAGTGTTTTTTGCTGCTGCGGTCTGAAATAATACTGATCTATATATCCCCTTTGCTGAACAAACGGACCGCCAACGGATGATTTGAAATAATATCCCATTGCCTGCGATACGGTCATGCCATCCGGATTGTTGTATATATTATCATTATAAATATACTCCCCGTCTTTAATTTCAAAGCTTTCTCCCTCTGTGCCGTAGTTATATAAAATACTGCCTTCCTCACTGTAACCATAATCAAGGTATCTTGCAGCCAAAGACGGATTTTTGCACGATGATGTGATAGCTACGGAACAAGATCCGGGATACTTTGAATCTATATTGTAATAAGTATTCTTTTCGCCGGACTTAAGCGATGTAAACGGCATACCCTGCATATCAAATTTTTCCCCGGTTTTTGCCTTGTTATCCAACCAGGTTCCGAGATTACCTCCGCCGCTTGCTACAGTGACACCTGTTTTTCCCGATAACACATTTGTGTCAAGAGCAGCGTTATCTACAGAAACAAAATTTGGATCAAGCAGACCTTCGTCATACCATTTATGCATTGTCCTTATCGCACTTTCGTAATTACTGCTGAGCGGACCGTAAGCAACCCTATCACCATCAAGATAGAATGCGCCTGCCGCAGAAAAATTACCAAAGAATATGTCCATCGAATACGGAGTAAAGCACAGCGGCTTATCCGCACCCTTTTTTTCTTTGAATGCCTTTAGTACAATTTCAAGATCATCAATACTCTTGGGCATATCCATTCCGAGTTCATCTAACCAATCTTTCCTAATCATAGTTCCTGTGGAGATTAACAGTCGTTTATCCCCCCGAATAAACGGAAATACATAGTACTGTCCTTTTGCTGTCTTTACCATTTTGTCGACATCCGGATTTTCACTTAGATATTTTTTTAGGTTTGGAGCATTTTTTTCAATAAGTTCATTCAGCGGAAGTATTATCTTCTCCTTAAGACTTTTGGCAGCACCGCCGTTGTTGTATGTGGTCCACTGAAACTCAACCATATCAGGCATCTGTCCTGATGCTACCAATAAACTGAGTGATGTTGCCTCCTGTCCGGCTGCCGGGTGAATGTATTCAATTTCAACGCCGGTTTTTTCCTTAAGCTTTTGGGCCAAGTTTGACTTACCTATATTGTCAATATATGTTGACAATGCTGTATTCTGCTTAACCCAGTAAGTGAGCTTTTCCTCGGTCTTAATCGGATATCCCGTAAAATCCAGATTACCGCTCACTACCGAGTCTGTCTTTTTTCCGCAACCGCTGAGCACAAGCAAGCCTGCGCAAGCAATAGCTGATACTTTCATGATTTTTTCGTTCATCGTATTACCCTCCCTAAACATTTTTAATTACCATAAACCATAGCCATTTACCTTTCTGCTGATACGGTTTGAACCAATCAGGAAGAAAAGGTTTATAACAGAATTAAACAATCCTACCGCTGCACTGTACGACCAATCAAGGTTAGTAAGACCTCGGCGATATACATATGTTGAAACAACATCTGCCACATTCATGGTTGAATCATTATACAAAAGCAAAATTTTCTCATAGCCTACATTGAGTATACTACCCATGCGCATAATAAGCATAATAACTACAGTAGGCAGAATTCCCGGTATTGTTACATGAATTACTTTTTTTAACTTGCCGGCTCCGTCTATCTCTGCAGCCTCATACAACGAATCATCTATACCGGTCAGAGCCGCAAGGTATATTATCGAGCCCCATCCAACTTCTTTCCAAATATTCGATACAACATATATCGGCAAAAAACAGTTTGGGTGATTCAGCATGGCGCCTGTCGAACCGGTCATAAAATTGTATGCTCTGCCGATAAGCCCATTATCTCCGGTGAATATATTAACTATTCCGCATACAACAACAAGTGATATAAAATGCGGTATGTATGTAGCGTTTTGTATTATCTTGCCAAGTTTCGCACTCTTAAGCTCATTTAGCAACAGCGCCAAAATAATTGGAGCAGGAAAACCAAATGCAAGAGTGGACAGACTGATTTTTATGGTATTTGTCAGAACAACCTTACACGATGGCGATCTGAAAAAATCCGCAAAATGTTTGAAGCCAACCCAGTCGCTGCCGGCGATACCGAGACGAGGACTATAATCCTGAAATGCCATAAGCAATCCATACATTGGAATGTACTTAAATATAATGAAATACGCCAAAACAGGAAGCATCATTAAATACAAAGTTCTGTTAACCCTAAAATCTGTTTTGAGTTTATAAATAAATCTATCGTTACCGGTTGATTTGAGTGTCCGTGTATTCATATTCATCATCCCTTAACCGCTCCTATCATTACGCCTTTTGTGAAATACTTCTGCAAAAACGGATATACACACAGTATCGGCACTGTGGCATAAATTATTGTTGCATATTTGATTGACTCTCCTATTGCTTCCTGGTCCGTTGCGGATGCGTTTGCCATTGAATTGGTATCGTTCGATATAAGTATCTCCCTCAAAACCAACTGCAACGGATATTTCTCACGAGTCTTGAGATATATCGAAGCTTCAAACCACGCATTCCAATGGGCAACAGCATAATATAGCACCATAACAGCAAGTATTGCCTTTGATAACGGCATTATCACCTGGAACAGTATCCTGACATGACCGGCACCATCTATTTTTGCCGCCTCCTCAAGGCTTGAAGGGATACCTTCAAATGATGTTCTCATTATAATCATGTTGTACACATTTATCGTTCCCGGAAGGACCAATGACCAAAATGAATCATACAGACCAAGAGTTTGTGAAACCAACAAATATGTAGGTATCATACCACCGCCGAAAAACATAGTAAATATTATCATTGCAGTGAAGAATTTGTTCCACATTACATTTTTTCTGGAGAGAACATACGCGCAGAGTGATGTAAAGAGTATATTTATAGAAACGCCCACCACCACAATAAGAATACTGTTAATATACGCACTTGTAATTAGCGGATGTGATAACATCTTCTTATACGCTTGAATATTGAATCCAATCGGCGCAAGCAGCACATTGCTGTTTCGCTGCAGCATCATTGAATCACTGAATGATCCGCAAAGCACATACCACATAGGATATAACATACATATAGAAAGCAGAATCAAAAAAAAAATATTGAATACATTAAATGTTCGCTCGCCGATACTCTCTCTGTACGCTACTCCCCTTCCTCTTGTTCTGATCTTTTCCATCTGACCAATTCCTTTCATCTTTAGGGTATTTTTCATATACTGATACAAAATACCTCGTTGTTATATATTAAATTATACTAAACCGCGTCTCTATTGACAATAGACACTTTTATAAATATCGGCAGTATTTATAAAAACACCCGAGAAAAGCAAGTAAATAGGCACAAATGGCGAAGACAGAGCGTACAAAAAAGCAATCTGCATCGTCAATTCTCAAACATTAAGAGCATAGCAGACGAAAACAAATTCCGTCGGCTATGCTCCGCTTAACATAATTATTTATTTAGGAGGAAGCCGGATATATCTGATATTCATCCGGCTTATACAAATTACTGCTGTTGCCTCCGTTTTTGCTATATGTCCTGAGTCGGCACAAAAGAATATCCAACTTTAACAGCTGTCTTTTGCGATATTACTTTTCCTGACCTGTCAGTTACTCTGTATGACTTAATAATTCCATTATCCCACATTGCGTCCACAACATATCCGCCTCTTGCGCACAAGCCCTTGAACGAACCGCTTTTCCAACTATCAGGAAGCGCCGGCAGCAGTGTTATCTCACCGTTTATACTTTGCAGAAGCATCTCGGCAATTCCCGACATTATTCCGTAATTTCCATCAATTTGAAAAGGCGGATGCGAGTCGAGCAAACTGTCGTAAATATTGTTTTGAATCAATTTATCCAGCATTTCCGCTGCCGGATTTCCTTTATGTAGCCTTGCCCAAAGATGTATTACCCAGCTTCCGCTCCAGCCGGTCTGTCCTCCGCCGTTTTTGAGTCTTTTTACTATAGAACGCTCTGCCGCCTTATAAAGTTCCGGGGTATTTTCGCTTATCATATCTGACGGATACAACCCGTACAAATGAGACAGATGTCTGTGGCCGGGATCGACCTCTTCAAATTCTTTGAAGTATTCGCAGATTGTCCCATCCGAAGCAATTTTAATCGGATAAAGCCTTGGCAACACATTTTTTATTTGTGTGCATATCTCATCATCGAGATTTAATATTTTTTGCATTTTAAGCAAATTGTTAAATAGTTCCTTTATTATGGACATATCCATGGTTGAAGCTATACATATGCCACAAACTCTTTTTTCTTTATCGTAGAAATGATTTTCCGGAGATATAGAAGGCATTGTCACCAAATATCCATCCTTATCCTCAACAAGCCAGTCAAGCATAAATTCTGCCGCTTTTTTGGTTATAGGAAATGCTTTCTCTTCCAAAAATCTCAAGTCACCCGTAAAGCAGTAGCGTTCCCATAAATCTCTGCATATCCATGCACCTGCCATTGGCCAGTATCCCGAATCGGCCCCAAAAGGCATCGGCAGAGTATGCCGCCAAATATCAGAATTATGATTGACGCAAAAACCTCTGCATCCAAAATGTTTTTGAGCCGTTTCAACACCGGCAACAGAAAATTCTTCTGCCATTTTCAAAAACGGTTCATGACATTCCGATAAATTGCAGGTTTCGGCACCCCAATAATTCATTTGTGTGTTTACATTTGTTGTATATCCTCCGTACCACGCCTGCTGATATATTCCGCTCCATATTCCAAATAAACCGGTCGGCTGTGTTCCCTCTCTCGATCCGGCAATCATGAGATATTTTCCGAAATTAAAAAGCAATTCATAAAGACCTTTGTCAGCTCTCCCGTTTTTGAACTGTTCAAGCCTTTTATCAGTTGTTATCTCCTCTTTTGAACACTCATCGTCAATTTGAATCATGCTTCTTTCATATAGCTTTTTGTAATCCTCCATATGTGCCTTTAACAAGCGGTCAAAGCCTTTTTCAACCGCATTTTCCAAAACAGATTTACAATCTATTTGCCCACGCGGATTTTCGGAAAAGCTGATAAAATCAGTGCCCAAAGTTATATAAAAAATTACTTCATCAGCACCATCTATAACTATTTTGTTGTCTATAAACCTTAGCTGTCCATTGTGTATCTCGGACTTTATTCCCAGTTTATAACTAATGCTCGGTTTGTCATCATACACATCAAAATTGATTGTTTCATCTGTTGATCCCATATGTGACGGTGCTTTTCCGGTTATATAAAGAATATTGTTTTCTATATACTTTTTAATAGGGACATCACTCTCAAAATCAGCTGTCAGTTTTATTGCTCTCTCTTTATCCGCAGTTATTTTCATAACCATCACATTGTCGGGTTTTGATATAAAAATCACGCGTTTATATGATGGATCGCGTTTATATGACGGATTTTCGTTTTGATTCAAATACGACAACCTTTTATACTCAACATTCATCACCGCTTCTTCCAAGGACAAAGTTCGCTTATAATCACTGTACAATCCGCCTCTTTCTCTAAAGCGAATATTCATAAAGCCCACCGGAAGATATGACTCGGAATGTTCACCCATAAGATAATTATCCATGTACTTTTTTGTTTCAAAATATTTTTCTTCAAAAAGCATCTTTCTTGCTTGCGGCAAATATTCTTTTTTGGACTCAATCGGATATGGCCTTACAGTCCCGCTCCAAAATGTGTCATGATTAAGCTGTATCGTTTCATGGTCAACACCGCCGTATACCATTGCACCAATATGCCCGTTTCCTAACGGCATTGCATTTTCCCAAACATCTGCCGGTTTGCAGTAATATAATGTTGTGTTATTCATCAAATCCTCCGTTCTGCTAACACTGTAGCAATTTATAAAAAATTAGGCAAAACTAAATATATCATACCACATCAAAAAAATCAAGGTTTGAATCTAAAAAGAGCTGCCGAAATCAATCCTACAGCTCTTAAGTTTTAGATATACATAATAATTTTTAAGTCGCTCCATTTATAAATTCGTTGTTTCGGACAATACTTACGAAAGTGTTCTTCAGCATTGCTCCGTCGAATTGTAAATTCATACAACTTTTCGAAATTATTATTTCCTGCCTTCGTTAATTGCAGCCTGAGCAGCAGCAAGGCGTGCAATCGGGATTCTGAACGGCGAGCATGAAACATAGGTAAGACCGATGTTATGGCAGAACTCAACCGTTGACGGATCGCCGCCGTGCTCTCCGCAGATACCGAAGTGCATATTCGGGCGAACAGACTTACCGAGATCGACAGCCATTTTCATAAGCTTGCCGACACCGTTCTGGTCTACCTTAGCAAACGGATCGTTCTCGAAAATCTTGTTGTCATAGTAAGAATCAAGGAACTTGCCTGCATCGTCACGCGAGAATCCGAATGTCATCTGTGTGAGGTCGTTTGTACCGAAGCAGAAGAATTCAGCCTCTTTTGCGATTTCGTCAGCTGTAAGAGCAGCTCTCGGAATCTCAATCATTGTGCCCACTTCATACTTAAGCTCAACGCCCGCATCTGCGATAACCTTGTCGGCAACCGCTACAACAGTCTTCTTAACATGCTTGAGCTCCTTGGCATCGCCGATGAGCGGAATCATGATCTCGGGAACAATGTTGTAATCGGGGTGCTTTTTATTTACATTGATAGCAGCCTTTATAACAGCCTCTGTCTGCATAGCGGCAATCTCGGGGTATGTTACCGCGAGGCGGCAGCCACGGTGTCCCATCATAGGATTGGACTCGTGCAGACCTGAGATGATAGCCTTGATTTCATCAACAGTCTTGCCCTTAGCGCCGGCAAGTGCCTTGATGTCCTTCTCCTCGGTCGGAACGAACTCGTGAAGCGGAGGATCCAGGAATCTGATGGTAACGGGGAATCCGCCCATAGCCTCGTAGAGAGCCTCAAAGTCGCCCTGCTGCATGGGTTCGAGTTTAGCAAGTGCAGCCTCTCTCTCCTCAGCTGTGTCAGAGCAAATCATCTCTCTGAATGTGCCTATTCTGTCCTCATCAAAGAACATATGCTCGGTTCTGCAAAGACCGATACCCTCTGCACCAAGCTCTTTAGCTTTTTTAGCGTCTGTCGGTGTGTCGGCGTTTGTTCTAACCTGGAGCTTTCTGTACTTGTCTGCCCAAGCCATGATTCTGCCGAACTCACCGCCGATTGTTGCGTCAACAGTCGGGATTACGCCGTCATATATGTTACCGGTGGAACCGTCGAGCGAAATGAAATCTCCCTCGTGGAATTCCTTGCCGTTGAGTGTGAACTTCTTGTTTGCTTCATCCATAACGATGTCGCCGCAGCCGGATACACAGCAAGTACCCATACCACGCGCAACAACCGCAGCGTGAGATGTCATACCGCCTCTAACGGTGAGTATGCCCTGTGCAGCCTTCATGCCTTCGATATCCTCGGGAGAGGTCTCGAGACGAACGAGGATAACCTTTTCGCCATTAGCAGCCCAAGTCTTTGCGTCATCTGCGGTGAACACAATCTTACCGCAAGCGGCTCCGGGGGATGCGCCGAGTGCTCTTGCCATAGGCTCAGCGGATTTGAGCGCCTTTGCGTCAAACTGAGGATGGAGCAGAGTATCGAGGTTTCTCGGGTCTATCATAGCCACAGCCTCTTCCTCGGTTCTCATGCCTTCGTCAACGAGGTCGCAGGCAATCTTGAGGGCAGCCTGAGCTGTTCTCTTACCGTTTCTGGTCTGGAGCATATAAAGCTTTCTGTCCTGGATGGTGAACTCCATGTCCTGCATATCACGATAGTGATTCTCCAGTGTGGAGCAAACTTCCTTGAACTGATTGAACACTTCCGGCATAACTTCTGCAAGTGCGGAAATCGGCTGAGGTGTTCTAACGCCGGCAACAACATCCTCGCCCTGTGCGTTCATAAGGAACTCACCCATGAGCTTCTTTTCGCCTGTTGCAGGGTCTCTTGTGAATGCAACACCGGTACCGGATTCATCCGACCAGTTACCGAATGCCATCTCCTGTACATTGACAGCAGTACCCCATGAATAAGGAATATCGTTATCACGACGATATACATTCGCTCTGGGGTTGTCCCATGAACGGAATACGGCTTTTACCGCACCCATGAGCTGCTCCTTGGGATCGTCCGGGAAATCCTGACCGATCTTGGACTTATATTCTGCCTTAAACTGATCCGCAAGAATCTTAAGGTCTTCCGCAGTAAGGTCAACATCCTGTGTTACGCCCTTTTCTGCTTTCATTTTGTCGATAAGCTCTTCAAAGTATTTTTTGCCGACTTCCATAACAACATCGGAATACATCTGAATGAATCTTCTGTAGCAGTCACGAGCCCATCTTTCGTTGCCGGTTTTCTTTGCAACCACCTCAACAACTTCCTCGTTGAGACCGAGGTTGAGGATTGTGTCCATCATACCGGGCATCGATGCTCTTGCACCGGAGCGAACGGATACGAGAAGCGGATTCTCTTTATCGCCGAATTTTTTGCCGGTGATAGCTTCCATCTTTGTTATGTGCTCGTTGATCTGAGCCTGAATCTCATCGTTAATCTTTCTGCCGTCCTCATAATACTGAGTGCAGGCTTCCGTTGAGATTGTGAAGCCCTGGGGCACAGGCAGCCCGAGATTTGTCATCTCAGCAAGGTTTGCGCCCTTACCACCGAGAAGTTCACGCATTGTTGCATTACCTTCGGTAAAAAGGTATACATACTTTTTAGCCATTAAAACTACCTCCATTTTTCTTTTTGAAACGCTTACATTACACGCTATTGTTAATTTTATAACATATGAGAATAAAAATCCAGTGTTTTTTCGAATTTTTTTTGTTTTTTTCGTTTTTTTTATACTATAGACAAAAAATGCACTGAATTTATTGTATTTATGTACAGTTTATAGTTAGTTTTCACAGTGGATGCAAAGGTTTATTTGTGCGAATCTTCAGTCCTCACGGGACCGCATCTACAGTTCAAACGCCTTTTCACAAATCATAATTCTTACATTCCCTCTGCAGTCCGTCAGTTCACAAGATTTTCGAAATACTGCGCCGAAGTCGGTGCAATATCCGTCTGCGCCGCAAGGTATTCGGCGGTTATTTCCGAAAGTCGGGTGCATATGCCCGGCGGCATTTTTATCGCAAACACCGCACGCGAATCCGCGTTACATATGCGATATAGCGCCGCATGGATATCCCTCGTTATCGGTACAAGCAAGTCAGTCCCCGTTTTCTCCCCTTCGTTGCAGTCGCGGCAGAGCACAAAACCCGATGTTATGTCAAAATATTCGATATTTTTGTTGGTTCCGCATATACCGCATTTTGCGCACTCGGGCATATAGCCGAACTCGCAGGCTGTCTTGAGCTCGAATATCGCCTTAAGACGACAGAGCTCACACTTAAAATCCGCACCCCCCGCATCGGTCTTCGATATCATATAAAGAGTGTTCAATATAAAGCGAAAATATTCGTCCTCGACGGGAAATTCATCCGGAATCGCATTAACAATATCCGATATGTAGGTGGCGAGCGCCACCTTCTCCACGGAATCGCGCAGAGAAAAGAAATTTTCGCAAAGCTGCGCGGTCACGGGATAGTACATTCCTGTTTTCCTCTCGAACACAAAATCCGAGAGACAAAACAGTTGCATAGCCGCAAAGCACTTGTGCTTTTGACTGCGTATTCCCTTGGCCATCACAGTTATCTTGCCGCCCTCCGTCGTGAGAACGGTAAAAATCCTGTCGTTATCATTAAGATTGATTGTCTTTATTATCAAGCCTCTTGTTTTCATCTGCACCATGTGTTTTTACCGCCTTATCAGTCTTTGACTCCGCATACATGAGATACTTGTCCACTCTGCCCGATTTGTAAAATTCACTCCAGAGTTCATCACTGTTCATATGTTTTTCCTCCGGCATCATTGATAGTTTTATGATACCCGAAAGACAAGTCTTATATATCGGAAATATCTGTCTTGTTTTCGTTCTTTATGCCGAGTTCCCTCATGAGGCTCTCGGAGTTGCGCCAGTCCTGCTTAACCTTGACCCACAGTTCGAGGTACACCTTTGCGTCGAGCATTTTCTCACAATCCATGCGCGACAGAGTGCCTATTCGCTTGAGCATGGTGCCGCCGGCACCTATGATTATGCCCTTGTGCGACGATTTTTCGCAATATATGTTTGCGCTTATATTATATGTCGGTTTATTATCATCACCGTTATATTTCATCTGTACCACCTCGACGGCTATTCCGTGAGGGACCTCTTTGTCAAGGAGTCTGAGAGTTTTTTCGCGGATGATTTCCGCAACAACCTGTTTTTCCTGTTGGTCGGTTATCATATCCTCGGGATAGAACATCGGCCCCTCGTCAAGAGAGTCTTTCAGAAGTTTTTTCAGCTCGTCCACTCCGTCACCTGTTTTTGCGCTGATGGGGATGATGTCCGCAAACGAATGAAGTTCGCTGTAGAATTGGATAACCGGCAGCAGTTCATCATGGCGAACGGTATCGGATTTGTTTATGACAAGTATGCACGGAATGTCGCCAATTTTGTCCATAATTGCGCGCTCTGCACCGTTTGACACCGCGTCCGGCTCAACCACCATAACAAGCATATCCACATCCGCAATGGCATCTCCGACGGCTTTCACCATGGTTTGTCCGAGTTTGTTCTTGGGTTTGTGGAAACCGGGCGTATCAAGAAAAACCATCTGCGATTCATCATCCGTCATAATTGCAAGTACCTTGCCGCGCGTGGTCTGAGGCTTAGGCGAGGTAATGGCAATCTTCTGCCCCACAATGGCATTGAGCAAAGTGGACTTGCCTACATTTGGCTTGCCGACTATACCGACGAAACCCGACTTAAAAGTTTTTGTTTGCATAATTATTTTTTCCTCCGTATCTCAAACAATACACCGCTCACATACAAAAATCCGAAAGCTATGTACACCCAAAAGAGCGGCGTGGTTAAGTATTCAAAAAGCACCGTCCAGAAATGACCGTGGTTATAGAACAGTATTATTCCGGTGAGCGCCGCGGTTACGGCTGATATGAGCACTGCGCCGGCGGCAACATCCTTTGCGGCCTTGGCATAGTCGTTGTAACCCTTTGCCGTCATATCAACCACGCTCTCGAGAGCGGTGTTGAACATCTCAGATATCAGCACAAACGCTATGGTAAACGCCAACACGAGTTTTTCTATGCCGCTCAGACCGTATCTGCACGCAAGAATCACTGCGCTGAGCGCAGCAAAAGTGTGAAAACGAAAATTGCGCTGTGTGGCTATGCAGTACTTAACGCCCATAAAAGCGTATTTGAAACTTTTCAAAAAAGCCATGGTATATCTCCTATCTCGTCAAGCCGAGTTTTTCAAGTGTTGCTTCCTCATGACGGCGCATCACTTCCCTCTCGCCGTCTGTCTCATGATCGTGTCCGAGCAAATGCAGTATCGAGTGGCAAACCAAAAAACCGACTTCACGCTCAAACGAATGACCGTATTCTATGCTCTGTTCACGGGCACGCTCAAGACTGAGCACGACATCGCCGAGGATATATTTTCCCTCAAACACATCACCGCAGCTCTCCTCAAGCTCTCCGCCGTCAAACTCCAGCACGGGGAAAGAGAGGACATCTGTTGACCTGTCCACACCGCGAAACTCCCTGTTTATCTCATGGATGCGCTCGTTATCCACCAGTGTCACGCTCACCATGCAGTCATGCTCAAAATTCTGTTCCTCAATAGCAGCGTTCACCACATCGCAGATGAGTTTTTCCAATTTTTCGTCGCAGTTAATCTTGTCCTGCTCGTTCTCCAATGTAATCTCTGTATTCATGATTATCTCCTGTCATCGTTCCTCGTTTTTGACACATCTCTCACACTGCGCGGATTTCGGGTGTTGCGTTCGGCAATGCGGGCGTCTCTTTTTTCGTAAGCCTTTATTATCTGCTGAACCAGTCTGTGGCGCACAACATCCTTTTCTGTGAGGTAGCAAAACGCTATATCATCAATATTTTTCAGCACGCCCATGACATCTTTCAGACCCGATTTTTTGCCGTCCGGCAAATCTATCTGTGTTATGTCGCCGGTGACAATCGCCTTGGAATTAAAGCCGATACGGGTCAGAAACATCTTCATCTGCTCCGGCGTGGTGTTCTGTGCCTCATCAAGAATAATGAAACTGTCGTCAAGCGTTCTTCCGCGCATATACGCAAGCGGCGCAACCTCTATCGAACCTTTCTCCACAAGGCGTGCATAATTCTCTGCGCCGAACATCTCATAGAGTGCGTCATAGAGCGGTCTAAGGTATGGGTCAACCTTGCTCTGCAAATCTCCCGGCAGAAAACCGAGCTTCTCCCCTGCCTCTATTGCCGGGCGGGTGAGGATAATCCTTGACACATCCTTTCGTTTGAAAGCCTTTGCCGCCATAGCAACGGCAAGATAGGTCTTGCCCGTGCCGGCAGGACCTATCCCGAAAGTAATGGTGTTTTTGACGATGGCGTCCGTATACACCTTTTGCCCGAGAGTTTTGCTCTTTATCGGCTTACCCTTGGAATTGATGCATATGCAGTCCTTGCCGTAGAGAGCCGTCTCGTCGATGCCGTCTACCGACATAGATATGGCATACTGCACATTCTGGTCGGTCAGCTCCTCACCGCTTTTAACAATATCCGCAAGCTTGGCAAGAGTCGCCTCGGCAACGGCAACATCATGCTCGCCGCCGCTTATTTTTACGCCGGAATCGCGGTTGACTATGGTTACACCGAGCTGTTTTTCAATCATGTTCACATTTTTATCAAACTGTCCGAAAACCGCTATGACGGTTTCCTGGCTGTCAAAATTCATTGTTTTCTCCATTAATATTCCTCCGTTGTCTCGGGTTTTTCTATCGGTTTGTGCCCGGCTATACTCTGAGTGCACTCAAAAACCGTCCTTACAGTAATATTCCCGTTTTCATCTTTATCATGAGTATACGACTTTTTAATAACGCTGATGTCCGCATCTTTCATTTCTCCGATTTCTTTATATATATCCTCACACTGAGATTCAACTGCGGCTTTTATCACATCATCGTCATTTACGAAAACCTCTTTCTCTATTATCTCACAATATGTCTCCGTTGTAAATGAAAATAAAGAAATTTTTGAAAAAATCGAAAAATTTTTAGTTTCTGACTGCATGTCATATGCGGAAAATGCAGATTCATTGTTGCAAAAGAACGGATATGTCCTGCCGCCGACAGTCAAAAATCTTTTTTTCTTCACATTGCCGCTAAGGTGCCTTTGCGTATCGGTGTGCCCGTACACTCCGCTTCGCTCGTACCATGTTCGCGCCTTGACTATGCCGTCGGCATGCACATAGCGCACAACTCCGGTTCCTGTCTCTGACACCCCGCCGATGAGCACATCGCCTTTTTTTACCACATCGCCCACATGAGCGATCTGTCTGCCCACACGCGGCATAATCTCAGTTACCACTCCGTCGTGCAGTGCCACGCAGTTGCAAAAGTCGTCTGGATTCTCAATCTCGGGCACGGGTATGCGCTCCTTCACATAAATTTGTGCGTTGGTTCCGTTTATGTCTATCCATATCCACGAAAGCTTGTCATAGTTTATCATAAGCCTGTTTTGAATCTCTTTTACATTTATTCCGTAGCGAAGCATTCCCTGCCGAAATCCGACTTTGGCAAGTTCGGACAATATTTCGTCTGAGGATATCTTATCGTTGCCGCTAACGCTGACATCGCGGACAAAGCTTGACGAGAGAAAAACCACTGCCGCAAATATCACAAAGCTTGCCGCAAAAGCCTTTCTGCGGCAAGTTCTTTTAATCAGTTGCGCAAGCGAGCAAAATTCATGAACGGTAAAACTCGCTCCGGAGGCAGCGCAAATATTTTTTATTTTTTCCTCATCGGACACATAACAGCAAAATTTCACCGTTATTTCGTCATCACGGTGAATTTTCCATATGCGCATGCCGCCGCGCGCACAGGTCGTCATAAATTTTGCCGTGTCCGCGCTCACAACCTCCGCACGGCAATATCCGCGCATAAATCTTATCAATTCATTCATCGGCGCTCACCTCACACAAATCCCACAGAATGAATTTTGCCGCTTATACTCGCGGTATTTTCGGACAGATATTCTATGTTGAGTTCACTTCCGCATATCTCGAGCATTTTCTTTTTCAGCCTTATGTATATGAGTTCATTGGTATATTCGCACACGCCGTCATAGTTTTCCACAACGACGGCTGTGTCCGACACGATGGTTATTTTCGATATTCCCGGAATAACCTCGGGCACATCCATCGACTGCGCAAGTTTATCTATAAAATCTATAAATATCACACCCTCAGGTCAGGCAAACGAGATTCGTATGTCTAACGCTTATTTGATATCATTTTATGATTATTTCGCAGGGTATATGAATAAACATGGTTTTGGGGTGATGATGAAAAATGATTAAAAAAGCGAAAGACTTTCTTACAATTACACTATGCCTTGCAGCTTGCGGCGCACTGTGTGCACAATTTCAAACCGTATCCGCCGCAACGGTAAATGCGGTCGGCATGTGCGTCAAAATCATCATTCCGTCACTGTTTCCTTTTTTCGTGATATCGGATGCGCTCATGTCAAGACTGAATTTCCCTCAAAACGGCATCTGCGCACACATTGCACGCAAAATCTTCAATCTGCCGCCGTGTGCCCTGCCCGTGCTCGCCATAGGTTTGATAAGCGGATATCCCGTCGGTGCGGCGGCGGCTTGCAGCCTTTACGAAAACGGCACAATTTCAAAGACAGACGCGGAGCAGCTTATATGTTTCACAAACAATTCGGGCCCGCTGTTCCTCATCTGCTCTGTGGGGTGCGGAATGTACGGCTCACTGCAAATAGGACTTATGCTCTACGGCATACACATATTCACGGCGCTGTGCACGGCTGTCATAGCCGGCAGACTCTACACCGTGCGCGAAAGGGGCGGCGCACTTTCGCCGCAGCGAAAATTCACCCTTGCCGAATCGGTGGAAAACTCATTTATGAAGTGCATCAAGATAATCGGATTTGTGGTTTTTTTTGCGATAATCACAGAGTTCCTATCTCAGGCGGCGGGCGGAGTGCCAATAATGAGAAATTCCGTCTTTCTGCGTGCCGCCGCGATATCAATGCTGGAAATGACAAACGGCATTTCGCGCGCAGCGGCGCAGCTGCCGCTCGGAGATGCGCTGTACCTGACCTCGTTTGCGGCGGCGTGGTCGGGTGTGTCGGTGCTTTTTCAGGTAAAATCGGTTACAAAAAATATGCTGTCGACAAAAAAATATGTAAGGTACAAGTTCTTTTCCGCTCTCGGTGCCACAGCCCTGACATCGAGCATATTTAAGATAGGCAAAACCGAGTTTACGCTGGGATTCTGCGAAGCAGACGAGGTTGCCGCCGTATGCACGGCGGTGTTGTGCGCTGCAATCATCCTCGGCGCGTACACAGGCAGAAAAAAGCTCGCCGCAAAGAGCGGCAAAGAAAAACCATGCAGTCCGTAAGCGGAACCGCATGGTTTTTTTGAGGAAAGGCAGTAATCAGTCGATGAAATCGTAACGAACTTTTACCTTGTTGCCCGTCTTGAACGACTCGACAATGGCAAAGCAAACAGACGCTGTGGACGCACCGTTGGTGCTGTCGGATACAATCGGCTTGCCCTGTTCGATCGCGTTGCAGAAATCCCTCGCCTCACCGGCAAAGTTGTGATTATTCACCTCAACGGGTATCTGCAGAGCAATGTTCTGCTGAGCGATATCCAGGAATCTGTCGGTGTCGCCGGGGAGGAATTGTTCCTGATACAGCGAGATATATGCCGACTTATTGTCAAACACAAGCGTGCCTTTGGTGCCGTATATGACACTGCGCATTGTATAGAGTCTCTTGCAGCCGGTGGATGTCATCACCTTGCCGATTACACCGCTTGGGAACTTCATGATTGCGACAGAGCAGTCATGAATAGGCCAGTCTTTGAGAGACATATTATTTGCGTATGCAAACACTTCCTCGGGATTACCGGCGAGAGAACGGATAAGATCCACAGCGTGGCAACCGCCGCCTATGATCGGCTCTCTCTCGGGAGTTACTCTCCAGCCGCCCTGACCGCCGATTTTTGAATAATCGTGAGCGTACTCCGACTCGATGAAGAACAAATCTCCTATAAGCCCGGAATCAAGTATTTCCTTTGCCTTGAGGAAGGACGGTGTGTATCTGCCTATCTGACCTATCATGAGACACTTGCCGGATTCTTTCTCCGCCTTAACCATTGCCGCACAGTCGTCATAGTTGAGTGCCATGGGTTTTTCGCAGAGCACATGTTTGCCGGCATGAAGTGCGTCAACGGCAACCTGCCTGTGAATCTGATCCGGCAGCGGCAAAACAACAGCCTCTATATCATCTCTTGCCAAGAGCTCATGATAATCGCTGTACACGGAATCTATCCCGTAAATTTTCGCCTGTTCCTCCGCTTTCTCCTTAACGATGTCACACAGTGCGACAACTTCGGCATTGTCTATCTTCTGCAAATCCTTAAGCTGAATTGCCGAAGCAAACGAGCCTACACCGATTACACCGATACGAACTTTTCTCATGTGAATTACCTCCAAATGTAAATAAATTTATTTATGCCAAACCGTGCGGATTTCTCGGCACGGTTCTGTGCGCATTGTGTTTACCAATACTGAACCCAATCCGGATTATACATCCTCATGAGCGCCTCCATGTAGTAATAATCACCCCAGATAAGCGATGCGTTTATGCCCTGACCGTGCGGCACACTTCCCGTGCCGTGTTTCAGAATTGCGCTCTTGTCCGGGTCGTGACCCGCGAGATGATTGTCGGCAAGAGCGTTCATCATGTCGGCGATTTTCTGCTCCCATCTGTCGCGATCCTTGTGATTACCCAAAAGGCGGTTCATCTCAAGCATACCGCACACAGCTATTGCAGACGCCGATGTGTCCTTCATGGTTTTGTGGTCGGTAAAGACCATATCCCATGCCGGAACGCTGTCCGGCGGCAACAGATCGATAAACTTGTTTGTGCAGGCAATCTGCTTTTCCGCCACGGACTCATCGTGTATGTAGGCATACGCAATCGCGAGTCCGCAAACCGCCCATGCCTGACCGCGCGCCCAGATCGAGTCGTCGGCATAACCCTGAGCGGTTTTTGGCATAATCGGCACACCCTCGGTGAAGTCCATCATGTAGGTGTGGTAAGTCGTAAAGTCGGGACGGATGAGCAGTTCCGTCGACCAACGCAGGTGGCTTAACGCCACCTCGCGGTACTTTATGTTTCCGCTCACTTCGGTCGCCCAGAAAAGGAGCGGCAGATTGAGCAGGCAATCGATAATTATGCGGTTCTCCTTGGGATCGTCCATCGCGCCCCATGCCTTTATATAACCGCCTCTTTCCATATACCTTTCACACTCGACATCGGCTGCCGCAAGCGCAACCTTTTTTGCCCTCTCGTCACCCGTCAGTTTGTACAGTGCCACGCATGACGGCGAATAGCAAAATCCTATGTCGTGGTGGCGCACATCGGAATGATTTTTGATGCGCACCTCGTAGCTGTCAAGATGTTTCTTAACGATATCAAGATATTTTTCCTTTTGTGTAAACTCATATGCCAGCATAAGCAGTCCCGTCCAGAAACCCGGAATCCAGCTGCGGTTGTAGAAACAGTCGTAACGGCCGCTCACGGACGCATCCAGAGGGAAGAATGTGTCGCCGAACTGCTCAATGCCGTTGTCAATCCGTTCAATACAATACTCTATGTTGCTTTTCAGCTTCTGTTTGTCCCATTGCATCATGAATAATTCTCTCCTTAAAAAATATGTTTTCTATCGGTACACGATAAATGTTACCGAGTTGCCGTTTCTGGTATATACAAATACCCTCGACGCCGCATAACCGCCGCTGTTCACAAATCCTATCAGCGAAGATGAGTTTGCCACGGAGACTTTCTCACTCTCGTGATCGTACTGAATCATCCTGAATCTCGTCAGATTATGAATTTCAAAATTCGTCAGTTCATCCTCGTTGTATGTTCCGCCGCTCACAAGCGGTGTGGTCGTAGTCATGCAATTTTTGCCATCGGTCTGCCATACATAGGCAAGCTGTACCCTGTATGTTGCATAAGTACTGTCACTCGGGTTGCTGCCGTTCATCTTGTCCTGACCGTAAGAATAAACCAGCTCGCACGCTGTGATGCGACTGCTCGGGTCAACCGTCAGTTTGAGCACATCGCCGCCTTTGGGAAGGTACGGAACGCCGTCAAGTCTCAAATCGGCAAATACCGATTTCTCTTTGGTTTCATAGCGGAATCGGTTTGCGCCGGTGTAGCAATCGAGTATATAGCACTCATCTCCGTCGGCATTTACCGCGCGCCTTACGCTCTCCACAAGACTGACTGCCGTGTCGGAGGGGACACTTGCGCTTACCGAATCGACATACATAACCACAGCCTCTGCCGAGAGGGAATCCGTAGCGGTTCTGTACGCCCTCATGGTGTACTTGCCGTCGTTTGTGAGGTAGTTTGAGGTATTGAGCACCTGATAATCGCTGTCGCTTGCGGACTGCGGAGCGGTCGGTATACAGAAGATGTATGTCGCACTTGTCAGCGCAATCTTACCGCCCAAAATCATGTTGTCTTGCTTGTATGAAAGCGACTCCGACGCAACCGGATTATCGTCACCCGTGTAACCATCATAGTATTTCACAAGGGTGGCGTCGGATTCCTTAGAGCCGCGCGCTGCCGTGTCTATGTACGAAACATCGCCGTCATCGTTTCTGCGATATGTCATAAGCTGCGGCTTGAGCGCTGTGAACACATTTTCCTCGGAAGCGGTGCGATACTGCTCGCCGTCCAGTTTCACATTCTCTGCAAGGTCGGATACCAGTACAGTGCCGTCGCAGTCAACATACTTGATCTGCACTCCGCCGTCCATGCCGCTCTTTTTTGCAAAGGCTATGATGTAGCCATACCTCTCGCCGGAGTTTGCAGAGCCGTTCACGGCGGCAATTTTGCCGTCAATGCCCGGATAGAGCACTACATATTTGCCGAGCGAGATCTCATTTGCCTGGTTTTTTCTGCACGAATCGGTAAGAGTGTAACTCTTCCCGCCGACAGTGATAACGCAGTCGTCATCATCGGCAATCGCCTCGATAACTCCGTCTGCCGAATCGGGAATGTATACCGCGCGGACAACCTTTCCGTCCGCACTCTCGGCTATGGATATCACATCCCACTCCGCCATCTCCACAAGATATGTATCCGATCCGTCTGCCGAAACAAAACTCATGCCCGAATCATTGGTGATGCTGAGAGGTTTTTCGCCGAATTTGAAATAGAGCGTATCATTTGTCGTGTCGACGGAATCCACAACCGCATTGCGGTATGACAGGACTGTCACAACCTCATAGCTGCCGTCGTTGTCGTTGTCGATAAGAGTGACCGTTCCGCAGTTTATCTTAAAATCGTTCGGCGAAGCCTTGGTGAGCAGCCTGTTGTTGTATATCACATTCACGGCTGACAGCGGAAAAGATTCCGAGAGCGTTTTTCCGTTGGCATCGTAATACTCCAGTCTGCCGCCGCGGTACTCTTTCACATCGTCCGCAGAGATTTCCACAATCTTGTTATCCTTGGGGTAGCAGCAGATTATCTCTTTTGTCTTGGAGCCGTACTTTTGCTTATAATACGCCTCGACATTGCATCCCAAAAGTGTTTTCACGCTGTCCTGCGTTGTAATGAGATTTTCGTTGTCTATCCGCACGGCATCCTTTTTCAGACTGCCGTCTCCGTCAAGATAGGTAAATTCATTTGCATCCAACACACCCTCTATATGATAGATATCAAGATATTTGCTGAGCAATGTGTCGTCAAGTGTCAGAAAACTTACCGAGCCGTTGCCGACAACGCTTGTATCAACCATATTTGCATTGCCTGCGTTGATAAGCAGCTGCGCGGCTGTTGCCACGGTGCAGTCAGACTCATCCGCAGCTATGGCATAGGTGCAGATTTTGGCGTCAACGCACGCTTGCACGGCGGATTTTCCTGCGCGTATGAGTTCGGCATAGCCGACAGCCTTTGCAAGCAGTGCCGCCGCATGAGAGCGGGCAATCGGCTCCGACGGTCTCACGGTTCCGTCACCATAACCGCCGAGAAGCCCCATACCGTACGCCGCGTTTATTGCCCGGAGGTAGTCTTGATTTTCGGGCAAGTCGCTGAAAGGCGCTGTTTCGGCGGACAGTGGGTTGCCGAACATCCGCATGAGAGCGCAGAAAAACTCGGCGCGTGTAATGGTTTCGTTCGCTCTCGCCAGAGCGGATGCGTCAAGCAAACCGAGCGCAACAGCCGTCTGCAAGTCGTATTGACTGTCGCTCGTACCTCGTCCGCTCGCCGCTGCCGGTGACACAGCAGTTATGCAAAGACAGCATATCAACATTATTGTAATAATCTTTTTCACCGTTGTGTCACCTCCTGTTAATCAATTCATAAATTGCCTTTGCCGCCTGAGCACGGCTCACTTCTGCCAGAGGAGCAAATTCCGAGTCGCTCACTCCGACCATTATGCCGTTGTCTCTCACATATGCAACGGAGTCCATCGCCCAGTCGCCGATCAGGTCCGCGTCGGCAAAATCAACCTTGCCGCCCTCGGGCACATTGCCGCCGCTTGCACAGCGCGCCAAGATGACAGCGGTTTCGCGGCGCGAAATGGGACTGCCTACTCCGAATGTGCCGTCCGCATTGCCTTTTACAATGCCTTTTTTCTGAGCGGACGCGATGTAGGGATAGTACCACGCCGTGCTGTCAGCGTCGGCAAAGGTTGCCGCGGCGTTCACATCATACCACCCCATTGCCGCAACGAGCAGTTTTACAAATTCCTCTCTCGTGACAGATTCGTCCGGGGCAAAATGTTTGTCGTCTCGCCCTGAGATTATTCCTCTCCTGCGCAGCTCCTTCACCGCTTCCTTTGCCCACGGTGCGCTGTCCATATCTTCAAAATCGGGCAGCTGTACATCGGGTCCGGTTATCGTCGGCACACCGCCGCTGACGGTGCCCGCAGTTTTGCCGCCGCTGTTTTTGCCACCGCCGCCGGTGCCGCCTCCGTTCGTTGTGCCGCCGCTATCTGTGCGTGCGTTCTTTACCGCGTTTGTCAAATCGGTGATTGTAGCATAGCGCGACGCCGTCAGATTGATCTGCAGACTGATTTCAAGCTGCTGTGACTGCGTTTTCTTTGCGAAATCCGCAATGACGCTCTTATCGAGTCTGTCTGACTTATCCAAAATTTTGCACACCGAATACTTACTGTCGTTGCCGTTGCAGGCAAAGAGCACTGCTTTATCCCAAAAATCCTTCACAAAACCGTCAATTGTGGTGTACTTTGCCCTGTCCGCAAGCATTTCAGCCGCAAGGGCGTCCTTTTGAGCGGTGCACATCTGCCCGTCGTCGAAAACACCCGTGCCGAAGTACAAATCATAAGAATTGCTGTCGGCAATGCCGTAAACCCCGCATTGCCTGAGAAAGGCATCAAAATCGGACTTATCCTTTGCCGCATGAAGTTTTGAAAAACACATCTGTTCTTTCGCAACATCCACTATCTGCGGCAGATCCTCAAAATCACCGTTCTTGCGCCTGTATTCAAGCAACAGATTCCAGAAAATCTCCTGCTCGCCGCTCCCGAGCGCATCATATTCCGACTTGATCTGCTCGGCAACATATGCGTCCGCCATGACGCTGCTCTCCAGTTCCTGCACGGTTTGCGCGGCATTAATGGCGTCTACCGAACGCTGACTGTAGTAAAAGACCTGTCTGTTGCCGTAACGCACCCTGATCTCCGGCGAACCGTCCGTGTCATAGTCTTTCACAACCACAGTATACGCCCCGTCTTTGTCAAGCTCTGCGGTATCAAAAAAACTCAGATAATTAAGTATGCTGTCATCTTTGTTTTCCGCATCAAATTCATCTACGCAAAGGACAGATTCATCCGAAGTCAGATCACGGCGCCACGCCGCACCCTGCCTGAGCACTTCCAGGGAAATCAAGCCGGAATCGTTTTTTATATTCGAGCCGCTGATTGTAAGCGTTTTTGCCGCGGCGTCAACCGTAACTCTGTCGATCGGTGCGGCAGCCGCAGCCGACGGCAGACAAAGGAACGCCAGCGCCAAAACGCCAAATCGCATTTTATTCATAAAAAGCTCCTCTCTTTGCAAAAAACTTTACGCCGAGTTTCGGCACTCGGCGAGCGCCGAAACATCGGAATAAATGTTGAATTATTTACCGAAAACACTTGCCTGTGAATACGGATGAAGTGTGTTATAATCACTCCAAACGAATGCACGCATCTCGGCAGCATCGGCATATGCGGAAACATCTGCCTTTATCACGGTATTTTCGCCTCTCTTTGCTGTGCCGACTTCGTTTATTACATTGACAAGCTTGCCGCTCTCATCATATATACCGACTATCAGCATAACCTTTTTGCCGTTGGCATACGGTGCACTGACGGCAGAGCTTACAGTGCTGCCGCTCTTGGAAGGTTTGGTTGCCGTCACTCTGTCCGATGTGGTGGTGAAATTAGCCTCGGCGTCCACCGTGCCGCCGCGCAGAGTTGTGATGCCGCTCACCGAAACGGTGTATGCACTGTTCGGCTCGAGTTCATCAAAATCCACAAACAGCTTGTTGCCGTCCGTTCTCAGTGCGTAGGGCACTTGAACAAATTGACCGTTCTCGGTAACAGTCACGCTCACACTCGGCGTAACTCCGGCATTGCCTATGCATTTTTCCTGATTGAGCGTCTCGCTGCATGTGACGATTACCCTCTCATCAAGAGACGCGTTTGTAGCGTCGTCCCACGCAATGCCGACAGACTCAGCAGATGCAGTGTCGGGGAGAGTCTCCCACGAAAAATCGTCAACATACAAATCGTACGATTTGGCGGCGTCACTCTGACCTTTGTGGTCAAAAAACGGACCGACTATCGGATTGTATGTGCCGAGGTCTACTTTAGAAGTGTATTGCTTGCCCTCGTCGTCCGTAACGGAAACTACGCAGAGCTTGGCACCGGCATTATATATTACCTCGCAGTCATAGAGATAATCCGCCTTTGTCTTTGCGATGACCGGATTTGACGGGAATTTGTTTTTACTTGCGGCAAGCTTTACTTTGTTGCTGTACATGAGAATGAGTTTGTTATCCGCACCCGTGCTGTCGCGGAAACCGAAGTATCTCTCGCTGTTGCCGTCGCCTATACCCATCTTAAAGCGCATAACATGGGTTCTGTCCGCGGTATCGCCCTTTGCAAACGGATACTTCATCATCATGTTATGAGCACCATTATTCGACGAAGTGCTGATTACGCTCTCGAAGTCTCCGTCTCCGTCGACATCCCTGTTTTCTATAGTTGCCTTGCCCAAACCGACATTCTGCAGTACCCAGTAACTGCGGCTGTCAAGGTTAGGCGCGGACGACACATTTATGCCGTCAAGCAAATGATTCGGATTGGCGCTATACGAACGGTACCAATCGTTCAGGTCGGCTGTGTCAAAACTGCTCGGTGCAGACACACGGTTTGTGCCTTCATCTGTATTCTGCATAAAATTCGTCAGATAGACCTTGGCTTCCTTAGATTTATTTTGAAAATACAACCAGCCTATCCAGAAACTTGAAGTGCAGTCAATATTCTCATAAAACCTCTCGTAATCCTTCCACTCGGTGTCACCGTGTCTGCGCATCTTGAAGTAACCCCAATTTGAAGTCAGATCCACCCTTGCATCGAAATCATACCAAGTATTAAGTTCATAGTCGGCGGCGTCCTGACCGAAGAATTTGATTTTTCCGTTCTGGAATGAGACGATCTTTGCCTCACTTTTTCCATATTCGCGGAAGGTAAGCGCGAACAGATCGTTGTCATTGCCGGTTATTTTTATGCTGAAAGTCACATGAGCCTTTGTAAAGACATTCGCCTCATCAAAATATGTAACCGGCATAATATATGAAGGAGCTCCGCCGACACCGTGAGCCAGCTCCAGTGCATTCATGCCGTCCTCGGTAACGGATTTGACAGTATTAAACGCATTTGTGTTTGCATGATGTTTTCTGAAATATCCGCCGTTGTCGGTCTTGTCGTCAAGAATACCGCTCGATATTTTGTAACCGCTGAAATCATACACCGTGTCGGACAATTTGTTGAAACAGCCTGTTGCATCCTCTGCCGACACCGTGACTGCAGAAAGTGCGCAGAGCACAAACGACAGAAAAACTCCCATTAATCTTTTTGATAAAACTCTCATCTGAATTCCTCCAAACATTTATTTATTTCCGAAAAACTTACATTCCGTAATGCTGTTCCATTCCTTGGTGCTTCCGTTATAGCCATAGCAGTTTATGCGCACATAGCGCGCCTTGAATCCTGTTGTCGTGTGTGTTTCAAACCCTGTTGTCGGCAGTGAATCACCCTCGAACACCTCGGTGTAATCTACTCCGTCCTCGCTCAGTTCTATGGCAAACTGAGCCGTTCGCTGATCACCGTTCATGAACGCAAGCGAAACCGCGTCCAGATTATACACACTGCCGAGGTCATACTCGATCCAGCAAATATTGTCGCACGACCAGCGGGTGTCAAATTTTCCGTCAAGCGTGTTCTGCGGATTATTCTCCGGCTGCGGAACCGCACTCGCCTTTACGGATACGGGGCGGATGCTGCTGCCGCCGCTCGGCAAGCCGATATATCCGGGCAATTTGAAATTAATCTCATATCCCTTTTTAAGCACTCCGTCAGTACCGAGAACAGAAACGAAGGTTTTGCCCGGGACAACTTCCGACTGTGTGACTTCAACCTTGCCGTCCGCCCGGGCCGTAATCTGCGGATTCATCTCATCCTTTGAGCCGACCTGCACTTCATATTCATAAACATCGGGTTCAAAGCCCGCAAGCAGCTGACCGTTCAAGCTGATAGCCTCTGCCTCAGCGTGAGATACCGGGTATTCCCCGTCCTCTATATTCCAGTCCGCAATCGGTACAAAATCACGGCTGTAGCTGTTTTCGTCATAATCGGCGTTGTAGCAATTGAAAATGACGCTAAGGTTAAGCTCGGTCACATTCGTCATGTGTATGGCAAGCTTTTGATATCCCTTGTTGGGGTTCTGCCCTGCCGGGTTCGGCGAAGTCGGCAGCGGCTTTGCCTCCATTACGGTAAACACCGCGCCGTCACCCTCGGCAATCTCCGCAAGCAGGGTTTTGCCGTGAATTGTGAGATAAGCTTTCTTGCCGTCGTCACTGATTTTTATCTGTGCCGGAGTATGCGCAAACCAATAGAGTTCCGACGGTTCTTTCATGACGATCTCGTCCTGAACCGTGACGGTTCTGCGGTAATTATCAAGTTTAACTCCGCGCCATGCGCTCGTCACATAGTCGGAATAGAGTCCGCTCAAGTCACTTGCCGCATACGCTCCGCGCGGTTTTGACACATATTTGTCAATCTCCGCCCAGCCGGCAAATGTCTGGTCGAACTTCTGACCGTTCGGGTTGATAACAAGGGTGTTGTGTCCCTCTGCCCTGGTGCGGTACGCATCGCACTGGTAGTTGGGGATATTGTAGCTGTCCTTGCCGAGATCCACAAAGTACGATTCGCCCATCGCCTGAAGAATGAATTCGCCGCCGTCCAGGTGGTCGTGGCTGAGTCCGGCATACGCCTCATCGGAATGGAAACCGACATACATTGCGTCATCGTCCCATCCGCTGCGCGCCGCAAAAACCCCGACTCCGGAAAGCAGTGTGTCCAACTCACCGGTTGCCGTCTCTGCCTCGGAGAACTTTGTGTTATAGTACATCAAGTCGTGAATATCGCCCTCGCCGTCGAGTATCTTGTGCAGTCTCGGGCTTGCCGCGCCGTAATCACCGTATTCGTTTGCATAGAACATAACATAGGGTTCTATGAGCGTGTCGGTGCCGTCGTTATCGTGATAAGCAAACTTTGCAACAGGTCCGTTGACCGCATAAACAAAGTCCACGGTGTGTCTCATGCCCGGCGCCTCGCCGTAACCGAAGTCACTGCCGAGCGCCGTTTGAAGCGAGCTCACATAATAAGAAAGATACTTGCTGACATATCCCCAATAGGTGATGCCCTCCTCGTAACCGCCGTCCGGCGCAAACAGGCTGAGGACGGGTTTCATGTAGGACGGACCCTCACCGAGAACGCGTTCACACTTGAGCCGCGATTCCTCGTCAAGTTCATCGGCTATTGCAAGCGATGCGACGGATACGCCGCCGCAGCATACTATCCTCCAGTTATCGGCATAGTCGCTGCTCCACATACTCGACCTGGAGAGCAGATTGCTCTGGTCGCTCTGATGTATGCTCCGTCCGTCAAAGTCATCCAAAATTCTGTCAACCGCCTTGGTGACTATGGCATTGCGGAAGAAAGCGCGATCCTCCGGCGTGAACCAATTGTACAGCCAGTCATAGCCGAAAGCTATGGCAGTTGCCATCTCGGCAGTGTCAAGGAAATGATACGGATGCCAGTCCGCAAAGGAACAAGCGGAAATCATCTCCTGGCGGCAGCGGATAGCGTATTTTTCCTCGCCCGTGAGGTTGTATACCGCCGCAAGCGCCGTCACCCTGGCAAGCACACCTCTGCTGACGGGCAAAAGCCTTATGCCGTCCGCAATTTTGTAACTGAGCGGCTCTGTATTCAGATATCCGTCAGCCTCCGCCTTGACGGCGGCAAATGCCGCGGTGTAAATCTCCTCGTTATTCGCGATGCCTGTCTTTATGGTGTTAAGTTTATCATTTGTCAATATCAGTCTCGGATGCACCGCGGAAGGGTTCTTCTGCTGCAGCATTTCTAACATCCGTGCGCCGCTCACATCGTCATAGATGTATCTTTCCGAAATCTTGCGCAGCAGATCGAGGTCATCCTCCCAGCTGAGCTGTCCGGCACCGATGATGACCATGCCAGATTCGTCGCAGAAAAGCGGCATATCAAACGCATCGCACAGTTCATATATCGGCGCATACATCGTGCCGTCGGTTGTATATGCCGCCTCGGCAAGCGCAACTTTTTTCCCGTTCACCGTCATCTCCGCCGAGCCCGGTATGAGGCTGACTGCGGTTTCGCCCTTGCCGAGCGTTACGCTGTCGTCGGACTGATTCCACAACACCTTGGCGCCTATGCTGTCGCTGAAAAACCGCACAGGAATCATTGCCTGCCCGTTTTTCCACACAGGCACAATATTTCTGTTATCGGAGATATAGGTCTTTTTGCCGCGGACATAGGCATTCGGTTTGTTCATAAACATCCCTATGCTGTCCGCCATGGTTTTGCTGACTGTTTCGTCAGACACTGTGGTATTGCCGCCCACATCGTCACCTCCTGAGTTGTCAAGTTCGTCCGCAGTAAGCAGCTTTCTGCCCGAATATATCCTGACATTATCAAGGCAAATTGTGCTGTGCTCCCTGGGAGTCGCAAGCTGAATTCTGAAAAGAGCAAGATTCGTCAAATCTTTGCTCGGCATTTTGTAATTGCTTACTCTCTTTTTGCCGTTGAAATACACATCCATGCGGTTCGCATCGAAATCAAGCGCAACGGCAAACTTGTAGTACTTGCCCGTCATGTAACCGGCAACGGTTGTTCCGTCGTACAGGGCAAGTGCGCCGCCGGGCAAAAACCTTGCCAGCACCCACTCGGCGTTGGATGAATTTTTAACCGAGAGAGTCTTTTGAGTGTCGGCATAGTCCTGCATGCAAATTTCCATTTCCATAATCACGCTGCCCGTACACGCAGTGTTAAAAATTTTTTCAACATACATATCCTTGTCTGTTGTTACAGACATCTCAAGTGCATTGTCACCGACGGCGCGTTTCACCACGCCGTATTTATTGCCCTTGTGATTAATGGAGAGTTCACCTGTTTTTTGTGCCCCCTCATCATATGAGTTGAAATTTTCGGACAGATAGACCGTCTTGGTGTCCGCGGCAAGCGCAGCGTCACCTTCGGCAGCCAATGCGCCCATTCCCTGAAAGGGAATAAAGCAAGTCAGCATTACAGCCAAAACTTTATCCTTTAATCGCACCAATCATAACCCCCTTGACAAAATATTTTTGCAAAAACGGATATACACATAAAATCGGCAGAGTACCGACCACGATAATCGCATATTTAATCGTCTCGGCAATCGATCCCTGTTCCATACTTGACAAATCATTCATCATGTTTGAAGTGTCATTCTGGATCAATATTTCGCGAAGCACAAGCTGCAGCGGATATTTTGCACGGTCGCGCAGATATATCATCGCATTGAACCATGAGTTCCAGTGACCGACTGCATAGTAGAGCACCATGACCGCAATAACCGAGCTTGAGAGCGGCAGAATAATCCTTATCAGAATAACAAAATGATTTGCCCCGTCAAGCATTGCGGATTCCTCAAGGCTGTCCGGAATGCCGGCGAACGATGTGCGCATTATGATCATGTTATAGGCGCTCATGGCACCCGGCAGAATCAGCGCCCAAAGTGTGTTATCGAGCCCGAAACTCTTGACATTCAGGTAGTTCGGAATCATGCCGCCCGAGAAAAACATTGTGAAAACCACAAACAGAGTCATGACATGAAGCCCCTTCAAACCCTTTCGCGACAGGACATAAGCCGCAATCGAAGTCATAACCATGTTGATGCTGACGCCCACAACAAGGATGAACAATGTGTTTTTGTAACCGATCCATACCATGGGGTTTTCAAAAACCTTGCGGTACGAATGCAGATTTGGGTTCAGCGGCCAGAGCAGCATCCCCTCATGCGATATAAACGCCGCGGAATCACTGAATGAAGCAAATATCACATATAATATCGGATACAGCATTGTGAACGACAGCAGCACCAAAAACACTGTGTTGCAAGCTGTGAAACAACGATATCCGATGCTTTTTTTAATTTTCATAACTGTAACCATGCTTTGTCCGATGCCGACAAAGTGCATCGGACAAAGACTTCCTTTCGTTGAAATCTGTAACTACCACAATGATGTATCGCCTATCTTGCGTGAAATCGTATTAGCCACTATAAGGAATATGAAGTTTACGACCGAATTAAAAAGTCCGACCGCGGTGCTGTAGCTCCAGTTAAATTCCTGCAGACCTTTACGATATACAAAAGACGATATGACATCCGCTGTGTCATATGTGAGCGGGCTGTAGAGCAAAATGATTTTTTCATAGCCCACGCCGAGGATGCTGCCCAAACGCAGAATGAGCATGATGATAATAGTCGGCGCTATGCCCGGCAAAGTCACATTGAGTGTCTGCTGCCAGCGGTTTGCTCCGTCGATTGTCGCCGCCTCATAGAGTGCATGGTCAATATTCGTCAGCGCCGCAAGGTATATGATAGAGCCCCAGCCGACGCCCTGCCAGATGTCCGACACGATGTAAATCGGCACAAAAGCGGATGCATTGTTAAGCAGAGGCTGACGCGGCACGCCGAAAAGATTTAGCAAATCCATTATGATGCCGTTGTCTGCCGTGAACACCTTGATCATTCCGCAGATAACCACCATTGAAATGAAGTGCGGAATATACGAAAGCGTCTGCACGGTTCTTCTGAATTTGTCGCCTGTGACCTCATTGAGCAGCAGCGCGAGTATAATCGGCGCCGGAAATCCGAAAACAATTGATGTCACGCTTATCACCAGGGTGTTTTTCAGTATTCTCCAAAAATAGTAGTTGTTGAAAAAATCCACAAAATGCTGAAAACCTACCCAATCGCTCCCTGCTATGCCCTTCATCGGCTCATAATCCTGAAATGCGATTATAGCACCGTACATCGGTTTGTACGCAAAGAGCAGATAATACAGTGCTACCAGCACAAACATCAAATATAACAACCGATTCTTTTTCCATTCTGCCTTAAATCCGCCCAAAGCACTGCCCTTTGGCTCGTTCAAAACCGATTGTCCTGTGTATTTAGCCATCAAAGCTTACCTCCCAAGCTGTCTAATTTCTATCATAATAGCGTTTGAGTGCCTGCTCCTTAATTTCGAGTGCACGATCCAAGCCAAAGTCTTTGAGCTGTCTTTGATACGCTTCGAAATTATCGAGCGGCTCCGCACCGACAACAAACTTAATCATCATCTCCGAGCTGTATGTGTTGATCTCCGATGCAAGCTTGGACATCTCCTTAGCCTCATCCTTGTTCTCGGTGATAAGCGGCATTATGTGTTTTTCGGCATCGGTGTCATCCCACGCGAGCACTGCCGGGCGTACCTGAGGCGGTTCAGCCTGCATCTGCTCCACAACCCTGCTGTCCTGCACAAACGGACCGCTGTACGAACCCATTGCATATTTTTTCAGTTCAACGGAAAGTCCGGCTTCCGACTTGGTCAGAAGGTCGGTAAAGACGGGGTTGCCGTCAACCATGTTATATGTAAGACCCTCTGTACCGAAGTTATAGAGCATCCTGCCCTCATCGCTGTAGCCGTAATCGAGGAATCTCACCGCGAGTTCGGGATTCTTGCACTGTGCGCTTATCGCATAGCTACTGGAGGGGTTATACTCCCATTCTCTTGTGGAGATACGCGATTTTTCTCCCTTATTCATAACGGGATAGCGCGCTCCAACAAGGTCAAATCCGGTGCCTTTTTTGGTGCGTACCCATTTGCCGAGTTCTCCGGCAGCACTGCCGAGAGTTGCACCGACGCGGTCGTTGAGCATATATGTCTCAAGAGTTTTAGAGTCAACATTTGCTATGTTCACATCAAGCAAGCCCTCTTTGTACCAACCGTTCAGGAGTGTGAGAAAATCCTTGAACTTATCCTCGGCGGGACCGTACTTAACTTTGCCGTTATCGTCGAGCAGATAGGTCTGTCCCACACCGTAGGCTCCGCCGAACAGTGTGTACAAATGGTTCAGCCTTGCCGAAAGAGGTATATCAACATTAAGTTCGTTTTTGAATCTGCGGAGCATGGTATCCCATTCATCTATCGTCTCGGGCACATCCATGCCGAGTTTATCGAGCCAATCTTTTCTTATGATAGGACCGGAATAAACACAGTCCTTTTTGTCGCCACGGAAGAACGGGAATACATAGTAGCTGCCCTCATCCGTCTTTACCATTCTGTCATAATGTTCGTCCTCGGAAAGCAGCTTCGAAAGGTTTGGCGCCCATTTTTCGAGCACATCATTAAGTTTCATTATGTAGCCGCTGTCTATTGCCGACTGTGCGCCGAATCCGTACCAGGAGTACTGGATGATATCCGGCAGTTTGCCCGACGCTATGAGCAGGTTAAACTGCTCCGTAAGCTGTCCCTGAGCCGGATGTACATATGTAACATTAACACCCGTTTTTTCCTTGAGCTTTTTTGCAAGTTCCGTTTCACCAAAGTTGCTTACCTGTGTCGACAGGTTTGTGTCAAGCTGACCCCACACGGTGAGTTCATCGTCACATTGTATCGGATAAACTCCGCCGTCCGCCAGCTTTACGGTTGAACCCGTCAAAACCGCATCGTCCTTTTTGCCGCAGCCTGTCGCCGAAAGCACAAGCCCCAGAGCAAGAACCATTGTTAAAGCCCTTTTACTGTTCTTCACCAAAAACATCTCCTTTGCTGATAATTCGTTTCTCTATGCCTAAATTATAGTGTGATTTCGGGTAAAAAATCAACTCTCAAAATGTGAAAAGGACACCCGATTCATGTACTCGGATGCCCTTTTTATGCGCAATTGCGCATTTTACGGTGATTTTACTTTTCATTGTGCATGGCGCGGTATTGACTCGGCAGAATGCCCTCGGTTTTCTTAAATGTCCGCGCCAGTATTTTTGCATTGAGATAACCGACCTGCTCTGCAATGTGATCAAATGTATCCTTTGTTTCGCGTATGAGCCGTTTTGCCTCATCGATTCTCACCCTTGTGATATAGTCAGTGAGCAATTCGCCCGTCTCCCTTTTGAACAGCCTGGATATATAAGACGGCGTCAGCCCGAAGTGCTCGCCTATCTCCATAACTCCGAACCCCTG
Organism: uncultured Clostridia bacterium; assembly: GCA_934454585.1. GTDB lineage: Bacteria > Bacillota > Clostridia > UMGS1810 > UMGS1810 > RGIG4708. Next base: position 55,452 of record CAKSFP010000009.1, read on the forward strand.
CTTGCGGAAATTCTCCCTGACAAGCTGTTTGACCTTCTGCTCCACCCCGGAATCGTCGGAAGCCGTTTCGGAAACACAGGCGCAAAGGCTTGTGACAGCATCTGTCATAACCTCGCAAATTCTTTCGACGCTCTCGCAGTGCAAAAGCGAATTGAGATATTCATCACGCGAAAAATCTATCTGACCGCCGACTTCACCCGCCGCGCGGCACATGACTCCGAGCAGATTGTACATTATACACCTTATCAGCTCGGTGTGGGCGTGTGCCGTGCCTCCGTTCTGGCGAATGACATCTTTGATCATTCCGACTGCTTTTTCGCAATCGCCCGTTTTTATATAGTTGCTCAGGTATATTTCCGTTTCGGTTCGGTTGTGCCACGGTGACGGCGCACATATATCGGCGCACTTGGCAACGGCATCTATCTTTTCGATCTCCAGACTCTGCAATGCGTCATATGCCTCGTAGTACGATTCTCTTATTTTCCCGAATCCTTCGCGGCTGTTGCTGACCACAGCGCCGAGAGTAATGCTGAAATACTTTTCTACCAACGACACACCTTCACTGAGAATTTCACATATATCGTCTACGGTCTTTTCGGCTTCTTTCGGCGGTATCGAAATGAGCGCCGCCATTATTCCATCCATATTAAAAATGTAACTGCAGTAATGTGCATTGAGCAATTCTTCCATGATATTGGTGATTATGAGCTGATAGTATTCGTTTTTTCGCTCGGTATCCAAATCGTCATCTTCCGAAAACAACGCGTCTATATCGTCGGCACGGAAAAGTACCACGACAAAATTGTCGTACGGAAAGGTAACGGAAAAATCTTTGCCGTACTTTTCCGCAACGAGACGATCGGCAAATTTTCCGTTCAGAAGTTTTGAAAAGAAATAATTTCTCAAGCTGTTCTCCTTATCCTTCACGCGGCTGTTTGCAAGATTCTTCTCGTCGATTATCTCGGAAATGCCGTCAAAGATTACGGCAAACTCATCATATCCGCCCCGTTTACCGTTCATCCTCAGTTTGCTCATAAGGCGCATTACGGGAGCATAGTTTTGTTTTACGAAAAGTTTGCTCATCATTCCGCCGACAAGGAGTGTAAACACAACATACAGCACCATGAGTATCCTGACAAAAATAAGCTGTCCCCAATAGTCATTTTTCTTTACGGATATGACATACTGCCACGGATTCACATCGGAATACATTCCCGAGTTAAACACATCTCCGTGCGACTGATTGATCGACTCGACATTGAGTTTTTCCGCCGTTTTTTCGGAACTTGTAAAAAAGACTTGGTTGTTTTCATCGAGGATAATTAACTCGCCGCTGTTGGTCTGCTTAATGCGCTCGGCTATATCGTTAAGACGCGACTCCCAAAAGACAGTCGCTATTACGACCTGAGTGCCGACATACGGGCGTGTGGAGAGCGGCAGATTTCTGAAAAACGCAATCTCACGCTCCGCGCCCGTGTTTGTGCGCACACACGGCATCAGCACAAATTCATCGTTGCGCCGCTCGGTGACAAAAGAGCGCCAGTTTTCATATCCGCCCTCTCCCCAATCAAAATGCATTTGATAAAATGTTTTGCTGTCGGTTATGGAATTTGGCAGGACAACGATGTCGGAATCTATAAAATATACATATATATCATCCACAAAATCGCTGTTTGACATGATTCGCGTCTTTACCGACGAAAACACCTTTTGTTTCAGCCGCCACTGCTCCTGCGGAGTTTTTGCGCCGATCAGTTCATTGAGATCACTGTCGAACGCCAGTTCGGTACTTATGCGTTTCTGCACATCAAATATATTGTCCAGTTCCGTCTTTATCTGCGACAGCACAAGTTTGTTCGAATGCTCTATTTCCGTCTTGACGGTCTGTTCCATTTTAATATAGACACCCAGGCTGACAAACAACGGAATTATAAGCAGCAAAAAATATGATATAAACCACTTGAGAGTGACACTTTTTCTGTAAAGCCTGTTTTTCATCATTAGCCTCCGTTACAGAATCTACGACAATATTATATTATTGCCGATTTCCAGCAGATAATCCCCCGATTTCATAATTTGCGCAAGTTCAAACGAATCTTTCGGAAGTACGGTTGTCCTCATTGCCGATGTTCCGCTGTGACCCTTGTCGGGATAGTGCAGATCAGAACCTGCCGTTACGAGTGTTTTGTTATTTTCTTTTGCGTACAGCGCCGCCATGCCTATGCGCGAATTGTGGTGCGGATGAAGATTGAACACCTCAACACCGTCGAGCAGTGCGGCGTCGACCGGCACGCAAGGATCGCGGAAAGGATGCGCCTGAATAAACACGCTGTCTTTTAACTTAACTTCGTTTCTGAAAACCTCAACGCCCTTTGTAAAATAATCGTATACCTTGCCGAGCACAGAGCGATCCACTCCGTATATGAGATAGTCATTCATATTTTCCGTAAACCTCACCTCGGAACCCAACAGAATTTTCAAGCCGTATTTTTCGCCGAGAGCACACATATCATTGTAATCACGGTAATAAAAATCTATCGCCTCGTCCTTGGTCATGCCCTCGAAGTAATCATACATAAAATGGTTTGTAAGTACCACGGCATCATATCCGTGAGCAACATATCTATCCACAATCTCACCGACGCTGAGTCTGCTGCATTTACTGCCGGGAGATGAATGTACATGGAGTTCCGTTTTATAACAATAGTGCTCTTTCAGTTGCTGTTTAATCTGTTCTTTCATCTTATCCTCCGTTTCTCGCCGCCGACGGGATTAATATCACGCGGCTGTATTTGAGATAATTATGCCGCAAGGCGCAACACATTGAATATATTATACTACATTTTTGGTTTTTGGTACAGTCTCAAAATATGAAATCAACACTCTTTTTTACGAATTTTAACCACGCATGGCGAGTCGCAAAAACATTTTACAAAAAAAGCGTAAAATACAAAAGGACGATTCCTGAGAACCGTCCTTTTTTGCTTTGCAAAAATTAATTCAAAATGTAGACTTTCACCGAGCGTCTGCCGAAGCTCATACACTCGCTGTTTGTCGGGAAGAACAAGTCAACCTTGTTTCCCTTTATGGCGCCGCCCGTATCTGCCGCCGTGGCAAATCCGTAAACAAATCTGCCGTCCGTGCTCTCTATATACAACTTGGAACCAAGCGGAATGACTCTCGGGTCGACCGCTACAGTGCCGTATGCCGCGCGCGCTCCTGTGGCTGTTATGCCGTAGCCGGGGTCACCGGGGCGTTTGCCGCAGCTCTGGAACGACAGGTCATATGCAGTTGCTGAACAAGTGAGCACTCTCGAGTAGCTGACGGGCGCCTGACCGGGCTGCGGTTTTGCGCCGTTATAGACCACCTTGTTCACCGGGTTTTTGGTAACCTCAGACGAAACTTCGGTGCGGCTGACTTCCACACCATTTCGCAGATAAACATCGTACTTCCTGGTGAGCACACCGTTCTCGCCCTCTTTGGCAACAGCGGTAGTGCCTATCTCCATGGAGTAGTTCTGCTCTGTCACCGTCTTAAACGGTATCGGCTCGTCCGCGGAAAGTGTGGTGCGGACAACTCTTATTATCTCGACCGAATCATCCTCGGCAAGCGCTCTGTCGATGGCGGTGTCAAGCAAATCGTAGAATCCGAGCTGTACGCCCTTTTCTTCAAGAAACTCACCCACTGTGTTTTTCGATGTGAAGTATTCTTTCGAAATGCCGCCGTCATTCATTATAACTTTTTTTACACGATCGATTACAATAACCTGTGATTCCGACACGCTTGTGTCAAGCGACGGTGTGACGACATCATATCTGCCGAGCGCCACTCCCTGCTGCGCCAGGACATCCGATACGGTTGTCTTGGGTGCAAATGTCGTTATTGCCGCGCCGTTGTCGACTATTTCAATCTCAACCGACTGCGGAGCCGCAAAAGTCACTGTGTTTGCAAATATAAACATTCCCGCAATCACGGCGGAAGTTTTGCAGCGTGCATGATTTAGTTTGCCGATTGCATCATAAATGCTGACTGAACCTTTGTAATTAAACAAGATGCGTCCGGCTGTTCTTTTAGTATGCATAAATGCCTCCTGTTATTTTTGCTCGCTTGATTATTTTATGACATTGCAAGCGTTTTGTCAAACTTGGAAATTTTTTTCTATGTGCAGATGTTACAAAATTGCGGGCAAAATTTTCCGTTGACGGCATAATGGAAAAAGCTGTAACAAATATCATTAAAAGCTTTTATTGCCGCCCTCTATACAATGTATTCATATGTTACCCGAAAATTACAAATTTATTACGAATAAAAATTATTTGTGCAGATTAAACAAAATTTCAAGACCGATTTTATCAATATGGTGTGTTCACAAGCGGCGCTCACACTATATATTGATTTGCGTGAGCAAAATTAGCTGTTTTTCAAATATTACGACATAATTAAAAGCTGTTTTAATAAAAATTTAATGTTAAAAATCATTTACAAAGTCGAATTTTAGATATATTTGCGTTCTATAATACACTGAAAAGTTCAAAAATCGATATGTAATCACCACTTTGGGGTGATTTTCAGGCAAAATTCAATTTGTGGTGCAAAAAAGAGCTGCCCGCCGGGCAGCCCACAATATATTGTTATTTACTTTTCACAGCGTCAACTATCATCTTGTATTCATCATAAGTATACAGAGAGTTTATGACATCAAGCAGCATATTTGCCGATATCCGAGACGGCAAACCGAGAATCTTTGTAAGCTGCCTGCGCGCCTCGTGGCTGTTTTCGCCGCCGCTGAAACCGTCCGCAAACAAATCCGCCTTGGTTACTCTCCTTGCCATTTCCGCGGAAATATCGCTTTTTCCGGCCGCAGACGACACTTCGGCAAGTGCCTTGAGGATAATTTCGTCACTCATGCCCTCCACGCCGAGAAAACCCTCTTTTGAAGGCTTGGATTTTCTCTTTTCTTTGCCTTTGACATCCGGAATATATGCGTGCTTGACATTTTTTCCGGCAAGAACATTTTTAAGATAGGTGCGGATGCGAAAACCTGCCGCATCGGAATCCGTAAAGATTATAAGCCCGCATTTGTCGGCAAGCTTTTTAAGCATATTCTGTTTCGGTTTGTCCTTGTATATCATAAACCCGTCGAGCACAACTATAGTCGTGTCCACAAGCTGTGAAAGCTTGATTTTGTCATAGTTGCCCTCGACCGCTATTGCCTCATTGATTTTTACCATAGCGCCACCGCCGGTTATCAGTTACGCAGACTGTGTATCGGTGCCGGTATTCTGCCGCCGCGCGCTATGAATGCCTCGCTCGAATACGGACTCACATTCATAACCGGCCCTGTGCCGAGCAGACCGCCGAATTCCACAACATCGCCAACTTTTTTGCCCGGTGCCGGAATAACACGCACAGCAGTGGTTTTGTTGTTTATCATGCCTATTGCCATCTCATCGGCAATGATCGCCGATATGGTGGATGCTGAAGTGTCACCGGGGATGACTATCATATCAAGTCCGACAGAGCAAACACAGGTCATTGCCTCAAGTTTTTCCAGGCTGAGCGCACCGCAGGCCGCCGCATCAATCATGCCGGCATCCTCGCTGACGGGAATAAACGCTCCGCTCAATCCGCCGACATACGACGAGGCAAACACGCCGCCTTTTTTCACGGCGTCATTCAGCAAGGCAAGCGCAGCGGTCGTACCGTGAGTTCCGCACTTCTCAAGTCCCATTTCTTCGAGAATATAAGCCACGCTGTCACCCACCGCCGGTGTTGGCGCAAGCGACAGATCCACTATGCCGAAAGGCACATTAAGGCGTGCCGACGCCTCTTTTGCCACAAGCTGACCCATTCTTGTAATCTTAAATGCAGTCTTCTTTATAGTCTCTGACACAGTCTCAAAATCTTTGCCTTTTACTCTTTCAAGGGCGTGTTTTACCACTCCGGGGCCGCTGACCCCGACATTAATTACACACTCCGGCTCGCCCACTCCGAGGAAAGCTCCCGCCATAAACGGGTTGTCCTCTACGGCATTGCAGAATACAACAAGCTTTGCGCAGCCGAACCCGTCGGAATCCTTTGTAAGATCCGCAGTCTCCTTGATCCTTTCGCCCATTATGCGCACCGCATCCATATCTATGCCGGCTTTTGTGCTGCCGACATTGACCGACGAGCAGACTATATCCGTCTCGGCAAGCGCCTGAGGAATAGATGCGATAAGCTTTTTGTCACCATCGGTGAATCCCTTTTGTACCAAGGCGGAATATCCGCCTATAAAATTGACGCCGACTGCCTTTGCCGCTTTGTCAAGTGCCTTTGCAAACTTAACATAGTCCGCACTCTCGCACGCTGACGCAACAATGGAAATCGGTGTTACGGAAATCCTCTTATTGATGATCGGTATGCCAAATTCGCTTTCGATATCCTCACCTGTCTTTACAAGCTTTTCTGCTCTTTTGGTGATTTTGTCGTACACCTTACAAGCAGCCTTGTCTATGTCGGAATCGGCGCAATCCGTAAGTGAAATGCCCATGGTTATGGTACGGATGTCGAGATTCTCGTTTTCTATCATATGTATGGTTTCATTAGCCTCAAGCTGATTGATCAATATTTACACCCCCCGACGATTATATTCTGTGCATGGATTGAAAAATCTGTTCAAGCTGGATTCGAATTTCCACACCAAGTTTTTCGCCCTCATCCGCAAGCGCCTTTGAAAGTTCACCGAAAGATATCGAGCATTTGTCAACATCGGAAATCATCATCATGGTGAACATATCGTCAAGTATTGTCTGGGAAATATCAAGAATATTTACATCTTTCTGTGCAAGTATGTTTGTCACTCCGCTGATAATTCCGACTTTATCCTTGCCTACAACAGTAATTACAGCCTTTTTCATGCCTTATCTCCTCCTAATCTGTATCTGACAGCTTCATATATCATAAGTGCACCCGCAACCGATGCATTAAGCGAATTTATCTGACCGAGCATGGGTATTCTGACGAGAAAATCACATTTTTCCTTTACAAGGCGCGATAATCCGAATCCTTCACTGCCGATAACTATTGCTATGCCGCCCGAGAAATCCTGATGATATATATCGTTCTCTCCGTCCATATCCGCACCGATTACCCATATGTTATTCTCTTTGAGCATATCAACTGTGTGCGCAATATTCGTGACCTTTGCCACAGAGGTAAACTCAACCGCCCCGGCACTCGCCTTTGCCACGGTTGCGGTCAGCCCGACGCCGTTACGCTTTGGAATAATCACTCCGTGAGCACCGGCAGCATTTGCAGTTCTTATCACCGAACCCAAGTTATGCGGGTCGCTTATGTCGTCGCATACGACTATAAAAGGTTGCTCGCCTTTGTCATGAGCGGATTTTATGATATCCTCCACACTGCAATAATCCTTGGCGGCAACACAGGCTATTACACCCTGGTGCGCATGGGTAGCACTCATCCTGTCGAGTTTGTTTTTGTCGACTTCCATAAGCGGAATATGATTTTCCTTGCAAAGTGAAATTATCCGTGACACAGAGCCGTTTCTCTCGCCCTGCTGAATAAAAACCTTGTCTATGGTTCTGCCGGCGCGCAGTGCTTCAAGCACGGGATTTCTGCCCTCAAGTTTGTCATCCGCCCCGGGGTTAAAACCGGTGCGTTTTTCTTTCTTGTCCGTCTTTTTATAATCCATAATTACCTCTGATTCGTACACACTACTCCGTCATTATCGGCGCGGAGCATATGCAACTGCCATCTTTTCAAATTGGTTGATATGAGTTTGTTCATTCTGTTTTCAAATTCTTCGTAATTTTTGTCCACAACTGCAATTATGGTCGGTCCGGCACCGCTTAAGTATCCGCACACCGCGCCGAAACGGCGCGCCGACCTTATAATATACTCGGCGCTGTTTATCAGCCCGAAACGATATTTCTGGTGCAGCTTATCCTTTGCACCAACACTGAATGCGGAAAAATCACCTTTTGCTGCCGCCGACGCAAAATATGCCGCATGAGCGACATTATATACGGCATTTCTGTGCGCAACGGTGCGCGGCAAGACGCTGCGTGCCTTTTTTGTGGCAAGGTGAAAATTCGGTATCATTGCTGCAAAACGGATGTGCGACGGTATCTCGGTCTTGGTGTAGAGGACCTTGCCGCCGTCCTTTACCGCAACGGTGAGTCCGCCGAAAAACGCAGGAGTGACATTATCAGGATGCCCTTCTATCTTGCACGCAAGGCTGAGCAAATCATCCTTAGAAAGCGGTCTGCCGATCAACTCATTCGCGCCGAAAAGACCTACCGCAAGACTTGCGGAAGAACTGCCGAGACCGCGCGTTATGGGGATCTCTGTGTTGGATGTTATGCGCACACCCTTGGGGTATCTCCCGGTTAGGTCAAACACCGTTTTCATAGACTGATAAACAAAATTCGTCTCGTCCGCCGGCAGATAATCTCTGCTGGAATCCGTTATGTTAATCTCCAGTCCCGAATCTATCTCTTCAATTGTGGCCGTACTGTACAAATTCAATGCAATGCCCATGCAGTCGAATCCCGAGCCGAGATTCGCCGTGGACGCCGGTACTCTGACAGTTACCATAGTTGCCTCCAATATGCTCTTATTTCATGATTTCTATAAGGCTGATCGGCTCAATGCCCTGTTTATCAAGAGCTGCCTTGAGCCTGCCGAATGCAATTTTTTCGGTAACCATGCCAATCTCGCCGTCATACTCGCTTATGCGCGACTTGATCTTGACATCATCCTGGTTGAGTTGTTCGGCATGGGAGCTGCTCATGCGAATGAAAAATCTTCTTACATATTCATTGTGATTTACAACAGCGTTCTCCTCTGCCGGCAGCCACGGTCGCATATAAGGCACAAACTGATTCTTAGCAACCTCTATCACATCGGCAACAACCGCACTTGCGGTGGGCATCTTGCCGGCGCCTCTGCCGTAACTGAGCGTATCTCCCGTCATGCCGCCGTTGACGAAAATGCCGTTGTACACATCCTCTATACCGGAGAGCATATTGTCCTTTGGAATGAACATGGGCGCAACATGCACTTCAAGCCTTTTATCATCGAGTATTCTGCATTCACCGATGAGTTTTATGCTAAAGCCAAGCTTTGAGGCATAAACCGTGTCCTCAAGAGTGATTTTGGTTATGCCCTCGGTATATACATTGCGAAAATCCACACTCTTGCCGGAGATGATTGACGAAAGTATGCAAATCTTCTTGCAGGTATCGTGACCCTCTATGTCTGCAGAGGGATCTCTCTCTGCATAGCCGTTCTGCTGTGCGGCAAGGAGAGCTTTTTCAAAACTCTCGCCGTTTTTGAACATCTGTGTGAGAATGTAGTTTGTTGTGCCGTTGAGTATGCCGGATATGCCTTCAATCTCGTTGCACACAAAACAATGGAACAGCGGCCTGATTATGGGAATACCTCCGCCGACGCTTGCCTCAAACATATACTTTGCACCGTTGTCTACAGCAAGCTGCAACAATTCATTGCCATATGTTGCCACAAGCTCTTTGTTGGATGTGACAACGCTTTTGCCTTTTTCGAGGGCCTTGCGTGAAAATGTGTACGCAGGCTCCAATCCGCCGATTGTCTCAACCACAATGGTGACCTCGTCATCATTGAGAATGGTGTCATAGTCTTTAACAAAGATTTGTGCATCATCGCGATCCGAAAAATCTCTTATGTCAAGGATATACTTGGTCGATATCTCCAATCCGGCATTTTTCTGTATTACCGATGAGTTGTTGCGGATAATTTCATACACTCCGGAACCGACTGTTCCGAACCCCAAGATTGCTATTTTCACTTACAATGCCCCCTTATGTCTTTTATATCAACAATTATAGCATGGGTGTCGCACCATGTCAATTATTGTCATGCATGATTGTTAATCAAGCTTAATATTTTCGGGATATTCGTCCGATTGCTTTGCAAGATTAATAAAAATATCGCCGTCGGCATTTTTATTCTGTTCTTCGTCTTGCACAATATCGGCAATTGTTTCGCCGTAAACGGCACAGGATATCTTCGGACACTCACCGAAACATTCCCTAATAATTTTCTCAAGCTTGTCCGCATCATTCGATTTTTCAAAATCTTTTTTCTTTTCCCTGTCTTCAAAAACGAGAGTAATGCCATCGAGCGTACAAGTCGGTTTTGCAGTGAGTATATGCATGTACATAACGATCATTTTTTCCTGTTGAATGCGGTTTATAATCTCACTCCAGTTATTCACTATTTTGCCGCATATCCCGTCGTCAGCGGCCGAAGTCCCGGCTTGAGCGGAAACCGCATTTCCGTCGCCGGACGGCCGGTCATCGCCCCGGGATTGCGGACTCGGCGGTTCGTAATAATCGCCGTCCGGCGGAGGCTCGGGCAGATAATCGTCACTCTCCGCAAGCGGATTATCCGACGATACGGATTGGTTCTGCTCCGGCTGCGCCGCAGTCGGTGCAGCAATGAGTCCCGAAGCGATTTTCTTCTCCAAAGTGCTTATCCTGTCAAGGAGAGATGACACATCTTCGCTGAACATCGGATTTGCCATTTTGATGAGAGTACATTCTATAAGCACGCGCGCATTGGTTGAATAGCGCAGATCACTTATGAGATCAGTCAGCAAATATATGCATCTGACCAATTTTTCCTTAGTGTATTTTTCAGCGGTGTTTCGTATCATTTCGAGCCGTTTGGTGTTTGTACCCTCATTACTGCCGATTGAAAGATACCTGAGCATTTCACGATAGGCATTGAGCATATCCGCCGCAAAGTTTTCAAACGATTTTCCCTCGGCGGCACATTTGTCAAACTCAAGCAGAAGATTCTTTGTGTCGTTATCCGCCACAAGTGACGCAAATTTATACAGATAAGCGTTGTCCAGCGTGCCTAATATCTCCACCACATCGGAATATGACACAGCACCGTTCTTAAACGCTATGCAGCGGTCGAGTATACTCAGAGAATCTCTCATAGAACCGTTGCCCAGGTATGCCACATACTCGAGTGCATCATCGTCAACGCTTATGTCCTCGCTTGCAAGAATGCGTTTCATGGCGGACACTATGTCATTTATAGATATTGTTCCGAAGTCAAACCTCTGGCATCTTGAAAGAATTGTTGCCGGCACCATATGAATCTCGGTGGTGGCAAGGATGAAAATTACATGAGACGGCGGCTCCTCAAGCGTCTTGAGCAACGCATTAAACGCACCGGCAGAGAGCATATGAACCTCGTCTATGATGTATACTTTGTATTTGGTGGACGCCGCGGCATAACGGCACTGCTCTATAATCTCCCTGATGTTGTCCACGCCCGTGTTTGACGCAGCGTCTATCTCTATAATGTCGAGAACAGAGCCGTCCAGAATGGATTTGCAGGTGTCGCACTCATTGCACGGATTTCCGTCATGAGGATTTTCGCAGTTCACCGCACGGCTGAGTATCTTGGCGGTAGAGGTTTTTCCGGTGCCTCGCGTTCCGGTGAAAATGTATGCATGTGCGGTTTTTCCTTCGATTATTTCGTTCTTGAGCGTATTAACTATATGGCTCTGACCGATTACATCATCAAATGTAAGCGGTCTCCATTTTCTGTACAGTGCCTGATAAGCCATTTTTTGTCCTCCGTAACTTATATATGAAAAAAAGCCGTTCCCAAAACCATATATTGAAAGTTCAGACTGCGACTAACGCCGGGTGAGCTCGCGGCACACACAAGACATCTCTTACGGCTGCTTGATTCCTCACCTGACCGGGTTCGTGAGCTCGCATTGCGCAAGGCCCGACGGTCAACGCCGCAGTCTGAAACGATCAACCTGCATTTTGGGTGGGCCGACATTAAAAAATGCACGGTCCAACGACCACTATTATTATACTACAGATTGAAATAAATATCAATCCTTTTTTCAAAAAAAATCATATAAAATTCATATTCATATTCAAGGCGCTTCGTCGGCTACAAAACGAGCGACGCAATGTATGCCACAAGCGGCAGTGTGGCAAGCGAAATCACGGTCGACGCCGACACTATCTGCGACGGATAACCGGCATCCATACCGAATTTTTGCGCAAAGATTGCTCCTATAGCCGCGCTCGGGCAAGCCGCAGGTAAAACAAGCGCCGTTGCAAGCATCTCATTGATACCGAGGAGCGAGAAAAGCAGAATTGCCGCAACAGGCAATATAAGCAGTCTAAGCGCAATCACCGCATAAACGGACGCATTTTTGAGTGCAGAGCCGATTTGAGTGCGCGCAAGATATGCGCCGAGCAATATCATGGCGAGCGGTGTATTGAGTGAGGCTATATAGTCCACGCTTGCGTCGAGCACACCTGTGAGGCGAATCCGCCCGCAAAAGAGCACCAGCGCTATGACCGAACCCATAACCCCGGCATTCTTTACAAGATTTTTTAACGAGAGCACCTTGATGCTGTCGCCGTAGAGATAAAGTCCCTGAGTCCACGCAATGATGTTGAACATGGCAAGGTAGGCACTGCCGAGCAGTACGCCCTTCTCACCCAAGGTTGCCGCAAGCAGCGGAATGCCCATGAAACCGCAGTTTGAATAGACCGATGTAAATATGTTTATTTTTTTCCTGTCAGCATTCTTCTCACACATAAACACTATGTATGCAATCGGTATAAACAGTGCGTGCAGCACTATGCTGAGCAGAAACGCCAGACCAATGTCGTGCATTATTGCGGCGTCACATTCTATCTGATATGCCTGAATGAGAACGCACGGCGTAACTATCGTCAAAAGCACATTTGACATATCCGCAGCACCCTTTTCAGATACAAGATTTTTCTTTGCAAGTACAAACCCCACTATTATTAATATCAGCATAATGAAAACCTGGCGTGCAACCAGCGGTGTAATATTCATTTGTATAACCCCCTGTATATGTCTTAAAAGAATATTATAGCACTTTTTTGTCTAAAAATAAAGCAAAATCGACAAGAAAATCAGCTTTGTATAATATACGGCATAAATTAAATTTTATACGCATAATCGATTGTGATATTCAATATATTTTTTTCATTGAATCTTTGCTTTTTGATAAGTTTATGCATTGACGAAAAAGGGAAAATAATATATAATAGAAATAATGCAATTATACAATGACGGAGGGGTTACTTATGCAAAAAGCGTATCTTCTGCTCAAAAACGGCAGAACATTCGAAGGAACCGCGCTCGGCGCGCAATGCAAAACAACGGGCGAAATCGTGTTCACAACAGCCATGACGGGCTATTGCGAAACGCTCACCGACCCGAGCTACTACGGTCAGATAGTTATTCAGACATTTCCGCTCATAGGCAACTACGGAATAATGAAAGAAGATTTTGAGAGCAAAAAGTCATATGTGAAAGGCTATATAGTGCGCGACGCATGCGATGCTCCGAGCAACTTCCGCTGCGGCGGCGACCTCGATTCTTTCCTGAAGGATCAGGGTATCCCCGGCATCTGCGGAATAGACACAAGAGAACTTACCCGTATAATCCGCGAGGCAGGCACCATGAACGGGTGCATATACTATGATGTCTCCGATGCCGAAAACGCAAAAAAGGAGGCAGACGATTATTCCATAAAACAGAGTGTGGAATCCACCACCGTCAGCGAAAAATACACCGTCGGCAGCGACAGCGCAAAACACAATGTAGTGCTGTTTGACTTCGGCGCAAAGCGTAACATAGAGCGCAGCCTTGTAAAGAGAGGATGCCGCGTAACGGTTGTCCCGGCGCTCACATCTGCAGAGGATATAGCGCAGATGAGGCCCGACGGTATTATGCTGTCAAACGGTCCCGGCGACCCTGCCGATAACCCCGAAATCATTGCAAACATAAAGAAAATGTGTGCCATGAACATACCAATGTTCGGCATATGCCTCGGTCATCAGATGCTTGCTCTGGCAAACGGTGCGTCCACAACCAAACTTAAGTACGGTCACCGCGGAGCAAATCAACCCGTCAAGTGCCTCGGGACAGGAAGAGTGTATGTGTCGAGCCAGAACCACGGCTACGCTGTTGTAAACGATTCACTCCCCGCCAACGCAACCTTAAGCTACATTAATGTAAACGACGGCACCTGCGAGGGCGTCGACTACACCGACACAAAGGCTTTTTCGGTGCAGTTCCACCCGGAGGCTTGCGGCGGACCGCACGATACGGAATTCTTGTTCGACAAATTTATTGCTATGATGGAGGAGAAATAAAATGCCGCTTAACAAAGACTTAAAAAAAGTAATGGTCATCGGCTCGGGTCCGATAGTTATAGGACAGGCAGCAGAGTTTGACTACGCAGGCACCCAGGCTTGCCGCGCCCTCAAAGACGCGGGACTCAATGTTGTGCTTGTCAACTCAAACCCGGCAACTATCATGACCGACAACGCAATGGCGGACGAAATATACATAGAACCGCTTAACTTGGAAACCGTAAAGAGAATTATAGAAAAAGAAAAACCGGACAGTCTGCTCTCCACACTTGGCGGTCAGACGGGACTTACGCTTTCCATGCAGCTTGCAAAGGAAGGTTTTCTTGATAAACACGGTGTAAAGCTCCTCGGTGCGAATCCCGAGACTATAGACAAAGCCGAAGACAGACAGATGTTCAAAGACACCATGGAGTCCATAGGTCAGCCGGTTATCCCCTCTTTGGTAGTAAACACGGTTGAGGACGCAGTCGACTTTGCAAATCATACGGGATATCCGCTGATCATCCGCCCGGCATTCACCCTCGGCGGTACCGGCGGCGGCATTGTAAACAACGAATCGGAGCTTACCGAGATTTGCGAAAACGGACTTTACCAATCACCCATCCACCAGGTACTTGTGGAAAAATGCATCTCCGGCTGGAAAGAGATCGAGTTTGAAGTTATCCGCGATTCGGTCGGTAATGTGATAACCGTATGTTCCATGGAAAACTTCGACCCGGTGGGTGTGCACACGGGCGACTCCATAGTAATCGCCCCGGCAGTGACATTGGCAGACAAAGAGTATCAAATGCTGCGCAGCGCGGCACTCGACATCATATCCGCACTCAAGGTTGAAGGCGGCTGCAACTGTCAGTTTGCACTCAATCCGGAATCGTTTGAATACGCGGTAATAGAGGTAAATCCCCGTGTATCGCGTTCATCTGCACTCGCATCCAAAGCAACGGGATATCCCATTGCAAAAGTGGCAACAAAAATTGCGATAGGCTATACTCTCGATGAAATCAAAAATGACATAACCGGCGTCACTTACGCCGCATTTGAACCGGCACTTGACTATGTGGTGGTCAAATTCCCGAAATGGCCATTTGATAAATTCGTTTATGCAAACAAAACCCTCGGCACGCAGATGAAAGCGACAGGTGAGGTAATGAGCATTGGCACAAGCTTTGAACAGGCAATTATGAAAGCAGTGCGCGGTGCTGAGATAAAACGCGACTGTCTCAATGACCCCAATCTTGCGGACAAAACGGACGATGAGATTATATCGCAGCTCTCGGTGTGCGATGACAACAGGCTCTTTGTGGTGTTTGAGGCACTTCACCGCGGCGTGTCGGCAGAAAAAATCCACGAGATAACACTGATTGACGAGTGGTTCCTTGCAAAACTCACAAAGCTTGTTGAGATTGAAAAAGAAATGAAAGATTCTCCCCTCACGGACGAGCTTTATCTGCGTGCGAAAAAACTCGGTTACACCGACGCAGTGATAGAGAGAATCAGCGGCAAAAAGGTGACAAATCCGCGAAAAGCGGTATTCAAAATGGTTGACACCTGTGCGGCTGAGTTCCGCGCAGAAACGCCGTACTTTTACTCAACATATGATGACGAAAACGAAGCGGAGGAATTTCTCTCGGGACTTAAAAAAGACAGAAAAACCGTTATCGTGTTTGGATCGGGTCCGATAAGAATCGGTCAGGGCGTCGAGTTTGACTATGCGTCAGTTCACTGTGTGTGGTCGCTCAAGAAAGCCGGATTCGATGTTGTAATCGTCAACAACAATCCGGAGACGGTTTCCACCGACTTTGACACTGCGGACAGACTGTACTTCGAACCGCTCACCGAGGAAGATGTGTCAAACATCATCGCCACGGAAAAGCCTTACGGCGTTGTGGTGGCGTTCGGCGGTCAGACAGCTATCAAACTAACCGGATATCTTGACAAATGCGGCATAAAAATCCTCGGCACATCGGCACAGAGCATAGATGCGGCGGAGGACAGGGAAAAGTTTGACGAAGTGCTCGAAAAACACGGCATAAAAAGGCCTGTCGGCATAACCGTAATGAACACGGAAGAAGCTCTCGAATCCGCTCACCGTGTGGGTTACCCCGTACTCATGCGTCCATCGTATGTGCTCGGCGGTCAAAACATGATCATTGCGTTCAACGACCAGGATATCATAGAATACATGAATATCATCCTTGCGACAAACATAAAGAATCCCGTGCTCATAGATAAGTATCTCATGGGGACGGAGATAGAAGTTGACGCAATATGCGACGGTGAGAAAATCCTCATTCCGGGCATCATGGAACACATAGAGCGTGCCGGAGTGCACTCGGGCGACTCCATAGCGGTGTACCCGGCGTGGAACCTCTCGGACGAAATGACGCAAAAGATCATTGAGCATACGCGCAACCTGGCACTCTCGCTCAATACCGTGGGTCTTATCAACATCCAGTACCTGATATATGAAGGAGAACTGTATGTAATTGAGGTAAATCCCCGTTCGTCAAGAACCATACCTTATATAAGCAAGGTTACGGGCATACCTATGGTGGACATCGCCACAAGAACCATGCTGGGTGAAAAGCTGTCCGACATAGGCTGCGGCACGGGTCTTGCGCCGAATTCGCCCTATGTTGCGGTCAAAGTGCCCGTGTTCTCGTTTGAAAAACTGATTAATGTGGACAACCAGCTCGGACCCGAGATGAAATCCACAGGTGAAGTGCTCGGAATTGCAAACACACTTGAGGAGGCACTCTACAAGGGACTTCTCAGCGCCGGCTACAAGATGCGCCACAACGGCGGCATATTCATAAGTGTGCGCAACTCCGACAAAGGAGAAATCGGAGCTATCGCAAAGAAATTCCATGACCTCGGCTTCAAGCTTTATGCAACAGCCGGCACGGCAAAAGTTTTTGCCAAATATGGTATGCAGTGTGAGGTTGTACCGAAAATCAGCGAGAGCGACTACAATCCGATATCACTTATGGAAAGCGGAAAGGTCAATTATGTCATTTCCACATCATCCAAAGGCAGAATACCCACGCGTGACAGCGTAAAAATCCGCCGCAAGACCATAGAAAGAAATATACCGTGTCTCACATCTCTCGACACAGCAAACGCCCTTGCGGACAGCATGCGCAGCAGATACTCGGTATATTCTCTTGAGCTTGTGGATATCAACAATATGCGCAGCGAAAAGACCAAACTTAACTTTACCAAAATGCAGGCATGCGGAAACGACTACATCTATTTTGATGTGACCAATCAGAAGATGGACAACCCCGAAGGCCTCAGCGTGCGCCTGTCCGACAGACGGTTCGGTATCGGCGGCGAGGGAGTTGTACTCATAGACAAATCCGACATTGCAGACGCAAAAATGCGTATGTTCAACTTGGACGGCACAGAAGGAAAAATGTGCGGCAACTCCATAAGATGCGTCGGCAAATATCTCTATGACAACAATATTGTATGCAAAAAAGACATGACCATAGAGACGATGAGCGGCATAAAGGAACTGAAGATAACCACCAAGGGCGGCAAGGCGCAGACTGTAGAAGTGAACATGGGCAAAATCAGCCTTGACCCGAAAATTGTCCCCGTGGATTTGCCCGGCGACAAGGTGCTCAACCGCACAGTGGATATAGCAGAGGGCGAATACACCATAACCTGCGTATCCGTCGGCAATCCGCACTGTGTTGTGTTCAGCGAGGATGTAGAAGGACTCGACCTTGAGTCAATCGGGCCGAAATTCGAGCACGACCGCATCTTCCCGGAGAGAGTCAACACGGAGTTTGCCAAGATTATTGACAAAAACACCATTGTTATGAGAGCATGGGAGCGCGGCAGCGGCGAGACCATGGAGTGCGGCACCGGCGCGTGCGCCGTGACTGTTGCGGCTGTGGAAAACGGATATTGCAACAGAGATGAGGACATTAAGATAAAACTGCCCAAGGGCGAGATATCGACAAGATATGCCGCCGACGGCACGGTGTTCCTCACAGGAAGCGCTGCAAAGATATTTGACGGAACAATAGAACTTTAATTGCGCAAAAGCAGTCGATAACGGTGAAACATCGTTTTTGGCTGCTTTTGAATATTCAGAATTTATACTTTTATACTTTTCTGCATTTTATATATTGAATCTTAGCCGCATTTGTAGTATAATAATTTGTTAAGAATAATACTGTTTTCAAGGACAATATGCATGGAGGCAAAAGATGAATTATACCGTTTATGAACTTACCGCACTGTTTTTCATATATGCATTTCTCGGTTGGGTGAGCGAGGTGATATTCGCCGCCTGCAAAACCGGCAAATTCGTAAACAGAGGATTTCTTCTCGGCCCAATATGCCCGATATACGGTTTCGGCGTACTTGCAGTGCTCAGTCTCCTCGAGCCTGTTAAGGGCATACCTCCGCTCGCATTTGTACTGTCAGTCATCATAACATCGGCTTTGGAACTGCTGACCGGGGCAATTCTTCAGGCAGTCTTTCATGAACGGTTTTGGGACTACAGCGACGAGAAATTCAACATCGGCGGTTACATCTGCCTCTCGTTCTCGCTCGTGTGGGGATTTGCGTGCATGGCGGTGCTCTACATAGTGCACCCGATGATATTTGCAATACTGAAAAAAATTCCCCATGTGGTGGGTATACCCGTACTGTGCGCACTGCTTGCGACGGTTCTCACCGATGCGACGCTCACAGTATTCCACGCGCTCAAACTCGACAAGAGAATGCGCGCCATAGACGAGATGAGCGAAAAACTCGAAAATTTGTCGTGTCACCTGGGCGAAGGGATATCCGAAAAAGCTTTGGTTATTAAGGCAAAAACGGAGACAAACGCTCAGCAGTTCAGGGAAAAAGCCGAGATCGGCGCTGCTCAGCTTAAGGAAAGAGCAGAACAACTCAAACTTGACCGTGAGAACCTCAAACTGATGAAAGAAAAATATCACAAACTCACCTCCGGCAGGAATATAATTCATGAGCATTTGTTTAATTCATTCTCGCACCTGAGCGAGGGCAAATACAAAAAAGCTTATGAAAAGATGCGCAGAGAAAGAAATCTGAAAAAATCGGGAAAGGAATGATAGTGTGTCTCAAGGCAATGACAAAACAATTATAACCAAAATATCCGAATTCATAGTTGACAAGAGAAACATTATTCTCATACTATATGTTGCAGCTTTTATATTCAGCTTGATTGCGCAAAACTGGGTTAATGTGTGCAATGACCTTACTGCATATCTTCCGTCCAACACCGAAACCCGAAAAGGTCTCACAATAATGGATGACGAATTTATAACATACGCCACATCGAGAGTAATGGTTGCCAATATTACATATGACCAGGCAGAACTTCTGAGCGACAAGCTCGAAAAAATGGACGAAGTGCAGATGATTACCTTTGATGACACCGAGGAGCACTACAAAGATGCGTGCGCCCTCTATGACATCACCATGCAAGCCGAAAGCGGCAGTGAAGAGGTTGACGCTCAATATCAGGCAGTGCGCGATGCACTCAAAGGCTATGACACTTTCATATCGGAGAGCGATGTTGACAGTTCAAAATCTCTTGACAGCGAAATGACGCTCATTCTCGGCATAGCGGCGGTCATAATAATAGCCGTGCTGCTGCTCACTTCTGAGACATATATGGAAGTACCTGTGCTGCTGTTGACTTTTCTTACGGGAATTGTGCTTAACAAAGGCACCAACTTTGTGTTCGACGAGATATCATTCGTGTCCAACTCCGTCACGGCGGTGCTGCAGCTGGCGCTCTCAATAGACTATGCAATTATCATGATTCACCACTACAGTGAGGAGAGAAAATCTCTCGATCAGCGCCGCTCGGTAATAAGCGCGCTGTCAAAATCCATTGTTGAGATATCGTCAAGCTCACTCACCACGGTGTCGGGTCTTATGGCGCTCATGTTCATGCAGTTCCGCATAGGCTTTGACATGGGTATGTGCCTTATAAAATCAATACTTTTCAGCTTACTGTGCGTGTTCACACTCATGCCCTGTCTGCTGATGCTCTTTGGCAAATACATCGACCGCACTCATCACAAAAAACTTCTGCCGGAGATAAATGTCCTCGGCAAGATAGTATATAAACTCAGGATGATTGTTCCGCCGATATTCGTGATTGTGCTTGTGGCGGCATATTTTCTGTCTTCCAACTGTTTGTACACATATAACGCCAACTCATCAAAGACGAGCAGAAAGAACGAAACCCAGATTGCTAAAGAGACAATCGAAGAATACTTCGGCACAAGGAACTACGCCGCACTTGTCATCCCCGCGGGTGATTATGACAAGGAAAAACGCTTGATTGCCGACCTGCAAGAAGACGCAAATGTCGACTCAATCACCGCCATGTCAAGCGTGGAAGCAAAGGACGGCTATGTGCTCACCGACAAGCTGACTCCGAGGCAGTTTTCCGAGCTGACCGATGTGGACATAGACACCGTCAAACTGCTTTATACTCTCTACGCAACAGACAACGAGGACTACAGCCGACTCATATCAAACATGAACGACTTCAGTGTTCCGCTTATAGATATGTTTACATTTGTATATGATCTCAAACAGGACGGCTATGTGCATTTCGATACCGACCTGTCAAAAGATCTTGACGACCTGTATGCACAGCTTGACACTGCACGCAATCAGCTAAACGGCGACAAATACACCCGTATGCTTGTGTACATCAATTTGCCGATTGAGGGCGACGAAACATTTGCGTTCATAGACAAAGTGCACGATATAACAGCAAAATATTATGGCGAATACTACTTCGTAGGCGACTCCACAAGCTGCAAGGACCTTGCAGCGTCTTTCGCGACGGACAACATCATCGTATCTGTGCTGTCACTGCTGTTTGTGCTCATCATACTGTTCTTCACTTTCAAGAACGCCGGACTCCCCGTTTTGCTCATTCTTGTGATTCAAGGCAGTATATGGCTTAACTTCTCCATGTCGTACATCACGCACTCAAATATGTTCTTTTTGAGTTACCTGATAGTCAGCTCCATTCAGATGGGTGCAAACATAGACTACGCCATAGTCATCTCCAACCGCTACATGGATATCCGCGGCACGATGACTATAAAACGCGCCATGACGAAATCACTCAACTTTGCATTCCCTACGGTGCTTACCTCGGGCAGCATACTTGCGGCAGCCGGTTTCCTGATAAGTAAACTCTCAACAGAGCCGTCCATTGTGTCCATAGGCACAACGCTCTGCCGCGGAACACTCATATCAATGTTTCTGGTAATGTGCGTCCTGCCCGAGATATTGTTGCTCGGCGACACAATCGTGGAAAAATCGGGCGTAATCATAAAGAAACCCGACATCGTGCGCAAGGAGACAGGCAGATTTATAGTAAACGGCAGAGTGCGCGGCAAGATTGACGGATTTGTGGATGCGGATATCCATGGTCTCGTGCACGGAAACATGGATGCCGTGGTTAGCATAGACAATATATCCAGAGAGGAGGCCGCCGATGGTGAAGATGATGAAACAAAAGACAACGATTAAAATATCGGCTCTGATAACGGCGGCATTTTTTGCAGTCTCATCACTGCTTCCGTGCTTTGTGGCAGCCATGTCCGCAATTGATGACAAAACTTATGCCATAACTACAATAGATGACCTTAGCGAATTTGCGCGCAAATGCAAAACCGACTCATGGTCCCGCGGCAAAACATTTGTTTTGCAGGCAGATCTTGATCTTTCGGGGATGAATTTTGAGCCTATTCCCACTTTCGGCGGAATCTTCGACGGCGGCGAATACACCATATCCGGAATAAACATGAGCAAAAAAGGCTCGTATGTGGGTTTTTTCAGATATGTTCAGTCGGGCGCAGAGGTTAAGAATCTTAAACTTAGCGGTACCGTCACACCGGACGGCACAAAAAAATATGTCGGCGGCATAGTCGGTGAAAACAGCGGAACCATACGAGACAGCGTTTTCAACGGCTCAGTCAAGGGCGACACCAATGTGGGAGGCATCTGCGGATACATCACCGAGTCGGGCTCGGCACTCGGCTGCACATTCGTAGGCAGCGTCACCGGTGACAGCTACACGGGCGGTATAGCCGGACAGAACTTCGGCACAATTGACGCCTGCACCAACAAAGGTAAAATCAATACCACAGACACCGAAACTGCAAAGACAATCCAGGATATAAACATAGACACAGAGAATTTGCGTTCCACCGAGAACATAGACGCAGCAACCGATACGGGCGGCATCTGCGGATATTCAAAGGGCAAGATAACAGGCTGTGTGAACCGCGGCGATGTCGGCTACAAGTCCGTTGGCTACAACACGGGCGGCATCTGCGGCAGGCAGGCGGGATTCATCTCCTCGTGTGAGAACTACGGTGAGATAAACGGCAGAAAAGATGTCGGCGGCATAGTCGGTCAGGCAGAGCCGTATATTCTGCTTGAATACACCAAGGATATCCTCGATGAGCTTGATTCCATATTCAGCAGAATAAAGAATATCACGGGCGACAGTTTCTTTGACGACGGCGCAGACAGCCTTGATCGCATAAATCAAAAAATGTCTGACATGACCGACAAGGCACAGACACTCTCCGACGATGTAAAAAACTATGCCGACGATATTTCAGGCTCAGTAAACACCCTGTCAGACAACCTTAACAAAATGCTCGATAAATCGTCATCGGCACTCAATTCCGTGTCAAAAGGAACGGACGATATGTCCGACGCCATGACATCATTCAAAAATGCGACAGACAGTCTGCGCACCATAGTCAACAAGGCAAAAGACGCAGCAGACAACGGCGACGCAGTGTATGACAACCTCAACAATGCCGCATCGGACCTCCAAGAGGCGTCCAAAAGGCTCTCCTATGCGTGCCGCGAGTTTGAGGATATAGCAGACGACCTTCAGGACGGCGCGGACAAATTCCGCGATGCTCTGAGCAAACTGTCCAAGGCACTCAAAACAAAAAACGACATTGAGGGCAACATCCGCAATACCGAAAACGCCCTGTACCAACTTCAGAAGTCATATGCAAGAGCTGCAAGCGCACTTGATGATGTAGCAAATGTAATAAAGGATCTGAAAGACAAAGGATATATCAAAAATCTGCCCGATCCCGATCAGATAAAACAACTGGCGCAGTGCTGCAAGGATATTGCCGATGCCATCAAACAAATGTGCGACGCCCTTGTTATGATGGGCGAAAAATTTGACATATCGTCGGTGAAATCGGGATTTAAGATGCTTGCAAGAGGCTTTGATTACCTCGGCAGCAGCGTTTATTACCTAAAAAGAGCCGGTGAGGAGTTCAAGACGGCGCTTGACAAGCTCGACGGAGTGTCGGACGATGCCGACAAAGCAATCGAGCAAATGCAAAAAGGTTTTGACAGCCTGAGCAAAGGCACAGATTCACTGTCGGACGGAGTGAACAAACTTGCGGATGCGACAAAGAAATTTTCGGATAACAACTCACTGAACATCCCCTCGGTGTCGGATGCATTCGGCGGCGATTTTGACGGATTCTTTGACACACTGCGTGAAATGCAGAGCGAATTTACCGATTTGACCGAGATTATGCGCCGCGGCAAGAATTCACTCTCGGATGACATAGACTCGGTAAATGATGACCTCGATTCGCTCTCCGACCTGATACGCGACACCCGGGATACCAATCTGAAAGCGGATGAAAACGGATTTATAGAAGATATATCCGACACGGCGAGTGCCGGAGACATACGCGGCAAGATAGCTCACAACACCAACTATGCCACGGTGCACGGCGATGTCAATGTGGGCGGCATAGTCGGTTCCATGGCCATAGAATATGACTTCGACCCCGAGGACGACGCCAAGGCGAGCGGTGACAAGACTCTCAACTTCACTTTCAAGACAAAATGTGTAGTGATGCGCTGTGCAAACCGCGGTGAAGTCGACATTAAGAAAAACTACGGCGGAGGAATAACCGGCAGAATGGATCTGGGCAGTCTCATTTATTGTGAGAACTATGCCGATGTTACCGCAAGCGACGGCGACTATATCGGCGGCATTGCCGGACTGTCCGACACCACCATCCGCTCGAGCGCAGCAAAATGCTCTCTCTCAGGGAAAAATTATGTCGGCGGCATTGCCGGCAAGGCGTCGGCGCTCTATAATAACTACACAGTCGTAAACATAGCCGACCATGAAGAATTTGCCGGTTCTGTAGCAGGTTTTGCCGACAGGAAAGACCTCATCGGCAACTTTGCCGTAAACAGTGAAATCGGCGCGGCAGACGGCATCAACTACACCGACAGTGCGGACGAGACGGATATAGACAGCTTCGTAAGCTTTGTAAACTCCACTTTCGGCACCGATGTTGAGTTCAGGCTGACATTTATGTGTGACGACAAGCAAGTGGGAGAGCTTACATTCAACTATCGCGAGGACATCCCGGACGAAAAAATTCCGAAAGTTCCCGAGAAAAAGGGATACTACGGCAAGTGGAGTGAATACGATTTTTCGTGCGCAACTCATGACGCCGTGATAAATGCGGAATACTACAGGGAGATAAGCCTGATAAACACGGGCGCAAACCGCGACGGCAAGTCCGTAATACTCGTTTGCGGAGCGTTTGACGACAATGCGAGCGTGAAATCAGCACCGACCGACAATGTGCCTAAAAAACTGCACGGCAGAAAAATCAACGATTCGTATGATGTAAAGATACACAATGTATATACCGAGAAATTCACCGTCAGATATCTGCCAAAGTCCGACAAGGCGGTAAATATCTATGTAGAGACTGACGGAAAGCTCAAAAAGACGAACACAAAGAAATTCGGCAGCTATCTTGAATTTGAGACAGCAAGTCCGGCATTCTCCATATACGAAGTGCAAAAAAACTATGTTCCGCTCATCTGCGTCATAGCCGTGATAATCGCACTCGCTGCGGCGGCTTTCGCAAGAATGAGACGAAAATTGCCGCACAAGGAGAAAACGGACAACAAAAAATCAGATACGGAGGTAATTTGAAAATGCGTAAAAACTTTGGAGCAAAAGCAATACTTTATCCCATGCCGGTGCTCATAATCGGCACCTACGACGAGGACGGCAAACCGGATGCAATGAATGCCGCATGGGGCGGAATCTCCGATGATAACGAGATTTCCATATGCGTGAGCGCCGGCCACAAAACAACGGAAAACATCCTCAAAACCAAGGCGTTCACCGTCAGCGCGGCAAATGCCGAAAATGCCGTTGCCGCAGACTATGTTGGCGTTGTATCGGGGAATGTCGAGCCGGACAAAATTAAAAAAGCCGGCTGGCACGCCGCCGCGAGCGAATTTGTGAACGCTCCCCTGTTTGACGAGCTGCCGCTTGCGCTTGAATGCAGATTAAAAAGTTATGATAAGGTCAGCTGCAGACTCGTCGGAGAGATAGTTAATGTCTGCGCAGACGAGAGCATACTTGCAGACGACGGCAAGGTGGATGTGGCTAAGTTCTCCCCAATCATCTTCGACCCGGTAAACAATACTTACAATGTTGTCGGAGAAGTGGTTGCCAAGGCTTTCAGCGACGGACTCAAATTAAAATAATTATCATCAGAAAACTCACCGCGTGCACTGCGCGGTGAGTTTTTGATCTTTTTTGATAGCAATGCCTTGAATTACGACTGATATATCCGGCAATTCAATCGACTACAACGCCTTTTTTGAGCAATATATTTGCATACAGCGCACTCTCACCGGTTGCAATGACCGCATAAGCCCTTTTTGCACGCTCATAAAAAGCAAACCGCTCAATATGTTCAAATTCAGCGTCAGAATACTCTTTTGCAATTTTTTTGTATTCATCCCAAATCGGAGTTTCTACATTATCACCCTTCACAACCTCCATAAGATACAAAGGTTTTTCATAGGTATCAAGCGGTAAAAGTTTTAATACGGCATCCAGCACCTCGGCTGCTCCATTGCCGGTGAGATACACCACTCTCTGCCCCATACTTGCAGACGGAAAATTTCCGTCCGCAATGACTATCTCATCGCCATGACCCATTTCGCACAATATTTTAAGAAGGTCGGGCGGTATTATTTTCGGTATATTTTTAAGCATATTTAATCCCCCTTATCTGTATAACAATTCATATTCCCTGCATCCGGTTTTTCATAACTGAGTATACACAGGTAAAATGCAATCTTATAATAACAAGTATACTGTTGACCTCAATAAAAATCTTGTGCTATACTAACATAAAGTATAATTATTTTATTATTAGAGAACAAAATCGAAAATGAAGATATTGGTATTATTTCAATATTCCTTTTTGAACAAGCGTATCAACCCACAATTTAGCCAAAACCTCACTGCCGACTGCATTAAGATGAATTCCGTTGTATAAACAAGAACCCCACAGAAGAACCGAAACGGTGCATCTGTGGGGTTCTTGTTTGCCTGTACATTGAATTTTTGTGCAAATGGGAGAAAGCAGTCGGAGTGTATTATATCAATACAAAAAAATCAAAAAACTTTTTCAAAACCTATTGACAAAACGATATAACACTGTTATAATAAATGTAACGGTGTTATATATGCTTTTCGGAGGGGAAATAATGGCTGATAATGAAATAAGTACACTTGACGCAATTCTGTCTGCGGCAAAAAAGGAATTTTCCGAAAAAGGTTTTCAATCCGCCTCTCTGCGCAAAATCGTAAAAGACGCAGGCGTAACTACGGGTGCGTTTTACGGCTATTATAAAAGCAAGGAGGAATTGTTTGACGCCCTTGTCGGCGAATACTACGATACTATTCTTGCTATGTTTAAGAAAGTCCAAGGTGATTTTCAAAGGCTTTCGCCGAAGGAGCAGCGTGAAAAAATGGAGAGCGAAGCCGGCAGCGGAATGCGTGAAATGCTGGATTACTGTTATGCCGGCAAAGAGAAATTCAAGCTGATTCTTTGTTCGTCCGAAGGTACAAAATACGAAAACCTAATTCATGAAATGGTGGAAATAGAGGTTGACGCAACGCATAAGTTTGCGTACACCATGCAAAAGCTCGGTTATCCCGAATATGAGATTGACCCGACGCTTGAACATATGCTTGTAAGCGGATTGTTTTCGGCATTCTTTGAGGTTATTATTCACGATATTCCTTATGAGGACGCCGTAAAATACACCGAGGAATTAAGAGCCTTTTATTCTGCCGGGTGGAAAAAAATTATGGGGTTTTAGCCCCTGATTTTTTGGGACATGGGTTAGCCTCGTCTAACTATAATACTGATATCGGAAAAGTCAAGCAGCTTTTCTTTATCATACAATTAAAATCGCTGTAAGGAGGAATTTGCTTTGAAAAAGCAATCAAATTTATCACAGCTTTTATCCTATGCGGGCAGCTACAGGAATTTCACCTATGCCTCGTGGATTCTTTCTGCCGTCAGTGCGCTTATTGCGCTTGTGCCGTTTTGGTACATATGGAAAATCATCAAAGAGGTTTTGGAGGTTTCACCGAACTTTTCGGAGGCGGAGAATATCGTAAGCAACGGCATTTGGGCTGTGGTTTTTGCCTTTTTGTCATTTCTTGTTTACACCGGCGGACTAATGTGCTCGCACGCTGCAGCATTCAGAATAGCTACAAATATGAGAATGGATCTTGCCGAACATATCGCAAAGCTGCCGCTTGGCTTTGTTGACAGCTTTGGCAGCGGAAGGCTCAGAAAAATCGTAAACGATTCCACCGGTGCTGCGGAAACTTATCTCGCTCACCGCCTTCCCGACAAATACGCAGCAATCGCAACGCCGCTGGGACTTCTTGCAATGCTCCTTGTATTCGATTGGCGGCTGGGACTTTTAAGCCTTGTCCCGGTATTTATTGCATTTTTGATTATGTCTGCCATGACGGGAAAACGAATGGCGGAAAAAATGAAGCAATATAACAATGCTCTGGAGAATATGTCTAACGAGGCGGTGGAATATGTCCGCGGTATACCCGTGGTAAAGACATTCGGACAATCGGTATTTTCTTTCAAAAAATTCAAAGGCACGATTGACGAGTACGCAAAATGGGTTATTGCCTACACCAAAGATATGCGTGTGCCGATGATGATTTACACTGCGGCAGCAAACGGAGTATTTGCTTTTCTGATTGCCGGTGCTTTATGGTTTAGTGCAAACGGCGTGACAAACGGATTTTTGCTAAACCTCATATTCTACATCATAATTACGCCGGTTATTTCGCTTACGCTGACAAGAATTATGTTTATGAGCGAGGACGGTATGATTGTAAGCGACGCCCTTTCTCGTGTGGACGGAGTTTTAAGCGCAGCATTTATGCCGGAGAGCGAAAAAAAAGAATATCCGAAGGATTCCTCCGTTACGCTTTCTGATGTACATTTCTCCTATGACGGTAAAAAAGAAGTAATCCGAGGTGTTTCAATGAATATCGGCGCCGGACAGACGGTTGCCTTTGTAGGACCCTCCAGCGGCGGAAAATCCACGCTTGCAAGCCTGATTGCCCGTTTCTTCGATGTAAAGGGCGGCAGTATAAAAATAGGCGGCTCGGATATCCGCAATATTCCGAAGGAAAAACTTATGGAAAGCGTTTCGTTTGTGTTTCAGGATTCAAAGCTTATTAAGGCGACTGTTTCGGAAAATGTCAAAATGGGTAAGCCCGACGCAAGCGACCTCGAAGTTGCCCAGGCGCTTAAAATTGCACGCTGCGACGATATTATAGAAAAATTGCCGAACGGGATCAATACCGTAATCGGCACAAAAGGCGTGTATCTTTCCGGCGGCGAGCAGCAACGGCTCACGATTGCCAGAGCGGTGCTTAAAAATGCACCTGTGCTTATTCTTGACGAGGCTACGGCTTTTGCCGACCCCGATAACGAGGTTAAGGTGCAGGCGGCTTTTTCGGAGCTTTCCAAAGGAAAAACCGTTATTATGATTGCACACAGGCTCTCGACCGTTCAAAATGCTGATTGCATTTATGTGATTGCGGATGGAAAAATCGTTGAAAGCGGGACGCACAACGAGCTTATGAAAAAGAATGGCTTGTTTGCAAAAATGCAAAACGATTATCAATCTTCCGTTAAATGGAAGGTTTCAAACGAAACGGCATTGGAGGGATGAATTATGATAAAACTGATACAAAGAGCAACAGCGTCATCAAAAGACGGCGCCAAGGGACTTGTTAAAGGAATCATCGCCTGCGTATTTCAAAATATAGCGTTTATGCTGCCTGCCGCCTTGCTGTATTATATTGTTGCGGATATGCTCGGCGGCAGTATCGGCGGCGGAAGAATCGCATTTTACACAGCAGGATCGGTTGTTTGCATCGGACTGATACTTCTTACAACATATTTTCAATATAACAACACTTATTTTACAACATACGAAGAAAGCGGAAAAAGACGGTTGAGCCTTGCCGAAAGATTACGCAAACTGCCGCTTTCATTCTTTGGTAAAAAAGATCTTGCCGATCTTACGAGCACCATTATGGCAGATTGCCAGGTAATTGAACAAAGTTCCTCTCACTTTATTCCCGGCTTGTTCGGTTCGATTATCTCCACGGTGATTATTTCGGTGGGAATGTTCGTGTTTGATTGGCGTATGGCGCTGTCCACACTATGGGTAATCCCCGTTTCCGTACTGACAGTACTTCTGAGCTATAAGGTTCAGGACAGAGCGCAATTGAAAAATATGGCGGTAAAAATGGCTTGTGCGGACGGGATACAGGAATATATCGAGTCGGTGCGTGACTTAAAGGCAAACAATGCCGAGGAAAATTACCTCAGGCTTTTGAAAAAGAAGATTCGCAGGGTAGAGAGTCAGAACATAAAAACAGAGATTACCACCGCAATATTTGTAACGGGCGCAAGTATGATACTCAAACTCGGTATTGCTTCGGTTGCGCTTGCCGGCTCGGTTCTGCTTACAAAAGGAAATCTCAATGTGCTTACGTTTTTTATGTTTTTGCTTGTGGCATCAAGGCTCTACGACCCGATGCAGGGCTCGCTTTTGAATCTTGCGGCAATCATTGCGATGCGCACGAACGTTGCGAGAATGAACGAAATTTTCGATTACCCCGTTCAGACAGGGAGTGATACGCTCACAAACAACGGCTGTGATATTGTCTTTGATCGTGTCGGCTTTTCATACAACAGCGGCGAAACCGTACTTAAGGACGTGTCATTTACAGCAAAGCAGGGCGAGGTGACCGCACTTGTCGGTCCCTCCGGCGGCGGAAAAACGACCGTGTCCCGGCTTGCGGTACGGTTTTGGGATAATCAAAAGGGAAAAATCACCGTTGGCGGAGCGGATATTTCAAAGATTGATCCCGAAACTCTTATGACGCTTTATTCCATTGTGTTTCAGGATGTTACGCTGTTTGATAATACGATTATGGAAAATATCAGGCTCGGAAGAAAAGGAGCGACCGATGAGGAGGTTTTGGCAGCGGCACGCCTTGCAAACTGTGATGAATTTGCCGAAAAGCTTCCCGACAAATGGAATACGAACATCGGCGAAAACGGCTGTGAGCTGTCAGGCGGCGAACGCCAGAGAATTTCTATTGCAAGAGCTTTTCTTAAAGATGCCCCGATCATACTTTTGGATGAAGCAACGGCAAGTCTTGATGTTGAAAACGAAACGGCAATACAGACTGCGCTTTCAAGGCTTATAAAAAATAAAACGGTTCTTATTATCGCACACCGAATGAGAACGGTTGCCGGAGCGGATAAAATCGTCGTTTTGTCGGACGGCGTTGTTGCGGAACAAGGCACCCCTAATGAGCTTCTTCACAAAGACGGAATATTTAAAAGGATGTCCGACCTTCAACTTACGGGACAAAGCTGGACGGTGTGATTGACGGCCGTAAGATGCGATTTTTAAGGAGCGAAACGGTATGAAAAAGAATTTTTGGGACAGAAATGCCGGTCTGTATGACAGATTTATGCGCAAAGACCGAGCAGCATACGAAAAGATGTATGAACTGATTCGGCCCGTTGTTAAGGGAAGGACGGTTCTGGAGCTTGCAACGGGAACGGGACTTATCGCAAAAAATATCGCAGGCGCCGCAAAGCACATTGAAGCAACAGACTCCTCGGAAGAAATGATCAGAGAGGCAAAGCGAAGCAGCCGCTCCGCAAAACTGCATTTTTCGGTACTGGATATGTTCTGTCTGCCGTATTCTGACAAGTCATTTGATGTTATAATCGTTTCCAACGCATTGCACATCGTGCCGCAGCCGGAAAAAGCTCTTGCCGAGATACATCGGGTGCTGAAGGACAGCGGAGTATTGATTGCGCCGACCTTCACCCATGCTGAAAATTCATTTTCAGGTAAGGTCAAAGCCTTTTGCATGAAGTCGGCGGGGTTCCCGCTCCGCAGCAAGTGGACGAGTAATGAATACTTAAGCTTTCTGTGGGAAAACGGCTGGAGAGTGCGGAAAAGCGCAGTACTTAAAGCGTCATTTCCCTTGACATATGCGGAATGTATAAAATCGGAGGTGCAACAAGATGTCATTTTTTGAAAACACACGCAAGCCTGCGGGACTTGGCGGAAAAATTATGGTTGTTATGATGAACATCGGGCATAGTTTTGTCGCACGGTGGGGGCTTCGGTTTTTGAAGCTTTCTCCGGACGCAAAAGTGCTGGACTGCGGCTGCGGCGGAGGTGCAAACATAAAAAGATTGCTGAAAAAATGCCCGGCAGGCATCGTAAACGGTATTGATTATTCGGCCGTCAGTGTGGAAAAATCAAAAAAAGTCAATAAAGAAGCCGTTGCCAAGGGGCACTGTAAAATTTTGCATGGCAGTGTGGCGGATATGATTTTTGCTGATAACCGTTTCGATACGGTCACAGCGTTTGAAACCGTCTATTTCTGGCAGGATTTGCCGCGGTGCTTTCGAGAGGTTTGGCGTGTGCTGAAGCCCGGAGGGACATTTTTTATCTGCAACGAAAGCAACGGCGATACGGATAAAGACGAGAAATGGACTAAGATCATCACCGGCATGACTATCTATAAGGACAACGAGCTGAAAGCGTATTTGGAGCAGACAGGCTTTCGCGATGTGCAGGCATACAAAAATAAGATGGGTTGGCTGTGCATTACGGCACGAAAATGATGAAATTACTGCTGTATGCCACGATTTTCAAGGAGGAATGAATATGGAACGAAAAGATGCAATTTGCAGCGCTTATCGTCAGACAGGAGGAAACAGCTTTTATGACGGTATGATCACCTGCTCTACTCTTAGCGGAAAAGCGGTGTGCCGCCTGGTGTGGGGTATGAGCAAAGCTGAATGTGACAATTATCTTGAAAAAGCGCTGTCGGGTATTCCCGAAGATTTCTCAGGTAAACTGCTGGAGGTGCCCGTCGGAACAGGCATTCTTACCATGCCGGTTTATAAGACTATGCCAAAGGCAGACATTACCTGTCTTGATTATTCGCCTGATATGATGGGGCAGGCACAGGAAAAAGCAAGCCACCTTAATCTGAACAACATAACCTTTCAACAGGGTGATGTGGGTGCTCTTCCCTATGTGGACGGCACCTTTGACATCGTTTTGTCGCTGAACGGCTTTCACGCTTTCCCGGATAAGGATGCCGCATACCGGGAAATTTTTCGGGTTTTGAGACCCGGCGGAACATTCTGCGGCTGCTTTTATGTGACGGGAGAGCATAAGCGGACGGATTGGTTCGTCCGTCACATTTACGAAAAGGCGGTTTTTTTTACGCCGCCCTATGAAACGGTTTCCGAGTTGAAAAATCGGCTGGAGAAAATGTACACAGCCGTAACGCTTGGAACTGTAAAGGGTATTGCCTGGTTTGTCTGCCGGAAAGAGGTGAAACCGAAATCGGACTCGTTCAAGTAAAATGATTTACGGCGTGCCCGGCAGCGGAGTTTGCTATCAGGCACGGTCTTACGGATATTATGCCCGCCCTGTGCAATGTGGACTTTGTGTCTATGGAGCTGCTTCATGCAAGGCTGGTACGGACGACCACCTGCGTGGACGGCTGCAGGTGCGACTATACCATCTGCGGCGATAAAGACCCGTATTTAAAGGAACATCCCGAATACCGAGATGAGCTCGGCTGTCGAAGAAATAAATAACAACTTAACAAAAAGGCGGTGTGACAAATGCAAATATTTCTCGGAATACTAATCCCCTTTCTCGGCACAACGCTCGGTTCAGCCGGCGTGTTCTTTATGAGAAAATCACTCGGTGTTTCGGTGCAGCGTGCGCTTGCCGGCTTTGCCGCCGGAGTGATGGTTGCGGCATCTATTTGGAGTCTTTTGATTCCGGCAATCGAGCAATCGGAAAACTTGGGCAAGCTATCCTTTTTCCCTGCATTAATCGGATTTTGGGTCGGTATGCTGTTTTTGCTCATGCTCGACCGTCTGATTCCTCATCTTCATGTTGGGAGCAAGCAAGCGGAGGGCCCTAAAAGCAAGCTTGGGCGCACTGCCATGATGGTACTGGCGGTGACCTTACATAACATTCCGGAGGGAATGGCTGTAGGCGTAATGTACGCAGGGTTCCTTGCAGGAAACGCACAAATCACGGCAGCAAGTGCACTTGTCTTGTCCCTCGGCATCGCCATTCAGAACTTTCCGGAAGGGGCAATCATCTCCATGCCGCTTCGAGCAGAGGGAGAAAGCAAGGGCAAGGCGTTTTTGGGCGGTGTGTTTTCCGGTGCTGTCGAGCCTATCGGCGCAGTGCTGACACTTCTTGCAGCGCAGCTCGTGATACCGTTGCTGCCGTATTTTCTAAGCTTTGCCGCAGGCGCCATGCTCTATGTTGTGGTGGAGGAGCTGATTCCCGAAATGTCGCAGGGAAAGCACTCCAACATAGGAACGATTTTCTTTGCGGCGGGATTCGGTATTATGATGGTGTTAGATGTAGCTTTGGGATAGGCAAAGTGGAGCACAAAACAGGAGTGAAGAATAATTATGAAATACAAAATTGAGAAAAACACTGTACAGGAAACGCTTATCATTCCGCTGTATGCCGGAAAGGTTTGCACGGAACTGTATCCGAATCTCTATCGGGATGAAACGGCGGTTCGCTTAATTAATGAAATTGACTACGATTTTTCTGTGGCAGAGAAAAACTCCCGCAGTCTGATGCAGCGTTTCGGTGCGCTGGAGGTTGCCATGCGACAGAATGATTTGGCATGGGAAGTAAGGGACTATTTGAAAGATCACCCAAAAGCCGCAGTAGTCAATCTTGGCTGCGGACTGGACAACACCGGAAGAAGCTGCGACAACGGAAACTGTAAAATATACAATCTGGATTTTCCCGATGTCATAGCCGTGCGTAACGAGCTTTTGCCCGCCGGTGAGCGTGAGGAAAACATCCCCTGCGATTTGAATAATACCAAATGTTTTGAAAAAATCGACGCTTCAGGCGGTGCGATATTCTTCGCCTCCGGTGTGTTTTACTATTTCTTAACCGAGCAAGTCAAAGCGCTTGTACAGGAAATGGCAAACGCCTTTCCCGGCGGCGTACTGGTATTTGACGCAGCGAACCGGGCAGCGGTGAAAATGATAGCAAAAACTTGGCTCAAGAGTGCGAAAATCAAGGATGTGTGTGCATATTTCGCCGTTTCGGACGCGAAAGATGAGCTTTCCTTGTGGGACAACCGCTTGCAAGTCACGAGCCGCGGCTATATGCTGGGCTACAATGACCTTCGTGACCCGTCCGTCAGCGGCTTTTTCCGTTTCCTTGCCAAAGTTGGCGATAAAATGATGAAAATGCAGATAGTGAAGATTGCCTTCAGAAACAAATGACAGAAAACTATGTGTTAAAGAAGCAAAACAATGAAATACATAGGTATGCCCATAGGAATGTGGGCGCTATTTGCCCATTCATTCCGAAAGCAGCTGACGGCGGTGTTCGGATATGATGCTGATATGGCGAATGGTATCACAAGAAAGGCAAAGCCGAGATACAGGGAAATCATTGCAGGGTTGCCGGAGTTTGAGAACGCGGACCGTTTTAAGATTAACATCGTCAACTGTGCGATGATCGGTGCGTTCATCCTCTCTATGCCGGAGCATCCGGATGTGGAGCAGCTGACAGAGTATTATGCAAAAGCTATGATGACAAAACCGATGAAATGGTTTTGCCGCAGGAGCGGAAATAATAAATTCACTAAAAAGGACATCAATGAAATGAAGGCAACCGCCTAATTCAAAGCTGCCGACCGAAATCCCTACTCATGGAATATGGACTTTTTCGAATACCCGGACGGCAGCGGCTACGAATGTCGGTTCACCAAATGCGGCATCTGCGTGTTGATGCAAAATCTGGGGCTTTATGACCTAACCCCGGCGCTGTGCCGCCTTGACTACACGATGAGCGAAGCCGACAGTGTATCAGATTTTGTGCGAAAGTACACGATTGCCTCCGGCGGGGCGTACTGCGACTGCTGTTATAAGAAAAAGATGCTTTAAGCGGGAGGAAAAGTTATGAAGGAAAGCTATCTTACAAAAGCGTGCCGAAAAACGGTATATGAAAGATTTCCGGAACGGGAAGCCGTGCTGAATTTTGCTTTTGAAAAGAGGTTGAGTGAGCTGCGCTCGGAACATGCCGGAGCGAGCAAGGAAAGGCTGCGACACCTCGAAAGTCAGATCATACCGGGCATCGCAATCTATGAGACCCTTCAGACCGTTATGCCGAAGGATGAAGCTCTTAATGCTGTTCACGGATATGTGGAAGAACGGGCATATCGTCTGAAAAAGACCTTTCTGCGATTGATGCGCATCCCGGGATTATATAAAAAAAGGTACCGGGTATCTTCGCCAAGCAGACGCCGAAATTCTTTGGAAACTCGGCGGGCTTTGAGGCAAATGAAATCCGGACGACCGGCGGTGTATGGCGCATTGATATGACGAGCTGACACACCACGGTTTTTCCAAGCATAATAGCCGCTCCGAGAGATTTCGAGCAGCCGGCATAATTTATCTGCAGAGACCTCAGAGCAATTAGCATCAATGAAACGATACTTGTCCTCTATAGTTTCGAAAATATGCCGACGGATTTTT
>CAKSFP010000010.1 GCA_934454585.1 uncultured Clostridia bacterium
CAAAGTTGTCAATTCATTATTTTTTTATGTTGCGTGACCGCATATCCGATAATTTGATCAAATCGTAACAGGTACATGTAGGGGCGACCCTGCGTGGTCGCCCGCAACAATTTTTGTGAATCGGCGGGCGACCACACAGGGTCGCCCCTACATTTGTATTAACGAAATTTTTTCGCAAATGCAAATTTGTTCAAAAGCAAATTTAATGAATTGCCTTGCGGCACGAATTGTTTTTTCGTTAATCACACATTCCTGCCGAGGACAGGTGTTATTTTCACGAAGGTAATTCAATTCATTGAGCGCAGCGAAAATTCATGCACCGCCGGGTGCAATTCATGACAACAAAGTTGTCAATTCATTATTTTTTTATGTTGCGTGACCGCATATCCGATAATTTGATCAAATCGTAACAGGTACATTGTAGGGGCGACCCTGCGTGGTCGCCCGCAACAATTTTTGCGAA
This sequence comes from uncultured Clostridia bacterium, assembly GCA_934454585.1. Classification (GTDB taxonomy): domain Bacteria; phylum Bacillota; class Clostridia; order UMGS1810; family UMGS1810; genus RGIG4708. Next base: position 464 of record CAKSFP010000010.1, read on the forward strand.
TCGGCGGACGACCACACAGGGTCGCCCCTACATTTGCATTAACGAAATTTTTTCGCAAATGCAAATTTGTTCAAAAGCAAATTTAATGAATTGCCTTGCGGCATAAATTGAATTTTTACGCTTTATGAATTGTGACCGTGCAGATAATACTCAAACGCACATTAAAATCCCATATACTCAAGCCAATTGAGCAACGATGCGCCCCACTGTGCTATGTGTTTGTCCTCTGCGCTATCGGTAGTATTTGCCAGGCCCTTGCCGTGCGCTCCGTAAGGATAGATATGAACCTCGGTCGGAATGTCAAAATCCTTCAGGCGTCTTGCATAGTCAAGCGTATTGTACACCGGCACAGCACCGTCTGCAAATGTGTGCCAGATAAAGCACGGCGGCGTGTTGTCGCTCACATTGAGTCTCGGATTGAGAGTCTCGCCCATTTCGAGAACCTTATCATGAAGAAGACTGTAGCACGAACCGATATGTGCGCCGTTTGCCTTGCTGAGTAGCTCTATAACCGGGTAGCAAAGAATCTGAAAATTCGGTTTGAAATCCTCCGCGTCAATCTCATCGGGATGTTCATTCTCCACCGACGCATAATATGTCGATGTCATTGCCGCAAGATGTCCGCCTGCGGATGAACCCATAATTCCGATTTTGTTTGCATCAAGACCGTACTTTGCCGCATTATGGCGCACAAAGCATACTGCGCGGCGTGCATCGAGCAGCGGACAGGGAAAATAGTCCGGTGCCACGCGATAATCACACACAAAAGCCGTCACTCCGTTTTCTGAGAGAAACTTTGCATAACCCTCCCCCTCATGGGGTGCCCTGCCGGTGTAACCGCCGCCGGGGAGTATTACAATCGCCGCATCCGTCTTTTTGTTATCCGGCACATAAGCGGTGATGTACGGCTTAACGCTCTCCGAAGTGCCGGGGATATTGTTCCATAGATCAAATTTTTCTGTCGTCATGATGATTACATCCTTTACAAATTTATATTTCACTTAAATATATCACACTGTTTAACAATAGTCAATACACATTCTGCACTTTTTTGTGTCAAAAATTACACTAAAAAACTTTCCTGATATACTCCGCCGCAAAATGAGCCGCCACTGCGCCGTCCGCCACTGCAGTGACAATCTGACGGAGCGGTTTGGTGCGTACATCTCCGGCGGCGAACACGCCGTCAACGCTTGTTTCGGTAGTCTCGTCCGCCACAATATATCCGTTTTTGTCAAGTTCCAGCTTCCCGACAAGAAAGTCCGTTGCCGGCTGTCTGCCTATGCTTACGAACACCGCGTCACAGTGAATCAGTTTTTCGTCACCGCCGACAACCGTCCTCAACCCCGTGAGAGAGCCGTCTGCGATCTCGTACCCCGCAGGTACGGCGTTCCACATAATCTCTACATTGTCTGCCGAGCGCACACCTGCAGAGAGAACATCATCCGCACGCAGAGCGTCTCTGCGATGCACCAATATAACCTTTTTTGCAAGTTGCGACAGATAGATGGCGTCCGACGCAGCGCTGTTGCCTCCGCCCACTACAACCACCGTATCGCCCTTGTAGAAACGCCCGTCGCAATGAGCGCAATAGTGCACACCTCTGCCCGTGAGCGCATCCTCGCCGTCAAGACCGAGTCTGCGCGGAAACGCCCCGACGGCTATGATGACCGCCTTTGCATCAATCTCCTCGCCGCCTACCATGACTTTTTTTGTCTTGCCCGAAAAGTCGACACTTTCCGCCTCACCGCGGATTGACACTGCGCCGAATTTCTCCGCCTGGCTCTGCATATTCATACCGAGAGTGAAGCCGTCGGCACCGTCCGGAAAACCGGGATAGTTTTCAACTTCACCCGTCAGTCCCATTTGACCGCCGACGGTTAGCATTTCGGTCACTGTCGCTTTGTATCCGGCGCGCACGGCATACAGCGCCGCGGCATATCCTGCCGGACCGCCGCCTATGATTAATATATCTGTATTCATAAATTCCACCTCACTGAGTTTATTGTACCATAAATCAGGCCGTTTTTAATCACAATTTTTCTGAAAATTTCACGAAAATTATAAATTTTGGAGTGATTTTTGTATGAATTGATAAAAAATCAAAGAAATTTGATTTTTTTCAAAAAAACTCTTTATTTTTATGAAAACTTGTGATATAATATTTCTTGTTGCTGATGAGCAGATAATTTGATATTAATCGGGATGTAGCGCAGTTTGGTAGCGCGCTTCGTTCGGGACGAAGAGGCCGCAGGTTCAAATCCTGTCATCCCGACCAAAAATCGCCAAGTACAGTGTGCTTGGCGATTTTTACTTATTAACTTTTCACTATTCACCTTTCACTAAAATATCTTTGCGATTTTTGGAAAGTAAAAAGTAATAGTGAAAAGTGAAAATGTGCGGTACAAACTCGCAAGGCGAGTTTGTATTTCAAACCAACAGGAGAACGAATATGAACAACAAAACATGAAACAAACTGTACACAGCCGCTAAAACCGTATTCACCCCCACTCCTCTCTCCAGTACTCATTGTCAATCTCCCACATCTTACCCTTGAGATGCAGCCTTTTGAACAGCAGATACATCCATCTTACCTTAAGCGACGGCGTTAGATGCCCTGCACGGCGCTCAACCGCCGCGGCGGTTTTGTCAAGCTTTTTTACAAAACTCTTCTTAAACTTCTCGGGCATATCGTTCCAGAAATACTGCCACACCGATTGGGTGACAATGTGTGTGCGCGCAACTCCCCAATAGTCCATGCTGTCTTTAATGTCTCTCGCGGCAGACTTCATTCCCCCACCGCCGGCAGTGGTGATTATGACAGCCTGTTTGTTCATCATGTCGAAATTCGGGCGGTGAACCATCCAGCGCCAGCCGTAATGATCGAGAAAAGACTTAATCTGCCCCGGCGCATGGAAGCACCAAACCGGACAGCAGAACACAATCAACTGCGACTGCGCTATGGCGTCGTTAATCGGCTTTAAGTATTCATATCCGCCGCATTTTTCCTCGCCGCCGTGCAGGCAAGCATAACAGCCGCGGCAGACATGCGGCATATCGTCGGGCAAAGTGAACTCAAACACCTCTCCCACATCGGTCAGCTTTGCAACAAAATACTTTGCCGCATTGTATGTGCTGCTGTTTTTTCTCTTATTCGGCTTAATTATCGTAACATTCATATCTTATCACCATATCTTAACTCTCTCTGCCGGTGCAACCCACATACCGTCGCCCTCCGTTATGCCGAATGCATCATAAAATTCATCGCAGCTTACAACAACGCGATTCACACGCAGTTTGTCATCAGAGTGCACATCCACTCCCGCCGCGTACTTGGCGTATTCCCTGGTTTTTGTGCTCGCCCAGGCGTTCGCCATGGAGCTGTAGAGCTTTTTGTAATCGGGGTTTTCAAGCTTTGCGGCAACAGAAGTAATGCACTGAACCGCACCCTGATCTGCCACATTTTCGCTCAGGGTCTGCGTGCCGTTCATCGGCACGCCGGGGATCCCCTCTTGCCTGTCATAAAAGTATATCATCTTTTGACAGCGTTTTTCAAACTCGGCGTAATCTTCGGCAGTCCACCAGTCGTTTGCGTTTCCGTTTTCGTCAAACTTGGCGCCGTTGTTGTCGAACGCGTGGGTTATCTCATGCGCAATAATGTAGCCTATGGCGCCGAGGTTTTCCTCATACGATGCATTTATGTCAAACATGGGCGGCTGCAGAATTGCCGCCGGGAATGTGATGTCATTCGATGTAGCGCTGTAGCAGGCGTTCACCGTGTAAGGATACATATTCCACTCACCTTTGTCCACCGATGTGCCCTGACGCTCTGCCGACCGTTTCATCGCGGCGCCGCCTATTGCCAGCATATTGTCAAAATAGCTGCCGCCGTCCGCAGCGGATTTAATCTCCAAACTGTCAAGATAACTGTCCCATTTGTCGGGATAGCCGATTTTTATTCCCATTGTTTCAAGCTTGCGCTTTGCCTTTGCCTTGGTGGCGTCGCTCATCCAGTCGATGGCGTCTATGCGGCTTTCGTACACGGAAATAATGTCCTTTACCATTTTTGTAACGCTCTGCTTTGCCTCCTCGCTGAAATACTTTTCGGCATACAGTTCGCCGATGTAATCGGGCATGGCATTGGCGACAGTCAGCACCGCACGCTCCTTATCGGAATATGAGCCGCCGGTTCCGAGAAAATCTTGATTGAATTTATCGGCCGCCTCGGTAAACTCTGTGTTCAGCACGCCGCCGTAATTGAGAATTACGCACAGTTTGGCGGCATTTTTCAAAACATCGACATTCTCATCGCAGAAAAGGCGCGAAAATTCCTTTGTGATTGCTGTGTCCGTAACGAGGATTTTATCTTCTTTTCTCAGCCCCATGCTTTCCGGCACTTTTTCCATATCCACGCTCGGGAACATCTTTTGTATGTCATCAAAAGAATACACATTGTAAATCTTGTCGATATCGCCCTGCTCCTCGGGATTGAGCGATTTTTCGGCAAGAGTTTTCTCAAGATCATAGAATTTTTCGAGCTGTTCTTCGCTTGTCTCCTCGCCGGCAAGGCTCATGACCGACTTAAGGTAGCCGAGATATACACTTTTCTGCCCGTCTGTGCCGTTCATGTATATATCCTTTGTAAGGTTCGGCTCAAGAGCGCCGAAACACATTATGTATTTCGTGCTGTCCTTGAAGTCGGGCGTTATTGCAAACCAGACGAAAGGCGCAATATGCAGTTTCGTCACCAGTTCATTCTGAACATCGGCAAGGTCTGCGATGCTCTGCACCGCAGATATTTTGTCCAGATACGGCTTAATCGGCTCAATGCCGGCTTTGTTGCGGCTCTCTGTGTCGAGAATATTTTTGTATAAATCGGATATTTTCTGCTCCTTGCTGCCCTTTTCTCCGCCTTTTGCGATGGCATCATCTATGATTTCGTTCACCTTGTCCGAGCTCTCGTCCTGCAGATCATAGAGCGAACCGGCGATTATTCTGCCCGGCTTTATCTCCAGTGTGTTCAGCTTTTCCTTGTTCACCGCGGCATAAAAATCGTCCTTCCCGTTGGTGCCGAAAAGCGCATATGTCCTTTTTATAAAAGTCTCCATTTGCTCCTTGGTAACATCGTCATACGGCGAAAAAACTCCGTCCGCAGTGCCTGCGGCAATGCCGGCATCGAGCACGGGTGTCAGCTCCGGCTGCGCCCATTCGGGAATGTCGCCGAACGCTCCGCTTCTCAGCGCCACGCGTGCATTGTGCCCCGTGAGCGGCGGCAGCTGACCGAATGCGCGCGACAACATGACAAGCGCCTCGGCACGGTTTATGTTCCAGTCCTCGTGCAGTTCGCCGTCACCGCCGTAACCTTTTATTATATCCGACCGTTTTGCGTTCGGGTTGTAATCGTCCGCCGCAGAAAGCAGCATATCCGCTACTTCGCCGCGCGTGGCATACATATCCGACGCAAACGCCGTGTTTGTCATCAGCGATAACGCGGCGAGACTTGCCGCAATAATTCTCTTTGCTTTCATGAATCAAACCTCCGTTTTTTATTCAACGATTAATTATGCTGTTCCTCGTGCACCGCATTGTATGTCCGATAGAACAATACCACATGATTTTTTAGCTTTTCCAGGCATTCCGCCTCTCTCTCGGGCTGGCGGTCGCACACGCCGAGCAGTGTGATCACCGCCGAGATGTACATCACCGCCAGCGATTCGGGGTCATAATCCTCAATTACCCCGTCCGAGATCAATGCACGGAATATGCCTGTGTGATATCGCACAAGGCGGTCGTAATATCGCTCAGAATAAAGCTGCGCAAGATCCGGCGACCGGAATTGCTCAATCGACATCATGCGGCGGAATCTGCCGACTGTCTCGTCATGCAAAGTGTAGAGAAAAATTGCACGGACTTTATCCGCAAGCGTGTCTGCATCTATACTCGCAAACACGCCCGTATCACGCTCGACATTTTGCAAATGAACATCCATGCTCTCGGCAAATTTTTCATAGCGTTCTACGGATTTTTCCACGATTGCGTCAAATATTGCCTGCTTGCCCGAATAATGATTGTAGAGCGACGCGGCTTTTATGCCGACTGCGGATGCAATCTCCCCCACGCTCACGGCGTCGTAGCCGCGGTTTGAAAAAAGCTCAAGCGCCTTTTCAAGTATTCTTTGTTTTGTGTCTTCCTGTTTCATGCTCCACCTCACTAACTAATGTTCGTTAGTGAAATTATATAATAAAAAAACGGTTTTGTCAACCGCTTTTTTATATGATAGATTTATCTCAAATTTTATCCCATAATCATATTTCTGTAACTTCCGAATATAAATTCTTCTTTAACGGCTCTGATAAACTTTTTATCTGTAATCAGGCGATAAACTGTTACTATCATGCCGCCGACATCGAGTTTTTCCAAAGATTTTTCGTTTCCGAAATATGCACTCAGCGCAACATATATCACATTGCTTGCCGTTGCAATCAAGTTCGAATAACTCACAACCTTCCTCCCCCTTACGGCATACAGTTCGGCTTCACCGTCAACATCGGGGTTGTAAAACAAGCGGTGTATACACTCAACCAGTGAATTGATAAATGCCGCCACTGCCGCACCCCTTGAAACACTGTAAATATCTATATGATATTTTGTAAGCATATCCATTGCCGCATCATTGTTAACCGAAGAGATTATCGGTATCGGCAATCCCTGTTTTGTGAAAAAGTCGCTCCCCATATGTATGAATTGCCTTGCAACCGCCGCAAGCAACAGTTTGGAATTTTTGCTTTGCTCAATCGCCACCGCGACTGCCCCGGGAGTTCCGCCGGGATACAGCGAACACAATTTATTATCCGCTACGCTGTAAGTTGTAACAAAATCATATTTTGTGCACGACGATGACAATATGTTGACAGGCCCGAACACCAGTCCAAGCAGAGGATCGTGACCCAATGTGCGGTAACGGTGGGTTTTTCCGCTCAGTTCAGTCTCGTAATCAACCAAATCGCCGCTTCTTGCAAACGCGTCATAGGGCACACTTGAAAACAAAACATCGGATACGGTTTTCGGCAATGCAACGCCGACGGTGTTTTTCATAAAATCATCGCCCTGAGCGGCTGTTCGGAAACGGAATTTTTCATTTGACAAAAAATACTGCCGTATGCACTGAAGTGCAGTCGCAATAAACAATATAATGACATCATTTTTTCGCAAACCGGTCCTGAACTCAAACTCTTCATCCAAATCATCGAGAATTTGCGGCGTGTCCGCCAAAATATCGCTCACCCTGTCAAGCTCATCAAATTCTTTTTTTATTTGATTATCCGCCCGGTTATATCCGTCCGTATTGCGCTCTGTCATCTTTTTTAATTCTTCCGAGGAATACATTTTTTCACCGCCTATTCCGCAAGTTCAAAATCAGCCAATGCCCGTTTGAGTTCTGAGATTTTTTCTATTTCTGCCTTGATTGAATCCACAACCAACCTGTTTATCGACTTTTGATTATTCAATCTCTTCTTTTTCTCCTCAAGCTGACATTCAAACTCAGCTTTCAGCTTTTGCAATTTTTCTTCATACAATTCCTTTGCTTCTGTATATCCCTCGATTTCAGCTTTGTCGAACTTTCGTTTCCATACTTTTTCAAGCAATAATTCAAACAAACTTTCCGAAAACAGCATTGCCCCGCCGAGAGTCCCTGCGTCACCCAACACTGCAGAACGCCGCTTATCAATTTCATTTTCAAGTGCTTTTCTCTGCGTCTCCAATGATATAAGATACTTATTCAAATCAGCAAATTTGCCGGTTTCGCCTCTGAAAGCACAGTCGATTTTGTCATTAAGTCTTTCATACCTGTTTTTAATAGATACATAGACTCTTTGATACTCCTGTGCCGCCCGTTTATAGCCGCTTTTTTTGCCCTCCGTGACCGGATCTTTTGACGCTTTTTCAAACATCCTTTTGAGTAAAAACGGCATACCTGTCGTCATTGTCCAAATACGCTCATCACCATCATTGCGCCCTCTTTTCTGTCTCCAAATATCCGTAATTATCATAATTGCCCCTCTTCTGTACGAAAATTGTATAGCGGTCTGTATTTCCCGATTAAATAGCTCTCAAGAAATAATAGATTTTGCCTGCAAAGCCCTGTGCATTCCTTTTCAATCAAAGGAAGAATATATACATCAATCTCGTTGTTACTGCATAACGGCACACAAAATTCTTTTAGCCTGCTGCCGCTGTCATTCCTGCGGAGATGCTGCTGTACACGATTATATAGCGACCATTTTTTCCTTTTCTTTGACCGCAAGGTCGCCTGTCCTATATATATAACAGAAGCCGTATCAACAAAAAAATATATACCGGCTTTATTTTTGGCTTTGGAAATTCTATTGTAATTATTTCTTCTTTGCCCATACATTTCGCTGCAATGTGCAAAAATCATCTTTTCCCTCAGATTCTCAAAATCAAAATTTTTGCAATATTTTCGGCAATATTTTTCTGTTGTTTTTACAATGTCTTCGGAAATATCCACATCATCGCCTCTTACATTCGGTTCAATACTCAGCTTATGATTATTTTATTCTATCACATCATGCCGATATATTCAAGCATTTTCAGCCCGATATGCAAATCGTGATTCCAAACGGCAAGGCACACTCCCAAAACACACAGGGCAATGTTTATTTTGCAAAATGCACTGCTGTCATAACCTTTGCAGATTATAAATCCGTTTGCCGCCGAGAGAATTATAACCGCCATGGGGATTTCCCACCACACAAGGAGAGAGATTATGCTGAGAATCAAAGAAACAACGCGCATCATTTGAGCACCGCCTTAAAAATCCCGACCACTGCGCCGACAGTTCCGCATATGACCGCTCCGATGGCAGCACCGGGCATTCCGAGTGCCGCACCGCCGTAAACAATTCCTTTTTCCGCATAGTCTGACATAGTTCCGAATACCGTTTCGGCAAAACCCTCCGTAATTTTGTCGCAATAATCCTCCTCGCCGTCATCATACTCCCACATTTTCTTGTCATCATTCAGGTTTTCGGCAATGGCAATTCGTTTTTCAACCGGAAGTGACAACACGATTTTATAGAGCAGCTTTGTCAAATTATATGCCGGTTTCTGCTCACCGTCATCGCCCGTATATCCGGCGCAGTAATACATGATGTCAAAGTCAAACCCCGTGGCATCCTTTATTCTGCCCCTTACAGAATCACACTTTTCCTCAAGAAATTTCTTCAAAACATCATCGGGACAATTGTTCTTGCCGTCCCAGTGATTACCTTTCATCGCCATGTCGGATTGGTTGACCGCAATAATCACTCTGTCTTTGTTTTCGGGCGTGATGCTCGGAATCAAAATGTTGTTGATAAGATTGTATGTTGTGCCGAGATCCTTTGATGACGCATCTATCACCACAACAACAAGATCAATAATCGGCACACCGTTTTCGTCGGTTTCAGAGAGTTTGTTCACAACCGCAAGTGAGTTTTCCCTGTCCCTATCTATGCTATCTCCGAGTCCGGGGCTGTCCCAGATTGTCAGATTATCCAGCTGGTAACACTCAATATCGTCTGTCTCCGGCGCAACCCCGACCCCGACCTTCGCAACGGATGTATCAAAGAGTGAATTTATTGTCGAACTTTTGCCGCTGCCCGTCGCCCCGGTGAGCAAAATATTGATTTTTTGTCCCCTTGCCTTGAGCAGTCTTGACAATTGTTTATTCTTTTCCGCCTCGGGCAAATCCGATTGCATTGTCTCTTTTTCCAAAGTCTCGTAAATGTTTGTTTTCATAAGAAAACAACCCCTTTCGTATAAGATACTTTAATTATACTAAAGGGGTTGGACAGTTGCTGTCCATGTTACAAATTATTTTTAAGTATCTTCACATAATCTCCCTGCGTTTTTAGCCACATAAGTACTCCGTCGCCGTAACACTCGGCGCTGAGCGTTACAACTCCGTCTTTTTGCGACATGACCCTCGCCGTAGGAATTCTGTCCAGTATTGCCTCAAGCGACGGTCCCGAAAACTCAAATTTTATTTTGCGCAGAGGCCCCGTATACATAAACTGCACTCTCTTGCGAAATTCACCTTCTTCAAAACGCTGTGCGTAAGGAATCTTAAAATGCTCCCCCGTATCGGTAAGAGCGGAAATTCTGTCTGTACGGAATACTGCCGGATAATCCTTGGAATCATCGGCAAACCACGCCACAAGATAAAAATAAAACTCCGAAAACATAATCGCAAGAGGTTTCACGGTGCGGTGGGTGATTTTTTTGTCCTGCCTTTCATAATCGAATTTTATTATTTTTTTGGAATAAATGAATTCGCTCAAATCCCAGATTGTATGCAGAAGCGGTTTGCCGTGCCTTGGCGGAATATAGTGAAACTTTTCATTCAGAATCATTTCCTTAATATTCATCCTTGCCGACGGAGTTGCCCAAAGCAGGAGTTTTTCGATTATGCCGTCAAGTTCCGCCTTGTTATAGGCGCGGCTCTCCAGCAGAATTTTTGATATCCCGAGAATTTCTGCGTTCGTCAAAAATTTGCTTTCGTTTCTGCAAAGTATATAACCGCCTTGCGAATAACTGTATTCGAGCGTGACCGAATCGCCGCCGTAACTCTCCGCCAGATAGGCACGCAGGTCGTCGATGTCCCTCTGCACCGACTTTCCGCTAATGTCAAACTCTGCGGCAAATTCTCTTTTTTTGATAACTTCACCGCGGTTCAGCCGTTCATATAGGTTCAGCATTCTGAATGTTTTTACGCTTTCGCAATTCATTTTTTCGCCCCCATGAGAATAATGATATCACACGCCATAGTCAATATATGTCCATATCAAAAAAACGAACCGCATCACAGTCCGTTTTTAAGCAACATATATGCATTTTGATAAAAAAGTTCATCCGAAAAATGCGCAAATTTCTTCTCCGCAATCTCATAAGCATGACCTATATCGCACGGGCGCACGGTCATGTTGTGCATATCACTGCCCACAACGCAAGTCCGCCCCGCATCGAGCAGCATTTTCACAAACCGTCTGCCGTGCATGGTCATAAACGCCTCGGCATTGAGCTGAACCGGGAAACCGAGACTGAGCAAATCGAAAATGCTCTTGCCCATCATGTGATAATACCTGTCCATATGCGCAAGCACTATCTTCACACCGGATATACTCAGGTCATAGACATTCTCCACAATATTCTCGTGCCAGCCGCCGTATGGCATCTCAAGGAGCAGATAGTCCGTGCCCTCTATGCAAAGGTCGTGCAGATTATCCGTTTTGATAAGGCAGTCGTCATACGCCACCTCAAACCCGCGCAGAATCCTCGGCAATTTCGCACCGTGCTGCGCCGCATAACCAACAAGGCGATTGTAAGAGTCATCACGCGCGGCAATTGCCTCGCAGACGCTCACTCCCCTGCCGGGATAATAGTGCGGAGTGGCGATACTGCACACAACTCCCTGGCTTGCCGCATCGCAAAGCATATCAGTGCCTATCTCCACCGTCTGCGCTCCGTCATCTATGCCGGGCAAAAAATGTGAATGAAAATCTATAAGCATCTGTTACCACCTTTATTTTTTATCGGTCTCTCTGTCGCTGTATTCGTATCTGTATCCGTAAAGATAGCCTTTATAGTTCTTGTATTTGTAGGTGTAATATTTATTTTTAGAGCTCTCGTCACAGTTCATTATAAAACCGAGAATCTTTGCATCGGAGCGTTTCACAATTTCTATGGTCTTGTCCATCATGTCGTAAGTAGACACGCCCTGTCTCACCACAAGAATCATTCCCGAGCACTTCGGTGCGATTATCATAGCGTCCGTAACCGACATTATCGGCGGAGTATCGATGAAGATATAGTCATACCTCTCGGCAAGCTCATCAAGCAGGTTTGTCATCTCGTCGCTCATGAGCAGTTCCGTAGAGTTCATGGGGATTTCGCCGGCAGGTATGCAGTCGAGATTGCCCATGACATTTTTCTGAATTGCCTCGTCCAGTGTAGAAAATCCGCACAGGATGTTGGACATACCTATGTCCTTGTTTATCTTGAGGTATCTGTGAATCCTTGGTTTGCGCAAATCGCAGTCCACCACGATGACCTTAGCCTCGGTGCAGGCAAAGGTGTATGCAATGTTGATTGTCGCCGTGGTCTTTCCCTCTGCCGGCTGTGAGCTCGACACAAGAATGATCTTGCCTTTTTCGGATTTAGGCAGAGAAAACATGATGTTTGTGCGCGCCGCCTTGTAGGACTCAAGGGCATTAAAACTTGTGTCGTCGTTTATGATATATGCGCCCTCTGCGGTGTGCAGTCCTTCGTCTTTCTTTTTGAATCTGAACAAATTTGATAAATTGATTTTCATGACCGCACCCCCTTAGTGAAAGATTTCGCCGAGAACATTGATATCATATCTGCGCACCAAATCCTCGCTTGTCCTGATTTTTGTGTCAAAGATTTCTATCATAAAGGTGATTGCCGCAGCAACTATAAAACCGAGAACAAAGCCGAGCAAAAACGCCTTTTTCACACCCGGTTTGGACGGCAAAAGCGGCATGTTTACATCATCGACAACCTCTATCGCGCCGCGTTTGAACACGCTGAGCATCTTGCGCGGAGCGTTGTACATGATGCTCTTGCAGATGACATATGCATCCTCCGGCTCATACGCAGTCACCTTTATGGAGAGCAGCTCCGTCTCGTTTACCGATGCAACGCTCATCATTGAGGCGATGTCTTTCCAAGTATATTTGTAGCCGATGTCTGCGCTGACATCCTCCAGGAACGAGCGTCCGCGCAGAATCTCCATGTATGTGGTGCTGAGCGCCCTCGATGAATCTATCTCGTACTGGCTGATGCCGTCGCCTGCCTGCACATTTGAATCCGACATACAGTTGACATATATTGTGCCGCTCGATGTATAGGTCGGTGCAACCAAAAATATGTTATATATCATGGAAAGTACCACGCATACAACTATTGATATTGCAAAAATTCTTTTGTAGTTTATAAAAATCTCAAGCAAATCTTTCAGCGACATAGTACCGTTTTCTTCGTTATTGTACATAAAAATATCTGCCTTTCTTTTGTTAAATGAGCGGCAATTTCTTGTTAAAATCAATACTTTAATCAATCGTTACCAACCTTAAATATTTTACCACAGTTTGATATACCGTGTCAAGGAATATATAATTTAAGTTTCCCCATTTTTTCAGCAGCAACCAAAACCTATATCAGGAAACAAGGATAACTGCATAGATTTTTGTGCTATGATGAAAACATGAATAATGTAATCACGGCTTTCAAAGAGCATAAAAAATTTAAGCATAACCGTCCGTGGGATGTCAACACTTTGACTTTTCCGACAGATCTCATCACTCCGCCTCATTATGCCGACACCATTGAGGTTCTTTTGTGTTGTAATGTTGCAGGCGACATATACATCGGCGGACAAAAAAAACGCCTCGGCGGCAAACAGGTTTTCTACATTCCCCCGAGAGCAGTTCATTCTGTTTTTTACAAAAAGAATGACGGGTATGTGAAGGTATTAAAGATTAATATTGAACAGATAAAGCCAATGGTTAATATCGAAGAATTCCTTAAGTACAGCGGAAAGAATTTTTTCTCTCTCCCTACTCACATTCCGTGCTTTGAGGAAGTGAGCGATATTGCGGACACATTTCATAGCTCCGATAACATATTTGAGATATGCCGATGCATTCTTCATCTGTTTGAACTGCTTGTTCACCACTGCAACACATCCGATTTTGATGTAATCAAAAATGACATAAGCAGCCATAATTTGCGCAAAATAATCCTTTGGACAGAGAACAATTATCTCAAAAAAATATCAATTGATGAGGTTGCGGCGATTGTCGGCTATGAAAAACACTATTTCTGCAACAAATTCAAAGTTTTGACCGGCATAAGCTACATAAACTATGTGAATAATCTGCGCATTCAACACGCCTGCCGCCTGCTTGCAAACGGCAGCTCTGTATCTGATGTGTGCAATGAATGCGGCTTTGAAAATCTCTCCTATTTTATTCAGTTATTCAAAAAAATTGCGGGTGTTACGCCAAAGACATATTCGACAAATATATATGCCCGGGACAAATGAAATCAAAAATCAATAAGATTACGAAATTGCAAAGAGAAGCGTGAAAAATAAATTATGCCCTCAAAAAGAGCAAGAGTTTAGCCTCCTGCTCTTTTTGTACTTCACACGCCCGGCTGCTTCAAAATATTGTTAAAACTCAAACTCCATGCCATCATATGCGGTTATAAAGTTTTCTTTTTCCGCAATCTTTGAAAAATCATCATATACAACATCTTTACCGTTATGCGAAAAGTGATTTAATATAAATGTTGTTTTTTCATCGGCTATACCCTCATTTATAAATTCTTTGCGTGCAGCTACACATTTATTAAGATTAAAATGCCCGACATACGGAACCTCTGCATCATTTGCCTGCGTGCAGTCCAAAGAAATAACATCAAACGGCTTTTCCCTTGTAAATTCACGCAAGTTTGCCATACTCTCATCACAAAGTTCACTTGTATCGTTACAATAGAATATGCTCTTTGCGTCTTTTTCGATTGCAAATACAACCGGAGTGGAATTTTCGTCGTGTGTTGCCTTAATCGGCATGATTTTGTAGCCTTCTGCCTCAACCAATTCAAACGGTGCAAATTTTACGACATTTACATCTTTTTTTGAAATACCAAATCTGTCTATAACTGCTTTCAGCATATTATACCCGCTTTCTCCCGAATAAAATGTTATAGGTTCGTTCATATCAACATGTGCATATCCGTCAATTCTCATCTCTATTTCAATCGGATACAGATGGTCCATATGCGAATGTGTTATTAAGCAGGTTTTTATTTTTGAAAGCTGAATATTATATTTCAAAAAATGCATATATGTATCAGCCGGAAAATCAATCAATAATTTATCATCTACTATGGCTTGACTTCTCGTTCTTATATTTCTTCCGCCAAGTTTGCGTGATCTTTTACAGTTCCCGCAGTCACAGAATATTCCCGGAATTCCTTCCGCTGCAGCTGTTCCAAAATACTTAATTTTCACACTAATCAACTTCCTTTCCGTTCGGTTGCTTTTTGTATTTTTTCATAAAAGTTGATGCAACTCCCAAAAGAGACATCAATACCCGCACAGCAATGGAATCATAACGGTTCCCGCCGTCTGTGCTAATTCCGGCAAAACCGTTTACAGCAACCATCCACGCACCGCCCTCTGATGCCGGGTGAGTTCCTCCGATATACACAAGTCCTGCCCATTCCTTACCGCCGTGTTTTAAGTCAACTCCCGCCGACTTCATAAAGAACGGATATGCAGTCTCCGGATTACCGATTTGGCAAGCAACAAGTGAGTACATACACGCATAAAGCGATGAGCCGTGTTCTGTTCTCGGTTCATAATACTCCCAATTTTTACGCATTTGCTCTTTGGAATATTCACTAGAGTATAAAACCGCCTTTGCGCCTTAATTATCTTTTTGTCAAATTCAAAGCTTTTCTTAAATGCCGCCACACCGAAACGGTATTTTTTTCTGTCCTTTGAAAATACCGACACGCAGCTATCCTGCAAAAGCGGATATATTTCTTTATTTAACCATATAAATTTTGCACCGCCAACCATAATTCGCCTCCGTAGAATATGCCCTGTTTTATTGCTGCAAGAACATACAAGTTCCCGCAAAGCATATTATTATGCTCAAAATCAGCTTTTTTGAAATTTGTTCCTTAAAAAATATTATCCCTGTCACAGACGAAAAGATAATTGTCCCTCCTGTAATTAACGGATATAAAACCGTTGCCGGAAGATTTTTTGCTCCGTTTAATTGCAGAATATATGACAGTCCGCTGAGCAGCGTTGAAAGTACAATCAAAAGCACTCCCCACGCAAAACCGCTTTTATTGCACTTATCGGCTTTTTTATCTTTTTTGCCGATTTTTACTGCCATATATGCTATTGCGGCGATAATGAACTTTGCAATGCCCGTTGCTATAACAAATTCCGTCTCCGTTATGCAAAAATATGTTTTCTCTATCTGGTGCATCTTTGCGGCAACACTGCTTATGCCGTTTAAGAAAAATATAATCACACACAGGGCAAGTATTCGTTTGCCCGGCATCTTTTTATCGTTTGCCGTAAGCGCTATTGCGGATATTATCAGAATAAGCCCTGCCAAATGCATAAGCGAAAGTTTTTCATGAAGAAACAATACCCCCCACACATATGGGACAAACATTCCGCCGCACATCAGAAACAAAGTGTAAAAGGCCATACTTCCTGATTTAAGCACCCTGAATCCAAGTATGTTATAGCTCATAATACTAAGCGCAACTATGCCTGCCATCAGCACTGAAAATGCCGAAAACTCAAACTTAAACCCGTTTATCGCAAAAAATATAATTGCCGTAAACAATCCCATAAGGGCATTAAATTTAAGCCCTGTTTCAAGTGATGTTCCGTACCGTTTCTGATAAAGCTTATTCACGGCAAAATCTCCGGCAAGCAGTATCACCGCCAAAACAATCATTAAATAATATTTCATATGTATTTCCTCACGCCTTAACGGTTATATCGGCTTGCAATCAAACATACCGTCTGCCTGCTTTGTAATACTTTTCGGTTTTTTGTCGCATTTCAGTCCTTTAACTTTTACATTGCCGTCTGTCCAAGTTTTGATAAGCATTTCCGCCTCGTAGTTTTTAACCTCAACATTATCAAGCGTTATGGTATCAAAGTTTGCTGCCTGAATAAGCCCCGCATTATCAATATCATTTTTCATTGAAATATTGCAGTTTTTCATATTCAGTGTAACCTTTTCATCTTTATCGCCATAAAGAATTGATGGCATCAAAAGGTTTGTTGCCGTAATATTTTCAAAAGAAATATTGCTTAGCGGTCTGTTAAGCTGCCACATTTCATTTCCCGAATAGTTATAATGCAGGAGTTTATCCGCATCGTCCACCGTACAGTCGGAAATAACGATATTCCCCGGTCTGTTCGGAATACCGACAGAATAATCTCCGTAATAGGTAAATACGCTGAGCATATTATTTCTGTGTCCGGCAAGCTCCGGCTTTACGCCGTTTCTCTTTTCTTCATCTGTCAGGCTTCCTCTGAAAAGATATTCGCAAGGTCCGTATATACGGCACTTTTCAACATACACATTTGTTCCGCCGAAACGCATGGCGCTGCAAGCCGAATTAAGAATACAGTTTGTCACAAAAACATTTGTGTTTGCAAATCCCGCAACACAGTCATCACCCGTGTAAAAGCTGCAGCCGTTTATTTTAACATTCTCGCACCCTGTAATATGTATTCCGTCATGTCCTGCATAGACAGAGATATTCTCAGCCACAACATTTTCGCAGTAAAAAAGAGCATTTGCCCAGTTAGCGCTATCCTTAACCGAATAGCCCGAAAGGCGCACATTTTTGCAATTAAACATATTTATGCAATGCGGTCCGCGATAGTTTTCTTCTCCCAATTCATCAAAACAGTCACTTCCGTCAAGAAAAGAATTTTCCTCGCCTATAATTGCAACATTTTCTGCATTTACAGCCTTTATAAGAGCATTGTTCCAACGGCTGCCGGGTTTTCTGAAAAATTCATAATCCTTAACTTCGTCCAATTCAGTTCTTTTCCAAGTTTTATTTGTTACTTCACTTTCACTTAACGGTTCGACCGTATCGCTTAAATATCCGAAATAATCTTCGGGATTTCTGCTTCCTTTCAGCGTTGCACCCGACTGCAAATAGAGCGTGCAATTTGACCGCAGCCTGATACCTCCCGTAAGAAAAACTCCCTCAGGCACTACTATTCTTCCGCCGCCGCTGCCGAAACAAGTATCAACAGCCAGCTGAATTTTTTCTGTCTGCAATTCATTGCAGTTTGCCTCAGCTCCAAAATCAGTTATTAAAAATGTATTCTCCCTCATGTTCATGATGTTATGTTCCTTTCAAATGGTTGTAAAACCGCTGAGTTTTCGCTGAAATCAGCGTTTGAATACCTATACCAAGATTTTATCATACAAAATCTTTAATTCCAATTCTAAAATGTGTTTATATTGTCTAAAAATCCGCACCGATTAACTCAGCAATTATTCGGTTACTGTGTGCCCGCCGTCCCTCATGCTCTTTTTGTACTTCACACGCCCGGCTGCTTCGAAATATTGTTAAAACTCAAACTCCATGCCATCATATGCGGTTACAAAGTTTTCTTTTTCAGCAATCTTTGAAAAATCATCATATACAACATCTTTACCGTTATGCGAAAAGTGATTTAATATAAATGTTGTTTTTTCATCGGCTATACCCTCATTTATAAATTCTTTGCGTGCGGCTACACATTCTTAATTGCTTATATTGCCAATCAAATTATACTTTTCCAAATCTTCTGTCTCAAAATCCGCACCTTTTGCGCCGTGTACCGAAAGCGTTTTCATGCCGGCTCTCTTACCTGCCTCAATCCCCGCATCGGCATCCTCAACAATCATACAATGCTCCGGCGCAACACCAAGCATTTCGGCAGCTTTCAAGAACACTTCGGGATCGGGCTTTGAATGTGTTATGTTATTTCCGTCCGAAATTGCGTCAAAGTAAGTATCAAGTCCTATCTGTTTCAAAATTATCGGAGTATTCTTGCTTGACGAACCTATTGCAATTTTTATGCCGTTCTTTTTTAGTTCTTCAAGGGTTTCCATAGCGCCCGGCAAAATATCATTCGGCGTAAGTTCACAGATAAGTTTCTTATAATAATTATTCTTTTTTTCTGCAAGCGCCTGCTTTTCGTCTTCCGAATACTCTCTGTCTGCCATTTCGAGTACAATATCAAGACTTGCCGTTCGGCTCACGCCGCGCAGGCGATTGTTTATTTCCATATCAAAATAAATTCCTTCTTCGTCCGCCATTCTCTTCCATGCGCGATAATGGCAGTCATCAGTTGACACGATTACTCCGTCAAGGTCAAATATTACAGCTTTAATCATAATTTTGTTACCGTTCCTTCGTTATTTTCAATATCAATTTGATACAGTTCACCGTTAAACTTCAGCTTAAAGTGCATACCGCTCCACTTTTTCGGCAAGTTAGGATTACATACAAGTTCTCCGCCGTCTATGCTAATTCCGGCAAAACCGTTTACAGCAACCATCCACGCACCGCCCTCTGATGCCGGGTGAGTTCCTCCGATATACACAAGCCCTGCCCATTCCTTACCGCCGGGTTTTAAGTCAACTCCCGCCGACTTCATAAAGAACGGATATGCTGCCTCCGGATTACCGATTTGGCAAGCAACAAGTGAGTACATGCACGCAGAAAGCGATGAGCCGTGTTCCGTTCTCGGTTCATAATACTCCCAATTTTTACGCATTTGCTCTTTGGAATATTCACTGTTGAATATACTCATCATAGCAATAACATCAGCTTGTTTTATAACCTGAGTCTGACTTGCAACACCATATGCACCGCCCCAATATTCCTTATCATCAAGCAATCTTGAACGCACTGTGTCGATACTGCAATCTTCAAGCTTGAAATATCCGTCAAACTGCTCGATAATACCGTCGGCATTTGGCTCCTGCAGCTTTATGTTCATATACGAGTCCGCAAAATCCGACGATAGCTTTTTCAAGTCGTATTTTTTATCAAGTTCTTCATATGTTTCACCGTCAAGAAGCGGTATCATATCGACAGCGGTTTTGAACACCAGCTGTGCCATCTTGTTTGTATAGGCGTTGTTGTTTACACGCTCGTGATATTCATCCGGACCTACAACATCATAAATTTCATATTTATTGCCGTCAGCTTTTTTAAGCAGCATTGAACGATACATTCTTGCACACTCAATGATAACTTCCATTGCTCCATTTTTTAATATACCGGTATCACCCGTTGCTCTTATGTATTTCACAATGGCATATACTACTGCCGCAGATATATGATACTGTTTGTCACGGAAATGTGTGCGCATAGGCCGCTTTGTGAAAACATCCACAACATTATAGTCTGAGCAGCCCTCAAAACCGCCTTCCTGACTTTCCCATGCATAATATGCGCCGTCCAGGCCATATTCTCTTGCCTTATTTCTTGCTCCGTCAAGAGTGCTTATTCTGTAACCGATAAGAGTTTTTGCAACATCGGGATCGGTGTGCATAAAGTAGTCAATCATAAACATTTCCGTATCCCAAAAAACAGCGCCTTTATATACCTGACCCGAAAGACCCCTTGCAGCTATAGACTTGTCTTTCATATTTCTCGGAGCAATGCAATTCAGATGATAAATCGAGTAATTTATATCTCGTTCAGCTTCCTCATCACCGTCTATTTTTATGTATGACATTTCCCATATTTTCCGCCATGCCTTGATATGTTCGGATTTTGCACTCTCGTAATCAATATTGGTATTTTTACATTCAAAATCGTCAACCGATGTTTCCGCGAAAGCAATCTTTGTGAAATAATATTCTTTTCCGGCAGCGGCATTAAAAGTCATTTTTTTGTATACCGAAAAGTCATCTGAATATTCGGATTTTACACAATCAAAGCCGGGATTTACACATTGCCGGACCGTCACCGATATATTTTTTTCTCCGGTAACGCCGGTAACACATTCGCAGTTGTCTTTAATCTCCGGCTGAACATTACAAAAATGCGGACCGTTTATGTCCCACACATCGCCGTCAATGCCGGTTACTATTTCAATATCTGTGTCAAAATCCGTCACAACAGTATACTTCATTCCGATGATATGCTGATCTGCCATACTTGCAAATCTCTCACACATAACAGTAACATTGCCTTTTTCCGTTTTCCAAACAGTTTTTCTTTTATGAATTGCTGTTGCAATATCAATCGACTGTATGTGTTCTATCGGTTCCTTTTCCGGAAGTATGAATTTTTCGTCATTTACCAAAACGGCAGTATAAAACGGATTTGGTGCATTTACCGACTCGCGCCACGCATCTCCGACCTTATCATAAATTCCGGCCATATTCACACACGGCATATTATCTTTCCGGTATTCTTCCATTGTTCCGCGAATACCAAAATATCCATTCCCGATAAGATATTTGTTCCCGTAATGCGGTATATATTCTTTATCAAATTCGTTTTCGCTTATTATAAAATTTTTCATTTTGACAAAATCCTCTTTCTCTTGTTCAATCCGAAAACTCTGAACATATATATCAAATTACTTGTAACGACAAGCAGCCGCCAATCAATCACCGCAAAAAAATCTTTCCGTAAACTTAGCTATTCTGTCTTCAACAGCGATAATCATGCTTTTGTCATCTTCTCCGAGAAGATACCGTTCAACAAACAAACCCGACGCAGCACAGAGCGGTGCCCGCCTTGAAAAATAGTTCTTTATGAGGAAATGTGCATACTTAACCAATCTGAGCTGTCCGTACACACGCACACTTTCTCCGTGCAATGCCTCAACCGCAACGCTGTATCCGTTATCTACAGACCTGATTACATCATCTTTATCAAAAACAATCGTATAAATCTGTCCAAAATGGGGCGAACCCGGCATTGAAGAATGACTGTCGCTTGACGCAACTACAGGAAGCTTGTGGCCTTGCGCAACCATTTCATAGTACAGTGCAAGCTGCAAATTATTTTCCGCAGGTGTACATCCGCCAAGAAGCTCGAATGCATCGCAAAGTCCGTTCTTCATAACTGCCTTGCTCATGGAAGTCTCCACATGATAATGATCTTTCACACCCCAGTATGGATGCGGATATATGGCATAACCGCCGCTCTTCTTAATTTCGTTATATGTCCACAAACGATAAAGATATTCTTTGGAATCGACATAATCCGGCACGCGTGTTTTCTCGGATAGTTCGCTTACTTCGTGAGCAACACGCTCAGGCTCTTTTAGATATATCTCGTTCACGCTGTAGTTTGAGCCAATGTTGACTATATGCAAATGCCCCAGATAACCGTTGTGAACTTCTTCGCCGCATATCAGCTCATAATTCTCCATAAATGAAAGTTTTTTGCATACCTCGGCCGAAGAATTGAAAGCATTATGCTCCGTCATTGCAATGACATCATAACCTTCTTTGCGATAATTTGCCGCCGTCCTCTCCGGAGTTTCGGACCCGTCGGAAACTGTGGTATGAATGTGAAAATCACCTTTTTTCGCTCTGCGGGCATACAGATCCGGAGCAAGAGAATAGACCGACACAGCAACCCCTGCCTCGGGACGATGAATCAGGCTGTCCCAGTGAGGACTGTTTTTTGCGTACATCGGGTTAAGATGTGTCTCGTAATTGCTGCTGCTTATGCGTATTGCCCATTCTTGTTCACCGTCAAAACGGTGCGTAATTTTCAGTTTTCCGTTTTCGGGTCTTATGTGATATACCATTCTGTTGTTATCCCAACCGTCAAGCGACATAACTGCGTCTTTGGGAACATCGCTTTCCTCTTTCGGTACAATTACTATATCATACACCACATCATCATAAAATCCGAATGTTCCACAGACGCTCTCAATAGTTACTCTGCTTTCCTTTCCGCTCGGAACAACAGACGGATAGACCAAATAATTGAATATTTCATTTGCCATTCTGACACTCTCCTATATAATATTGGTTTTTCTTGCAATACAGAGAAGTCCAATTCAAACAATTATCTGCATATACAAGCATAAAATACATTCCGCAGCCGCGGCTGATAATATGGCTCGTGAGGATTAAGCATATGATGCGCATAGAAAAACGATAGACCCGAATTACAGTCAACAAGTGCAGTAGCACCTGCGGCACCTCCCCACCCGAATTCACCGATCGGGCCGAGCGAACCACCCAATGCAGTATCTACCATTGTGCGCACACCGAGCCCATAACCATAGCCTGCGAGCTGTTGCCAGTTAAAGTATTTCATCTGTTTTTCGTTCAGCTGGTTTTTGCTCAACAAATTAACCGAACAGTCCGATAGAATACGCTCTCCGTTAGCTGCCACACCTCCGTTGGCAAGCGCAGCCGTCAATTTGGCATATTCCGGAACAGAAGTTGTTATTCCGGCACCGCCGCTGTCATACATATCCCCGAACACATGTGATACATCCTTGCTGACAGGCGTTATATATCCCTCATTTTTGCCGGAATCAATTTGCGCCGACACTATATCATCAGACGCACCGTTTACAAACCGATATTGTTTTGCCATTTTTTCTTTGACAAGATTTGTTCTGTGATAATGACAATTCTCAATTCCGAGCGGTTCTGCAATGTATTTTTTTACATATTCGCTGAACCTCATACCCGATACGACTTCCACAACTGCCGCAAGAACATCATGGCAAAGGCTGTATTGCCACCGCTCTCCCGGTTCAAAATCAAGTGGCTCCCGGGCAAGAAGCTTTGCAACTATCACCGTGTCCATATGTCCGTTCGTTAAAACGCGCGCCTTATCTATGGCCGGGCTTTCAAGATTATAATTAAGTCCTGCTGTCATTGTAAACAGATTACGGACGGTGATATGGGTTTTTGATTTTATCAAACCGTCAGTACATCTGACATACATATTACGATACTCCGAAATATACTCATATAAAGGATCGTTCAAAGATAATCGACCCTGTTCAATAAGCTGCATGGCCGCAACCACCGTTACAAGTTTTGAACAAGAATAAATATTAATAAGTTCATCACCACACATATTTTTTTTGCCTTCCATGTCCGCATAACCCGAACTATAGCGAAAGACCTCGCGGTTAGCATAGTGAACACTTATTGTATTACCGGGCACAAGATGTTCGGTAAGATAATCCATGAAGTTTTTAAGATATGTAAAATCCATAACATTTACCTCTTTTATCAATACTGCCGGCACAATCAACCCTTAACTCCGCCGACATTTACGCCGCCCATTATCTGTCTTTGGAAAACTGCAAAAACAAGAAAAGTCGGCAACGATGCCATGACAAGCGCCATAAAGTATGTGTTCATCTGAATACTTTGATCGGATTTAAGTCTGTAAAGCTGGAGCGGCAGAACAACATTTTTGTCCAGTATGAGCAATGGATTGAAAAAATCCGACCAGGCCCTGTTTACAGTAGTGATAGACACATATATCATTATCGGCAACGAAAGCGGCAGCATTATTTTGAAGAACACTCCGTAATTGCTGCAGCCGTCAATCTTTGCCGCCTCCACATATGACTCTGACAACCCGTCAAATGCATTTTTGAAAAGTAAAACGGAATATGTGTCCGCCGCCGCGCCAAACCACATTGGCCAGTATGTATCAAGCAGACTGACTCCGCCAATGTCATATGCAAACGGGAAGTGCAGATATGAAATGTAGTTCGGCACAAGCCGAATCTGCCCCGGCATCATCATTGTCCACACAACCAGCGCAAACACCAGTTTGCTGCCGGACGGTTTCAGTTTTGAGAGAACATATCCCCCAAATCCGCACACTACTATTTTGAAACCAATTTCACCGAGAGTAAGCACAACCGTATTAACAACAGACTTTCCGAGATTAAGCTTCTGCCACGACTCGGTTATACGCTCAACTATCTTGTGAAAAGTCATGTTCTTTGGAAAAAAGCTGAATGCCGAATATATTTCCTGAGTATCCTTAAAAGCCGTAAGCACCGTCCATACCGCCGGTAAAAGCGATATCGCCGCACAAATCACAAGCAAAGTGAAGAAAAACCAATATGTTGTCTTGCCGCCTATTGTTTTAAGCTCCGATGCGCTCAGCACACCGGTCTGTTTTGTTGCAAATCTTTTCATTTCATGCACCCCCTTACAATCTTTCTTCCACCTTGCGGTTCAGATAAAAATAAAATATTGTAAACACCACAAGTATGATGAAAATAATAACTCCGAGCGCCATCGCCTGACCCGTGGATTTTCCGCCGCTGTTAAAACCATACTGATACAACTGATAAGACAAAGATGTCGACACTCCGTTTGGTCCGCCTCCGGTAATTGCAAGCGGAAGATCGAGGATCTGGAACACGCCGATAATCTGATTTACCAGATTAAGCAGCAAAAGCCCCTCAAGAGCAGGGCGGGTAACATACCATATCCTGCGCAACGGTGTTGCGCCGTCTATAAGAGCCGCCTCATACACCTCTACGGACACGCCCTGCAATGCAGAAAAATACAAAAGCATAGATCCGCCGAAACCTTTCCATGTGGCATAGAGCATGAGTCCCGGTATGGTGAATTTGGGGTCATTGAGCCAGGTATACGGCTGCAGACCGAACCTGGTTATAATCATGTTGAGAAGTCCCGTTATGTCGGGATAGTAGATAAAGTACCAAATGAGCATTGCCGCAATGCCCGGAATAACCGCAGGCAGATATATGATCAACCTCAGTCCGTTCCTGAAATGAACGATTTCATTAAGCATTACCGCTATTATAACAGGCGGTAAAAATCCTATTACAAGCGACCACAACACATATTTCACAGTGTTCCAGAGTATGGGTAAAAACTGTGTGTTGGTTATCACCTTGATATAATTAGCAAATCCAATAAATTTTGTCGGTGTGTATGCGTTCATCTTAAAAAATGACCACACTGCGCCGAGCACTGTCGGACGCCATACAAAAAGATAGAGCACAATGACCATTGGTAGCATAAGCACCCATGCATCAATGTTATTGCGGAGCTTAAGTTTTCTTTTGGCGGCGCTTATACCTTTTGATTTTTTCATGTGTCACAACTCCTTACATTTGATTGATAAATATAACGGACGAATGCAAAAACAAATTATATGCTATTTAACATTCGTCCGAAATGAAGTTAATTAAAATTAATAATCAATAGTGTCAAGATAATCCTTCTGGAAATCAGCATTCGCTTTTGCAAGCACTGCCGAACAGTCGGCATTTTTGTCGGTGATAACTTCCTGTATGCACTTATCCAACACTTCATAAAGCTGTTGAGCGCAAACGGGTTCCTCGGGACGAATCTCTGCTGCGCAATCAGCCACAAAATCATTATATAACTTTACATGGTTAATGTTTATATTGGCATTTTTGTCAATATAATCATTCTGAAATTTGACTGCATCGCTGTCATTGCTCCAAATGGAGAATCCATGTGTGCCGACGAGTTGATTATTTTCAAGTTTTTCGTTGATTGTTCTCTCGGTGTTTTTCTTAAACTCATCAGTTGCTTTATAAATGTTGCTCATCTCAAGCCAACGGACAGCTGCGTCAATCTGATCGTTTGTGGCACCGTTCTTAACATAGCTTACCTTACCGCCAAGAAGCGTAACATGTTTCTTTGGGCCGGCAGGCATTGCCACAACGCCTATTGAATTGCAATTCATACCGTATTTAGCCATACTACCCGGTGTGCCGCCCGTACCGATTCTCATTGCGCCGTTACCTGTTGCAAAAAGTTTATCCCATTCATCATAGTCTACAAGTGTGTTTGCCGGCAATACATCGTATTTCCACTTAAGATCCTTGATATACTGCAGTGCCGCAGCCGCCTCAGGGCTGTCAAATGTCGCCTTCCAGTTGCCGTCGGAATCCTGCTCCATAAAGTCAGTTCCGAAAGACCACGCCAGCACGGTGAATATCCATCCGCCGATTTTGCTTGCAGTCGGAACAATTATGCCCGGTTTGCCGGTAGCCTCTTTAATCTTTACCGCAAAATCCACCACTTCATCCCATGTCTTGGGTTGTTTCGGCGTGCCGTCCGCCTCCATAAGGCCGGCTTTCTCAAACATATCTGTATTTACAACCAAACCCATGATATACGCTTCGGTCGGCATGGCATATATCTTGCCGTCTTTGGACACAATGTCGAGCACAGCTTCATTTATTTGTCCGTCATAACCGCGCTTTTTGAGCACTTCTGAAATGTCTGCCGCATAGTCGGCGTTTGCCACCTGCTCAACCTCGGTAAACATACTGCGGAATAATGTCGGCAATTGACCTCCGGCAGCCTTTGCATAAAATGTCTTCAGGTCAAACGCCCATGTGTCCGGAGTTATCACGGCATCAGGATTGTTTGCCTCGTACTCTGCTTTCTGTTTGTTGTAGTTATCAAGGCTTGTGCCCTCCTGAGTGGGCCAGCCGCCGATAGATATCACAGTCCTTCCCTGTTCGTCCTTATCGGATGTGTCTTTGCCGCATCCGGAAAAGCATGACACGCACATAACCGCCGCCATTGCCATTGAAATAAACCTAAACTTTTTCTTCATCTCATTACCTCCGCTTAAAATCATTTATAGGCTATAAACAATGCCGGTACACCGCTTCTCTGCAGCATAAACACTTCAGAGCACGCCGTTCCGTTGTTATAGTAGGTCAGTATGTCGCCGAGTGTTCCCTGTCTTGCCTTGTTGTTCCTGCGGTTGCTGTCATACACAAGCACAGGTATGCCCTTGGCAGTTATGGATATCTCGGGATTATTAATGTTTGCCTTGTCATAACTAAGCTTTATCACATCGCCGATAACATCATATGCATAGCCGAATGACGGCGTATAAGACGATGTTGATGTGGGAGCATTTGTTATACTGTTCTCTATATCCGAATAATCCACAAGTGTAGTCGTATCTTCCACCTCACCGAGCCTGTTCACCTTCACACGGACAATATCACCGCCGTCAATGCCCTTTGAACTGAATTTGAAATCTTCTCCCGACAGAAGTTCTACACTTGCCGATCCCTGAAAACCTATCAGACACTCACGCACATCACCGTTTCCGCTCACTCTCGATGTAATTTTTTCCACAAGTACAGGATTCGTCCTTCCGTATGTTGCACCGGCGCCTTTGGCTACGACATATTGTTCATAACCTACACGGTCATCCGTCTTGTATGATTCGGTATTATATGATGTACTGCCCTCAAGAGTTTTGCTTGAAGCCACATAAAACTCGCTGTCTGCTGCCGAAGATATGCTGTCATCTTCGGGGACAAAAAACACCAGAGTGCTGTCATTAACCGCCATTCTCGGACCGAGATAACCGAAAGTAAGGTATTCCTGTCCGGCTTTGTACGGCACACTTACCGACAGAGCGTCCTTAATGTCATTGTCGTTGCCGTTATTCACCGTGTCAATGTACGATACAAGTCCGTCAGCACCCAATTCAATCATTACAAACTGGGGCATAAACAAACCGCTCCTGCATAGCTTTGAAAAGGCTGTCTCTTTGTTGTCATATGGCACACCGTCTATTTTCAGATTATCTCTGCATTTGTACACAACCACCTTGCCGTCACTTGTGAGAGTTTTGAGCGAAATATAGTTCTGCATGGATTTTGTCTCGTTCACACCGTCTATCAGATATGCCGGCGAAAGGGTTGTGCCGGAGATTTTTACATACACTCCCTCACCCTCGGAATTCATATAGATGGTAATCGTCATTCCGGGAGATATCGAGTCATGGGTGCGTACCTTGTAATCAATGCCGTTCATTGTCACAGTACAGCTGCCGTTTTCTTCATCGGCCACAGACTGCACTGTTCCCTCAATCTGCTCGGTGCACAGTGATACTTCAAGGAATTTTTCATCAAGAGATTTATACACACTGAGGACATTGCCTACAACAATCGTACTCCACGAAACCTCTGCGGCGCCGAGCAATTTCACGCTCATTCGGGTGTAATCGTCACTGTCAAGGCTTAGTGAATCACCGCTCAGTTTGTCATAAATGATTTTCTGCTCAGTATCGATTCGCTCTACCACAACATCCTCATGTGCCCTGACAACAGCCACGGTGTACTTGCCGTCAGACTTGATAAACCTTGCCGTGTAACGGGGCATATTGAATATCTTGTCAACTCCTGCCGTAACCGCTCCGCCGTTATATATAACAGTAATATTCCTGGAAAGAGTGATTTTTCTGTCCTTGTCCGAGTCACCGTCGTGATAGGTCAGCACAAAGCTTGTCGGATTAAAATCCGCATCATCGTCAACGATTATTTCCTCATAATCCGTCTCGCCCGTAAGTCCTGCCCATATCACTTTTTTCTTGCCGTTTGAGCCGTCATCAATATAGAAAATCTCTGTCATCTGTCCCAGATAATCCCCGCACGAAAGTTCAGTGGTATACACGGTACCGTCAAGTTTTATCTCACCCTCGGCAAGTTCGCCGCCGTCAATATCCACACACTCTGCACCACACAGTATGCCTTGTGCCCGCGCAATATTGTGATTGCAGGTGAGCAGCGTCTCATCTTCGCTCACACGGTAAGACGCACCGTCGTTTCCGAATGAATACGGCTCGAGTATATTCGCTTTAATTCCGTTGTACAACAGTACAAACATATCTCCGATTGTCAGGGCGCCGCTTGCGGTCATACCTTCATCAAGCTCCGCCTTCTGAGCCGCCTTTATGTAACCCGCGGGAAAACCTCCGCTGCCTGCCGCATACTGTCTGTAACCAAGCGCATTGCAGAGCATTGCATAACCTTCGGCAAGCGTAACTGTGTCATCCGGTCGAAAGAGTCCGCCGCCGACACCGCCAAGAACCCCCGACTGCGTGAGCGCGGAAATCTCTTTGTATGCCCAATGAGTTGTGTATACATCATAATAATATATCTCACCGCCGGAATACTCGGTCAAATTCATTATCTTTGCAAGCGAAACCGCAAAATCCGCACGGGTTGCCGCCGTCTCGGGATTCACATTGTAATCATAATAATCGGGAATAAAACCAAATGTCCTCAGTATATCCATAGAACGGTATATTTCGTCCTCGCGCGCGTTTCGAGAAGAATCGGCGTATGCTCCAAAAGCAGACAAAAGCATTGCAAAAGCCAATATGCAGGCTATGATTTTCTTAAAATTCATCAGTTAATTCTCCTCTCTCGCATTATTTAAGTTTATCGAGCACTGCATAAACAATTTTCGCAGCCTGTGCTCTCGTAGCTGTCGCCTTGGGTTCAAATGTAGTCTCGCTGACACCGTTTACAACACCCATTCCATACAAAACAGCCACCGCTTCATGCGCATAATCGGATATATCCCCGGCATCGCTGAATTTAAGTTCAGCCGGTGATCCGGCATTTCCTCGCTGCTTCAGTGCATTGTATATCATCACGCACATATCTTCGCGGGTGATATTCATACCGACTCCGAATTTGCCGTAACCGATTCCGTTCACAACACCGGCGTTTCTTGCAGCATTTATCCACGAACAATACCATTCTCCGTTTACTGCGTCGGAGAATACATTTTCCGTCACAAGTGACGCATCGATACCCATAGCCGACGCAAGAATTTTTGTAAACTGTTCCCTGGTGACATTGTCATCCGGGGCAAACCGTCCGTTGCCGATTCCGTTTACAATACCTTTATCGGTGAGCGCAAGTATTGCCTCTGTCGCCCAGTCAACGCCATATATGTCGTTGAACACATTTTCGCCAAGACCTGTCGGCGGCGTCACTGATGATATGCCCATATCAAAAGAAGTACCGCCCTTTCTGCCGGATGAACCGCCGCCCGAACCGCCGCCGGACAAATTACCGCCGGAATTTGCCGCAACAGCCTTGTCATACTCCGACTTAAAGTTTGCCGCAGTGTACGCGTTTCCGGCAAGCGCCGCATAGACACTGTCACTCTCCGTTGTACTGATTCCGAACACACTTCCGTAAGTCAAAATCACATCTTTTGCCTCGCCGTAACCCTTGGCATATCGCACTCCGGTGAGCACGAGTGCCTTTTGGTACGCTGCTGACCAGTCATCAAGCGTTTTTAGATTCATACCCGACATAGCCGCAGTAAAATACTTTGCTTCCTCGGCTCCGATTACAATACCGTTATAGTCGGAAACCATCTTATCCGACGGGATATACAGTTTGTTCTCAAAACCGTAAATGTTGTCAAGAGCATTTTTATTTATCAGCTGCATTGTCATGTAAGTACAAAATATTTTGCTGTTGTCCGCATTTGCAACAGAGAGCGGATTTGCCTTGACATACTCCATATAATCCGCAAGTTCATCGGAAAGCACAGTGTCGTCAGTCGGTGCAAAGCCAAAGTTAAGAATACTGCGTTTGTTATTAATAACATTTGCAAAAGCATCCGAATCACCTGCCGCTGCTGCCGCATTAAGTTCGTCGTATGCCGCCTTCATATCCTCTTGCCGCACAAGCAAGAGAGTAAATTCCTCGCTCGTGCCGCTCTTTGACACAAGCTTTGCCTTATATTCACCCGATGCGCACCGATATTCCGCAGTAAATTGATATTTGCCTGCCTTTTCGGCAGTCAGCTGATTATAATAGATCGCATCTCCGGGTGCTGTGTTATCAAAACTTTTACCGTCGCCGAGAATTTGAAATGCCACAATGTCATTCATAGTGTCTGTGGTGAAATTCACGGTAACGGAAGTGTTGGCATAATCGTAATCGACATCATATGAAACAGCGGCATATGCCGATGATGCCGAACCGGCAGCGATAACACAGCTCAAAGCAGTTATTCCGAATATTTTTTTCATATCTGTTCTCCTATTTAATGTTTATGTTCACTGATTTCATAAGCGGGGTCATTTTGTTTGTCCACAGATAAAATCCCATATTTGCGGGAGTGCATTTTAATGTTGTATCTGTAGTCAGGACTGCGGCGCCGTCAACCTGTTCCGACAAGGAGCAAACAACATCGGCAAGCATTCCGTCCTGTGCATAAAATGCACAATACGCCGCAAGTCCGTCCGTACCCGAATTAAGATTTTTCGGTGAAACCTTCGTCTCTATCCTTACGGTATCACCGTTTTTAACATCGGCAAGCTTCTCGGAGAAAACCCTGCCGCCGTTTACATAATATACAACATCGACATCGTACTGTGCCCCGGTCTCAAACAGCTGTGCAACGGCGCGGTTTTTTTCGTTCAGCTGCTCGCCGTCATACACATATATACGATACACACTGCCGATATCATAAGCAAAGCTGAATGTGTAGTATCCGTCATAATTTGCAGTTTGCTGATCAACAAAAACAAGACCCGAGTCCGTTTCCGCCGCAAATGTCACTTTGGCGCACGGTGCAGCTGCGGTACCGCTCACGGTTGCAATGCCGTCTTCTGTCAACACCGTCATCACACCGTCATAATCGGCCGGCCGCGCGAACGACACATATACCGGTTCGACACCGATTGAGCGCTCTGCCGTTTCGTTACCGAAAAGATCACATACGCTGACTTCGCTGTCGGCATATGCATGAACGGTTGCAGTGTTGCCGGAATATGTTACATACGGTTCAGAGCCGTTTGCGCAATCATAGGCTATACTCAAATTGCCGTCCGCCGCCGTGCTTTTATTCCAGAGCACGAAGACATTGTCCGCACCGCGGAATCTGTATGCACTGATCGAATCGCCGATAGATTTATCCGCATATTCCGTGCCGGTGAGCGCCTTGTTCATGTGTGTAACAGAGATATAGGATGGCTTGGCATGACCGTTATATGTAATCATGCCGAATTGCTTTTCCTTATCCGCTATTTTTGAGCCGATCTCGTAATTTGCCAGCGTGTAATAGATAAGCTTCTCTATCTGTGAATCGCTCTTGCTCATCACACCCATGCGCACAAGGTTTACAGCCTGTTCCTCCTCGGTATATCCGTACCAGTGTCCATGAGAGCTTGTGTCATCGGTGTACCATGTGGATGACCCAAACTCGGTAAACCATATCGGCATATCAGGCACACCGGCAGAGGCGAAGATTTGCTTAACATTTTGCAAATCATTAAAAAATGTTGATTCATCCGTGTACTTGCCGTCATTATGGTACGGGTGGAAGCTTATGGCGTCGATTTTTTCCTTGGCGCCGGGGTACGCAAGCATATCACGGCAAAAATCCACCGCCTTGGTATCGGGAGAAATGACAACCTGATCTTTCAGCATGGAGTTGAACGCGCCTGCCAGAATTGTTGCATTCGGCTGAGCAGATTTAACAGCCTCGCTTGCGGCAATAACCAATTTTGCATACATTGCACCGCTGCAATCGTTTCTGTAA
This sequence comes from uncultured Clostridia bacterium, assembly GCA_934454585.1. GTDB lineage: Bacteria > Bacillota > Clostridia > UMGS1810 > UMGS1810 > RGIG4708. Next base: position 33,462 of record CAKSFP010000010.1, read on the forward strand.
GCAAAACCGTGTATATTCGGTTCGTTCCACACCTCAAAGGTGCTTATTCTGCCTTTGAAATGCTGTGCGATAAATCTGCAATATTCGGCAAATGCAGCTATTCCCTCATCTGTTGACGGCAATGCGTAGTCTTCGTACAGCGGATTGCCGAGAGCAAGGCTGAAATAAAGATTTACGCCTTTTCGGCATATATTATTAATCCGCTCGTCAAATTCCGACGGCACTTCATAAACACCTTTTGTTCTTTCAACAACATCCCAATTGCAGCTGACTCGTGTCCAGCCAAAGCCGGCATTCTTCAGCAGTGAGTTTACATCGTCTATCCGAGTCAAATCCTCTCGAGGATAACCCACCCCAATGTCATCCGACATCTTATCAACTTTTACCGATATGGCAAATCTGTCTTCATAAAAATAGCTTCTGCCTCCGCAAAATAATTTTGCCTTTATGGTATACACATCATATTTTATATCAATTGACGGTGTGTACGGATTTGTGATAGTCGATTTTTTGTCTATCACAAAACACGGTATATGCTCTGCTTTGATCTGCACACCGTCACCGTCATAAATTGTATAAAATATGTCGGCTGTAATCGCCGTGTTTCCGTTGTTTTTAATTGTCATATAAAATGTCGGCAATGTGCCGTAATACACCTTGGTGCCGGACTGCGTAAAGCTTACGCAGTCCGCACCGGGTGCGGCCGCCGCATTGACCATGCCGAGCGGCACCATGCACATAAGCAGACACAAAATTAAGGCAATTCGTCGTGTGTGCTTTTGCATATATCCTCCCATAAATTTATTAAGGTGACTTGAAAGCTTATTGATTGATCTCTATGCAGTCCGTCCACGGAACCATGGTTCCGAGTCCGTTCCAAAGCATTACTTTGACTGCGGTAACATCCGTCATGTCGCCGACAGTAAATTCTATAGGCTGCGCGTCGAATCCGCCTGCGTCAATTGTCTTATTATCGGCAAGCAATGCGTGGCTGAGATAATTGCCTTTGTAGAAAGCCATGATGTATGTAAGCTTTGCATTATCGTCTCCTGTGTTGACCGCATTTGTATTTACAACTACCTTTTTGTTTGCAAGACCGGCAAGAGTTGTAATCGGCGCACCGCTATCGTCGGTTACGGACGCAAGACGGACATCGGTTGAAACCGTGGTTGTCTTAAGGTTGATTGTTACAGATGTTCCGAGTGTGTCGCCGTTTGCGTTGGCAACATCTGCGGGCACAGTTATTGTGTAAGCTGTATTACCGTCGAGCAGTTCATTGAATGTCATAACAAACCTGTCTCCGTCTATAGCACCGGTATAGTTTGCCGCCGGAGATACAGATATTTTATTCGCGCTGTCCGAGGTAATGTTTGCGCCGAAATCAAGGGCGATTGTTTTTACCGCCGGGCATATGGCCATGAGATCGGTCTGTGCCTCACCTTTGTAATCCGTTACGGTTACATCATCAGCGGTGAGTTCCGGTTTGTTTACATAACTCTCTATCTTAAGGTCATCAAAATAGAAGTTGTCCTTATCTGATGGCCACCAGTTATTATCCATGTGGAATGAATCAATGGAAACCAGCGTACTTTGCGTGACATATGACCACAATTCGTTCTGCTTTTGTTTTTTTAGCAGATTTCCGTTGTTGTCGTACACACTCGTAGTCAGTTTTCCGCTGTCGAGATTAACAATGTTTTCAACTCTGTACCATGCCTCTCTGTCCAGTGCAATAAGCTTTATGCCGCCGGATGATTCACGATAACTCCTTGTGACAAGAGTATCATTATATGCGGCTGTCAGTACCATTGCAGAGCCTTTGCCGCCTGCCTTGTCATTACCTGCGATATAAACAATTGTATTGTTTTTTGCACCGGCTTTGAACCAATAAGTAATCTTGTATGTGCCGGATGTGAGAGCACTGAAACTCTTTGCAAGGTTTCCGCATTCCTGGACAAGATACTTCCCCGTGAGGTTATCTGCCGAATCGTGAGCAGCGAATAATACACTGGCTATCTTGTTTTCGCTTGTGGATGTGGACCAGCTGTTGGCTTTCATGTCATCAAAGCTTGCGTAATTCTCAAACTGTTCGTCTACGATAACCGTCTGCTCAGGATTGGGATTGGGATCGGGGGCCGGATCCGGCGTATCCTCCTGATGTTCCGCAAAATATATATTGTCCACTGACAATACTCCGCCGTAAGAACCATTGTTGTCAATACACAATGAAGCAATCTCCGAAACGCTGACAGCATTGTCATCGGCAGAACCTATCAAAGCTCCGGTTTCATCATATACCTTGATAGAGTATTTTTTGGTATCAACATTGATTACAAATTTAACCGTAGTCCATTTTGTGCCGTTAACTGCACACACCACACTATCCTGTGAGCCGGAATATGTTTTAATGTTTTTGTAATCATCTGAAAGTCTCATCAAAAATTGATGTTTATTATTTGAGTCTTTAATGTAAACTTGCGGCCATGTTGTTGCCTCGAGTTTCATATCAAAATTAAAATCATATACGCCATTTGCAACAGCCTCGGAAAAGCCATACTGCATTGCATCCAATTTTGTCATGCCGAGAGCCACATAATTGCCATGCCCTTCTTCCTGTCTTACTTCGGAATTGCTCCTTGTGAATGACCACCCCAGAGTTTTAACTGCATCCAAATCTGCTGCATCATTAAAATTATGATTAAATGACAAATCTTTTTTCGGTTCTTCATATTCTTTGAAATATACATTGTCAAACGAAACTGTTCCCCATTGGCCGTCATTATCAATGCACAGTGCTGTAATATCCGAGCCTCCGTCCGAATATATACCATAATCATCGCCGGAACCCATTAAATTTCCGGTTGCGTCATATACTTTAATTGAATACTTTTTTGCATCCATATCAATTAAGTATTTGACTGTATACCACTTTGTGCCGTCAATTTCGCATATTACATTATCCGCATTTCCTGAGTATGCTCTTATTTTTTTATAATCATTTGAAAGTCTCATCAAAAATTGAATTTTATTATTTGAGTCTTTAATGTAAACTTGCGGCCATGATGTTTCACCGCGTTTCATGTCAAAATTAAATTCATACTTTCCATCGGAAATAGCATTGACAAATTTATAATTCATTTCATCTTTCTCACTAATCCCAAGTGCTACATATTTGCCATGCCCATCTTCCTGTCTCAATTCCGATTTGTTTTTTGTGAAATTCCATCCCAAAGCTTTGACTGCCGCAATGTCGACAGCGTCATCAAAACTATGATCGATTATCGGAGTTTTGGTCGCCGCAAAAGTCGTAACACTCATGCATGACAAAAGCATGGCCAATGTCAAAATAATTGCCGAAAATTTCTTAAATTTCTTCATTTTCTAATTCCTCCATATCATTATCTTTTTAGCCATTTGTAAAATTACTAAAATGCACATCTTAGTCGCATTTCAATTGCATAAACAGGTTTGGTTTTCTCCGCCTTATGAATCCCACCACCGCCTTTTTCACATGATTATTATTTTAAGAATAAAATAATAATCAGTGGGCGGTCCCCCTCCCTTTAAGGCAAGGGAGGCTTTCTCCGGCAGCGCAAACTATCGACCGGGGCGAAAGGCGCCCTTGCTAAAGGGAGCTGGCGGCGCATATAATATTATTTTTGCCAAAAATAATATTATATGGAAAAGCCGTCTGAGGGATTCAAAAACGCAAAAAGTTATCCACAATTTTTAGCTCTCAATTTTACAATCGACTGATTATCTTTTTATTTGACAAAAGTCAAATTTCCAAACAAATCCACATTTTTGCTTCCGCCTATGCCGGAGGTGTACTGAATCCAGCCTCTGCGCGAGAGACCGTCGCTGTCGTTTGCAAGACAAGAGAATCTATATGTTTGATTCGTGTCTATCTTGTACCCTTCGCCGAATATGCCGCTCCAGGGAATCGCACATTCATACACCGTATATTCCGAATATCTCTTAACAGCAATCTGTGAACCCTCAACTTGTTCGCCTTCGGGCAAATCACTTCCAATTACGGACTTGTATCTCCATGCAACTCCGCCCATGCCGGGCACATCGCCGAGACCGATTTCGGTAAACTTACCTTTGCTTGATGTCGGATTAACTCTGTTATCAAGCGCAAACTGAACCGAATCCGCCTTCCACATCTCCTTTGGATGCACGGGGAAGTATGAGGCGTAGTTAATATCATCGGTAACTATCGCCATGAAGTAGAAATAATCTTCATCCCACATCATTGTTCCGCTGAACGACACATCGGACGGACCGCCCCAATCACCGAGGAAATCACCCGATTTCTCAAAATCATCCGCCGTATCTGCTCCTATCCAGCTGCCATTCCATTCTCCCGAAGATACCACTCCGTCTATGACCGGCTTTTTTTCAGCATACATAGCAGTGCCGAAGTCAAGAGTGGAAGTTTGGTCTATGGAATATCCGTTGTCCAAAGTTACATTTGCCTTGAACTTTATGCTCGGCTTGGTCACTCTCTCCGGCAGATTAAAAAGATATGTGGTGCTTTCGCCGGGAGCTATGCTTTCCAAACGATATTTCGGAGACAGCGCCGCCACATTTTCAGGATAGACAGCCGCCGCAGTGCCGCTTATTGCGGTCGATTTCATCTCGTTATTAATCACTACTCTGGCGCGCCAATTGGTCAGACTGCCCTTAACCGCCTGCTCCGAGCTTATCTCTATGCTTACCGGCGGTATAATTGTGGCTGTGTGTTCCTGGGTGTAGTATATCTTGCCGCTGTCGTCCTTAACGGTTATGGTGAAGCTATGCTTACTGCCATCCTCCGCACCCAAAGGTGTGCCTACAACCACTTTTGCAAAATTACCGGAAAATCCGTCGTTTGATATCACCTCAAGGTCATCGCCCGTATTCACCTCTACACTCACATTCCCCGGCAATGTCTTTGTCAGGTTAAACTCTGCCGTCTCTCCGGCACAGGTTGAATAGTTGATAACATCGGCGCTTACGCTGCCGGGAGTTTCCACTCTCTCGCATTTATCAAAATTGCCTATGACATATTTCGGGGTTGCAGACACACCCATGGTATATATGCCGTTGTCCGAATACAGGGTTGTCAGCTTGTTGCCGAAATCATCATACAAATCGACGCTTGAGCAGCCGAGCTCATACGACTTAAAGGCGTCTGCTCTGTCGGTATTGGCGATAAGCAACAAGACATCTTTATCTATCAAGCGATTCATAAAGTGGAATCCGTAATACAGATCATCATCATCAAAACCGATCAGTTCCGACCCCTCGCCCCATAGATTATTCATTGTAGCGTAAGACAAGAACGACGGTTTTGCCCCGTTTGGGATATGACCGAGACCGTCATCAATCCAGTTTCGTGCAAGACCCCAATTATGCTCTCTCTCGTCAGGATTATTGCCGTCATAGAAGCAATACATCAAATAAGCATCGCACATATCATATGCCCTCGCCACCGCATTAAACATAATGAGCGCATTTGCCTGTTCTCTCTCGGTATAACCCCCGGTGCAGGATGACATACCCGCCTCGGTGAAATATATCGGTTTGTCTTCAACATTGAATTCCTTTAGCAGATTCATCAATGTTTTATATTTTTCTATGGTTTCCGTTTCGTCATATTTGGTTTTGTCGAACGGATAAGGATGCAGACTGATTATATCCATATAATCTCCGCCGCCATTCTCAAGCACTCCGCGGATAAAACTAAAATCAAATCCGGAGCAATCTATACCTACCACCGGGAGATTCGGATCGACCGCCTTTATGGCTTGATACGACGCCTTCAGTATCTTTGCATAAACATCCGGTCCGAGCATCTGCTTATTGAAAGTCTGTGCATTAAATTCATTCCATATCTCCATGCATTTGATTTTGCCCTTATAGCGCTGTGCCATATATGCGGCAAATTTTGCAAAAGCCTCGACCGCCTCATCAGTGTGCGGCGTCTCACCGTTATCATAAAGAATGTTCGCTGATGACACATTATACACGATGTTCATGCCGCTGTTATATGCCGCGTTTATGTAGTCATCGGCTTCCTCGGTCACGGTATATTTACCTTTTTCAAGTTCAATCCACGACCAGCGTTCTCCGGAGCGAATCCATGAAATTCCATTTCGTCTGTACATATCAATAGCCATATTGGAACGATTACCTGCGTAAACGCACGCGCCCAAACGCTGATTTACATGTTCAACAATCGGGCATACGGAGAATTCTGTGGCATATTCATTGGAATATGTTTTTTCCGTATCAGATTTCATACGGCTCTGCGCAGCTATTTTCACCTTGTATACTCCGTATTTGCCCGGATTTGCGAAAACCACCTCTTGTTCTGTTTCGGATTTTGCATCAATCTCGGCATCCGATGTCTTAGATTCAATGAAATTCCCGTCGTAATCATATACGCTGTAAACAAAATGCGAACTGACAGGCACCGTTTGCTTGTTTGTCGCTCTATACTTAAGGACTATATCATCGCCTGTTTCAAATATGTTTCCCATCTTCGCCTCAAGGTTTGTAAAGCGGACAGGTTCTCTGTAATCCACTCTTTCAACCTTAATGGAACCGAGAATAACATCTTGCGATGACCACCTCAAATCCGTTGTCCACAACCCAAGACGAAAGTCATATTCGTTACATTCATTATTAAAATATGCATCTTCGATATAGAAAACCTGGGTTTTCCACTCTCTTGTGTTCTTAAGCTCTATCGTCTCGGTGCGATTCGTGGCAACCTGTGCGTCGTATGTTATGCCAAAATGTCCCGATCCCTCATCAAAATATTCGACAGAGATTTCTATCGGGGTCTCATTCGGCAGCTTATTCATAAAGCTGTCGTCAAGATCTACCGCATAATAACACATGGCATTTGTCCTTGACGCCACATCGGACTGCCTGCCGTATCGTCCGGCGCGTTCAACAAGATTCCAGCTGCCGAAAACTATGCTGAGGTTACTTATCTTATCTTGCTTGCCGAGAATTATCTCCGCTTTATCGCCGATTTGAAGTTCCTTTGATGCTGCGAACGCATCGATTGATGAAAGCACCATCGCAATCGCAAGGATAAAGGACAACAGTTTCTTTGTTCTTTTTATCATCCTTCTACCTCCTTTCATTAAGAATCTTACCTACCTCTTTCAATATTTCCACCGACCTGGCAGGGATTCTTCCCAATCCGTCGGGGCCCACATTAAGCAAAAGATTTGCCCCCCTTTCGTTCAAATGATCTTTAATTTCCACCACCCGTTGCGCGGACTTCCAGTGCTGGTCCGTCGGTTTGAACCCCCATGTATCATTAAGCGTAATCGGTGATTCATAGAGAATATCGCTCTTGTCGTCGTCGGGAATCATATTATCCTCGGCAGATGTATAATCACACTTGCCGTTTCCTATACGCGAATTAATAAGGCAATCCGGTTGGTATTTCTTCACCATGTCATATAGCTCCTGACTGCATTTCTCCGGAATACCGAGCGGAGTATCAAACCATATGAGCGCCAGATCTCCGTAATTGGTGAGAATCTCTTTCACTTGAGGTTTGATCTTGTCATTAAAGCAGCGCATATAATCTTTCTTGCTCTTGTCCGGATAATCCCACTCGTTGCCCCACGGCATATCGCACATATTCATCGGCTGTTTTGCAGTGCCGCTGTTACCATCGGGATGAGCCCAATCGATTGACTGCGAGTAGTACAAACCGAATTTCATGTTGTATTTGCGGCACGCCGCGGCAAGCTCACCGATTATGTCTCTGCCGAAAGGAGTTGCATCCACCACATTGAATTTGCTGACATTTGATTTGAAAAGTGCGAATCCCTCGTGGTGCTTTGCAGTTATGACAAAATACTTCATCCCTGCATCATTTGCAAGCTTTATCCACTCATCGGCATCAAAATATATCGGATTGAATATATTTGCAAGCCTGTGATACTCCTTATTTGGAATACGGAAATACGACTGCGCCCATTCGCCTATGTAGCTCATACACTCCCCATTCCACTCGCCGCCGAGAAGCGAATACAGTCCGAAATGAACCATCATGCCGAACTGCGCTTCCTTAAACCATTTCTTGTTGTCCATCATCATGCTCCTAACTCTCTATTGTTGACTCCATTATAATAAATTCCGAATGTATTATCAATGATTTATATGGGTGTATTATTGTCTGAAATCGACTCCGCAGTGTAAAATTGCTGTTTGTTCCAAACATGGAAAATCTTGATTCAACTGCGGTTTAACTGTGATATATTTGGTTTTGCAATAACATTTAATTATCCGCAATATGAAAATTACATCTTGATTCAAATTGCATTATGTGATATCATATTCTAAAAGAATCTTAAGGAGAATGTATTTATGTTTTTCAGCAGCATACTATTTTCAACATACGGCAGGGCAGAAAAAGCGAGCGACTGGCAGCCGAATACTCCTGCAGGCATCAATCGGATTTATTACATTCATTCCGGGAATATATTATGTTCCGCCGGCGGTGACGAAACCATTCTTACACCGGGCAATCTGTATCTTTTGCCCCATAATCTTAATTACACCTTATCTTCAGAATATGTCGATCACACATATTTTGATTTTTATTCCGTACCGTCGATAATGGTAGACGGCATATTGAAAATAGAGCTTGACAAATATCCGCTCATAAAATCGGCAACGGAAACTCTTTCGTTGCTTGCACATGAACACCCTATGTCCCTTATCGTTGACAGAAACGAATTTTACGATGTGATAAAAAGGTATGTGGATAACCTGATGTTCCTGATAAACAGGCAGTTTGAGATAAAAACCGTAATTGACGATATAATAAACGATTCGGTTATGTATATACATAAATATTATTTTCGGAAAATATCGGTAAGTGAGCTTGCGGATAAATACCATATGGAGAAAAGCGCATTCATACGAAGATTTAAGCGATATACCAACTCAACGCCTTACCAATATATTAAAATACTGCGCACAAACATTGCCATGCAGTTCCTCAAAACAAACAACTACAGTTTGAGCCAGATAGCCGAGATGGTAGGCTACTCGGATTCATCGAGCTTGTCACACGCAATGGCTAAACAAAGAAAAACAATAAATTCACACCGATTATAGCTGACATATATTATGTGAATCCGCGCAGCGGTGCGCCTGTCATGTTGTCCGTGAGGAATCGTAATCGCTGCGGTATTACTAAAAAATTAATGTGTTTTTATTCTGTTTCATGCGTTTTTGTGTGTTCTGCAAAAAAATAACAAAAGAGCCGTACAAACAAGAAATGTACGACTCAATCGTTGGTGGACCTTCAGGGACTCGAACCCCAGACCGACCGGTTATGAGCCGGTTGCTCTAACCAACTGAGCTAAAGGTCCATATGCAGAATACCAACCGCCGATACAGCAATTGATATTCCGATTTGGTGAGCCATCCGCGATTCGAACGCGGGACACCTTGATTAAAAGTCAAGTGCTCTGCCGGCTGAGCTAATGGCCCCAACATGGAAAATATTAAATTTTGGCTGGGCTGGCAGGATTCGAACCTACGGAATGCCAGAATCAAAATCTGGTGCCTTAACCGACTTGGCTACAGCCCAGTGTTAAAAAAGTGGGGTGGGTAGTCGGGCTCGAACCGACGACCTCTAGAACCACAATCTAGCGCTCTAGCCAACTGAACTATACCCACCAAACCAATGGCGCGCCTGAAGAGACTCGAACTCCTGACCCATTGCTTAGAAGGCAATTGCTCTATCCAGCTGAGCTACAGGCGCATGTGATGGAGCGGGTGATGGGAATCGAACCCACACAATCAGCTTGGAAGGCTGAGATTCTAGCCATTGAACTACACCCGCGAGGCTTGTCGTTTTAACTGACGACTTATTAATTATATCAGTCCGGGCCCCGTTTGTCAATACTTTTTTTGAAAAAACTAAAAAAAATTCAACTTTTTTTGAAATTAATAAATCAATTCTTCAAATCGTTTATACATTCGCAAAACTCAGCTGTGACAAATCGGTTGGCAAATGAATATACTGTACCATGGAATCGATCTTACGATATCCGAAACAGATGAAATATGCTGTTTTGCAAAAAATCAGGTCGAGACAAATCGGAGGTGTCAATATGTTTTTCAGACGATTTACGCAAAAAATCTACGGCTTTCTTGTAATGGGATTCGTGGTGGGCGTATTCATAGCCTTTGTCATGCCCCCGATTATCATAGCTGTCATCGAAGGACTTCTCCTAGGCATATTATGCTGGTGTTTCTACTGCCTTTAATCTTTGAATTATGGAGTGATTTATATGAAAATTGTTGTACTTACTGTGCCCAAGTTCATGCAGAAAATACTTCGCGGAATTTTCAAAATATGATGCATCATAAGGCTCGCCGAAAACTCAGGTGTTCGGCGAGCCGTTTGTTTCAGATTCACATCGTCTAAAACCTTGCGCCACTGTCCTCAAGCAATTTTTGAATCTTTCTCACATCAACACTTTTCACCGTGCACCCGTCCTTAAAGGCAACTGCCGCAGCGCACCCTGCCGCCTCGCCTATGCAGCAGACAATCGGCATTATGCGCACCGATGCCTGGGCATCATGGTCAACCGAGATGCATCTGCCGGCAACAAGCATATTCACCGCTCCCTTGGGTATCAGCGAACGATAAGGTATGGTGTAATACTTGCCGTCGGCAAAGAAATAGTGACTTGTGCCGCTGCCCTCGGGGTTGTGGATATCTATGTCATAATTACCGAGAGCTATTGAATCGTCAAACCGCACACAGTTTTTGAGATCATCACCTGTGAGAATATATTCTCCGTCTATCATGCGGCTCTCGCGCACTCCGATTGACGCACCGCTTGAGATAATGGTACTGTTTTTGCACGATTCAAAATTATCACGCAAAAAGCAAAACAGTTCATACATCTGTTCTCTCGCCTCAATTTCCGCCTTTGTCACATCAAAAGCATTCGTCGGGTCAAGTTTTACCACACGGGTTGAATTTAAGTGCAAAACGCCGTCTGCAAGCGTGACAAACGGCAGCACATCCTCACGCGGATTTTTAATTTTTCCTTCCTCTTTGTATTGCTTATACAGTCTGTTGATATCTTCGTGCTCATCATGAAAAAGTTTCATATCGACATTCGCCATGCGGAAGCACAGTGTCATCGGCTGACAAAGACCGTCCGCCTCGCGTCCGAGACGGAACGGAAGTCCGGCAAGATAAGCGAGATCGGCATCGCCGGATGCATCTATAAAATAATCCGCACAGATGTTAAATTTTCCGGATTTATTGGTGATTTCAATGGATTTTACCGTTTTGCCGTTCGTTTCCGCACCGGACACAAACGAGTGGAACAGCAGGTCAACCCCCGCATCCGTCAGCATCTGGTTCAGGCAAATTTTCAAATATTCCTCGTTGAAAAGATTATTGCGGATTGCCTTATCACCGAGTTTTTTCATCTCATCGCAAATCTTTGCGAAATTTCCCGCGCACAAATCATATCTTTCCCCGTCGATATTTGTCCAGTATCGCATAAAAGGAATCACAAGACAGTTGACGGTTGTGCCGCCGAGAGCGTTGCCGCTGTCTGTCAGCAATACGCTCATTCCCTGCCTTGCGGCACTCAGTGCGGCACTGCAGCCGGCAAATCCGCCGCCGACAACTATAAGATCATATTTTTTCATAACAACCCCCGTTAAATTAAATCGTCAATTTAGTTCAGTATAATACCAATCGGCGTATTTGTCTTAAATTAATTACATTAATTCTTGAACAAACGAAACAATTATGATAAAATATACTTAAAGAGGTGTGATTTATGCTATTATTGCAGGAATTAATTGACTGCCTGTGCTCAAATTCAAAAATAAAAATATGTATTCACGATGTCACCGGGTTGCTCACGAACGAAAAACTGAAAATATCACCGCGGAACAAGATACACTTCTGCGATTTCTGCAATGCGGCGAAAAGCACGCAAAGAGGATATGAGCTGTGTATAAGTTGCAAATCACTAGCAAACGCAAAGGCAATCAGTACCCAAAAACCGTTCTGCGGATACTGCCCGTGGGGAATATTTGAGGCGGTATATCCGGTTGTTATCAACAACGCGGTGCAATGTATTGTATATGCAGGCAATGCAATCACAGACAGAGACGAATATCGCAAACGATCAGAGAGAGCCTTTCGCATCACCAGGGTTGAAAGGAAGAACATATACTCCGCACTTAACGAATGCGAAATCGCATCGCAACCCGAAATGCTTATGCTTGCGTCAAAAACCGTGAGTTCTTTCATCGTGCTCATATCGGATTTTTATATGTATGATAGACAATCGCGACCAAGCGCAGAAAATCGTATGAGCAACGAACTTAAGGAATATGTTTCGCTTAATTTTCGCCGCCCGCTCACACTCGCATCACTGTCAAAAGTATATTATGTCAGTGAAAAATACCTCGGACGCATTATAAAAAGGACTTTGGGTATGAGTTTTCATGCCTACCTGAACGAAGTGCGGCTGCACAATGCGGCGGCACTGCTGAGAACACAGGATATGACAGTTACGGATATTGCTCTTGACTCCGGGTTTGAGAATGTGACATATTTTAATCGGATGTTCAAAAGAAAATTCGGAATAACACCCACCCGTTATCGCACGGTATACAAAAATCGCGCTGCGCAGCCGGAATTGGATTTTTAGTGGACTGCGTCTAAAGAATACCGATTCAGTTACGATTGAAACGGATATGAATTGTAACAAAAAACACAGGCCGGAGTAATTCTCCAAACCTGTGTTTTTTATAATATGACTTAAGATTAAACCAATTCGATAATAGCTATTTCTGCGGCATCTCCGCGTCTCTGACCCAGCTTAAGGATTCTGGTGTAACCACCTTCTCTTTCGCTGTATTTAGGAGCAATCTCAGCAAACAGCTTTGTTACAACATCTTCTTTGGTGATGTAAGCAAGTGCCTGTCTTCTGGTGTGCAATGTATTGGTCTTGCCCAAAGTAATCATTTTCTCAGCCATGCATCTGACTTCCTTTGCCTTGGGGAGAGTTGTTTCAATTCTTCCGTTTTCCAGAAGACTTGTAACAAGATTTCTCAGAGTAGCAATTCTGTGGTCAGTAGCACGACCCAATTTTCTTGTACCCGGCATAAGAATGTATACCTCCTTTATAAAATTATCTAACCCGTAACTTTATTCATCATAGTCCTTTGAGAACTGGAATCCCAAAGAATTGAGCTTGCTGACAACCTCCTCAAGAGATTTTTTACCCAGGTTTCTCACTCTCATCATCTCGCCTTCGGATTTGCTTACCAAATCCTCAACGGTGTTGATGCCTGCGCGCTTGAGGCAGTTGAACGAACGAACAGAAAGGTCAAGTTCCTCAATTGTGAGCTCAAGAACTTTATTCTTCTTGTTGTCCTCTTTTTCAACCATAATATCTTTGGTCTTGAAACCTTCAGCAAGGTCGATGAACAAATTCATATGATCATTCAAAATCTTTGCACTGAGTGACAATGCCTCCTCGGGGGCAATGGTACCGTCAGCGAAAATCTCAATTGTAAGCTTGTCATAATCGGTAACCTGACCGACACGGGTGTTGGTAACCTCATAGTTCACCTTATCAATAGGTGAATAGATAGAATCAACGGGAATAACGCCGATGATGTTCTGCATATTCTCCTTGTTCTTCTCACTGGTTACATAACCTCTGCCCTTTTGCATGGTAATTTCCATAACAAGCTTTGCACCCTCGCTCAGTGTAGCAATGTGCAAATCTTCGTTTATAATTTCCACGCTCTCGGGGCACTTGATATCCCTTGCGCACACTTCGCACTCACCTGTTGCGTTAATGGTAACAACAACCGGTGTGTCCGAATATATCTTGGCAACGATACGCTTAACATTGAGTATAATCTCGGTAACATCCTCTTTAACACCGGGGATTGTAGAAAACTCGTGAAGGACTCCGTCTATCTTAACGCTGGTTGCGGCAGCGCCCGGAAGTGACGAGAGGAGAACCCTCCTCAGGCTGTTTCCGAGGGTGATGCCGTAGCCGCGCTCAAGCGGTTCTACTTCAAATCTGGCATATTTGCCGTCCTCACTCTTTTCTACGCACTCAACACGCGGTTTTTCCATTTCTATCATATTCTAACCCTCCTAAAAAAGTCTAAGTCCGGCAGAGCAATCAGCAATTTTTGATAAATGCCCCGCCGTTTGAGCATATAGTATTTCAATCCACTTACCGAGGGTAAAATGTTATTATTTAGAATAGAGCTCGACGATAAGGTGTTCTGCAACATCATAATCGATATCCTCTCTCTCGGAGAGTCTGATTACCTTACCTGTCAGCGTGTCACGATCCATATCAAGCCAAGAAGGGATAACTCTCTTTGAGTTCTTCTCAACGATTTCTTTAATTCTTACAGAGCTTCTGCTCTTTTCTCTTACAGCGATTACATCGCCCGGTTTAACGAGCATTGACGGAATATCCGCTTTTTTGCCGTTAAGTGTGATATGACCGTGAGTTACAAGCTGTCTTGCCTCGCGTCTTGTGTTAGCCAAAGCCAGTCTGTATACTACATTATCAAGTCTGGACTCGAGAATCTGGAGCAACATTTCACCGGTGTTGCCGTTTCTCTTTGTAGCCATAATATAATATTTATGAAACTGCTTTTCAAGCATACCGTAGATGAACTTTACTTTCTGCTTTTCAGTCAGCTGCAAACCATACTCCGACTGTTTTCTTCTTGTCTGTCTCGGATTTCTGTTTGACTCTTTGTCAATACCGAGTGTTGCCGGAGAGATACCGAGCGTTCTGCATCTTTTCAATACCGGCTGCATATTTCTTGCCATGGTCTTTTCCTCCTTCTACAAAAAATTTCAAATCAGACTCTTCTTCTCTTGGGCGGTCTGCAACCGTTGTGAGGAATCGGAGTTACATCTTTAATCATTGTTACCTCAAGTCCTGCTGTCTGGAGTGCTCTTATTGCAGCTTCTCTGCCGGCACCGGGACCTTTTACATACACTTCAACAGACTTAAGTCCGTGCTCCATAGCAGCCTTAGCCGCAGTCTCTGCAGCCATCTGTGATGCAAACGGAGTGCTCTTTCTGGAGCCGCGGAAACCGAGGCCGCCCGAACTTGCCCATGAGAGGGCATTGCCTGCTACATCTGTGATGGTAACGATTGTGTTGTTAAATGTGGAACGGATATGCACAGCTCCACGCTCAATATTTTTCTTTTCGCGTCTTTTGCGTACTTTCTTTTGAACAGCCATTGCTTAATCCCTCCTACATTATTTTTTCTTGCCTGCGATTGTCCTCTTGGGACCTTTTCTCGTTCTGGCATTATTTTTTGTATTCTGACCGCGGCAGGGGAGTCCTCTCCTATGACGGAGACCTCTGTAACAGCCGATTTCTATAAGTCTTTTGATATCGAGAGCAATCTGACGACGGAGATCACCTTCAACAGTGTAATCTCTGTCAATTATCTCTCTGATTTTTGTCTGCTCTTCCTCGGTAAGATCCTTTACTCTTGTATCGGGGTTTATTCCTGCTTCGCTCAGGATTTTATTTGAGCTGGGAACGCCGATGCCGTAGATATAGGTAAGACCGATTTCAACTCTTTTTTCATTAGGTAAATCTACACCTGCTATTCTTGCCATTGGATTTTTGCACCTCCTGTGTTATTAATAAAAAATATATTTCATAACCCTTAAAGATTACAGGCACATTTTTATCTTTGTGTCTGTACAGCCGCACCTCAAAAGCTATAAAGCAAACTTAATCCGGCGCTCAAGGACTGCGCCGCTAATCTTGCCTCAGCCCTGTCTCTGTTTGTGCTTGGGGTTGGAGCAAATAACCATTATATTGCCTTTTCTTTTAATGATTTTGCATTTTTCACATATTGGTTTAACTGATGGTCTGACTTTCATTACCGTAACCTCCTATCAAATTTAAGCGGTCCTATTTGGCTCTCCATGTGATACGGCCCCTGGTGAGGTCGTAAGGAGACATCTCAACCGTAACTTTGTCGCCGGGGAGAATCCTGATGTAATTCATCCTCAGCTTGCCCGAGATGTGAGCCAGTATTGTATGACCGTTTTCAAATTCTACTCTGAACATAGCGTTAGGCAGAGCTTCCACAACAGTGCCCTCATATTCAAAAACATCTTCTTTAGCCATGGGATACTACCTCCAAATCTTATTTATTCGTTTGCCGATGCGGTCAAATAATCGGACAGCGCATATCTTACCTCTTTGTTGGTAATCTTGCCGCCCTGCGCAAGCTTGGACGAAACAAATTCGTTTTTCACGCCCGTAAAGCTCACATGTTTGATTTTCTTTTTCTTCGGACTGCCGACTTTGCGGCCTTTCCCGTCGCACAGATAGAGGAAGTTTTCCTCCGCCGCAATTACGAGAAAATATTTGCCTTTGTCTCTGCCGGCAAGTGCGCACACAACTTCTGCAATGTGATTGTCCATGCTCAACCACCCCACTCGGGATTGGTGAGCAGCTGCGGCTTGCCATCCGTTATGAGAATGGTGTTCTCATAATGTGCGGCGAGTGATCCGTCGGCCGTCTTAACCGTCCAGCCGTCTCCCATGCAGTTCGTCTCTGCTCTGCCGAAGTTCACCATCGGCTCGACCGCTATGGTCATGCCTTTGGCAAGTCGTATTCCGTGACCGAATGTCCCATAGTTCGGGATCTCGGGGCTTTCGTGCATTTTTCTGCCGATTCCGTGTCCGCAATAGTTGCGCACAACGGAAAATCCGTTTTCTTCAACATATTTTTGAACCGTCGCGCTTATACTGCCGAGCCTCTCGCCCGGTACGGCGTACTTTAAGCCTTCGTAAAAGCTCTGCTGCGTCACATCAATGAGGCGCTGTGCGTCGGCGCTTATCTTACCCACGCCATAGGTTCGTGCCGCATCTCCGTGGAAGCCGTTTTTTACGGCTCCGATGTCAAGACTTATTATATCGCCCTCCTTGAGGACAGTCTTTTTATTCGGTATGCCGTGAATCACGACATCATTCACGGAGGTACATATGCTTGCCGGATATCCGCTGTAATTCAGAAAAGACGGTTTTGCACCCTGACTCAGAATAAAATCATATGCGATTTTATCGAGTTCCTTTGTGGTGATTCCCGGTTTAAGGTGGGTTCTTAGCACTTCAAAGGTTTCATATACAATTCTGCCGGATTCGCGCATTTTTTCAATGTCCGAAGCGGATTTTAGATATATCATGTCAACCTCCTGCCAAGCCTTCCTCAACCGAGTGCGGCGAAGATTTCTTTAGTAATTTCATCCACGCCCGCATCACCGTTGATCTTTATGAGCTTGCCTCTCTTTTCGTAATAATCCTTGAGGACCTCTGTGGTCTCGTGGTATACTTTGAGACGGCTCATTATTGTTTCTTCACAGTCATCAGGTCTTGTTATAAGTTCGCCGCCGCATTTTTCGCACTTATCGCCCGATTTGCTCGGATTGTACTTTATGTGATATGTGGCACCGCAGCCGCTGCATTCGCGTCTGCCTCCCAGCCTGTCGAGAATGATGCTGTCGTCAACTTCGATTGACACCGCATAGTCGATTGAAATGCCCATCTTCTCCAAAGCGTCCGCCTGAGCGGTGGTTCTGGGAAAACCGTCAAGGATGAATCCGTTTTTGCAGTCATCCTCGGCAAGGCGCTCTTTGATTATGCCGATAACAACCTCATCCGGCACAAGCAGACCTTTGTCGATATAATCCTTTGCCTGCTTGCCGACGGGAGTGCCGCCTCTTATAGCGGCTCTTATAATCGCACCTGTTGATATTGTCGGTATTGAATATTTTTCACAAATAATCGCTGCCTGAGTACCCTTGCCGGCACCCGGCGCTCCTAACATTATAAGCTTCATATATTACCCCTTATATTAATCCAAGAAACCTTTATAGTGGCGCATAAGCATCTGCGACTCAATCTGTTTAACAGTTTCAAGCGCAACGCCGACCATAATGAGAAGTGATGTGCCGCCTATTGAAATGCTGAATCCAATTACCTGTCCGAGTATCATCGGGATAACAGCTACGAGTGCGAGGAAAAGCGCACCTGCAAGCGTTACTCTTGTAAGGATTCTGGTGATATAGTCACTTGTCGGCTTGCCGGATCTGATACCCGGAACAGAGCCGCCGTTCTTCTTCATGTTGTTTGCAATTTCAATCGGATTAAACTGAATTGCAGTATAGAAGTATGTGAAGAATATGATGAGCAGGAAGTATATTATGATATATACCCAACCCGATGATACCTGTCTCCAGAATGTACCCCAGAAACCTGATGTAGGTGTTCCGGTGAAACTCATTATGGTGGACGGGAACGCCATTATCGACATCGCAAAGATAATCGGAATAACGCCCGCAAGCGCAACTTTGATCGGAATATGAGTATTCTGACCGCCGTACATCTTTCTGCCTACCATTCTTTTTGCATACTGAACAGGTATTCTTCTTTCAGCATCGTTGATGAATACAACGAATGCTATCATGGCAATTGCAAACACTGCGATTGCTACTACACCCCAGATGTTTATCGCATCGTTGAGGTAGTTCTGATAGATTCCGTAAACCATGCTCGGAACCCTTGATACTATGCCGGCAAAGATAATCATTGATATACCGTTGCCCACGCCCTTATCCGTGATCTGCTCACCGAGCCACATAAGAAACGCAGTGCCGGCAGTAAATGTTGCAACAATTGTAATATAGCTAAGCACTCCGGGATGCTCAACAGCGGACTTAAGTCCGAAGTAGAGACCTGTCGCCTGGATGAAAGCAAGTATAATTGTTATATATCGTGTCCACTTGGCAATTACCTTTCTGCCTTCCTCGCCTTCCTTGGCAAGTCTCTCGAGAGAGGGGATTGCCACGGTGAGGAGCTGAAGTATAATTGACGAGTTGATGTACGGTGTAATACTCATTGCAAAAATCGTCGCGTTGCTGAAGGATCCGCCGGAGAAGCTGTCGAGCAAACCAAAGAGGTTGTTGTCGCTGCTCTCAACGAGAGACTGGAGTACGCTCGCATTCAAGCCCGGCACCGGGATGAATGTTCCGAGTCTGAATATTACTATCATTACCAGTGTGTAAAGCATTCTTTTTCGGAGATCAGGGATTTTCCACGCATTTCTCAGAGTCTGAAACACTTTACATCACCTCAACCTTTCCGCCGGCAGCTTCGATTTTTTCTTTAGCGGAACCGGTAAACTTGGCAGCCTTAACGGTGAGTTTTTTCTCAATATTTCCGTTTCCGAGAATTTTAACACCGTCAAGAGACTTTTTGATAATGCCTGCGTCAATGAGTGCCTGTGCGTCTACAACCGCACCGTTGTCAAACTTATTGAGGTCTGACACATTGACCTGTGCATAGCTCTTTGCAAATATATTGTTGAAACCGCGTTTCGGCAGTCTTCTGTAGATAGGCATCTGACCGCCTTCAAAACCGATTCTTACACCGCCGCCGCTTCTTGCTTTCTGACCTTTGTGACCGCGGCCCGCAGTCTTGCCGTTACCTGAACCGTGTCCTCTGCCTTTTCTCTTGGCGTCTTTTGTAGCGCCCTGTGTCGGCTGAAGTTCAAATAATTTCATTTAGAGCACCTCCTTTGATTATATTTCTTCGACGCTTACCAAATGATTCACCTTTTTAGTCATACCTATGATTGCAGGTGTGGCTTCGTGAACTTTTTCGTCTCTGATTTTCTTTAGTCCGAGAGCAGCAACAGTTGCTATCTGGTCTTTTTTATAACCGATAGGGCTCTTTACTAAAGTAACTTTAATTTTAGCCATTGTTTCGTCCTCCTAAATTTATAAACATTGCAGCTCATTAACCGAGCAGTTCTTCAACTGTCTTGCCGCGCAGCGCTGCGATTTCTTCAGCTACTTTGAGGCTCTTGAGACCTTCGATTGTTGCGCTGACAAGGTTGTGAGGATTGTTGGAACGAAGTGACTTTGTTCTGATGTCGCGAATACCGGCAAGCTCAACCACGCTACGCGCGCATCCGCCTGCGATAACGCCGGTACCGGGGGCAGCGGGTTTAAGAAGTACTTTTCCTGCGCCGAATTCGCCGATAACCTCGTGAGCTATGGTAGTGCCAACCATCGGAACCGTAATCATATTTTTCTTGGCATCCTCGATTGCCTTTCTGACTGCATCCGGGATTTCGGCAGCCTTGCCTGTGCCTACGCCGACATGACCGTTCTCGTCGCCGACAACCATGAGCACTGCAAATCTGAAGGTTCTGCCGCCCTTTACAACCTTGGCAACACGATTTATGCTAACTATCTTTTCTTTTAAGTCTAATGTGTCCGGATTAAATTTTTCCATAAAAGCTTTTCAACCTCCTTCTTAGAATTCTAAGCCGCCTTCTCTGGCGCCGGCTGCGAGTTCTGCTACTCTGCCGTGATATATATATCCGCTTCTGTCAAATACAACATTCTTTATACCTTTTTCCAAAGCTCTCTTTGCAACAAGTATTCCGACTTCCTTGGCAGCCTCTTTGTTTCCGCCGAAGCTTACCTTTTCTTTGATTTCCTTATCCAGTGTGGACGCAGAAACTAAGGTGTTGCCGGTAGTGTCGTCAATAACCTGTGCGTATACATTGCTGTTGGAGCGAAATACATTCAGTCTTGGACGGGCAGGAGTTCCGGAAATATTTTTTCTTACTCTATAATGTCTTTTAATTCTTGCAGCATTACTGTCTTTTTTCTTTATCATTATCGTTTACTCCTTTCTGGCACCTTATTTCTTAGCACCGGTCTTTCCTTCTTTGCGTCTGATAACTTCATCGGCATACTTAATACCTTTGCCCTTATAAGGCTCGGGGAGTCTCTTTTCTCTGATAACAGCGGCAACCTGACCTACAACCTGCTTGTCGATACCCTTTACAATGATTGTGTTGGGGTTCGGAGCTTCGAGTGTGTAGTCCTCACCGTCTTCAACCGTTACGGGATGTGAATATCCCAGGTTGAGTGTGAGCACCTTGCCTGACTTTGCGCATCTGTAGCCGACACCGTTTATCTCAAGGGTCTTTTCAAAGCCGTCTGTAACGCCCACAACCATGTTGTGAAGCAGTGATCTTGTAAGACCGTGCAGAGCTTTGTGTTCCTTGTCCTCAGAAGGTCTCTCAACGATAACCTTGCTGCCGTCAACAGTAATCTTCATATCTTTGTGAAGTGTCTTTGTAAGTGTGCCCTTGGGGCCCTTTACCGTCACTTCGTTATTATTACCAACCTGAACAGTAACGCCGGATGGAATATCTATTGGCATTCTTCCTATTCTGGACAATTTGTTCACCTCCTAAAATCTTACCAAACGAATGCTAAAACTTCACCGCCGACATTAGCCTTGCGAGCCTCTTTGTCGGTCATGATGCCTTTGGAAGTGGAAATGATTGCAATTCCAAGCCCTCTGAGCACTCTCGGCAGTTCTTCTTTGTTTGCGTATACTCTGAGTCCCGGCTTACTAACTCTTTTAAGACCGGATATAACCTTTGTCTTGTTAGCGCCGTACTTGAGTGTGATATCTATAACACCCTGCAAACCGTCTTCTTTTACATCATAAGCGCTGATGTAACCTTCATCAAGCAGAATCTTTGCTATTGCAATCTTAGTCTTTGATGCGGGAACCGAAACGGTCTCGTGCTTTGCAGTGTTTGCATTTCTGATACGAGTGAGCATATCAGCGATTGGATCGGTAATTTGCATTGTGTGCTACCTCCTTTTTCTAATATATAAAACTTACCAACTTGCTTTCTTAACGCCCGGAATCTGACCTTTGTAAGCCAGCTCTCTGAAGCAGATACGGCAGATGCCGAACTTTCTCAGATATGCATGAGGTCTTCCGCAGATTTTGCATCTGGTATATTCACGGGTCTTATATTTCTGTGGTTTTTGCTGTTTCAAAATCATTGATTTTTTTGCCATTGTGAATACCCTCCTCTCACGCCTTAGTAAATGGAGCACCGAACAGTGTAAGAAGCTCTCTTGCTTCCTCATCTGTCTTTGCAGTTGTTGTAAAGATGATGTCCATTCCTCTGATTTTGTCTATCTTATCATAGTCGATTTCCGGGAATATGAGCTGTTCTTTAATTCCGAGCGCATAGTTACCTCTGCCGTCAAAAGAGTTCGGGTTGATACCGCGGAAGTCTCTTACACGGGGAAGGGCTATGCTGAACAGTCTGTCCATGAATTCGTACATCTTGTCACTTCTGAGCGTAACCTTGCAGCCGATGTTCATACCTTCTCTGATTTTGAAGTTTGCAACGGACTTTTTAGCCTTGGTTACAACAGGTTTCTGACCTGTGATAGCCGCAAGATCTGTCATTGCAGCCTCAAGTGCTTTGGCGTTGTCTTTTGCCTCGCCCACACCGATATTTATAACGATTTTGTCAAGCTTTGGAATTTCCATCGGGCTCTTGTATCCGAACTTTTCCATAAGAGCCGCCCTGACTTCGTTTTCATATTTTGCTCTCATTCTGATCATGTGCGATAATCCTCCTTCCTATATCAGTCATCAAATACTTCTAAACAGTTTTTGCAATATCTTGCCTTGTTGCCGTCGGCAAGAATCTTGTAACCGATACGGGTCGGCTTGCCGCACTTATTGCATATATGCATAACCTTGCTTGCATATATGGGGGCTTCCTGGTGGATGATACCGCCCACATCGCCGGCTTTTCTCGGCTTGGTGTGCTTGGTAACCATGTTGACGCCCTCAACGATAACTGTTCTCTTGTTTATACCTACGGACAAAACATTACCCTTTTTGCCCTTATCTTTACCGGAGATAACTACTACATTATCACCTTTTTTTATATGAACTCTGTTTTTCATTTCTTTAAGCCACCTCCTTGTTTACAGAACTTCCGGTGCCAATGATAAAATCTTCATATACTCGTTGTCTCTAAGCTCACGGGCAATAGGTCCGAATATACGGGTACCTCTGGGGGTTTTATCATCTTTTATAATAACTGCTGCGTTCTCGTCGAACTTGATGTAAGTGCCGTCATTGCGTCTAACGCCGTTTACGCTTCTTACCACAACAGCTTTAACAACATCACCTTTTTTAACAACACCACCGGGTGTTGCTTTTTTAACGGAAGCAACTACAACATCGCCGATGTTTGCATATTTTCTTTTGCTGCCGCCCATTACTCTGATACACATAAGCTCTTTGGCGCCTGTGTTGTCAGCAACCTTTAATAAAGTCTGCGGTTGAATCATATGACTCTCTCCTTCCTATGATTATTGAGCTTTTTCAACTACTTCAACAAGTCTCCATCTCTTGTCCTTAGAGATAGGTCTTGTCTCCATAACCTTTACTCTGTCACCGATATGAGCTACCTGATTTTCATCATGAGCCTTCAGTTTGTATGTCTTTTTAACGATCTTGCTGTACAGCTTGTGCTTAACGCTGTATTCTATAGCAACGACGATTGTCTTGTCCATCTTGTCGCTGACAACCTTGCCGATTCTGGTTTTCCTGTAATTACGCTCCACTTAGAATTCCTCCTCTCTTATTAAACGGTCTGTTTTAATTCTCTTTCACGAAGGATTGTCTTTATCTTAGCGATGGTTCGCTTAACATCAGTAATTACTCTCGGATTGTCGAGCTGATTTGTGGCATGCTGAAATCTCAGGTTAAACAATTCAGCCTTCAATTCATCTAACTTCTGATTCAATTCCATGTCAGTAAGATCTCTTATTTCATTAATTTTCACTCGAATCACCGTCCATTTCCTGATCTTGCTTTGATACAATTTTGCATCTTATCGGGAGTTTGTGGATTGCAAGACGGAGTGCCTCTTTGGCAACAGCCTCGCTTACGCCGCCGATTTCGAACATGATTCTGCCCGGCTTAACAACGGCAACCCAATACTCCGGTGAACCTTTACCGGAACCCATTCGGGTTTCAGCCGGCTTTTCGGTTACGGGCTTGTCGGGGAATATCTTTATCCAAACCTGACCGCCTCTCTTTGTGTAACGAGTCATGGCAATACGGGCTGCTTCAATCTGATTGCTGGTGATCCAAGCCGGCTCAAGAGCCTGAATGCCGTACTCACCGTAAGCAATCTTGTTACCACGCGATGCCTGACCTTTCATGCGGCCTCTCATTACTCTTCTGTATTTAACTCTCTTAGGTAACAACATGATTATCTGCCTCCTTTACTCTTTCTACCCTCGTTCTGCTTAGGAGCTGCAGCGGTTTTCAGCACTTCACCTTTGTAGATCCATACCTTAACGCCTATTTTACCGTAAGTGGTGTCTGCCTCTGCAAAACCGTAATCGATATCTGCACGAAGTGTCTGAAGCGGAATAGTACCTTCATGATACTGCTCACATCTTGCAATTTCGGCACCGCCGAGTCTGCCGGAGCAAGCCGTCTTGATACCCTTTGCACCCATCTTCATGGCTCTCTGCATAACCTGCTTCATGGCTCTTCTAAAGGAGATTCTTCTCTCAAGCTGCGATGCAATGTTCTCTGCAACGAGCTGTGCGTCAACTTCTGCATTCCTAACTTCTACAATGTCGATGATGACATTTTTGTTTATAAGTTTTTCTACGCTTGCTTTGATCTTATCCTTTTCTGCGCCGTTCTTACCGATAAGGATACCCGGCTTTGCAGTGTGGATGTGGATTCTTACCTTATTATCGTTTCTTTCTATTTCAATCTTGGAAATACCTGCTGAGAAAAGAGACTTTTTAAGGAATTTTCTGATTTTATAATCTTCAACGAGCAAATCGCCGAAGTCTTTTTTATCGGCATACCATTTGGAATCCCAATCTTTGATAACACCGACTCTTACTCCGTGTGGATGTACTTTCTGACCCAAGGTTCTTTCCTCCTATCTTATTCTTTTTCTTTCAATACAACAGTGATATGGCTTGTTCTTTTTCTTATTCTGAACGCCCTACCCTGTGCTCTGGGCATAATTCTTTTGAGTGTCGGGCCCTGGTTTGCATAGATTTCGGCAACATAAAGCTTATCAACATCCATGTTGTGATTGTTCTGCGCATTTGCGATTGCCGAATTCAACAGCTTTTCTACGATTTCTGCTCCTGCTTTGGGAGTGAACTTGAGAATAGCCAGAGCTTCGCCGACCGATTTATTTCTTATAAGGTCTATAACGATCTTAACTTTCCTTGAAGAAATACGAGCATAACTCAATTTAGCTCTTGCTTCATTTACGACTGCTTCCATTCGTAAAATCCTCCTCTCTTAAATAGGATATTTATTATTTTGCGTTTGTTGTCTTGCCGCCGGCATGACCCTTGAATGTTCTTGTGGGTGCAAATTCGCCGAGCTTGTGTCCAACCATGTCCTCGCTCACATAAACCGGAACATGCTTTCTGCCGTCATGAACAGCGATTGTGTGGCCGACCATGTCGGGGTATATAGTAGACGGTCTTGACCAGGTCTTGATAACTCTCTTTTCACCGGCCTCGTTCATCTCAACAATTCTTTTCATAAGTCTTTCTTCAACGAAAGGTCCTTTTTTAAGTGATCTACCCATTAATACTTTACCTCCTTCCGGAAATATGTCAGGCTGAGATTAGCCTGAAACTATCTGCCGTTTCTCTTTTTAACAATATATTTGTTGCTGTGCTTGTTCTTCTTGCGGGTCTTGTAACCGAGTGTAGGTTTACCCCAAGGAGTAACAGGTCCCGGCATACCGACAGGCGACTTTCCTTCTCCACCGCCGTGAGGGTGATCGCAGGGGTTCATAACAACACCGCGGACGGTAGGTCTCCATCCCATGTGTCTCTTACGGCCTGCTTTACCGATTGACATATTCTCATGATCGAGATTGCCCACCTGACCGATTGTGGCTTTGCATTCAAGGCTTACCATTCTGACTTCGCCCGAGGGAAGTCTAACCTGTGCATAGCCGTTCTCCTTTGCCATAAGCTGAGCGCTGTTTCCTGCAGCTCTTACAAGCTGTGCGCCTCTGCCCGGGAAAAGCTCTATGTTGTGGATAAGTGTACCTACGGGGATGCTCTTTATCTTGAGCGCATTGCCCGGCTTTATGTCCGCGCCGTCGCCCGAGCAGATTACATCGCCGACTTTGAGGCCGTGGGGAGCGATGATATAGCTCTTTACGCCGTCCTCGTACTGAATAAGTGCGATATATGCGCTTCTGTTAGGATCGTACTCGATTGACTGAACAGTAGCGTTTACACCGTCTTTAAGTCTCTTAAAATCAACTACTCTGTATTTAGTTCTGTTTCCGCCGCCTCTGTGACGAACGGTAATTCTACCGTATGAGTTTCTTCCGGAATGCTTCTTGAGCGGTTCCAGCAAGGACTTCTCCGGTGCAACCTTTGAAAGTTCTTCAAATGTAGAAACAGTCATAAATCTGCGAGCAGGTGATGTAGGATTAAATTTTCTCATTGCCATGTCCTTTTTCCTCCTTTTCGATTAAGCCATTCCGTCAAAGAATTCTATGGTCTTGCTGTCCTGTGTGAGCTTAACTACGGCTTTCTTGTAGTCAGGTCTCTTGCCGGATGTAGCACCCATTCTCTTGATTTTTCCCTGTACTCTGAGTGTAGTAACCTTTTCAACCTTAACGCCGAAGATTTCTTCTACAGCTTTAGCTATCTCTATCTTGTTGGCATTGATGTTTACTTTGAATGTGTACTTTCTGTCTGCCAACTGATCCATGCTTTTTTCAGAGATTACGGGTTTAATAATGATATCGTGCTTATTCATTACCGTACACCTCCTCAATCTTTGATACAGCGTCCTTTGTAATAACCATTACATCATATTTCAGTATGTCATATACATTGAGGCTGCCCATAAATGTTGTTGCAACACCTGCAATGTTTCTTGCGGATTTAACCACAATGTCGTTCTTCTCGTTGGTAACGATGAGTGCCTTGGACTCTACCTTGAGAGCGTCGAGCATCCCCACAACCTGCTTTGTCTTGATTTCGTCAAAAGCAATGTTGTCTACAACGATCATCTCGCCGTCAGCCACTTTCGCACTGAGTGCGGACTTAAGAGCAACTGTCTTAAGCTTCTTGTTTACGGAGTATCTGTAATCTCTGGGCTTCGGTCCGAGAGCGATACCGCCTTTTATCCACTGTGTGGCACGGATGCTGCCCTGTCTTGCACGGCCTGTACCCTTCTGACGCCACGGCTTGATTCCGCCTCCGCGAACTTCCGAACGAGTCTTGGTGCTCTGAGTACCCTGTCTCTGGTTTGCAAGGTAGTTTACAACAACCTGGTGCAAAGCAGATTTGTTTACCTTCTGGCCGAACACCGCATCGGAAAGTTCTATATCTCCGATGTTATTTCCTTTTATATCATATAAAGCTACTTTAGGCATCTATATTTCCTCCTTTCCTTAAATTACGCTTTAACTGTATTCCTGATTGTCAAGATACCGCCCTTAGGACCCGGAACCGCGCCCTTTATAAGGATGAGGTTTTTCTCAACATCAACTTTTACAATATCAAGGTTCTGAACCGTAACCTGTTCAACACCCATATGACCCGGGAGTCTCTTATTCTTCATAACTCTCGAAGGAGTTGAGCAAGCACCCAGAGAACCGACGCCTCTGTGATAACCCGAACCGTGAGACATAGGACCTCTGTGAGTTCCCCATCTCTTGACGGTACCTGCGTATCCGTGACCTTTGCTTATGCCGGTAACATCTACTTTGTCACCCTCTGCAAAGACATCGGCTTTGATAACCGCGCCCACATCGTAAGCGGAATCATCATCGAGCCTGAACTCGCGCAGATATTTTTTGCTGTCGACACCTGCTTTTGCAAAGTGTCCCTTCATCGGCTTGTTAACGAGCTTTTCTTTAGCATCGACAAAGCCTACCTGAATGGCATTGTATCCGTCATTTTCAACCGTTTTCTTCTGAACA
Organism: uncultured Clostridia bacterium; assembly: GCA_934454585.1. Classification (GTDB taxonomy): domain Bacteria; phylum Bacillota; class Clostridia; order UMGS1810; family UMGS1810; genus RGIG4708. Next base: position 61,408 of record CAKSFP010000010.1, read on the forward strand.
ACGGTGATCGGACCGGCTTCAAGAACAGTAACGGGTATTACAACACCGTCTTCTGTAAAAAGCTGTGTCATTCCGATTTTCTTTCCTAAAATTGCTTTTTGCATTTCTTTTTCCTCCTATTTAGGTTATTGGTTGAAGCTGAATAAGGGTGCTCCAACATGACCCGCCGCATCATTTAAGTGCGGCAATGCACGCCGCAAAACCGGCTGTGCCTCACACCTGCTTAATCTCGATGTCAACGCCTGTCGGCAATGAAAGCTTGAGCAGTGTGTCGATTGTCTTGGGTGTAGGCTCCAATATGTCGATAAGTCTCTTGTGCGTTCTCATTTCGAACTGTTCACGAGAATCCTTATACTTGTGTACCGCTCTGAGGATTGTAACAACCTCTTTCTTTGTGGGGAGCGGAATAGGACCTGCCACCTTCGCACCTGTTCTCTCCGCAGTCTCAACAATTTTCTTTGCAGACTGGTCGATCAACTGGTGGTCATAAGCTTTGAGCTTAATTCTGATTTTCTGACTGTTAGCCATTAATAGTACCCTCCTAACATTGCGTATTTTTGGTGCCATCCGGCAGTCATAAAAAACTCACACCAACCCGTGTGTGTCGTACCCTGCGCATTATAAAACCCGGTGCAAAACTGCATACCGGGGACATAATACACCTGTTGAATGTACTGTGACTCTGCCGCCCGAGTTCATGATTCGGACATTCTCCGCAGAAATTGACAAAACCGCGTCTCCGCTGTGTTTGCCGGTAACCTCCTGCATCATCGTATGTCATGCCACGCTTTGTTAGTATACCGCATTTTGAGCGGTTTTGCAAGCTTTTTTTTGAATTATGGGCGCATTTTTGAAATTTCGTGAAAAATATACATAAAGTTTATGGAATATTTGTTGTTTTAGTGCAATTTTTAATGGAGTTGTGCGAAATTGTTTATTTGTTCGGGCGACCACATAGGGCCGCCCCTACAGGTACATTAACAAAATATCGTCATATGTTCAGATTGGTTCATTAACTGCGGGTCGATGAGGTCATCGACCCCTACCGCCTTGAAACAGAATCAACAAAAGGAAAGAATCTGTCTCATAGGCGAGGGTAGGTATATTTTATTTTGTGTAAGCGAATTCTGCGTGATGTGCGTAGAAAACCATTCGTCAAAGGATGTGTATGTGTTTTTTATTCTTAGGCGAGAAGTTCAGCGCTACTGCACTGCTGTCCGAGGAGACAAGAATAAAAAACACATACACAGACGGCACAAAATCCTATGCGTACAGAACAAAATACACCTGCCCGAGACGGTGCACCATTTTTTGGTTATATTAATGATTATACACTGGATTTATAATTATGTCAATAATATAATCGGAGTTGATTACATGTTTGAAGTAGAGAACAAATTCAAAAACGCAAATGTCGCCCGCACGATACGGTTTACAGAGCCATTGTTCGAGCAACTCAACGAAATTGCGGCGGCAAATGATGTGTCGTTTAACCTGCTTGTTCTGCAATGCTGTCAATATGCAACGGATAATATGAAAGGCAACGGCAAAACCGCTGCGGAATGAATTCGTTCCATACGGTTGCGGCGAGTGTCAATGTGTGCGTAACGGCTGTTTTATAACAAAATCCGCACCGCCGTACCGTGCGGCAGCCCCGAGTTCCTCCTCAATGCGCAAAAGTCTGTTATACTTTGCGCATCTGTCGGTTCTTGTGGGCGCGCCGGTCTTTATCTGTCCGCCGCCCAGCGCAACCGCCAGGTCGGCGATGAATGTGTCCTCCGTCTCACCTGAGCGGTGTGATACTATTGCTCCATATCCCGCAAACTGCGCCATGCGCACAGCATCTATCGTCTCGGTAAGCGTGCCTATCTGATTTGGCTTGATGAGAATTGCATTTGCAGCACCGTCGTTTATGCCGCGCTCTAACCTTTTTGTGTTGGTGACAAACAAATCGTCGCCGACAAGCTGAATTTTGTCGCCGAGCCTGTCGGTCAGCAGTTTCCAACCGTCCCAGTCATCCTCACCGACTCCGTCCTCTATTGAAACAATCGGATATTTTTCGCACAGTTGCTCCCAGTATGACACAAGTTCTTCACGCGTGTATGTCTTGCCCGACTTGGTGAGAGTATATGTGCCGTCTCCCTTTGCCCATTCGGACGACGCCGCGTCAATCGCAATGTTAAAATCGCATCCCGGTTCATACCCCGCGTCCTTTATTGCCTCGCAGATGAGCGAAAGAGCGTCCTCATCTTTTTCCAGGCTGGGCGCAAAACCACCCTCATCACCGACAGATGTCGCATTGCCTGAATCGGCAAGCAGTTTTTTGAGTGTGTGATAAACCTCGCAGCTCATGCGCATCGCATCGGAGAAAGTCGGCGCACCCGTCGGCATAATCATAAATTCCTGAATATCCACATTGTTATTGGCATGGGCGCCGCCGTTGAGAATATTCATCATCGGAGTGGGTAAAACATAAGCACCGCAACCGCCAACATAGAAATATAGGCTTTGTCCGAGCGCGTTTGCCGCCGCATCCGCACAGGCAAGCGATACGCTGAGCAGAGCGTTTGCACCGAGTTTTGATTTGTCCGCCGTGCCGTCCGCATCAAGCATGGCAAGGTCTATCTCACGCTGGTCAAGCACATTCATGCCGCATATGCGGTCGGCAATGACGGTGTTGACATTATCAACAGCCTTCTCTACCCCTCTGCCCATGAAGCCTTCGCCGCCATCACGCAGTTCCAGTGCCTCATACACACCCGTGGACGCACCAGATGGCACGGCTGCTCTGCCGACAAAACCGTCCGTGCAGATGACTTCCGCTTCCACGGTCGGATTGCCGCGCGAATCGATAATCTGTCTTGCAAACACACTTTTTATCTCTAAAAACTGTTTCAAAAAAATACACCCCTTAACATTTTTTCGTATTATGCGCATAATACGGAAAAATATTCTTAAAGGATGTATCCTGTAATCTTGCAAATCAAATCGGGACAGTACATTTTACGCGCTGTAAGTTAGTTCTGATACGCGCAGTAAGTATCCGTCAAGGGATGTGTATGTGTTTTTTATTCTTAGACGGCGAGTTCAGCGCTACTGCACTGCTGTCCGAGACGGCAAGAATAAAAAACACATACACAGACGGCACAAATCTTTATGCGTGCAGAATAAAATGTACTGTCCCGAACTTTTGTGTAATTTATTTAAGCGATTAGATTATTTGAGCCATATAAAAAAGGATTCCCCCTTCGCCGCCGAGCCGAGGGACAATGTAAGGCTTGGCAACAGAGGGGGAACCGGTCCCGATTTATGACCCAATTTCCAACTTGTAACCGATTTTAAGCTTTTTGTGTCATCACCGCAGCCGACTTACGACACAGTGTCACAAAGCGTCAGAACACATAAAAAGACCGACTGCACACGGGAAATACGCAGTCAGTCAATCATACCGCCAAAAACGGGTTAAACACTAAACTTTGCGTCCCCATCTTTCGGTGAGTTTGCTAAAATGCATTTATGTTCTGCCACAGACTTATCCTATCACATTTTTTCGATAAAGTCAATAGATTTTCAGCGAATTTTTGGGGGTTTTTATCATTTTTTCGGATATTATTTGATATTTCCCTGTGCGTCAAACAGCGGCAGCTTGCCAAGTACGATGATGTCGTCTCTGTCGGCAGCGTCGCCTTCGCCGAGGACAGCCATCTTGCCGACTATGTTACCGCCCGCTTTTTCCACAAGATAATCTATGGAATCGAGCGATTCTCCGGTGCTGATTACATCGTCCACCACAAGCACGCGTTTGCCGCAAATGGCGTCGACATCCGCCTGACCTATGCAGAGTTTTTGCAAATTGGCGGTGGTTATGGAATTAACCTCGGTTGTGATGATGTTCTCCATATACACCTTGGGCGCCTTGCGCGCAATGATGTAGTTATCGTCGCCGTGCTGTTTTGCCATTTCGTAAACAAGCGGAATGCTCTTGCACTCGGCAGTGACTATGATGTCGTACTCCGGCGCTTTTTTGAGCAGCTGCTCCGCCGCAGCAACGGTAATCTCCACATCGCCGAACATGATGAAAGCGGCAATGTACAAATCGTCCGCAACCTTGAACAGGGGCAATTCACGCTTGAGTCCTGCTATTTCCATAGTATAAGTCTTTCTCATAATGTTATTCCCTTCCCATATAAGAGGGGGTGTTCCAAAAATGCAACACCCCCAATTGATTTTGTTAATTTGAAAATTGTTTTAGTTAAATTACATTACCTTTGACGCTATATACAGCGCAAAGAGTACAACAGATATCCACATAACGGGGCTGATATCTTTGATTTTGCCTGTGCAAATTTTGATTACAACCCAAGCTATCATAGCAACCATGATACCGTTTGAGATAGAATATGTCAAAGGCATGAAAGCGATTGCCAAGAATCCTCCGATAGCATCTGCCATGTCGCCGGAGAAGCTCATCTTCTTAACGGACGAGAGCATGAGCAGTCCGACAAAGAGCATAGCCGGTGTCGTAGCGAACGAAGGAATGGCAAGGAAGAACGGCGCAAACACAATGGAGATGATAAAGAGCACCGCCGTAACAACAGCCGTGAGTCCTGTTCTGCCGCCTACGGATACGCCTGCGGTCGACTCAACATAGCTTGTAACGGTTGATGTACCCATGCAAGCACCGACAACGGTACCTACAGCATCTGCCATGAGAGCGGCTCCTGCTTTGGGAAGATTGCCGTCTTCGTCGAGAAGATCGCCTTTTTCGGCAACGCCGATGAGTGTGCCGACGGTATCAAATATATCCGTATAAAGGAATGTAAATGCTATAAATATGAATGTCATTGCATTTTCGGCAACAAACTTGAAGTCAAAGTTAAACATTGAAGGTGCCTTAAAAGCTTCTGTGGAGAAGTTGGGATAGAGCGAGTATACACCGTTTTCTATATCTACAACATACCAGCCGCAAGCCTGTGCAATCATACCGAGAATCCAGGTTGCAATAATGCCGATGAGGATGTCACCCTTAACATTGAAGTGGTGAAGAACACCAATGATGAGCAATCCTGCAAAAGAAAGCACAACCGTAGGCGAGGAAAGGTCGCCGAGCGCAACAAGTGTTGCCGCATCGGGAACAACGGTTTTTGAGTTGATGAGTGCGATTATTGTGATAAACAATCCGATACCTGCGGATATGCCATATTTAAGGTTGTTCGGGATTGAATTTACAAGAGCCTCTCTAAACTTGAATACAGACAGTACCATGAAGATGAGACCCTCAACAAGTACAGCCGTGAGAGCTACCTGATAAGAACATCCCATGGCTCCGCAAACGGTGAATGCAAAGAATGCATTGAGACCCATGCCCGATGCAAGGGCAACAGGATAGTTTGCAAAGAAAGCCATGCACAGTGTTGCTATCGCAGCCGAGATTGCGGTTGCGGTGAACACAGCCGGAGCGGATGCTCCTTCAATTCCGCCGAGGTAGTTCGGGTTGACGGCGAGTATGTACGCCATTGCAAGGAAAGTGGTGATACCGGCAATAATTTCGGTTTTTACATCGGTACCGTTTTCCTTGAGCTTAAACAGTTTTTCCATTTCCATTTCTCCTTTTTTTCTCTTTTTCAAAATAGAACAAAATCTGACACTATCATTGTATAACCCTTTTACGCAAAAAGCAAGTGTTGAATTTGTATAAAATTCGCGTCTTTTGTGGTAAATATGTATAAATAATAATAAAACATCAAAAAAATTAAAATTGGGTGTTGATTTTTATCTGATTATGTGTTATTATGGATTAAATAAAAAATACTAAATTGGAAATTGAGGTGGATTAATTATGAAATCAACAGGTATTGTAAGAGACATCGACAAGCTGGGCAGAATAGTTCTTCCGATCGAGCTGCGCAGACTTAAAGATCTTGACAGCGGTGATTCCGTAGAAATCTATGTGGAGGGTGACAACATCATTCTCAGAAAGCATGAACCTGCTTGCACATTCTGCGGAAACAGCAACAATGTAACCGAATTTAAGGGTAAAAACATTTGTGCTGACTGCATTAAAGAGCTTTCCAAGTAATTTAATACCTACCTGCGGGCTGCGTCTTTCGGCGCAGTTCGCTTTTTTTATTCACTTTTCCGCACCTTCGTTTCTTTTTGCTCTTTCGTTTTTTGCATTTTTTCCATTCTTTCGGGCATAATAGGCAGCGGAGGAATTTATTATGAGAAAAAAAATAAAAATTCTGTTATTCGTCTCTCTGCTGAGCCTTACCGCACTTTGTGCACACATATTCAACATTGCGGCGGTAAAGCAGGCGTCATATGCCCAAAATGCCGCCTCGGAGCGCCGCAGTACGGAAATAATAAAAAAGTACCGCGGTGGCATCTACGATAAAAACATGATACCTCTCGTCGACAGCAAAGCGGAAAATATCACCCTGGCGGACGGTCTGATCGCGGAATGTGAAAAAAGATATCCGGACGGTACGGCTTCGCATATCACGGGCTACACCCTGTCGGACGGCAGCGGTGCAAGCGGAGTGGAAAAAGCATTTGACTCCGTGCTGACATCTGATGCGGCAAAACGCGCCGTATATATGACCGATGCCGCCGGAGGAAAACTAAAAAAAACACTCACGGAGCTGACAGACAGCAAACCGAGCCGGAACATCAAGCTGACAATAGACGCAACCGTGCAGAAAATCGCCGAGAAATACGCCGATGAGTATATCGAGAACGGAGCAATCGTGATACTGGATACAGCATCGTTTGACACGGTCGCCATGGTCAGCCGTCCGAACTTTGACCGCAACAATGTGGAAAATGTGCTAAGCGGCGATAACTCTCCCTTGCTCAATCGTGCATTAAGCCCGTATAACGCGGGGAGCATTTTCAAGATCATCACGACAGCGGCCTATCTCGAAAACGGAGGAGATGAGTCTCGGATATATTCGTGCAGAGGTTATGTCACAGCGGACGGAATGAATTTTAAGTGCAACAGCGAAAACGGCCACGGCGAACTGAACTTAAAAAACGCCTTTGCCAAGTCTTGCAACAGCTATTTTTACAGCACTGCGATGAATATCGGAGCGGATGTGATAATTGACGAGGCGAAAAAATTTTCTCTCGGTGACACTCTGCTTAGCTGCGACTTGGATGAATCGCCGGGACATCTGCCGCAAATGCGTGAATTTTCACTGCGTGACGCGGCAAACGCAGGCATAGGTCAGGGTGAGATCCTCATAACGCCGCTGCAAGCCGCAAACATGGCGTGCATAATCGCGTCCGGCGGCACGATGAGAGACATAAACATAGCGGACAGCATTGTAAGCCCCGACGGAACAACAATAAAACTTCTGCGCAACAACGGCTGCCGAACCGTCATCAGCCGCCGCACGGCGTATGCGATAGGAGAGATGATGCGTGAGGCAGTGCTTGAAGGCACGGCGCAGTCCGCACAAAACGGGGTGGTTGCCATTGCCGGGAAAACCGGCACGGCAGAGACGGGATGGAACAAAGGCGGAACGCCGATGGTGCACGGGTGGTTTTGCGGATTTTTTCCTTATGACAACCCGAAATATGCCATGGCGGTGTTCGCCGAGGACGGAAGAAGCGGCAGTGCGGCTTGCATACCGGCTTTTCGGCAGATTGCGCTGGATGTGATGAAGTGCAGATGAAGATACCTCGGTCACTCGGTGGCGGCGTTTTGCACAGGTGAGCCATGCAAATGAGCCTTAATTTACTCAAAGGCGAGGAGATATGTATTTTATTTTGTGTGAACGAGTTCAGCGCAGGGTTCCAAAAAAGGTGGTAGCATAGCGTGCCTTTTTGGGAAAAAGGAGAAACAGCAAAGCGAGTAAGCTGTAAATCTTCGATTTGCAGCGCGCGATGCGCTGCTTGTTTCGACGCGTGAGTGAGCCAAAATAAAATACATATCTCCGGGACGGTGCACAGATTACAAAACAATAAACGCCGTCACCGAGTGACCAAGGTTATTTTGAAAACGCCAAACGGGCGCCCGAATCGGACGCCCGTTTTTCAAACTTATTTATCGTCTTTAATCAATTCCTTGAATGATGCGGCAAGCCCGGCAACAGACTGAATCTCGCTCGGTATGATAATCTTGGTCGCCTTGCCGTCAGCTACTTTTTCAAGCGCCTCCATGGCTTTAAGCGCAACTACCGCCTCATCCGGGCAAGCCTCTTTGAGTCTGCGCAGACCCTCGGCATTTGCCGTCTGGATGCTGAGTATCGCCTCTGCCTCACCCTGCGCCACGCGTATATGAGATTCCTTTTCGGCATCGGCACGCAGAATAGCCGCCTCTTTCTCACCCTCGGCAACAAGTATTGCAGATTTTTTCTCTCCCTCTGCCTTGAGGATGAGTTCTCGTCTCTCGCGCTCCGCTTTCATCTGACGCTCCATGGCATCCTGAATCTCACGCGGCGGAATGATGTTTTTCAGTTCCACCCGGTTTACCTTTATACCCCACGGGTCGGTAGCCTCGTCGAGGATGGATCGCATTTTTGTGTTCACGGTATCTCTGGATGTGAGCGTCTCGTCCAGCTCAAGATCGCCGATGATATTTCTCAGTGTGGTCGCCGTCAGATTCTCTATCGCCGACATTGGATAATCCACACCGTATACATAGAGCTTGGGATCGGTAATCTGATAGAAAACGACCGTGTCAATCTGCATAGTTACATTATCCTTTGTTATAACCGCCTGAGGGTCAAAGTCAACCACCTGTTCTTTGAGACTGACCGTCTTTGCTATGCGGTCGATGAAAGGAATCTTTACATGAATGCCCACGCTCCAAGTCTCATTGTATGCGCCGAGGCGTTCCACAACTGCCGCGTGTGCCTGGGGAACAATCCTGATGTTGAGCACAACAATAATTGAGAGAATAATTATAAGTCCAATCCAAACCATAGTACGCTTCCTCCGTTAATTTTATATTATTTCGCTTTTATTTTCGTCAAGCCGTCTCACAACGGCACGAACACCGTCTATCCGCTCAACGACGACTTCGCACCCCGCCGGGATGTCGCCACCGTCAAAGGCGGTTGCGGACCACGGTCTGCCGCAAACCTTTATCTCGCCGCCGAAGCTGTCGCGCTTTATGTCTGTCGTAACAACAGCGGTTTTGCCGATAATCATGTCGGCATTGGTGCTCTGTCTGCGAACATTGAGTTTCTTTGCCACAAGCGGCTTTGTGAGTGCCAGTGACACCACGGACACAAGTACAAAAATCCACAGCTGAGCTGTGACATCGGCACCGAAATACGAAACAGCAAACGCTACAAGCGCACCTATGGCAAACCATATCGTCACAAGGTTGAAAGTGAGCGCCTCAACTGCGGCAAAAACAACCGCCGCAACAATCCAGATTATATTATTCATCGCGAACACCTCATTTTATACCAAAACCCGTTTTTAATTTCTTTCAATTTCTCAATTTCACGCTTCCTCTTTTTTCTGTTTTACAAATGCGGACGGGTTTTCACATCCGTCCGCAGCCAAAGATTGTTTATTTTTTAAGTTCGTTTCTGCTGGCAACAATGCGTGAATTAATCTCGTTTACATCGCGCTCAACTCTTGCGAGCATATCGTCGGCATACTTAAGCGAAGCAAGGCGAATTTCCTTTGCCTCTTTCTGAGCCTTTTCGATAATCACGCTTGCGTTCTCTGTAGCTTTTCTGGTTATCTCATGCTCGTCTATGAGTGACACAACCTTGTGCTCCGCCTCTTTGATCTTTGCGTCGGCAAGCCTTTGTGCATCGGAGAGGATTTTTTCTCTGTCCTCATTGATAGCTTTTGCCTCACGGATTTCTTCGGGGATAGAAAGACTGATGTCATTTATGATGTCAAGAAGTTTTTCCTTATCAAGAAAAGTCTTTTTGATAATCGGTATCTCAATGCCTTTTTCTATCAATTCTTCCAACTCTGCGAGCAATTCCACTATATCCATTATTTTCATCCTCCTTGTGGTATTAATCAATCTTTAGTTTGTCTGCAATTTCGCGGACAAGACAATCCGGAACAAGATCCTCAAGATTGCCTCCGTGGCGTGCCACCTCTTTGACGATGCTCGAGCTGAGATAAGAATACTTTGCGCTGGTCATCATAAACAGCGTTTCGATGTTTTTTTCAAGCTTGTGATTGGTGAGAGCCATCTGAAATTCGTACTCAAAATCCGACACTGCGCGCAGTCCGCGCACAACTATGGTGGCGTTTTTCTTATTTAGATAGTTCACCAGAAGTCCGGAAAAGCTGTCAACCTCGACATTGTCATATTCTGCGGTGACACGGCGTATCATATCGAGCCGCTCCTCAAGAGAGAAGGCAGATGTCTTTGCACTGTTGGTAAGTATAGATACATAGAGCTTATCAAAAATCCTGCTCGCCCTTTTGATTATGTCGAGATGACCGTTTGTAATCGGGTCAAAGCTGCCCGGATATACGGCTGTTTTGCTCATGTTTCCTCCAAAATATTCACACTCACCCTGCCGTAGCTGCGCCGGCGTACAACCTCAAACCCTGCCGGAATGTCCGGCGGAATGCTTTTGTCATACTCTGCCACAACAACCGCTCCGTCCGACAAAAGATGTCTATCGTGCAGCAAAGAAAGTGATTTTTTTAAGTAATCCGACCTGTACGGCGGATCGAGGAACACCAGGTCAAACTTTTTGTCGTTCATCTTAAGAAAACTGTCAAAAGCACACATACGCACATCGGCCCTTGCCTCAAATCGTGCCTTTGCCAGATTTCTGCCGACAACCGCAGCAGCATCTCGGGCATTGTCCACAAAGACGCACTCCGCCGCACCGCGGCTGAGCGCCTCTATTCCCATGGCACCGCTGCCGGCAAACAGATCGAGAACCGACGCATCTGCCGTCTTGTCAAAAAGCATACTGAATATTGCCTCTTTAACCCTGTCAAGGGTAGGTCTTGTCGAGAGTCCGTCAAGGCTTTCAAGCTTGAGTCCTCTTGCAGAGCCCGATATAACTCTCAAAAACATACCCCTCCCATAATAACAGTATATATATTATATCGTCCGCCGCCGAATATGTCAATAGAAAATTAAATTTTTGACCGATTTTTGACCGATTTCAAAAAAAAATTAAAAAATTTTCAAAAAAAGCTTTACATATAGTGGATTTCGTGATAATTTATTTATATGTGAGAAAAAACGAAAGAACGGTGAAACTTGCAAATGGACAAAATCAATCTCTGGCTATGGCTTTCCGAAAATGGGTTGATGACCAAAAAGATAAAGCACCATCTGATAGAACATTTCGGCGACATTGAGAGTATTTACTCCGCAAAGCGACCGGACTACGAGGCACTCGACTGGTTGCAGCCGGAACAGATAACTTCGCTTTGCGACAAAGATGTCCGTGATATGCACTCGCTCTATAAGCAAAACGGCGTTACCATAGTGACATTAGATTCGGACGAATATCCGGATTTGCTGCGTCAGGCATATATGCCGCCTCTTGTTTTGTACTGTCGCGGAAAGTTCATCAATCTGAACGAGCGACTGTGCATATCGATGGTCGGCACAAGAAAAATGACAGTCTACGGCAAAAACTGTGCGTACAACATATCAAAAGAGCTTGCCGAATCCGGCGTGATTATAGTGAGCGGAATGGCAGACGGCATAGACTCCGTGGCACACCGCGGTGCGCTTGACGCAGGCATGCCGACGGTTGCAATCATAGGCTGCGGCGTAAACATTGTGTATCCGAAAAAGAATGCATCTCTTATGAAGAAAATCATGGAAACCGGTATGGTGGTAAGTGAATATCCGCTCAACTCTCCGCCGGAGAAATTTCATTTTCCCGAGCGCAACATAATAATCGCCGCACTGTCAGCAGCAACGGTTGTGGTGGAGGCGGATATAAAGAGCGGTTCGCTCATAACGGCAAACCGCGCAAACGAACTGGGCAAGGATCTTTATGCAGTGCCCGGAAGCATATATTCGCTTTACTCCAAGGGCACAAACGCTATGATAAAAGACGGCGCCTACTGTGCTACCTGTGCCGAAGATATACTGTTCGGCTGTCGCGCAAGATATGCCGATTTGCTGGTTGCGGGTATGAATGACAGAATCGAGAATAATAATATAGAAAGCACACGCGATTTTAAGACGCTCGAGCAGGAATATGTTCAAAAAACAAACGCCGGTGAAAGCGACGAAACGCTGTACGGCATCGACAGCACCCCGGTTGAAGGTGACGAGGCAAAAATATTAAAACTGATAACAGATAAACCGATCTCGGCGGATTTTATACACGAGAAGACCGGTATGGATATCGGAGCACTTAATTCCCGTCTATTGCTTATGGAGCTTTCGGGCAAAATAACCAAGCACCCGGGAAACACATATACAATATCTAACTGATAACGAAGGAGTATAATATGAGCAAAAAACTTGTCATAGTGGAGTCGCCGTCCAAGGCGACAACAATAAAAAAATATCTCGGCAGAGGATACAGTGTACTGGCAAGCATGGGTCACATAATCGACCTGCCAAAGAGCTATCTGGCTATCGACACCGAAAATAACTACGAGCCGAAATATATAACCATCCGCGGCAAAGGCGAACTTGTGAAATCGCTGAAAAAAGAGGCAAAGGCAGCAGACAAAATATATCTCGCAACCGACCCCGACCGTGAAGGAGAGGCAATATCGTGGCACCTGGCAAATCTGCTTGAAATAGACAAAGCCTCGCAGTGCCGCGTGACATTTAATGAAATTACAAAAAAAGCGGTGACGGAAGGAATCAAACAGCCGCGCTCCATAAACGAAGATCTTGTGAACGCGCAACAGGCGCGCCGTGTCCTCGACAGAATAGTTGGTTACAAAATCAGTCCGATACTGTGGAAAAAGGTAAAAAAAGGTCTGAGTGCCGGCAGAGTGCAGTCCGTCGCAACAAAACTCATTTGCGACAGGGAAAACGAGATAAACGCCTTCGTGCCCCAGGAATATTGGTCTCTCGACGCATCGCTCATCAAAGACAAAAAGAAATTCACCGCAAAATTCTACGGTGAAAACGGAAAAAAAATTGAGCTGAAAGACAAAGAAAATACGCTGGCTATAAAGGAGCAAATCGAAAATTCGCCGTTTGTCGCAGCATCGGTAAAAAAATCCACGAAGAAAAAATCGCCCGAGCCGCCGTTTATCACAAGCACTCTGCAGCAAGAGGCAAGCAGAAAGCTCAACTTCACAACGGCGCGCACCATGCAGGCCGCCCAGCAACTGTATGAGGGCATAAACATAAAAGGACGAGGACAGATAGGTCTTATAACCTATATGAGAACGGACTCTCTGAGAATTGCGGACGACGCGCGTGCACAGGCAAAAAGCTATATTCTTGCGGAATACGGTGACAAGTACTACCCCAAAACACCCAGGATATACAAAGCAAAGAAAAATGCCCAGGATGCTCACGAGGCTATACGCCCGTCATATACAGACATTGCACCGGACAGCATCAAGGATTCGCTCACAAGCGACCAATACAAACTCTACAAGCTGATATGGTCGCGCTTTATATCAAGTCAGATGACGGACGCCCTGTACGACACGGTGAGCGCAACCATCGATGCTGCCGGCGGAAAATATCAATTCCGCGCAACAGGCGCAACGATGAAATTCGATGGATACACGCTTGTGTACACCGAGGGCAAGGACGAGGAAGAAAAGAAAGAAACAAAACTGCCGCCGCTTGAGGACGGAGATGTGCTCACTCTTGACAAACTGTTGCCCGAACAGCACTTTACTCAGCCGCCGGCACGATATACCGAAGCGGCGCTCATCAAGATGCTGGAGGAAAAGGGAATCGGAAGGCCGAGCACCTACTCCCCCACAATATCCACGATAATCGCGCGCGGCTATGTCACCAGAACCAAAAAAACGCTCTTTCCGACCGAGCTCGGCATGATTGTGAACGACATAATGAGCAAGTATTTCAAGGACATTGTGGATGTTACCTTCACCGCTAGCATGGAAAACGACCTCGACATGGTAGAGGACGGCAAAGAGGACTGGCACAAGGTTGTGGACGATTTTTACAAACCGTTTGAAAAAGTGCTCAAAACCGCCGAGGACGAGATAGGCGATGTGGAGATAAAAGACGAAGTGTCCGATGTCAAGTGTGAAAAATGCGGTGCAATGATGGTGTACAAACAGGGCAAATACGGCAAATTTCTCGCCTGCCCGTCGTTCCCGAACTGTCGCAACACCAAACCGATAGTAAAGCAGATAGGCGTAAACTGCCCGAAATGCGGCGGTCAGATAATAGAAAAAAAATCTAAACGCGGCAAAATATTCTACGGCTGCGAAAAATACCCCGAATGTGACTTCACATCATGGGATAAACCGACAAACAAAATCTGCCCGGGGTGCGGAGGCATGATGTATCAAAAGGGCACCAGGGACGGCAAAATCTACTGCCCGGTATGCAGTGAGAAAAACCGCGCATCAAAAGGCGAAAAACACGAAAAAGGAGAAAAGTGATGCAGGTAAATGTTATCGGAGCCGGACTTGCCGGCTGTGAAGCGGCGTGGCAGATTGCGCGCAGCGGCGTGAAAGTGCGCCTGTTCGAGATGAAACCCGAAAAATCATCGCCCGCTCATAATTTCAGCTTCTTCTCGGAACTTGTGTGTTCCAATTCATTGCGTTCAAATCAGCTTGAAAATGCGGCGGGGCTGCTCAAGGAGGAAATGCGCCGTCTCGGCTCGCTGATTATGGAATGCGCCGACGCAACGGCTGTGCCGGCCGGCGGCGCACTCGCTGTGGACAGACTGGCTTTTTCAAAAATGATCACCGAGAAAATCAAGTCGCATCCCGATATATCCGTGGTACACAATGAGGTGACACACATAGACGAAAACGAATACACCGTAGTGGCGACGGGTCCTCTGACAGCCGGCGGAATGTATGAGGAGATAAGAAGCTTTTTCGGCGGAGAATACCTTCACTTTTTTGACGCGGCGGCTCCTATCGTAACGGCGGACAGCATAGACATGAACATTGCCTATGCGGCGTCGCGCTACGGCAAGGGTGATGCTGACTACATCAACTGCCCCATGACGGCGGAGCAATACAAAGAGTTTTACAATGCACTCATAACGGCAGAATGTGCAGCGGTGCACGGAGCTGACGAGGGAACTGTTTTTGAGGGTTGCATGCCGGTTGAAACAATGGCAAAACGCGGTGAGGACACGCTGCTTTTCGGCCCGCTCAAGCCCGTCGGTTTGCCATACCCCGGCACGGAGACGATTCCGCATGCCGTGGTGCAGTTGCGCCGCGACAATAAGGACGGTACTCTTTACAACATAGTCGGCTTTCAGACTCACCTTAAATTCGGCGAGCAAAAAAGGGTGTTTTCCATGATCCCGGGGCTTGGGAATGCGCAATTTGTGCGATACGGAGTAATGCACAGAAACACATTCATAAATTCACCAAAGCTGCTTAACTGCTTTTATCAGACAAAGAAAAACGCAAAAATCTTCTTTGCCGGACAAATTACAGGAGTGGAAGGCTACATAGAGTCGGCGTCATCGGGACTTGCGGCAGGCATAAACATAGCAAGGCTTGCACGCGGCAAAGACATGATTGACTTTCCGCCCGAGACTGCTGTCGGTGCCCTCGCTCATTACATCAGTGAAGGCTCTGTAGGCAATTTTCAGCCAATGAATGTTACATTCGGAATAATTTCTCCTCTCGGTCAAAAAGTGCGTAAAAAGCGTGAAAAAAACCTTCTGTTGTCACAGAGGGCACTTGAGATAATCGACGGGATTGTTTCCGCCGAAAATTAAAAAAGAGAGAATCAAAAGCGAAATATGATGTGACCCCCAAAAGTTAGATTTTTGGTCTAACTTTTGGGGGTCGGTTCAGAAATAGGCTTTTGATTCTCTCTTTTTTTATTTTCTAAAACCTCTCGCGGAGGAGTTTTTTCATGAAAAATGCCGATGTGCCGACCGATGCGATTTCCGCAATCGGGAATGACCACCAAACCAATTCAAGCCTACCCGTCAGCGACAGCAGATATGCCGCCGGGATGAGTATTACAAGCTGACGCGCTACTGAGACTATTAAGCTGTAGACGCCGTTGCCGAGCGCCTGGAACACCGATCCGCACACTATGCAGAAACCGGCGAACAAAAAGCTGATGCTGATGATGCGCAGTGCCGTGTCGCCTATGGATAGCATAGACTCGGAGGCATTGAACATACCGAGAAGTTTGTCGGGTATGAACTGAAACGCCAGGAAACCGAGGAACATCAGTCCAACGGCATACATGATGGCGAGTTTTGCCGTGGACACAACCCTGTCTCGGTTATTTGCTCCGTAGTTGAAAGCAATTATAGGCACCATGCCGTTGTTGAGTCCGAAAACCGGCATGAATATAAAGCTTTGAAGCTTAAAATATACGCCAAATACGGCAGCGGCAGTCGCGGTGAATCCGATGAGAATCTTGTTCATGCAGAAAGTCATGAGCGAGCCTATACTCATCATGAGGATTGACGGCACGCCAACCTTGTATATCTGCTTTACATATTCCGCACGCGGGCGAATTTCGCTGATGTGCAGGTTTACATATTCGTTGAACTTAAGGTTCATTATCATTGCGGCAAACATAGCCACTATCTGGCCAAACACTGTCGCTATCGCTGCGCCGGCAATGCCCATTTCCGGGAAACCGAATTTTCCGAAGATGAGTATCGGATCGAAGATGATATTTATCACCGCACCGATAAGCTGGCTGATCATGGGATATATTGTTTTGCCCGTTGACAGAAGCATCCTCTCAAAGGCAAACTGACCGAAAATGCCGAATGACAGCACCGTGCATATCTGCAGATATACTGTTCCGCCGTCCACAATCTCCGGAATATCCGTCTGGACAAGGAAGAACTTGCGCGATATCGCAAGCCCCAGCACCACAAACACAAGTGAGCTGAGCATCAGCAAAAACAGACCGACATTGGCAGTCTTGTTTGCATCATGATATTTTTTTGCGCCCAAGCTGCGTGACAGCAAGGCATTAATGCCAACGCTCGTTCCCGACGCCACGGCTATCATGAGGTTTTGAAAAGGGAATGCGAGCGACACTGCGGTGAGTGCATTCTCGCTTATCATTGATACAAATATGCTGTCCACCACATTGTACAGTGCCTGAACAAGCATTGATATAACCATTGGCAGTGACATGGATATAAGCAGTTTATTAATCGGCATGGTGCCCATTTTGTTCTCGGCAAACTGTTCTTCGCCGCCCGGTGATGTCTTGAGTTCTTTGTCCATATATTTAATATTAATCCTTTCCGTGAAATTCAAATGTGCAGATTCATTCGCACACAAAATTTTTGCCGGCATAGCCGACATTTTTATTGTACCACAGATTCAATGCGTTTGTCAAACTTGAAATTCGCGGCAGAGCATAGTCGGCTTGCCGATAATGTCGACCCCCATCAGATTCTTTTTTGTTGTTATGGGTCTGCACGCCGAATCAGCACCAACAAAAACCATTGCCCCTTTGTCAATGTACACTGTGCGGATTTCTATTTTGCCGCGCACACTCAGGACTGCCCTGTCGCCGTCACTGAGCTGTTTCTGCACCACACCGTAGATCTTGTCGCCGCACAGGAAACCCTGTGATGCCAAAGTGTCGTCACACACGGTAACGCAAAAATCAACCGACATGCCCTCCGGAGCCCGTGAATAACCGGGAACACTCCCGCACGGCAAATCCTCTCCGGCAACATATTCCCTCATCAAGCGTCCGGCGTCATCTGCCGCACTGTTCGAAACAAAACTGTCCATCGTCACTCCAAAAAAATCGGCAATGTCTGCCAGAGTCTCGGCTGCCGGGCTCTGAAAATTAGTCTCCCATTTGCTTATCATTGCGCGGTCGGTCCCGAGGTGATAATTATCCCTCAGCGCACTTGCCAGTTCTTCTTGACTCAAGCCATTTTTTTTTCTCAGAAATTTAATTCTTTCTCCAAAATGCAACATTAAATTACTCCTTTTTTCTTATTTCGAGTTATTTCAGCTTATTATAACATAATCGTGTCGAAAAAGCAATGATAAAAATTTTATTTTTTTCGAATTTTGTGTTGATTTTGACACTTTTTTATGTAATAATTATATTGTCGATATCGAATCAACCCTTTTTTTGCAGTTTTTTAATCTGCTATGGCAAAGCATAGACTATTTTGGGTTGTTGCTTTTTGTATGTACATATGAGAATTTATACAGTGGGCGAAAAAAGCTGCGGCTTTTTCTTTAAGGTTTCTTTAGCCGGAAAACAGCAAACCTAATTTCAGATTAAAAAAGAGGTAATTGCAAATGAAAACAAAAAAAATCTGTCCGATATGCGGCAAGGAATTCGAGGCAACGGCAAACGCAAAAAAATACTGCTCCAAATGGTGCAGTAACAAAGCTGTCAGGCATGAGTCGGCGCGCAGATGCAAATGCGCCTGGTGCGGAAACATATTCCTGTCGCCGAGAAGAAAAACATACTGCTCAACCGAATGCAGAATGTTTGCAAACGGCAGAACAACCCTGCCAAAACCCAAGAAAAAATCAAAAAAGCCCAAGCTCACACTTGCCCGTGTGGCCGCACTTGCCAAAGAGGCGGGGATGTCGTACGGCGCCTATGTGCAAAAGAATAATCTTTAGGAGATACGCCATGCCATTATATGTGATATGTCCGTTTTTCCTGTATGAGAAAAAAACCACACTCGGGTGCGAGTTCAAGCAGCTGCGCTTTCCTACATACGGCGACAAAAAAACATGGATGATGAATAATTGCTGCACATTCGACTACGAATACTGTGCCTTTGCAAAAATGCTGACGGATAAATACTACTCACAGGAGGAACGGGAACACTAATCAAGACATAGCATCAGGAAATTGCACTCATCACAGCAACATTCTATTCTGTTGCCGTTCTCGTCAAAATGCTCGCCGTTTCCCGGACAATCGCGACCGCCGTTTCCGGGTTTAAGAAAAATACCGCTTAGGCAAGCGGGACCCGAACCCGTATTGGTTTAACATAGAGATTTTCGCCGTTATTGCGTCAAACACCTTGAAAATA
>CAKSFP010000011.1 GCA_934454585.1 uncultured Clostridia bacterium
TTACATCCCCTCAGTCATTCGGTTTGAATCAACCCGAATGACAGCTCCCCTTGCACAGGGGAGCCTCGCGCACGAGCGCAAATTCTGCACAAAGGCGAGGGGGTATATATTATATTTTGAAAAACCGATAGCAGAAGTGCGTGGTTTAAGAAATATAATATATATCCCCGAGCCGGTACACAATTTCACAAGCCAACGCATAAAATTTTGTGCCGTCTGTGTGCGTGTCAAAATAAAATATACACCACCGAGCCGATACACAAGCTTTACGAAACGAAAAACCCAAGCCTGACATCCGTCAACCTTGGGTTTTTCTATACACTCCGGGCGTGACGCCCTCATATTTCTTAAACACTCTTATAAAAGCATTGTTGTCTATAAATCCTACTTTTTCCGCAATCTCTTTCATGGTCATGTTGGACTCGAGGAGCAGCTTTTTCGCCGCATCTATCCGATATTTGTTTATATAGTCGCGCAGACTTTCGCCCGTCTCCGCCTTGAAACATTTTGACAGATAGTGCGGATTCATGTCCATGTGATCCGCAATCATCACTATGCTGAGTCCCACATCGGAATAATTCCTCTGCGTGAAGTCGCTCACCCTTTTGAACAGAGTGCCGCTCTTTTGCGCCGCACCGCCAATGTCCGCAATTATCCTCTCGGCGGTATCGATGAGCACTTGTTTCACCGCATCGGGCGTCACCGCGTTACTCACGGCGGCCGCCGGGGTGTGCTCGCGGCAAAACGCACTGCGCCGCTCGCTCGGCAGAGCCTTGAGGAGCGTATCCAATATGGCGAATTTTATGTTTATCATGTAGTCCGGCGGCATATTGATGCATCCGCGCAGAATGTCGCATATGATAGATCGCGCCGCATCTGCGTTCTGACTGCACACGGTGTTGTAGAGTTTTTTCTGCACTTCGTCGGACAGGATATATCCGCCGCAGGCGTCCGCAGTGGAATATGTGGTGATGGCGGCGCCGTCGTTTCCGTCCGCAGAACCGTATTCAAACACATCGCTCGCACAGATGGACAAAGCCTCGCTGTACGCCTCGTTCCACTCGTCGCGGCTGTGCTCCGCGCTTATTGCCGCGGTGAAATATATGCCGAATTCACTGCTGATTATGTCATATGCCCCCGAAATGATGTTCTCCACATCATTTCCCTTGTCTACATTGACGATGACCGCAATGCCGAGGGCAAATCTGTCCAGCGGACAGGTCACACAGTGGTAATCGGCAGAGAACATATCCTCTATTATGTTCGTCAGCACAAGTTCCGTAAGACTGCGCTTTTCGCCGGCGTCGGACACATTGAACCCCTCAAAAAACCGTTCGTAATTATACACCGAGAGCAGAGCCACAACATAGCTGCCCTCCTCGTAATAGATGCCGTATTCCGCCGCCTTTGCCGCGCGCTCCGCATCCGAATCGGACGAACACTCCTCCGTGAGCAGTTCGTGCAGAAAATATGTCATAAGCATCTTGCGGTTGTCGCGGTAGACCCTGTCGTTGAGTGAGAGTTTCTCTTTAACGCTGTTTACAAACACATTGTACTCGCTCATGCACTCCTCGGGGTTCATCTCGAGTTTTGCCGAGATGACATCTATCATGTTCTTCACCGGTTCGGCATTCTTCCTGGAAAAATAGAAAACACACCATATGCCGAGCATGAGAACGCCAAGCAGAGACGCATATGTCACGGTGCGGATCTTGCTGACCTTGCTGAGGAAAAGCTCCTTCGGGAACATAAGCACATAGCGGATGTCCTTTATTACATCCGATTTTGCACAGGCCACGGCATACTCGCCGCCGGCTGTCTCGTGATAGAAAACACCGTTCTCCGTCATGCATTTTTCGCGGATGCGGTCGTCCATCTCGTGTTCGCTGTTTTGTGCAATTACACTGCCGTCACCACTGAGCACATATATGTCCGCCGCAGAATCGTTCTGCACGCCCTGTGCATACAAAAAATTGTCCGACGACACCGTGATGACCAAGGTCGCCTGTGTGGAGTCAAACGGCAGCGACTGAACATAGGCAAACTCTTTCTGTGAAGAATTTGCCGCAGTCTGCCACGGTATGATCGACCGCGAATGGTGGCGGTTCATCAGTTCGTTCCACTCGTCCATGCTGCCAAGCTTGTTGCCGTAGACATCATAGGCGATTTTTTTGTTAGTGACGCCATTGCCCGATATCACTCTGTCGGCATCACGAAAATATATGTATATGTCGGAAATTCCGTAAATGTTTATTCTGGCGTTTTTCAGTTCATTTGGGATGAGGTATGTCTCGTAATTGCTCACGCCTCTGCCGTCGGATATCTTTTGAATGTAATTTGTTATGTGCTGATTACCCGACACATTGGACATGACATTGTCGATAATCGTCGCCTGAGAGTCCACCTGGCGCGCCGTCATGGTGCACTGAGTCTCGCTCATGCGAGTGATTTCGTCAGCAACAATGTTCTCGGTGTAGTGGTAGACAAGCAGGGATACGGCAATGGGGATAATGAGGAAAAATGTATAGCTGAGCGCCAATATCTGCGAAAAAGAATATCGTCCGAATCTGTTGTTTATCATGCCTTTCAGGCTTTTGAGCACACCTTTCACCCCCATTTATGATATGGTTATATTTTATCATATAATGAGGGCGGTGTCAACATTGCAAAATTTTACATCGAATGTAGGGGCGACCCCGTGAGGTCGCCCCTATTATTCATTAATTCCTATTCCACATAACCCAATACCTGCATCTTCTCATACAAACACTTTGCAAACAGCGCATAACCCGTGTCATTCATGTGCACATCATCCGTGGGACTGTTGTTAAGCAGCGACGGCGGAATTTTGCCCTGTGCAAGATACTCGTTGTCCTTATCTGTCAGCGTCACACCGTTTCCCGTCAGGAAATCCGCATTTGTAAGATAGCCCTTGACATCCAGGAAATGTTCACCGTATTTTGCCTTCAGCGCTGCGTCGGTCTGCGCCCACGCGCCCGTGCCGCCTGTGGTCACACCAACAACGACGAATTTGTCGGGATATTTGAAATTGGCTATCATGTTGTCCAGCGTGTTTATAAGGTCTGCACTGTCGGCATCGTTTGCCGTCTTGTTGGACGGACCCCAGCCGCCGTTTGAGCTTACCGCCATCACATTTATGTCTGCCTTGAGGTTGTTTGCATCAACGATAAGCCTGTCGCCCTTTGCCGCAGACACCGCCTCACCGGCGGTCTTTCGGGTGAATTTTGCGCGGTTGAGCACACGGGGCCACACGCTGTTGTTCACCTCTATTCCGAGCGTACCCTCAACACCGTTTATCACACACGGATTCCAGCCGGCAAGCGAGGCATTGCGCGGAGTAACAACCCCGGCATAATTGCCGTCTTTGTCATATGCCGAGAATTTTATCTCCACGGGAACGGTGTCTGCCGGAATGGTAACATCCCCGTCAAGTTTTATGATATATCCGCCCTGGCGCGCCGCAATTGTTGTCTGTGTTTCGCCGCCGACTCCCATGTTGTATGAATCAAGTCCCGTAAGCCGTCCGAGAACCGCCGGATATGATGTTGCGTCCTCATTGCTGCTGCCCTGACCGCGCGTTATGCTGGCACCCCAGCAAGCTATGCTCGGCTTTGACACATATGTCTTTGCCTCACACATCGGCCGCAGGGCATTGCCGATAACCATAGCTTTCGCCAGCGCAAACTCACCTCTGAGCGTGACAGATGTCTCACCCTGCAATGCCGAATAGTCAACCCGAAGCATATTGCCATCCTCATCATATTCCGCAAGCACAAGAACTGCTCCCTTAAGATTTGCTCTCGCAGTCACCTTGCCGGCATCACCGATGATTGTCGCATCGTTGCGAATGTTCTTTCTCACCGTATAATAACTCATGTTGTTTTTGTCGTCGCTCACTATGATGAGGTTGCCGTCATAAAGCGGATTTTCGTCCACCATGTAGTAGTCATATGTCTCTGTGTCAAATACTGTTATCATTGCGCCGTCGCTGCATTTGAGGTCGCCGACGGTTGTCCTCTCGTACACATTAAGAATGTTCCCGTTAATCGCAGTTGCCTCACCGTCCGACATAAGGTGCGGCATAGATGCAACTGCAGGATATTCATCGTGCGCAGTTACGGTGATATCGTCGATGTAGCTGTTTATCGCCGCATATAGCGTTGTGCCGTCGCCCTTGTTCACATCCTTGCCGTACACTGCAAAACGGATCGGCGTGAGTGCAGAGCTCGTGACATTTCCGTTCTTCTTCCCCGTGAAAGCAGTGTTCTTGCAAATCTCTTTTCCGTTCACATAAAGGTCAACCGAGAATGACATCTCATTCTCACTCGTGTTCGCCGGGATTGAGTTGTTCCTGATTATGTAAACTATCTTATTCCATTGGTAGCGTTCCAGGGCGTTTGTCACCGCCGCACCGTCATCGGTGCAGGCGAGCACGGGCGATATTGCATTATGCCCCTGTGTGGTAAACTTGACTTCTTTGAAATCAGCACTGCCGGGCATGAAATTTACTTCATATTTTATATATTGCCTGTCCGCCGGCGCAAGCACATAAGTGTAGATATTGTTGCCGTTAAAACCGCTTGTGTTATCCAGGCTCTCCGCCCGTTTGAAGTTGAGCGAAATGTCGGCGGTCGTCTTGCCGCCAATGTGTGACGGAAACTCCGCAGTGTAGTAACCGCCGTTTGCAAGGGTCAGCCCGGAATCGACGACGCTGTTTGAAAATTTGGTTCTGTATACAATGTCGCCGTCTATAGGAGCTGTCACTGTGTAGGTGCTCATATATGCACCGTCCGACACAACGATCTTTGCCCCATCGGCAAGCACGGAATCCGCCATCAGCGCAAAGGAGAACGAGTCGTCGGAATAAGCCGAGACTGTGCCGAAAGCCGCCGATAAGGCAGACAGCTTTGTGTCACCTGCAACCGTGATTGTGAAATCATCATTCACGGTGTAGCCGTCTCCGGGCACAACCGTCGGGATTGACGGCGCACCGGGGTTTTCGTCGGTGATGTATACCTTGAAGTCGTCCAGATAAAGTTTCTGGTCAAACGCGCCGAAAGAGCCGCAGTCGAACATCAGCCTGTGGGGGTACACATATGCTTCGTTGTAGCCTGCGAAGGCGCGCCCGTCTTTGACAAGGGCGCCGTTTATGTAAACCTGCGTGAGGGCAAGTCCGTTGTCTTTGCTTGCCGTGGACGGTTGGGTGACAAAACGAATGTTGTTCCAACTGCCGATTCTCACTTTACCGTCTTTTTCGTTCACTGTCGGAGTTATGAAAACCCCGGCATTCGGCTGCATGGCAATCGTGCCGAATGAATATCCGTTTACCGGAAAAAAATTCACCTCGGCAACGATGTATTTGTTTCCGACAGATGCCTCATTGTAGTTGAAAAACAGATGTTGTTTGTGGTTGTTTGTCCGTTTGTAATCGTCCGATGTTGTTGGCAATGCAGGCACAAGTCCGAGTGCTGATATGTCATCCGCCGCCTTGCCGCCTATGCCTTTTGCCGTCGTCACCGCAGAGCCTCCCACATTCACATTTGCGCCGTTCCGGTCAGCATAGCTGTTGGTCTGAACGATTGCGGATGTCAGGTCGGCGCCGCTCTTGTCGGCAATAATTACAGATTCTGCCGACGCGGTGATGTTTGCGGAAAATGCCGCCGTGAGCATGATTGCCGCCGCGGTTGACAATGAGACCAGTTTTCCGAGAAGTTTTTTCATTTTCAAAATCCACCCTTTCGTTTATAATGCACTTACGATGCAATT
Source organism: uncultured Clostridia bacterium (assembly GCA_934454585.1). Classification (GTDB taxonomy): domain Bacteria; phylum Bacillota; class Clostridia; order UMGS1810; family UMGS1810; genus RGIG4708. The sequence goes on from CAKSFP010000011.1 coordinate 5,788, forward strand.
CATTAAACTGCAAATATGACCGAAAAGATATATAATCATTCTGTGCCGATAAAACATATACCTCATCATATTGATTATACACCATTCCGGCGCTCCGAAACAGAGCCAAAATTCGCTTCTTTTGGCTCATATCTCATATTAATGTTATCACGAAAAAACGGAGGATTCAACTGACACTATCTTGTTTTTAGGGTCATTTTCTTAGTTTGAAAAAATTGAGAAATTCGGATTATGCCTTGTTCGATACAGTGCGGCAGAGAACGGTCACGGACCGCTCCTACCCACACGCATCCACAAACCGATATGCAAATCAGATACGATTGTTAATTCTGCCTGAAAATATCTGCCTCGCCCCTCATGGGATAGGCGGCAATCGTCTCACCGTCAAGATTTTCTCTGTGCATATCGACTGCATTCACACGGCTGTTTTCATATGTGGTGTAATAATAAATGCCCTTGTCGGCATTTACACAATTGGAAAACACCGTGATTTCATACTTGCCCGGTTCAACCTCGCAGCAGCCCCTCTGCTGCTCCGCCGCACCGAGAATATGGAAAAACTGCGCAACCGACGCCCTCTCGCCGCCGCCGGATACGGAATTTGCCCTGACAAACGCCGTGCGTACAAATCGCGAGCGCGACGACAAATCGCCCGGCAGTCCGATGGCGCCCATGCCGCGGCTGTATGTGACAAGCGGCAGACCGGAGCAAAAATTGTTCCCCGGCTGTCCCGACGACAGCGACATGTAGTCGTTCAGCGCAAACATCTGCATCGGAAACGGCGGATTGTTGGTAAGCACGCCTGTCGGGTTGTCGTATATGTGCACCCCGTCCTCCATGCACTCAAGCACAAAGCAATCCGTCCTGTCCGCCACCAGCCAGTGCAGCTGAGCGGCAGGCATTTCCGGCGCAAAAGGTGTGTCGGTAATATTTATGTCATTCAAAATCTGCCGAGCCTCTGCGGCGGTGGCACATTGCCGCAGGATAAAAGGAATCAGCTCATACTGTGCTGCATTTTTCTTGTCATCTCTCTTGGCGTAATATACCGCATTGCCGACAAAATTCAACCCTGCCATGCACACTCCACGCTCGTTTGCCGCGTCATAAAAAAGCGGATATCCGTCTCTGATGTGCGCCGTGCCTATCAGCGCAAAACCGTGCTCCGCGACCGCGCCGCCGAACTTAAAGCTGCGCGGAACCACGGTCACGCTCTCTCCGTAGGTAAATTCGTAGTCAAGGTTTCTGCCGAAATAAAAATCGTCTGTCATGTATGTTGCCGCTGTGCACATAATAAAATCATCTCCTCATATTGCTTTATTATACGCCTCAATGCGGAAAATATCAAGACGATGTTTCGGGATGAGGTTTTACAAATTTATTTTCAAAAACGATTGACAAAATTGCATTTCGGGGGTTATGCACCATATGAAAATAAAAATCTGCTGTTTCAACGGAAAATTCAAAGTTTTGTAATATTTTATATTGAAAATCGAGAAACTTTGTTGTATAATCAAATTAAGTAATAAAATTATTCAAAAAATTTCAACGGAGATGATATCATGATTCTTGTAACCGGAGGTGCCGGCTTTATCGGCAGCCACACTTGCGTAGAACTGCTCAACAGCGGATATGAAGTTGCTATTATAGATAACTTTTGCAACTCAAGTCCCGATGTGCTCGACAAGATACGCGAGATAACAAAAAAAGATTTCAAATTCTATGAGGCAGACCTGCTCGACAGAGAAAAAGTTGAAAAAATCTTTGAAGAAAACAAGATTGACGCAGTAATCCACTTTGCCGGACTCAAGGCAGTAGGCGAATCTGTGGAGAAACCCATGGAATACTACCACAACAACATCGGCTCGACGCTCATCCTGACCGAGACAATGGCGAAATACGGCTGCAAAAAAATCGTGTTCTCGTCATCGGCAACTGTGTACGGCAACCCGAAGACAGTGCCGATTAAAGAGGATTTTCCGCTGCACACCACAAACCCATACGGCAGCACAAAACTTATGATCGAAAACATACTCACCGATATCCACACAGCCGACAACGAGTGGAGCATTGCTCTGCTGAGGTATTTCAACCCCATCGGTGCGCACAAGAGCGGACTCATCGGCGAGAACCCGAACGGTATCCCAAACAACCTTGTGCCCTACATATCTCAGGTTGCAGTCGGAATAAGAGACCACCTGAATGTCTTCGGTGACGACTACGACACCCCTGACGGCACGGGTGTGAGAGACTACATCCATGTGGTTGACCTGGCGCTCGGTCACATAAAGGCTGTTGAGAAGATAAGCGACACCACTGGCGTGAAGATTTACAACCTCGGCACTGGAAAAGGATATTCCGTCCTTGAAGTGCTGCACGCATACGAAAAAGCTTGCGGCAAGACTCTCAAATACGAGATTGCGCCGAGAAGAAGCGGAGACATAGCCATGTGCTACGCCGACACGGAAAAATCAAAAACCGAACTCGGCTGGACTGCTGAGCGCGGAATTGACGAGATGTGTGAGGACTCGTGGAGATTCACACAGATGAATCTTAAATAAACTTTCAATTTCGGATGTCAAATGCTTGACAAAATATAAAACCATGGCATAACAAAGATGTGGAAACCGTCCGGGTTCCCACATCTTTGTTATATCACTATTTAATTGTTTGTCAACACCTATATCATTCCAAAACCGTTAATCAAATCAAGGAAAAACGAATCCGCTATCTGCGCATCCAGGAACTCAAACGACGGTGCAAGCGACAGCAGCCCTGCGCAATATACAGCAACAACCGCCCACACAAAGCCGAGTATCACTCCTATACCGAGTCCGAGAAGTTTGTCCGCCTGGTGTACAACCGGAAGTTTCGTCACAGCCCTGATAATGCTCGGCACGAGCTTTAGCAGAATTTTGAGAACAATCATCAGCGCGACAAATGTGACCACGGCTATGAGCACATCCATAACCCTGTCGGCGCAACTTGCCGCCGTATCTCCCACAGACTGCGCCCCGGAATGCATGGCGTTCTTTATGAACCCCGGCAATTCACTTGCGTCTATGGCGCCGCCGGCAGTATCCGTGAGCATATCGGCAACCCTTTGCCTAAACGACTCCGTGAGCGACACTCCAAACGGTGACGCCTTTACCGCCGCCACAAACGGCTTGTAGAAAATCGCCATGATAATCAGAGTTGCCGCCGCGGACAAAGCACTGAAAAGTGACATAACAAAACCGCGTCGAAAACATACCATGACCGAAATCGCTATTATACCGATGCACAAAATGTCTAAAATCATAATCTTAATCCACCCTTATTACCCGGGCTGTGTTGCCGGAGATGACAAATGAATATCTGCCCCTGTCAAACAGCACGGAATTTTTTATATCCTTGACCACCGGTATGGTACGCATCCAGTGACAATTCTCGTTCAAAAGGTCGTATGCGTTCTCTCTCGCCACAAGCACCTTGCCCTCGCAACAGCTGATCGAAAGTGCTCTGCCCTCGGTTTCGAAATGTCCTTTTTCTCTGCCCTTTGAGGTGTATGCATAGATGTCCGAATTACTCATTGCCGAGTCGTCCTTGGCAAAGCAGAGTATGGTCTGACCGTCGTCGCACACATCAAATGTAGTCAGTTTTCTGCCGCCGTAGTCTATGTCTTTTATCTTTGTTCCGTTTGTCTTATAATATGAAGTGCCGGAATCGCCTATGACAACAAATCTGTTCGGATTGACAAAGTTTATCGCCATGATAACATTCTCGCTCTCCTGTTGCCCGGCATACGGTTTCTCCTGAGCAAAATCAAATATCATCACTCCGCCCGAAAAGCTGTTGTCCGCAAAGCCGATTGTCGACGCAATCATGTTTTTGTTGTCGGGAGATATGGCAACACAGGTGACATAGTTCTCCGCGCTGTGCCAGCGGTAGATAACATTACCGTTATTATCAAATGCGACAATCTGATTTTTATATCCGTCTTCCGTCATGACAAGCGCAAAATATCCGTTCTCATTTACGCACGATGAGACTATGTTGCCGGTTCCGGTAACAGACACTGCGTCGGAACCGGTAAAGAGAAGTGCATTCGGCGTGCCGACATAGGACACAAGCGCATATTTACCGGCGCCTTTGATTATCGGCGAACCGTCATAGCCGGCTTTCTCCCACACCACATCATTTTTTGAATTGTGATATGACACCGTGCCCGAGTTTGCCACAAGCACTCCTCGCTGAAACCTGGTGTATGCCAGGGTTCCGGATGATGTCATGGCAATTTCTTCGGGTTGAGAATCCGCACCTATTTTGCCGCGGAACAGCCCTGCTATCATTGACGCTCCGTTAAAGAGGCCTATCACTATAATCACACAGATTGCAACCGTCGCAAGGGTTTTGATCAGTCTGCCGATGTTGATTTTTTTGCCCGGATTTTTCTTACGGACGATATTTCCTTTCGGCGCAGGCTCGCTGTCAAATGTATCGGTGTACATTTTGTTTTCGGGTTTGTAATCGTCACTCACCGTGTCGTTTTCCGCTCCGCCCGCCTCGTTTGGAGCTGATTCATCCGATGATTTTTCACCGTCATCGGAATTCACGGCGTTTTCTTCTTTTTCGCCGCTTTCGAAAATTTCGTCTTTCTCGTTTTCCTCGGTTTTTTCGTTTTTATCTTCTGTGTCCGCCGCTCCGTCACTCTCCGCAATTGTCGGGACGCCTGCCGTCACGGTGTCGTCCGACACCGCGCCGCCATTCGTCACAGTGATTTCTTCGGGTGTCTCCGTACCGGGAAACACTGCTTTGTCGGCGGTATTGCCGGTGATATTGTCGTTAGTCTTTTCATTTGAGTCTGTCACAGGTGAATTGTTTCTCGTACCTTTTGTTATCTTTCTCAAAATTTTTCTCCCCTTATGTTTAGGATTGGTTAGCCGTTTATAAAATTACCGAAATGCACATTACAGCCGCATTTCAATTGTATAAACCATCTTATTTTTCTCCGCTTAATGAATCCATCCACCGCCTGTTTCGTCAAACAATATTTTATGAAAATATTGTTTGACTGGCGGTCCCGTTCTCACCTCCGGTTCGGTCGGCGATAAACGGTTGCCGACGGCAACCATCGCCCCTTTAAGGCAAGGGAGGCTTTCTTCCGGTCAATACACCACATCATACAAATACAATCCCTGCGGCGGCGCGGTAGGTCCTGCCTTCGCTCTGTCGCAAGCGGCTACAATCCCCTCCACATCGCCGGCACCGATAGTGCCGGCGCCGACAGATGCAAGTGTACCGGTAATGATGCGAACCATGTTATACAAGTACCCGTCCGCAGTGATAAGCAACTCCGCCATGTCGTTGCCGATGCGGTTTATATTAAGCGAGAACACATTGCGCACAGTCGATGTCACATCAGTGCCGCTCGTCATAAATGACGCAAAATCATGCTCGCCGACAATATGCTTTGCCGCCTCGTTCATGGCGCCTATGTCAAGCATTTTTCGAATCTGCCACCGGTAGTTGCGCAAGAATATATCCGGTTCTTCACTCATATCTATGAGATACCTGTATGTCTTGTACTTCGTGTCGAACCGCGCATTAAAGTCCTCGCCGACATCCTCGCACGAGATCACCCTTATGTCCGGCGCGTACCTGTTGTTGTTCATAACGAGCGGCAATCTGTCCGCCGGTATACGGAACTCCGTGTAAAAATTACAGCAGTATCTATAGGCGTGCACCCCGGCATCTGTCCGCGAGCACCCCTGCACTTTTATATTCTCACCGGTTATGTTCGACAGCATTTTTTGCAGTTCGCCCTGCACAGTGCGCGCCACAGGCTGAATCTGAAATCCGTGGAACAGAAAACCGTCATATTGCAATATAAGTTTGAGGTTTCTCATATGACCCCTCCGACGCGGCTGAGCACAACCACAGCAGCAACAAAGATAAGAACAACAAAAACGGCAACCCAATCATTTGCACCGATGCTGAGTTCTCGCAGTCTTGTGCGCCCCTCGCCGCCGCGATAGCAACGACACTCCATAGCCGTGGCAAGCTCGTCTGCACGGCGGAATGAATTTATAAACAGCGGCACCAAAATAGGCACAAGCGACTTTGCCCTGCGGATGATGTTTCCGCTCTCAAAGTCCGCTCCGCGCGCTGTCTGCGCCTTTATTATCTTGTCCGTCTCCTCAAGCAAAGTCGGTATAAAGCGCAGTGCAATCGTCATCATCATGGCAAGTTCATGCGCCGGCAGACCGATTTTAGAGAAGGGTTTCAGTAATTTTTCTATGCCGTCCGTAAGCAGCAGCGGCGATGTGGTGAAAGTAAGCATGGAAGTGCCCACCACCAGAAATACCAGTCTTAGCGCCATTGTCACTGCGGACACCACACCTGATTTTGTTATGCGCAAAAAACCAAACCGCCATATCACATCATCCGTGCCCGTCATGAAGATGTTTATCACCGCCGTGAAGATTATCAGAAACAAGAGCGGCTTAACACCCTTGATGACAGTGGAATACCTGATGTTCGAAAGTTTTATCATAACCGCCGTGCCGATAAGCAAAAACACATATGCCGCAACGCTGTGCGCAATGAACACCGCCGCTATATATAAAAATGAAGAAATAATCTTTATTCTCGGGTCGAGCCGATGCACCGGCGAGCCGACCGGAATGTACTGACCCAGGGTTATATCGGTAATCATCTTTGCTTCTCCTTGTATCTGAGTATGGCGTTTTTTGCCGCCTCGACGGTGTAGATGCCCTCTCCGAGGTCTACCCCCATTGTTCTGAGCCGGCTGACAACCGTGCTTATCTGCGGCACATCCAGCCCGATTTCATGCAGTCTGTCCGCCTGTGCAAATACCCTCTCGGGGGTGTCAAACATGGCGATTTTTCCGTCGGCCATTACCATGATCTTCCCGGCGACGCGTGCAATATCCTCCATGCTGTGCGTCACAAATATGACGGTGATTTTTCTCTCCATATGGAGATTGGATATCAGGCTGAGGATGTTGTTTCTCGCCAGGGGGTCAAGCCCTGCCGTGGGTTCGTCCAAAATGAGAATCTCCGGCTCCATTGCAAGCACCCCGGCAATGGCAACTCTGCGCTTTTGACCGCCGGACAGTTCAAATGGCGATTTTTCGAGCAGATGTTCGCCGAGACCAACAAGGCGCATCACATCGTGTATGATGCAGTCTATCTCCTCGGCACTCTTGCCCAGGTTGCCCGGACCGAAAGCTATGTCACGATACACCGTTTCTTCAAAAAGCTGATATTCCGGATACTGGAATACAATACCGACTTTACCGCGGATTTCGCGCATATTCACCCCTTTTTGGGTGATGTCGATGCCGTCTATTACCACAGAGCCGGAGTCCGGTTTGAGCAATCCGTTCAAATGCTGAATCATGGTGGATTTGCCCGAACCCGTATGACCTATGAGCCCGATAAACTCCCCGTCATCTATATGGAACGACACATCGTTTACCGCCGCCCGTTCAAAGGGGCCGTTTTTAGAATATATATGAACAAGGTTTTTAACCGTTATTGACATAGTTTATACAGCTCCTTAACACATTCGTCTACGCTGAGCACATCATCACGCACATCGAATCCGGCTTTTTTTAGCTCCCATGCAATCTCCGTGACCTGTGGCACATCAAGACCGATGCTCTTTAGCAGCTCCACCTGCGAGAACACTTTGCGCGGCGTGTCATCAATGACTGTCTTACCGCCGTCCATAACCACCACACGGTCTGCCCTGACTGCCTCGTCCATATTGTGAGTGATGAGGATTATGGTTATGCCGAACTCCCGGTTGAGTCTCATTATTGTTTTCATGACCTCTGCTCTGCCCGTGGGGTCGAGCATGGCTGTCGGTTCATCCAATACTATCGTCTCCGGCTGCATGGCTATCGCTCCGGCAATTGCCACGCGCTGTTTCTGTCCGCCCGAGAGCAGGTGCGGCGCATGGTTTTTGAATTTTGTCATGCCCACAGCTGCCAAGGCGTCGTCCACCCTCTTGCGTATCTCGCCGGACGGCACTCCGAGGTTCTCTGCGGCAAACGCCACATCGTCCTCCACTATTGTAGCCACAATCTGATTGTCGGGGTTTTGAAAAACCATGCCGACACGACTGCGGATATCCCACAACTTGTCATCAACTGCTGTGTCCATTCCATCCACAGTCACCTTGCCGCCCGTCGGCACAAGAATTGCATTCAGGTGCTTTGCGAGTGTGGATTTGCCCGAGCCGTTGTGCCCGAGCACCGCGACAAATTCGCCTTTTTCTATGCGGAGATTCACCCCGTCAAGTATGTTTGCAGAGCTGCCCTCCGCATCATATCGAAAAGTAACATTTTCTACATCTATCAATTACGATTCCTCCGCTACATCATATGTCAAACCAGCGCGTGGTTGCGCCGCACGGCAAAAACATGCCCGATTTACCCATTGGTATGCCTATCTCGTCCGAGACAATTTTGCCATTGAATCTTCGTCCGACGGTAAGCTCCGTCACATTTGCCACAACCGTGTGCGATATGCCGGTTGTGTATGAATTAATTATAAAAAACAGCGGTTTGTCACTGAGCAATTGTGCACAACGCGTGACAAGACGATACAACTCGTCCTCAAACTTCCATATCTCGCCCTTGGGTCCCCTGCCGTATGAAGGCGGATCCATTATGATGCCGTCATATTTTCTGCCGCGCCTTATCTCGCGTTCAACAAACTTGAGACAATCGTCCACAATGTATCTGATGTACGCACCGCCGAGCCCCGACGACTCAGCATTGTCCTTTGCCCAGCTTACCATGCCCTTCGCCGCATCCACATGGACCACATCCGCCCCGGCAGACGCCGCGGCAACCGTGGCTCCGCCCGTGTAGGCAAAGAGGTTGAGCACATTCATCTTATCGCTGCGCGACTCTATGGCAGTGCGCACAAAATCCCAGTTGACAGCCTGTTCGGGAAAAAGTCCCGTGTGTTTGAAGCCTGTGGGGCGCACATTGAATTTCAGATTTTTGTATGATATGTCCCACATCTCCGGAAGCCTTTCAAAGTACTCCCACCTGCCACCGCCGGAATTGCTCCTGTGATAGAAGGCGTCTACCTGTCTCCACGCCGTCGGGTCGCTCTCCTCCTGCCAGATTGCCTGAGGATCGGGGCGGCGCAGCACATAACTGCCCCATCTTTCTAATTTTTCCCCGTGGGCGGCATCTATGAGTGCATAGTCCGTCCATTCAGATGAATATAGCATTTTTAATGTCCTTTCCGCATCAGAGTGAAGAATGTCTTTTCTTTATCCTGATGTCGTCTCCAATGAAGTATTGAATGGCAAATTCGCCGAGAACCCTTGACGACACCCTCTCACTGTAAATCTTGCCGAGGTCTTTTACCGTAAGATTTGTGCTGATGAGGGTCTTTTTGCCGCTCATGAGGCGCGAATTGAGCACATCGAAAAACACCGAGCAGGTGTACGCAGTGACAAATTCCGTGCCAAGGTCGTCTATAATCAAGAGGTCACAGTCATAAATCGCGTTGTAGTTTTCCTCATAATCGTCCCTGTCTATCTTGCCGAACTTGTAGTCCTCCAGGAACTTGAACATACTGTATGCCGTCTGATATATAACCATGTATCCGCGTGAGAGCAACTCATTTGCAATGCAGTTTGCCAAAAATGTCTTGCCCAGACCCGACGCTCCGTTAAAGAACAGATTGTCGGATGACTCATCAAAAACCTCGCAGTATTTTTTTGCAAAGGATAGGATTCTGCGAATATTGTCAAACGGCGAAACGCCGTATTTTTCAACAACATCCCTCGGATAATAGTCGAGTCTGAAATTCTCGAAGGTGTCTTTTTCTATCTCACACGAAAATTTTGATATCCGTCTTGCACTCTCCATCATATACTTGCGCAGTTTCGCCTTGGCGCAAACGCACAGTTTACCGTCGACATACCCTGTGTCACGGCACTTTGCACATTGATACGGCAGCGGCACATATTGCCCCGTGTGCGATGTCGCCACAAGTGCGGCGCGGCGCGCAAGCAAAGCTTCTCTCTGCATCTCCAGCCGAGTCAGCGCCTGTTCCACGGTTATGCCTTCTTTAATGACGCTTCTCGCGCACCGAAGGGCAAGCAGAGATATGTCCGTGTCTATCTTTTTTATCTCCGGCACTTCTGCATAGAGCGCTTGGGTATATGCCTCCTCATGCTCTTTGCGGGCATGGGATATTTTTTGATATTGCTCTTTTATATATGAGTTTGCCCGTCGTTGTGACATAAGTCAAATCTCCTCTCCGATCAGCTCTGCCGTCTCATAATCTCCGCCTCTATGTCGTATTCATCGTTGTTGTAATCGCGGAAAGAATTTTTTCCGCCGCCGGTCTTTGGCGCAACGGACGGCTGACCCTGGGCTGCGGCGCGGATGTTGCGCAGAACCGAATCCATGTATTTGAACGCAACCTTTCCCGTGTTTACCACGGTGGTTTCGTATGCTTTCATTATCTCCTCGTCGCTCGCCTTAAGATCGTTTATCCATGTTTTGAGCAACTTAAGCTCCGACTCGGTGAAATCTCTGCCGCTTATCTTAAACATAGTTTTGTATTTTTTCTCAAACAAACTTTCTTTGTTTCGCTGTCTTATAAATGCCGACGCTTTTGCCGCAGTGTTTATCTCATTGTCTGCCCACGAAAGCGCAACCTTCTCTATATACCTCATGTTGCTCTTACCTGATGAAACACAGTATTCCAGCAGAGAGAAAATCACCTCGGGCGGAAACTTGAGATAATCGTAAAACATATATATTATGTTCATGTCATTGGTATTGAGCGTTTTGTTAAGCAACTGAGATGACAGTGTGAACAGTTGTTTTATCTTTTCGTTCCCCTGCATAGCTGTCATGAGGTCGGAGCGCGAGTACGCAGCAACATTAATCTGTGCCTTGCCGCTGTCCGCCTTGATGTGATTATTTTCATATTTCTCGGCACTCTTATCTTCGAATGTGTCGAACAGCTCTATGTCATAATCGTTTTTTTCGTTCTTGGAAAATCTCAGCACACCAACACTGTCCCAATATTTAAGCGCACTTATAACATCGGACTGTATCATGTTGAGCACTGATGCAATTTTTGAAATCGACATCGGCGATTCGGCATATGCCAGGCGCAGACAATACAGATAGACCTTGACGAAAGATCCGTTTGCATCACACATAAAACGATCGACAAAATCGTTTTTTACGCAAAAATTATCACTCTTTTTAGTTATATTAAGCACTGCCAAGATATCACCTCATAAAATTTCACACAATCATACTACAGTATAACATATATATCACAAAAAAGTAAGGGGTTTGAGCGAAAAAAAGCAAAAAAATCGTCATAATCAATGTTTTTGTTGATTATGACGATTTTTGCTCCATAATTATGTTTTCAAAAAATTACTCAGCCAGTGCTCTGTTGAGGAAAGTTACAATCTGTCCTCTGCTGCATATGTCATCGGGTGAGAATGTTGTTGCGCTTGTACCGCTTGTCACACCGTTTTCAACTGCCCAAGCCACAGCCTCTGCATATGCCGCGTTCTCCGAAACATCATCAAATGACGCAAGCTCTGTGTCTGCCGCCGGCTCATCCTTTGCCTGCCACATATACACTACCGTAGATGCTCTTGTGCAGGGGGTGTTGCCGTCAAAGTTGTCGGTCTCTACCATGCCTTTTTCCGCTGCCCACTTAGCAGCCTCATAATAATAGTCGTTCTCCGTAACATCGCCGAAGGGTGCTGCGCCGTCAATCTTCGGTGAGCCGTTTGCACGCCACATAAATGTGATTATCTGTGCTCTTGTGCAAGTGTCATTGGGCGAAAATGTTGTTGCAGAAGTGCCTGTGGTTACATTTTTCTCAACAGCCCACTTAACAGCCGCCGCAAAATAATCGTCGTCCTTTACATCGCCGAAGTTTACCGCAACGGGAGTGTTCTGTGCAGGTTCTTTAACTTCTTCACCATTATCGGCCGGTGCATCTGTCTTTGTGTCATCCTCTGCCGGAGCCGCCTCAAGCTGACGAACCACATTGGATACCTTAACGGATGCTTTCTCGTTGTTGAGTGTGAGGTTGAGTGTAAGTTTTACGCTGCCTCTGTTCTTAACTGTGGGTTCAACCAAAGTGAAATCGCCGGCGCTCTCGACGGTGGTGCCGTTTTTAACTGCGGCGCGTGCCATCTCGACAATCTTCTCCTCGGTAACGGTGTAGTCAAAGGACATATTTTTGTATGCATCGGAAACATTTTTTCTGTCCTCGGCAAGCTTTTCAACATCAACATTTGCCGCTGCTGCGTCACCTGTGAGCTGAGCAATCTTGAAATCATACATCTCGTGTCTGGTCACGGGGTAGGGTGTTTCGTAGCTGCTTGTAAAGAGTATGTTTGCAAATATGCCGCCTGCCTTTTCGCTCGTAGCGTTCCATATACGATAATCGGATTCTTTTTCAAAAGAAAGTGTGCAGGTGTTGTCCTCAGGGAGCACCTTTGCAGCTGCTTTGAGAAATTCATCCATAGTCATGTCGTTAAATACAACCACATCCGCTGCGGATGTCTTAACTGCCTTTATTGCCTCGTCAATTTCATCCGTTGCCGTCTTCTTTGCAAATACAGCTGTCGGCAGTGCCGCAACGAGCATGCATACTGCAAGAAATACACTTAATACTTTTTTGTTCATTGTTGATCCCCTTTTCTTTTTATATAAAATTTTATTGCTGACCAGAATTTAATCTGCCAACGCCCTGTTAAGGAAGGTCACTATCTGACCCCTGTCACAGATGTCGGTCGGTGAGAATGTCGTGTCGCTCGTTCCGCTCGTCACGCCGTTCTCTATCGCCCACGCAACAGCCTGTGCACAGTCTGCCGTTGCCGACACATCGCCGAATTTGCCCGAAACAGCCGTCTCGGGAGAACCGGCGTTCTGCCACATATATGTCACCGTAGACGCCCTGGTGCACGGAGTGTCCGCCGCAAATTTGCTGCCGGTAACCATGCCCTTTTGACTTGCCCACAGCGCCGCGCCATAGTAGTAATCACTCGCGCTCACATCGGTGAACGGATTTGCCGCGTCAACCGACGGCGATCCTACCGCACGCCACAGGAAAGTGAGAATCTGCGCTCTGGTGCAGGTCTCCGACGGAGAGAATGTCGTCGCCGTCGTGCCCGTGGTTATGTTTTTGTCTACCGCCCATTTAACGGCGGCAGCGAAATAATCGCTTGAGTGTACATCACCGAAGTTTACTCCCGTGAGCTGACTTGCCGCAGCCGGGTCAAGCTCTGCCCCGATTTTATCATCGGTTTTCACTGTGGTTGTCGCGCCCTTGCCGCCGATTGTAAGCATAATCGGCTGAGTTGAGCGGATGTTGACGGTGTAAGCGCCGTCTTGTTCTATCAGATAGTCGTCATCAAGCGGCATATATGACATTCTGCCGTCCGAAGTGCTGCATATGAGATAATCTTTTTGCAGAGCGTCCATGTCGATGTAGTCCGTCTTGCCGGAGGCAGTCACAACGCTTGTTATCGGATAGGAAACTCCGGCAAACAGCTGCAATGCCGTGCCGGCAGACTTGTCTTCATATGCGCCGACGCCCATGTAATCAAAATCCTCTGTAAGGATATTCGCCCTATGTCCGGGGCTGTTCATCCATCCGTTCATTACCTTTGCGGGAATTACATCATGCGAATTTGCATCGCACTTGTATATATTCTCTCCGCCCTTTATATACTTCAGGTCTGTTATTGTTGTGAAAGGACTCTGACCGTTGGGTCTTGTGTGCGAGAACACCTGTGCAATCTCCGGCTCGCGGATGTCGCATGCATCCTGGAGTGCCGGCGTCATGGTGAGCAGAATCTCTTTGGCTTTGTGTCTCTCAACATTTGTGATACGAAGTATCTCCCACTCCTGTTTATTCAAAGAAATTTTGCCTGTCGGCATATCTCTTTCAAGCATTTTTATTGAGTCGTCAAAACGCGTCTCTCTTGTTTCATCACCGAGCTCAAAGGTAAGATAGCCTGTGTAGTGACCGTCCTCCTCATATGTAGCCTTAATCATGACGAACGATTTCCACGAAAGCCTGGTACCATTCTTTACAGCCTTTTGTCCGGCAGCAAGGAGTTCTTCCTTCGTGGTTCTGTTGGTGACGAGGATACTGTCAATCGCTTTGCCGACAAGGCTCCTGTCCTCATCAATGAGCTTTGATGTCTCGGTCACAACGGGTTCTATAGTCTTTGCGGCGGGGCATCTGTCCTCAAACTCACCGCAAACAAGCTGTATCGTCGCACTGACAGTGCCGTTTACGGTTGTGCTCGCCTTAACTATGTTAAACGAACATTCCCTGTCAACCACAGTTACATGGCTTCCGCTCGGAATGACCTTTTTCGCCATGGCGATTATGTCCTTGAGAGTTGTGTCGTTGCTCACTTCAAAGTCAAACATGGCGCTGTTTATTGCCGATTTTGCCGCGGCAAGTTCTTTCTTTGCGTCGGATTCGCTTATGTTCACGGTCTCCGCCTTGGTGTCGGTTTTGGTATCGGTTTTGGTATCGCCGGCGGTTGTGCTGTCGCCGTCCTCAGACGGGTCGGTGCCGCCGAGCGGCGGAATTGCCTTTTGAACTTCAGCGCCTTCCATAGCCTCATTCATATCTATAATCACCGTCGCTTTGAGGTAACCTGCCTCCGATGCTGTCGCATCAACCAGCTTGAAACTCTCCACAGAGAATCCGCAGCCGACAAATCCGTCCACGGTGTAGTCGCACGCACCGAAAAGAAGATTTTCGAGGTCGTCGCGAGTGTAATCATTTGTTATTTCCTCTTTTTCAAACAGTGCTTTGAACTTTTCCAGGCTCTTGTCCACAGCGGTCTGCGAGTCCGCCACCTTGGTCACGGCATATGCGGTGTTGATGCCGCAATGGGCCGCCGGACTCAAAAACACTGCCGCAGCAAGCACTCCGGCAAAAAACTTTTTCATAAAACACATCTCCCGTTGAATCTATTTATGCACTAATACATCACTTACGGCAAACATTATATAGTAAAATTCTTAATTAATCAATGGCATCTGCATAACTTGCAACAAATCGTCATAACTTGCAATGTTCGCCCACATTCTGGGTTTGCACAATCATAAAAAGAAATACGCAACACATTCAGCGATTTGCTTGACACAAAGGACACAATGTGACATAATGTACTCAGTAGATTCAGGAAAGAGGTGCAACATGAATTTGAGAATATCAGACATGGTAAGTCAGCTAAAATCCAACTCCGCCAGGCAGTTTGTCATCATGACGCTGGGTACGGTGCTGCTGACAGCCGGAGTGTATTTTTTCAAGATACCGAACGGTTTTTCCACCGGCGGAGTGAGCGGCATAGGCACCATACTCGGCAGTATAACGCCCATAACCCCCGCAAAGTGGATTTCCGTTATCAACTTTGCCCTGCTCGTGCTCGGTTTTCTGGTGCTCGGCAAAGAAACCGGCGCAAAGACGGTCTATTGCAGTATGCTTTTCTCCGCGCTCACTTGGATTCTTGAAGATGTGTTTCCAATGAGTGCACCTTTCACGGATGATTCGTTTCTGGAACTGATATATGCGATGCTCCTCACCTCTATCGGAGCAGCAATGATTTTCAACAGCAATGCCTCATCGGGCGGCACAGATATAGTGGCACTGATACTGAAAAAATACACTCGGACCGATGTCGGCAGAGCCTTGCTTGCAGCGGATTTTACCGTTGCCGCAGCATCGTTCTTCGTTTTCAGCGTAAAGATAGGTCTTTACTCTATGCTCGGACTGTTTATGAAAGCATTTCTCGTTGACAGTGTTATAGAGAGTCTTAATTCTTGCAAGTATTTCGTAGTGATTACAACACACGGAGAGGAAATTGCGCAGTATATCCTCAAAGAGATCCACCACGGCGCAACCGTGACTGATGCCATAGGCGGATATACCCATGAGAAGAAACAAATGGTGCACACCGTGTGCAAGAGAATTGAGGCAATAAAACTGCGCGCAAAAGTTGTCAGCATAGATCCGCACGCTTTTGTTATAGTCTCCACCAGCAGCGATATAATCGGCAGAGGATTCAGGAGTGTGTGACAGGAAAGCGTTTCATTATTTCAAAGGCGAGGGTGTATATATTTTATTATGCACGCATAAAACTTGTGCCGTCTGTGTATGTGTTTTTTATTCTTGTCGCCTCGGACAGCAGTGCAGTAGCGCTGAACTCGTCGCCTAAGAATAAAAAACACATACGCATCCTTTGACGGTATATTTTCTACGCAAATATGCGTGAAATTCACCTACACAAAATAAAATATATCCCTCTCGCCGTTAAACAAAAATAGCGTATGCACGCCTGTTCAATGCCCGTGAGGTTTCATCTCTTTCAGCTCCCTCTCCTCTATGAGGTCGGCGTGCAAAAGCGCCGCAAGTATCACCCCGAACGGTATCAGAGTGAGCCAAATTGCCCTGCCGAGGAATATGAGACAGAAAAATGTGCCGACAGACGCCCCGCCCAGGAACGACAATAGCATCACCGAATGTTTGAAAAACTTCGGGCGGTGGCTCCTGTCGTTCTTGCGGAGATGCTTGATTTCCTTTGCAAGACCGACTCCCACTTGCCTGATATGGTTTGTGACAAATGTGGTCGCCATGGGTGTGCCCTCCGCCTGGCGGAATGTGTTGTATTGCATGGACGCAATGAAGTTTATCGCAATCTGAGATATCTGCACGGGTGCGGACTCGGGCACAAAGCCAAGCGCAATGACGACGAGCATCTCCACAGTGATGAGAAGCGTGTCCCAGCGTATGGGAAATTTGTGCTTTATGGGATTCGGCAAAAGCTCGGACACAAACGCACCGAGGATGTACGCCGAAATAGGTATCATGTAATAGAGTGCCTTGCCCCGGTGACCGCCGCCTATCGCCATGCCGAGCAGCACCACATTGCCTGTCTGCGCATTGCAGAACACATTTCCGCGCAAAAGATAGGTATATGCGCCGAAAAACCCGGCGATTGCCATGAGGGTGTAAAACACCCAGTTTCTCTCACACATGAGAAAACCTTTGTGCTTTTGTTTCAATGTTATCACTCCCCGATAAACTCTGCATTTTGCAAACGGGTCAAAGGCAACAGCCTTTGACCCGAATAGAATCATTATTCAATTTCCGCGCCGGAACGGACAAGTTCAAACTCATCCTCAATCTCCTTTGACGGAGCCTTTGTGCACAGGCTGACAATTACTATTGCTGCTATACCGACAATAAACGCCGGTAAAAGCTCATATACTCCGAATACTCCGCCGAGCGGCTTGATAAGGTATTTCCACACAAACACCATCACACCGCCGGCAATCATGCCGGAAACCGCGCCGGGGAATGTGGTTCTCTTCCAGAACAGCGAGCAGATAACAAGCGGTCCGAAACTTGCGCCGAAGCCTGCCCACGCAAACGACACTATGCCGAATACCGAACTGTCGGGGTTGCGCGCTATGATTACGCCCAAAACAGCGATTGCGACAACTGTGATTCGCGCGGCGAGCATACTCTTTTTCTCCGAAATTTTGAGACGGAGCGCCTCACGCAGAATATTCTCGGACACACTGGATGATGCCGCCAAAAGCTGAGAATCCGCTGTGGACATGGTGCTTGCCAAAATTCCCGATAGAACAAGACCCGCCATAAGCGCCGGCAGAATGCCGTAGTGCGACAGAAGATCCGCAATGCGCACTATGATTGTCTCGGTTGAATTGCCCGAGAGCTGATCGACGAGACCTGCATTGCTGAGGCCTCTGCCTGTAACGCCGATTGCCACAGCAATCGCCATAGCAACAACAACCCAAATTGATGCAACTCTGCGCGAAATTTTAAGATTTTTTTCATTGTCTATAGCCATGAAACGAAGCAGAATGTGGGGCATACCGAAGTAACCGAGACCCCATGATACCGTAGTTATTATCTTAAGAAGATTATACGGTGCTGCCTCGCCGGTTTTCTCCACATATGTCGCAGTCATGTTGAGGTAACCGGGAAGCTCCTTTGCATTTTGCATAACGGCGTCAATGCCGCCGGCAGACACCGTGGCAAAGATGAGCACAAAAAGCAGTGCTATCGTCATGATGATTCCCTGGATAAAGTCCGTCATAGACGCAGCGAGGAATCCGCCCGCCGCCGTGTATCCGACAATAACTATTGCAGAAACTATCATAGCGCCCATGTAGTTGATACCAAACAGCGATGAAAACAATTTACCGCAAGCGGCAAATCCCGACGCTGTGTACGGTATGAAGAATATGATTATGATAACCGCCGCAATTGCCGAAAGGACGCTCCTTTCGTCACGGAACCGCTTGGAGAAAAACTGAGGCAGAGTAAAAGATCCCGTCACATGAGTATAGCGGCGCAGTCTCTTTGCGGTGAACAGCCAGTTAAGATATGTACCTGCCGCAAGGCCGATTATTGTCCAGCCGACATCGGCGAGTCCGGAAAGATATGCCAGACCCGGCAGGCCCATAAGCAAATAGCTCGACATATCGGACGCCTCTGCGCTCATAGCGGTAACATAAGGTCCGAGAGTTCTTCCGCCGAGATAAAAATCAGACGACGATTCGTTTTTGCGTGCAAAATGAAAACCTATTATCAGCATACCTATCAGATACACAAGAATAGTCAGCATAATGCACACTGTGGATGTGTTTATCATTGAATAAATTCCCCCTGTGGATGCTCTGTGAGCAACCCGTAAATTAATTAGTGATTTTTGCGAAAATCATCGCAAAAAATAAAACATAATCTATTCTATCATAAAAATGAAAGATTTGCAAAGGAAAAATTCATTTTTATGAGTTTTTTTTGCTTTTTTATCAGTTTGGCAAAAACAGTATTTTGCGATATCGGCCGCAGGTGCCATCAACAAAAGCATTACCCCAACGGCTCTTTAGACGGCTTGGGTGCCTTACGCGGAAACCGCGCTGCCGTTGGCGCAATTTTCTTGATCACAACCATGTTGTGGTCAAAATCGAACCCCTGCGCCTTATAGCTTACTATCCTTTCCATCTCACCGCCGAGAAGTCTTACCGCTTTTTTTGCGGCAGATATCTCCTCGTCCGCCTTGGGACCTTTCATGGCGACAAAGTACCCGCCGACTCTCACAAACGGCAAACACAGCTCGGATAGCGTGGATAAATTTGCCACCGCGCGGCTCACACAGGCATCAAACCCCTCGCGCAGCCCTTTTTGCCTTGCTGCGTCCTCGGCGCGCGCATGCACGCACTCAATATCTTCCAAACCCAGCTCGGACACAACCTCACCGAGAAAATTTATCCTCTTGTTGAGCGAATCGAGCAAGGTAAGGCGCAGCGACGGTTTGACGATTTTCATGGGTATGCCGGGGAATCCGGCGCCCGTGCCGACATCTATCACCTTTGCGCCATCGCCGATCACTCCGCAATCGAATATCCCGATGCAATCGAGAAAGTGTTTGTACGCAACTTCGGTTTCGTCCGTTATTGCGGTGAGGTTTATGCGGCTGTTCCAATCAATCAGCATTTCATAATATTTTTCGAACATCTTGCACGCATCGGCAGCAACGCCGTGTGCGGCAAGTATTTCTGTTATCTTTTCATTCATCTTTTTGCTCCGTATAAGTCAAAATTCGGTTTTACAACCCCTCCGTCAGCCAGTTGATTTAATTAAAATTGCAAGTTTGCTCGGGTTCTGCATAAAGGCGACGGGGTGTATATTTCATTTTGTGTGAGCGAGTTCAGCGCAGGGCTCCCAAAAAGGTGGTAGCATAGCGTGCCTTTTTGGGAATGAGGAGAAACAGCAAAGCGAGTAAGCTGTAAATCTCCGATTTGCAGTGAGCGATGCGCTGCTTGTTTTGACGATTGAGTGAGCCAAAATTAAATATACACCTCGTCGCCGCTCCACACTCCTATCTCATCTGTTTCAGCCTTATCAGCAGCACATTGACATCTGCCGGCGACACGCCGGATATCCTTGATGCCTGACCTATCGACCGCGGACGAATTTGGTTCAGCTTTTGCTTTGCCTCAAGCCTAAGACCCACTATGGAATCATAATCGATATCCTCGGGAATCAGCTTCGACTCCAGCTTGCGGAATTTCTCCACCTGTTCAATCTGCTTGCGGATGTATCCATCATATTTTATGCGCACATTAACCTCGCGCGCCACATACTTGTCAAGCGGCGGTCTGTCGTCATCTATCTCGGAGAGCATCTCATAGTTAAGCTCCGGGCGGCGCACCAGTTCGCCGAGCTTTATGCCTGATTTAAGCGGTGTGCTGCCGTGAGTTTCAAGAAAATTCTGCACCTTTTCGCCCGTGCCGATGTTCTTTGTCTCCACTCGCCGCGTCTCGCGCTCTATGGCGTCTTTTTTGTCAAGAAATTTTTGATATCTCCCGTCCGATATCAATCCTATGTCGTGTCCCTTGGGCGTGAGTCGCAAGTCCGCATTGTCCTGGCGCAGCAACAGCCTGTATTCGCTGCGCGATGTCATCATGCGATACGGTTCCTCGGTGCCCTTGACCGTGAGGTCGTCTATCAGTGTGCCGATGTACGATTCGCTGCGGTCGAGCACGAACGGCTCTCTGCCGAGAATTTTGAGTGCGGCATTTATGCCGGCTATCAGCCCCTGCGCCGCCGCCTCCTCATATCCCGAGCTGCCGTTAAACTGTCCCGCTCCGTAGAGTCCGCCGTAATCTTTGAATTCGAGCGTCGCGCCGAGCATAGTTGCGTCACAGCAATCATATTCTATGGCATACGCCGTGCGCATCATGACAGCGTGCTCCAGTCCCGCCACCGAGTGAAGCATATCTATCTGCACATCTTCGGGCATGCTGGTGGAAAATCCCTGGATGTACATTTCTTCCGTGTCAAGCCCCATCGGCTCTATAAAAAGCTGGTGGCGGGGCTTGTCCGCAAACCGCATTATCTTTGTCTCTATCGACGGGCAATATCTCGGTCCGATTCCCTCTATTATGCCCGAATATATGGGCGAGCGGTCGAGATTATCCATGATTATTCTGTGTGTGTTTTCATTGGTATATGTAAGGTGGCACACCACCTTATTTTCTCCAATGTGCTCCGTCTCAAACGAAAACGGCGTTATGTCGTCGTCTCCCGGTTGCTCCTGCATTTTGGAGAAATCTATGCTGCGCCTGTTGACACGCGCCGGGGTGCCCGTCTTAAACCGCATAAGCGGTATTCCTGCTTTCTTCAGACAATCGGAAAGCGCATTTGACGGAAAAATGCCGTCCGGTCCGCTGTCGTAGCAATTATCACCGACTATCACCTTGCCTTTGAGGAAAGTGCCCGTCGCCACGATAGCTGCCTTGACGGAATACCTCGCGCCCAGGTGAGTCAGCACCGATGCAACGCAGTTGTTCCCGTCAAATCCTATTTCGACAATCTCTGCCTGTTTTACATCAAGATTTTCCTGCAGTTCAAGGGTGTGTTTCATCTCCTGCTGATACTTCTTTCTGTCCGACTGCACACGCAGGGAATAAACGGCCGGACCTTTGCTCAAGTTGAGAATCCTCGACTGGATAAATGTCTTGTCGGCGTTTTTGCCCATTTCACCGCCGAGTGCGTCTATCTCCCGCACAAGGTGACCTTTCGCCGTGCCGCCTATGCATGGATTGCAAAACATATTCGCTATGGAATCAAGGTTTATCGCAAACATAACCGTAGGCACACCAAGCCTTGCACAGGCAAGCGCCGCCTCACACCCGGCATGACCGCCGCCGATTACGGCAACGGCATATTCGCCTCCGAAATATTCTTTCATACGAATCACTCCTATTTTCCCAAACAGAAATTATGAAAAATTCTGTCAACAACTTCCTCTCCCACCGTCTGTCCGACTATCTCGCCGAGCGACGATATCGCCGACTGGATATCCACGGAAATCATGTCCTGCGGAATGCCGGAGCGCATCGCTCCTATGGCAGACGAGAGAAATTTTTCCGCACGCATAAGCGCGTCTTTGTGTCGGATGTTTGTCACCACTCCGCCGTCGCCGTTTGAAATTTTGCCTATGTCAAACATAGTCTCCACGGTCTTTGTCAATTCGTCCACACCCTTTTTCGCATGGACAGAGAACATTATTACTTTTTCAAAATTATCGCCCAGTTCCGACGGCTTAAAAGCGCATCCGTCCTCAGTCTTATTAATCAATGCGACGGCACGCTTGCCGCCGATTGCCGATATTATGGCACGGTCGTCATCGTCGAGCGGTGACTTGCCGTCTGCCACAAAGAGCACCAACTGAGAATCGTTAATATATTTTTTTGATTTGCCAACCCCGATGTTCTCTATCACATCGTCTGTGTCATGTATTCCGGCGGTGTCCGCAAGGCGCAAAGACACATTGCCCAGATTTACGCTCTCCTCTATGGCATCGCGTGTTGTGCCCGCAATGTCTGTGACGATTGCGCGCTCGTGCCCTGCAAGAAGGTTAAGCAAGCTCGATTTTCCTACATTCGGCTTTCCGACAATAGCCGTTGCAACACCGCCTTTTATTATCGCCCCGCTGTCGGCGGTTGAGAGCAGTTTGCGCACGCTGTCAAGCGCATCGGCAAGAGCCGAATCAAATTCATCCTCACTTAGCGGCTCAAGATCCTCATCGGGGTAATCTATGAGCACCTGGATATGTGCAAGCAGCGAGAGCAGTTTTTCGCGGATATTGTTTATCTCATGCGAGAGTGCGCCGCCGAGTTGATTGACCGCGACGGTGTGTGACAGAGTGGATGTAGAATTGATTATATCTATGACCGATTCCGCCTGGGCAAGGTCTATTCTGCCGTTCATGAACGCTCTTTTTGTAAATTCGCCCGGCGCTGCCGGCTGTGCCCCTGCAGCAACGGCAGAGCAGAGAATCTCGCGCGTGCTTATCATTCCGCCATGACAGTTAATCTCGGCGACATCCTCGCCGGTATAGCTATGGGGCGAACGGAACACCGTGACAAGCACTTCATCCGCAACAGCGCCGTCCGCAGTCAGTGCGTGACCGTATGTTACAGTGTTTGCCCCGGCGTCACAAAGGCGTTTGCCGCACGGATTGCGAAAGATTTTGTCGGCAATCGTTATTGCCTCGTCTCCGCTTATTCTTATTATGGATATGCCTCCCTCGCCCGGCGGCGTGGATACGGCAGCTATTGTTGACATGAGATTCACCACCAAAGTTAATTATGTAAATCATTTTTTATAGTTTGTGCCCCGAGCCGTCGCACAATCTTTGCGAAACGACATCCTCTAAAATTATTTTTACTTAAAAATAATAAAATAATTTTTCTTGCGGAACGACACACTGGTCGTTCCCTACGGATAAGTGTTAATTTGTACGAAGATTTAATTTGCTCGGGTCGATGTGGGCATCGACCCCTACCGCTCAAGCAAAAATTTACGCAAGGCGAGGGGGTGTATATTTTATTTCAAACCCAATAGCAGCTATGCGGCGAAAATCCACCGTCAAAGGCTGTGTATGTGTTTTTTTATTCTCAGGCGGCGAGTTCAGCGCTACTGCACTGCTGTCCGAGGAGCCAAGAATAAAAAATACATACACAGACAGCGCAAAACTCTATGCGCGTGTTTTCCACCGAGCCGTCTCCGATATTACTTAAAATAGGGGCGGACAAGCCGCCCCTATCAAAATTTCAAGCTGTTATTTCTTAAGCGCAATTACAACCTTGCGGTTGACGCCCTGACCGACGCTGTATGTCGTCACATACGGGTCATCCTGAAGTGCGGAATGTATGATTCTGCGTTCATAGGAATTCATCGGTTCAAGAGTTGTGCTCCTTCTGGTACGGGTAACCTTCTTCGCAAGCTTGTGCGCCAGGCTCTCCAGAGCCGCATTGCGCTTCTCGCGATAGTTCTCCGCATCAAGCGAAACCTTTTTGAAATCGGAATCGCCGCGATTTACCACAAGGCTTGTCAGATACTGCAGTGCATCGAGAGTCTCACCTCTCTTGCCTATCACGACGCCCATGTCGGGTCCTGCAAACTCAACTTTGATTGTGTCGTCGTCCGTCTGCACAGCCACATCCACTTCCTCTCCGAGGATGTCGAAAATGCCGTTCAAAAAATCCTTAGCTCTGCGCTCCGGATTCGGCAAAAGCGTAACCTTTACCACGGCGTCTTTGCTGCCGAGACCGAGAAAGCCCTTTGAGCCTTCTTCCACAGTTTCTATCTCTACCTCGTCCTCGGTTGCGTTAAGCTCGGCAAGAGCGGCTGCAATTGCCTCCTCCTTAGTCTTGGCGGTTTTTTCTGTTGTCTGCATCATAAATCAGCTCCTTTTCTTTCTCTTTTTGTTATATCTGGCGTCTTTTGCCGCCTGTTTCTCGGCAAGAATTTTGTCCTGACCTGCAATCTCACTCTCAAGCTTGTTTTTGTAGTAACCGTTAAGCAGTATTGTCTGCAAAAGTGATATCACATTCGATACAATCCAGTATACACCCAGTGCCGCAGGAAGTGTAAATGTTATCCACAGCGTCATGAGCGGCATCATGTATGTCATGGACTTCGTCATGCTCTCGGCAGAGTTTGACGAAGTCTTGCTTGTCTTTTGGTCGGGAGAGAGCACCCGCTCTTTCTTAACCTCGCCGTTTGCATCTTTTTCTTTGTCTTTCTTCTTGTCGCCGCCGTTCATCATGGTGGTTATCTTGCTGGAGAAGTATGTCGTAACGGTAGCGACAATCGGGATGAGCCACAGCACGGAAATTTTTGATATGCTCGGTGATGCCGAGATGTCCATACCAAGGAAATTGAAATTGATAAGGTCAAAGGCCTTTGCAAGCACAATCTGCGCCTGGTTTGCGGCTCTGCCGGTAATCTCTCCGAATTTCTCCACCAGCGATGCATCCGCAAGGTAACGGTTTGTAAGCTCGGTCACCTTGTCGGCATCGAAGTGAAGCATATATGTGAGCGGACTGTAGATAACTCTGTAAAGTCCAAAAAGTATAGGCAGCTGAATAAGCAGCGGCAAGCATCCTCCGGCAGGGTTTGCGCCGTACTCCTTGTAGAGTTTCATGGTCTCCTCACTCAGCTTTTGCTGATCGTTTGCATACTTTTTCTGCAGTTCGGCAACTTTGGGCTGAATCTGCTGCATCTTTGTTGCGGATTTTTGCTGTTTGAGTCCGAGCGGCAAGAGTATCAGCTTGATAAACAGCGTAAACACTATGAGTGACCAGCCGTAGTTGCCCACAAACTGATATATGAAATCAAGCACATATCCGAGCGGAATCGTGATAATTGTCTTAAACAAATCTTCTACCTCCTATTTGAGCGGGTCATAACCGCCCGAATTGAACGGATGACACTTCATAAGCCGCTTTGCTGCAAGCAAACCGCCCTTTGCTGCACCGTATTTGGTGACCGCCTGCAGAGCGTACTCCGAGCAAGTCGGATAAAACCGGCAGCAGGGTTTCTTGCACGGCGAAACATATTTTTTGTATAATTTTATCAATGCCGTAAGCAGAGTTTTCATATTAAATTCAACTTCCCGAGACAATATTTCAAGGACTTGTCCACATCTTCAAGAGTTGCCCCCTTGACACGAGATCGCACCACAACGATTACATTGTAGCCCGGCTGCACAAGAGGAAGGTATTTTTGCCATGCGGCGCGCACCAAGCGTTTTGCTCTGTTGCGGTCGACCGCACGATTAAACGACGACACCGTGATGCCTATGCGGCTCACAGGAAGGCGGCTCTTTGCGCAGTGCACCACCAAATGTGACGAAACTGCCTTTTTGCCGCGCTTGTAGGCATATCTGAATTCGCGGTTTTCTTTAACAGTGTTTTTCATAATAAAAAATCCCTCCGCAAAAACTGTTTGCCCAATCCATGCCCACCATGCCGCATATTTAGAAAAAGACCACAAACGAGTGTGGTCTTGAGATTCCGGACAACCGGTGACTCAAGCCTCCGCGGGCATGAGTCTCAATTGACCTAAAGCTGACTTACGCGGACAAAACTTTTCTGCCCTTTAATCTTCTGCGAGCAAGCACCTTTCTGCCGTTAGCATCGCTCATTCTCTTTCTGAAACCGTGAACCTTGCTCCTGTGTCTTACATTCGGCTGATATGTTCTTTTCATCACTAACACCTCCTTGAAAAAGCAGCACCGTATAGATAAATCGGTGGACGCCCCTCGGGGACAACCGCTCCGTAATTCGTATTTTGTCACACGACGAATATATTCTTATCGCCTAAAAACCATGATATATTATATATCGAATCGGTCATTTTGTCAATACCCTATAATTATAACCGTTCAAGAAATAAAAATCAAGCTTTTTTTGTCTTTTTCGGCTATTTTGTTCATTATGACATATTATTTTTTTATTTTTGTATGCTTACGCAGATACTGTGCGGCAAGAAAATCGTCGCGCAGCGTCTTTGATTCGCCGCGTATGTTTGCTTTCAGTTCGCCGTCCTCGCGGCATATTCCTATGTTTGTCACGATGTCGAGCTTCTCCTCAAGCTCGTTTGACAGTTTCATGAATCCGCTGCCCTCCCATCCGGCAACATCAAACACCTTGTTCATGAGGTACATCATGCCAAAGTCGCCGCCGTCGCCGCTCACATCGCCGACAATCTTTCGTGCGGCAGAGTTTGCAAAGATTATATACGGAACTTCAAAATAATTGTACAATCCATCGTCGGTATCAAAATCAAGATTTATGCCATACTCGGCATACACCGAGCCATCATTGCCCAGCCATGGATTGTGGTCGCCGAAGGCGACAAGCAATATTGGTTCTTCCCTCTTGTCTATACGGTCGGCAAGCTTTTCAAGCTCATCCGAGGTATCCTTTATGCCTGCAAGATAGTTGTTGATTATGTTGTATGCCTCAAGCGACGCATCGCCGCGGCGCACATATTCTCCGCCCTCGAGCCAGCCGGGATTGTATGGACCATGGTTTTGATACGACACAAAAAATCCGAAATACGGCTTTCCGCTCTTTAGATTTGCCTCATAAAGGTTCATTATGTCATCGAAAAAATACCTGTCCTCAAGTATCTTGTCTCCGGCATGACCGCTGCGATCCTCGGTGGCTTCGAATATGCTGCCGTATCTGTCCTCAAAGAAATAGTAATTGTCAAATCCAATGTTTCGGTTGAACACATCACGGGTGTAGAACCACCTGTTTCCCGGGTGTGCCCCCTCAACGGTGTAACCCTGATTCTTGAAATATCTCACATGGGTATCCGTCGGTGCGCGGTATTCAAAAGGCTTTGAATATCCCGTAAGGAACGCCCTCTCCGTGTTCACCGTTCCGCCGCCGAATGTCGACACAAAAATATTGCCGAAAACCGAGCGCTTTTTCAGCCGCTTGTATGCCGCATAGGGATTTGAGCGAAATTTGAGCGAATCGAACTTGGAAAAATCGTTGAACGACTCAAGCATTATGGATATCACATTAAACTTTCTATCATCGGAGATATTGCTGTCGGAAAATTTTTCAAGCGCCGCAGTCGCCCTGTCCTTGGAATAACACTCGGGCGGACTGTCGAACACATCACCGAAACTATGGATAAACGAATAGACAAATCCCCGCTCGGCAAAGGCATCCGCCGTGTTTATGCTGTCGAGAAACTCCCCGGTGACCGCCGAAGTGTCCGTCCGCTCATATATACCATCGTCCAGATAAACCACCCTGACGCTGAGCACAAGAACAAAGACAAAACCGAGAGCACAGAAAAAATTGATATTATATTTTTTTGAACGCCATTCAAAGAGAAAAGACGCCGCCGTGCCGACTGCAACGAGCGCAAAAGAGAGCCAAAAGCACAAGTCGGGCACAAGCTTGTATCTGC
Source organism: uncultured Clostridia bacterium (assembly GCA_934454585.1). Taxonomy (GTDB): domain Bacteria; phylum Bacillota; class Clostridia; order UMGS1810; family UMGS1810; genus RGIG4708. The sequence goes on from CAKSFP010000011.1 coordinate 33,654, forward strand.
CGGTCATGTTGAATGCCTCATTGACAAAGGCCATGTCTGCAGCCATGAAAGGCTCACTGCGAAACAACATTTTGAAATAATTTATCCACGACGCCGAAAATACAACAAATGATGAAAACAGGGTTGCCGTCCACACACGGTTTGTAAGACAAAAGAAAAAAGCCGCAGCAAGCAACACCGGCACGAAATTAAGTGCAATTACAGACGGAAACATAAAATAAGATGCAAACACTTTGCCCGTATCGGCATGGGAATACGCAGTCAAAAACAGGCTCATCATGGTTACGATGAACGCCCATACGAAAAGCCACACACCTGCGGCAAATGCGGATTTTGTTTTAAGTTGCCTGTTTACCTTCATTTGGCACCTGCTTTTCTCTTTTGTATCATAAAACCATGCCGTACGGTTTTCGAAATAAATTTGCACGCAGGCAATTTATGTCACTTTGCTGCAAACCATTCCGTAATATGCCGCTGCAAATGCCTCATCCGTCGTGTTTTTCCCGCCGGCGCAATTGCAAGCTTGAAAGCCTGATTCTGCATGATATATCATGATATCACATAAAAAGACATATGTCAAACCGCAGTTGCAAAACGCCGCAGCGCAAGTCCAAACATTAGAATAATATTTGGATTTGCGAGCTGCGGCGTCTCCGATTTTGTTCCGTTAAGAGAAAAATTTATCTGTAAAGGTCTGCCTTGCCAATATCGTTGAACAGGTTCATCTTGAACTCAACAACCTCTTTCATTGCCTCGATGCATGGCGGATAGATAGCGTTCGGCTCAATCCACTTCGGATTTTCCTCAAGCACCTCGCGGCACTTTTTGTAGAACGCAAACTTGATGTCGCTGGAGATGTTTATCTTGGAAATACCTATCTTAACCGACTCAGCAATCTCCTTGTCGGGGTTACTGGAACCTCCGTGGAGTACAAGAGGAATGTCCACCGTGTCACGGATGGTCTTGAGCAGATCGAGTTTGAGCTCGGGTTTCATATCCTTGGGGTAGATTCCGTGAGCCGTGCCTATCGCAACGGCAAGGGAGTCTATGCCGGTCTTGTCGATGAAATCCTTTGCCTGAGCCGGATCGGTGTAGATAATGCTGCTTGTGCCGCCCTCATAGGATTCGCCGGTGTTGCCGATTGTGCCAAGCTCTGCCTCGACAGATACATCAGACGGATGAGCCACTTCGACAACTTTCTTTGTAATTGCGATGTTGTCCTCATATGACATATGCGACGCATCTATCATAACCGAGGTAAAACCGCAGCGGATTGCGCGCAGAATTTCCTCAAACTTGCCGCCGTGGTCAAGGTGGATAACCATGGGCACTCTTGACTTGTAGGCCTCCTCAATGCAAGTTTTGATAAAGCTGTCACCAAGGAATTCAAGCTCTGTCGGATGGATAGCCAATATAACCGGCGCATCCTTTTCGTTCGCCTTTTCAACCACACCTTTGAGAATTGCTTCGCTGCCTATATTAAAAGCAGGTACCGCAAATTCGTTTTTGTCAGCTACTGCCAGCATTTCTTTCATGTTAATCAACATAATAATCACATCTCCTTAAAATTTTGTGTTTTTGATGATAAAATCTTACTTCAAAGCGAGGTGTATATGTTGTGTGTCAGCGAGATCCATATATCTCAGGGTTCCCAAAATAGTGGTAGCGCAGCGTGCTATTTTGGGAAAAAGGAGAAACAGCAAAGCGAGTAAGCTGTAAATCTCCGATTTGCAACGCACGATGCACGGCTTGTTTCGACGCCGTCGCGTGTCGAGCAGACACACAACATATACACCTCGCCTAAACATATCTCTCGCTCAAACATACACCGCCTAATATGCCTAATATATCAAGCCGTGCTCAAATTGACTTATAACCCATTTCCAATTTATTATCTGTCAATTCCTGCCCTCGGAACCGGATAGACCTATATAATATCTAACAAGTTCCTCGCTTTCATTCTCCGCCCCGGATACGAGGTCAAAATAATTTATATCAGGGTTCTGCGCAAGAATCTTTGCCGTTGCATCGCGGTTTGCATTCATGAAGTCGCAGCCGACATTTATCTTGTTTATGCCGCCCTGTACAGAGCGCAGAATATTATCCTTGCCCGACCCCGAACCGCCGTGGAGCACAAGCGGAGCATTCGTCAGCCGCTTGATTTCCGCCAAGCGATCAAAATCGAACTCCGGCACCATGCCCTCGGGGTAGTTGCCGTGCGATGTGCCTATGGACACCGCCAGGGCATCTATTCCCGTCTCGTCAAAAAATCTCTTTGCCTGGAGCGGATCGGTGTACATCTCCTCACCGGTGAACTCGCCGCCCTCGCTGGCACCCAGGCAACCTATCTCGCCCTCCACGCTCACACAGCGCTTGTGCGCATAGTCCGTGACACGCTTTGTTATCTCAATATTCTTGTCGATGTCGAACCGCGACGCATCTATCATGACCGATGAAAAACCACCGTCAATCGCGCCGATGACATATTCCTCTTCCTGACCGTGGTCGAGGTTGAGTGCGACATTCACATCGGATCTCTGAGCCAGGGTACGCACTATCGGAACGATAAGTCCACTGTCGCAATGGGTTAGATAATGGTCTTTGAAAATGTTGACGATAATCGGAGCATTTGATTTCTCCGCAGCGGATATCACCGTGCGCGCAGTCTCAAGATTAAAGCAATTTATCGCCATGACCGCATAGTTGTTTTCGTTTGCTTTTGCAAGCATTTCTTTCATTGATACATACATTTTTCGGTCGCCTCCAAATGAAAATCAAGCTTAGTTGAACTTTATTGCCGAGAGATCCGCTTCTTCCTCCTCGTCGAGCACAACCGCGTCTTCCTCTTTTGCGTCTTTCTTAAGCGCAACCAGCAGAACTGCGGTTATAACAGTGCCTGCGGTGAGTGCTATCATGAATCCCCAGGGATTAATCATTGCCGGAACGATGAACATTCCGCCGGAAGGAACCATAGAGCCGACATTGAGAATCATGATGAGTGCGCCGCCGACTGCAGCGCCGATTGAACATGATGCAATAACTCTTATCGGATCAACAGCCGCAATCGGAATTACACCCTCGGTGATCATGCAGATGCCCATTGGGAACGCAATCTTAATGTTGTCCGTCTCGCTCTTGGTGTATCTGGAGCGTTTTATCAGCCACGACAGAGCCACTCCGAACGGGGGAATCATGGATGCACATATCTTAACCGCCTCAGGGCCGTAAACTCCGTCCATAAGGAGTCCGTCCGCAAAAAGTGACGCAACCTTGTTTACCGGGCCGCCGAAATCAAATGCCGCCATAGCGCCCATTATCGCACCGAATACTCCTCTTGAACCTGTCTGCATATTAACCAGGAAGTTGGTGAGCGCTTCGGATGCCCATGCTATCGGGCCGCCGATTACAAAGAACATGATGAGTCCGATAACTATCGATGAAAGCAGCGGTATAATCATCATGGGCATAAGGCCCTGTGCCCACCTTGGCACTTTGAGATTCTTTTTAAGAAACTCAACAAAATAACCTGCCAGATAACCGCCGAGCATGCCGCCAAGGAATCCCGCACCCATGTTCTGAGCAATCATACCCATGAGAAGACCGGGAGCGATACCGGGTCGGTCAGCTATGGAGTAGGCTATTGCCGCACCCATAACGCCGGGGAGAAGTCCCATGCCGTAAACGCCGAGTGTGACAGCTGCCTGCCAGATGTTGTAGCCTGCCTTGTAGTCGGTAATTGTGGCCGGATTGCCTCCGAAGATGTTACCTATGGCAATCAGAAGACCCGATGCCACAACGAGCGGGAGCATGAATGATATTCCGGTCAGTGCGTGCTTTTTAAGCTGTAACTTTTTCATCTTTCCTTCCTCCTTGAAAAAATTTTTATTATCATCCTTTGAGTTCTTCTTCAATCTTGTTGAGCAAAGCTTTGGGTGATTTTATCGCTATTGTCGTGGGCACTTCCACTATTCGTTTACCCTTGAAACGATCCTTGCCGCCAACCTTGATGTCTGCCGCAATGATGACTACATCCGCCGCCGCGATATCCGCCGCAGTGAGTTCATCCTCGGTGCCGATGGTGCCCTGAGTCTCTATATGAGCCTCATGCCCCAGCTCCTTTGCCGCCGCAACAAGTTTTTCTTTTGCGATATAAGTGTGTGCGATTCCTGAGGTGCAAGCCGCGATTCCTACGATTTTCATGATAATTTCTCCTCTCGTTTATCTCATTCCGAAAACACATCTATAATTCCCTGTGCGTCCTTTGCGTCAAGCAGTTTTTTGCAATTCTGCTCCGATGCAAGCTTTCTCGCCATCTCCGACAGCAGTTTCACATGAATTCCCGTCTTGTCGGCATCGTTGACCGCCAGCAGTACGATAAGCTCAACCGGCTTGTCGTCCACACTCTCCCACTCAAGGCTCGATGTGAGTCTGCCTATGGCAACCGTAGTCTCCTTAACGGCAGATGATTTGCCGTGCGGAATGGCTATTCCATTGCCTATACCGGTTGTGGATATCTCCTCTCTGTGCAGTACATCCGCAAGAAATGCATCCTTGTCCTCAAGATATCCGCCTTCATACAAGATTTGTACCAATTTTTCCAGAGCCTCGTTTTTGCTCTGCGCCGAAAGTCCGGCAATGATGTTCTCCTTTTTCAATACCTGTGCCACATTCATTGTGCGCACCCCCTTTCAAGAATACTTTTTATTTCATTTTCATTTTCCGCCTCAAGTACCGTCTGTGCAGTTCTTTGCGCCGCTGCGGAATCTACGGTGCTTATCTTGTGCTTAACCCTCACCGCCATTGGCAGCGGAACACTGAATTTTTTCAGCCCCAAGCCTATCAGCAGTTCGGTGAAATTAAGGTTTGCCGCCAGATCGCCGCAAACACTCACCTCTATGCCGGCATCCGCACCGCATCTTATTACTTTCGCAAGTGCTCTCACCACCGCCGGATGATACGGATTGTACACACTCTCCACCGCCGCATTGCCGCGGTCTGCCGCATTGATATACTGCACCAGGTCGTTTGTGCCGACACTGAAGAAATCCGCATGCCGCGCGAATATGTCTGCCGTCATGGCGCTCGCCGGAGTTTCAATCATTATGCCCACGGGTATGTCCCCTGCGTAATCTATGCCCTCCGCATCAAGCTCGGCGCACACGCCTTTGATCACTTTTCGCGCCGCATCTATCTCGGAAACACTCGTTATCATCGGCAGCATAATTTTTGCATTCATGCCGTGCGCTGCAATAAGCAGTGCTCTTATCTGCTCGGCAAATATATCGGGGTTGTTCAGGCAAAGCCTGATCCCTCTGTTTCCCAGGAAAGGATTGTCCTCTTTGTCCATGTGCATATATGTCAGCAGTTTATCGCCGCCTATATCGAGAGTCCTTACAGTAACCGGAGTGCCGTCCGATTTTTCAAATACCTCACGGTAAGCCTTTGTTTGTTCCTCAACAGTCGGCTTCTTGCTCGCCGCCGAATAGAGAAACTCTGTTCGAAAAAGCCCCACACCGTCGGGATGCTCCGCGGCATATCCGTTCATATCGTCCGGCGAACCGATGTTTACGCAAACATGAATTTCCTTGCCGTCGCTTGTGCGCGCACGGGAGTTTCTTATCTTGTCAAGTTTTTGCGTAAGCTCTGTTTCTGCGGCGAGTTTTTGGGAATACTCTGCCTCTGTCATCTCGTCGGGCGATACGACAAATTCTCCGCTGTATCCGTCAAGATATGCCATCTCTCCGCCCGTTCCATCAATTCCCTTTGCTCCGACAACCGCCGGTATGCCGAGTGATTTTGCCAGGATGACCGTATGTGATGTTGCACCGCCAAGCTCCGTCACAAGTCCTGCTAAGCGGCTCGTATCAAAATGCATTGTGTCCATCGGCGTCAGTTCATGCGACACCAAGATGTATTTTTCATTTCCCGCCGGAAAATCAAATTCGCTGTCTGCGCCGTTTACCATGTCTGTGAGCAGTTCACCGACATATCTTATGTCGTCTGCTCTGCGGCGCATATATTCGTTGCTCTTGCCGGCAAGCATCGCCGCCATCTGCCCGCAGATATCGCCTATCGCCTTTGCCTCGTCCTCGCCGCCGTCTATCGCCGCCTTTATCGGGCCGGTGAGCATGGTATCCTCCAGCAGCATTTCGTATGCAACAAAGATTTTTGCCTCTTTCCCGCCTATCTCCGCAAGCGCTTTGTCATGAAGTTTTTTCACCTTGTCAAGTGCCTTTGTCACGGCTTGGTCAAAGCTTATGCGCTCGCCTGTTTGTTTTGTTTCTTCTGATTTTTTGAATTCAAGCACCCTTGCGTGCGCTATACCGGGCGAACCGGCAATTCCTTTTATCAGTTTCATTTTGAATCACTCCATATCCAGGGTCTGCACAAGAGCGTCTATAGCCTCCTGCTCGTCCTCGCCCTCGGCTCTGATCTCAATCACATCACCCTTGACCGCGCCTATGCACAACACCATGAGGATGCTCTTTGCCTCAAACTCCTCGCCGTCTTTGATGACGGTTATGTCGCTGATAAACTTTCCTGCCGTCTTGCAGAAATCCGATGCCGGTCTTGCGTGGAGACCTTCTTCATTTTTTATCTTGTATTTTACCTGTACCATGACGCCTTACCTCCTCACCATTTTTCAAAAATATCTATTATCCGATCGCCGTCCGAGAGTCGTCTGAGCTCATCACAACTGCGTTCGTCTTCCATAAATGTTACTATTGATTTGTAAAAGCTTATTATCTTTTTGCGCACCTGCTCGTCCTCATCCAGATCGAACGCCACAAGGAAGATTAAATCCGCCTCCGCACCGTCTGCGCTCCACTGTATCGGGTCTTGAAGTGACGCAAAGGCCACCACTGAGTGATTGACAAAATCGCTCATGCCGTGCGGCACTGCAAATCCTCTGCCAATGTCTGTCGGCGTTGCCTGCTCCCTGTCCGTTACGGATTTTTCAAATTCGTCGGACACATATCCGAGTGCGGCAAGTCTTGAGCACATCATGTGCAAAAGTTCATCTTTGCTCCTTGCCCGATATTTCGGGAAAACAAGGTCTCCCGCAAACAGCTGTGTAACCGGGCTGACCCGCCTTGCTGCACCGCTCTTTCCGGCGCGCACCTTTCTCATCTCAGCCTCTATCTTGGTTATGTCTCTCTCGTCAAGCAAGTGTCCCACCGTTACCACATCAATATTCATTCGGTATGAATCCAGCGGAATTGTTGATATCACAAAATCGCACTGCTCTTTTTTTATAGCTGCGATGTCGCGCCCGGAGAACACAGAAGTGATTTTTATCTCAGGCATAACCCTTGATATCTTCTCCCTCAGTATGTGCGAAATGCCCACTCCGTAATCACAGACTATGCAAGCCGATGGTCCGGAGAGCCTGCGCTCTATCGCTCCGCCTATGTGCAATGCTATGAAGCCCACCTCGTGCTCATTTATCTCGAGTCCGAGCTCTTTTTCAAACACATTGCCCAGGAACCACGCAACCGCCATCATGTTGGGATACTTCGCCTTGATGCCCGGCAGAAGCTGATTTTTGCGGACTATGCCGTACTTGATGCGCGATATGGTTGCTCTCAATTGCAGGAACATCTGCTTTACAAAGAACCTGTCATCTCTCAGATCTACTCCGGCAACTTCGCTTATCAGGTTGACACTCCTTACTGTGAGTCGGCACAGCTCGATGTTCATTCCCTCAAACCGTCTGCGTGCGTCCTCGTTTTCAAAGCGTTCTGCCTCTGATGCATCCACCGCAAATTCGATGAACTTCCGCTCTGCGTCGGGTAGTGTGAGTCCGTATTCGCTCTCCAGCCTGTCCGCCAGATATCCGCCAATGACCGCCGCCGACTCTCCGTCAACGCTGCATTTTTTTACATTCGGCATTGTAATGGTGTTACCGCTGCGTATCCGCAGTACCGTGATTGCCGAGAGAAAAAGCAGACTCACTCCGGAATCATAGCTGAAGTTGAGACCAAACTCTGCCTCAGTATCCTCTATGGCGCTTGCGGCACCTGTCGGTTCAAATCCGCCGAGGGCGGCGCACATTGCGGAGTATTCCCGCTCCGTCATAAAATCAAACGGCGCCGAAGGGACCTGCGCAAGTGCCGCATACTCGGGGATATATTCCCGATAGAGATTGAGAGACGCTATCCTGTAGTTAAACTCTCCGCTCACTATGGACAATCCCTTGCCGCGGCGGCGTTCAAATACTATGCGTTTCTCACAGAACCATGCAGACACGCGGTCGAGAATCTTGTCAAGCTGAGTTCTGCCAAGGTAGTATTGCTCCGAGAGGCGCTGCGCTGTCAGACTTCCGTTTTTCATCAGCCGGCGCAGGATGAAGAACATTATCTCTCTGTCCTCGCCGCCATCCGTTTCAAAGAGCTTGTTCCATTGCTCCTCGTCCATCTTCAATCTGACTCCGCTGTGGGGTTTCGTCTCCAGGCAAATCCCCGGCAGTTCTCTTGCGGCTGCGATGTCATTTCTGACTGTCTTCACCGAGACATTCATTTGAGATGCAATCTCGGCAAATGTCATATAGCCCTGATTGTTTTTCAAGAGTCTGAGTATTTCGGTCTGTCTTTTGTTCATTTTAGTGCGGCTCCTTTGTACAATTCAGATTATACACTGAATTTTGTATTTAGTATTTTTGAATTATTGACACATTAGTGAAACTTTTCTGCAATTAATATTGTTGACCCAAAAAATCGGTTTGATACCGAATTGTTTTATAAAATGTTATTTTTGTTTGATTTTTTTCGCGCCGTTCGTGCAGGCATACTTTGTTTTCGTACCGCTGCACCGATGTCCGGGGCGTCAAGAATAAAAAATGCATACACTGATGACGCCGGATTATATGCGTTACCTAAGAATAAAATATACCTGCACTTGCCCGCACGACAGCTCCGTTTCAAAAATTGTATAAAAAAACACCGCTGAGGCGCTTGTCCGCCCCGGCGGTGTTTTTTTGTTTTTCATTCAAAATTATTTTACAGCTTCTTTAAGGCCTTTGCCCACCTTGAAAGAAGGAACTGTTGCAGCCGGGATATCGATAACCGCACCTGTCTGGGGGTTCTTACCCTTTCTTGCTGCTCTCTTCTTTGTCTCAAATGAACCGAAGCCTACGAGAACAACCTTTTCGCCGTTCTTAAGACCCTCGGTAACGCTTTCAACAAATGCATTCAACGCCTTTTCCGCATCTTTTTTGCTAAGCTCAGCCTTATCAGCCATTTTAGCAATGAGTTCTGTTTTGTTCATTACCTTACTACCTCCTAATAATATTAGTATGTGGATATTATATCAAATAATTCCAGGGCTTGCAATAGTTATTATACACAAATTTATGAGCATAAATTTTATAAAACGGCGCTTTTTTCGGTGTTTTTGTCAAATGAAGGCATTATTTTGTGCAAGACACACATTCGGCGCCTGTTTTTCTACTGTTCAACCGGCACAATCCGATTTATTCCGGCATTCTCCGCAGAGAGATAAACTCCACTCGGCAGACCGCCTGTTTCTATGTCCGCCCAAATTATCATGCCCTCTTTTAATGCAATATTTCCGACACTGTCGTCAAGCGGAATAATATCAGCCAGGCTTGTGCCCTCCGCTGCTGATTTAATGTCTATCTTAACTCTGAATGTATATCCGTTGCCGTTGTTTATAACCATGCTCGGATAGTGAGTAATGCTCGCCTTGAGATCATCTCTCTCATTCCATGCAGAGCTGATGTCAAGCAGCATCTCGCTGTATACAGAGTTAAAGTCCCTTACGCTGTCATACACTGCCTTGGGCATTCCGATGCCGTCGCCGTCCTTATATGTCACAAAAGGCGAATCATATACCGTGTTCGGCACTTCATCCAGTATCAGCGCATATTTTTCCGCTGCCTCGGGATATGTCGCCGTATCGGTGCGCACAGATGTACCCATGCCGCTGCGGTTTGCCTCAAACACATAGGCATTGTTCAGACCCGATATGCTGTCCGCCTCAATCAGCAGACACGCCAATTGACGCATCGTCACGGGCGAATCCGCCTTTATTGTGCCGTCCGCATACAGATATATTCCGTTGTTCTTGGCCATGGTGAGCAGTTTGTTTGCAATCTCGCTGTCGGTCTTTGTCACATCGGAATAATATCCGTCCGCCTCGCCGTAATTGAGATATTTGTATGATGTTTTAACCAATCCGAAAGCAACCGCGCACACAGCATCCGCCACAGTCGCCTTTTGGTCAATATATTCGGGCGTAACCTTGTCCTCACCGATGCAATAAGCCGCATACACGCCGAGGGGGCGCACATATTTGTGCTCAAAAGCATCTTTCTTCACCGAATAATTGTTGTATGTGAGTGTGTGCTGACGGCAGGCAAGGCGCATCGCTATGTTGGCAATTTCGCCGTGAGTCAGCGTGCCGTCAGGGTCGTACTCACGGTCGTCAAGCAGATTAAAACTGTCATATATCGCCTTAAGCGTGCTGTCGGGGATGTTGTCTATCGGGTTTTTTGCCGCGCTTGAAACATTCTCCCTTGCACGGATGATGAGCACCGCAGCTTCGGCACGGCTGAGAGTATCGCCCAGGCGCATATCTATGTAGTCGTTGCCTACCATTATTCCCTTGGAATATACCCATGCGGCAGCGTCGGCGTTGTCACCCTGAGATGTGATGACGGACGGCACATTGTCAACCTTTGCGCTGCCGTTTCTGCTCCAGAGCAGAGTTGCCACATCGCCGCGCTTTATCGGCTCGTCCGGCTTGAAAACCCCTGTCGACACCGGTGCAAGACCCGATGCCATTACATAATCATAATACCAGTCACCCGGGTTGACATCGGTGTATCTGTCCGTTGTCACCTTGTCTGTCTTGCCGATCATCTTTACAAATTCCGCCCTCGATACGGACGAATCCGGAGCGAAGGTGCCGTCCGGCAATCCGCCGATCGTTCCCTCGTCAACCAAACGCCGCACTGCCGAATATGCCCAGTGACCGCTCGCCAAATCCGGAAACTCTGCAGCGGCAAATACTGCGCCGCCCGCGCACGGCAAGGCCATTACGGCGCTGAGGATTAATGCCAAAACTCTTTTTTTCATGATTTCATATTTCCTTTCGCAAGTTCATCTGATATTTTTTTTGCGGTGTATGCCGCGTCCGCCTCCATGTTGCAGCGGAGTGTATACACCGGAACTTTTTTCATTACCGCGTCAACGGTTTTTATCATGCTGTCAGTCATCGCACCGTTCACGGGCGAGCGCAGCTGCCCCATCATGCGCGAGAATGCAATCGGAGTCGGCAGACGCACCGCCGAGTTCTCCTTTGCGCGCTCGATGAAGAATATAGCGCCGAGAGGCACTGTCCGGTTATTGTTTATGCCGCTCGAGCCGGCAAACGGAGTGCCTGATATAAATACATCGCCGTCTCTTACGCTTATCATAGGCGTGTCATCGTTTATGTATTCCGTGCCGGGTATGTATTTTTGCCACAGGGCGGTATGGGTGGATTTGCCTACGCCGGAATCCGCCGAAAACGCAACCCCGATTCCGTCGCAGCATATTGCGGACGAATGAAGCACCAGTCTGCCGTGCATCATCGCAACATAATGCATCACCATGCTCAGAGTATTGATAAGATATGCCTTGTCGTCACAGCCGAGGCACCTTTTTGTGTCATACATCGTCACAGTTATGTCGTCAAAGTTCTCGTTATACTCCGTGCATACCGCCGCCCCGTCAAGATCGGGGAACAGCAGATAGTGTAGCAGATTTTTTCCCTCATTCTGCGACCGCCACACCTCGCCGCCGACCGCACATACAATGTCATTATCCGGCAACGGCATTGCAGTATCCGTCATCTCTATATTTATGCGGACATCAACGCTTTCTGCTGCGCCGTCCTCATACGGGTGTATACGCTCATTGAACACATCGTCGGTGTACCCGTCGAATCCTATGCGCAAACCTGCTATATTGTAAATTCTCATTGCATCACCAATTTTCTGTTTTCTGTTTACTTAAATATAATATCAGATTTTCGAAATTTTTTCAACCGTAAATATACATAAATTATTCGTTCCGATTTTTATAACGCAATAATTTCAGTTTAGCTCACGAAAAAGCCGACAGAATGCGGGTGTAAAAATGGGATTTGTTTTTTATATGGACAATTCCGTTCAGGTATGATATACTGTTCATGTTCGTTTCAGAAAAAACCCAAAATAAATTACGGAGTGACATACATTATGAGAATGAGAAAGAAAAAGCACCGCGAGGACAGGCTGTCGACATGCGCCGATCTTTTTACGGAGAGCCTCGAGACATATGGAAACAGCCTGAAACCGCTGTTTGAAAACGATAATCCGATTCATGCGGAAATCGGCTGCGGCAAGGGGAAATTCATCACCGAGACCGCTGCGAACCACCCGGAGATAAACTACCTCGCCATCGAGAAAAACCTTGATGTACTTGTGCTTGCGGCAGAAAAAATCAAGGCGGCAAACATAAAAAATGTCCGTTTTGCGGCAGGCGACGCCAACGCCCTGGCTCAGACGAAGATAGAAAACGAGGTTGAACGCATTTATATAAACTTTTGCGATCCGTGGAAGAAAAACCGCCAGGCAAAGCGGCGCCTCACTCATGAGAATTTTCTCAAAATTTACGAAAGGCTGCTTGTACCGGGCGGTGAAGTTCATTTTAAGACAGACAACACAAAACTCTTTGAGTTTTCGCTCAATTCGTTTTCCGCTTACGGTCTGATGATGAAAAACATCACTCTCGACTTGCACAACAGCGATTTCGAGGGCAATGTCATGACGGAATACGAAACTCTCTTTTCCGGGAAAGGACAGCCGATATATCGCTGTGAGGTGGTTTTCCCGTCAATGAAGTGACCTGTTGTCCGTCCGGCACGGTTTTTGCAAAAACCGTGCCGGACGGTTGCACCCACAACTGCGGAGATTTTTTTGTGCCGTTTATTCGTTTTTGTGATTTTTGCGATTTTTCGTTTTTTTGTCTTGACATTTTCCGCGGTATAATGTATAATATCAATGTTGCGGATTTAATATAGGGGTATAGCTCAGTTGGTAGAGCATTGGTCTCCAAAACCAAGTGCCGAGGGTTCAAGTCCTTCTGCCCCTGCCAGGAAAAAATCTCAAAAGTCGCTTGTGTCGCGGCTTTTGAGATTTTTTATATCTGTAAATTGCGCAGATTTTACAGTGTTTTCAATTGCTCCGGTATATCGTCTTTATTAAACATTATTATCATCCCCGTTGCTTATATATTTAATAAAACTATTGAAAAAACACCTAATATGAATCCGATATTTTGAATTCTCGTCAATTTTTCGGCGTACAAAAACCTCGATACAAAATAAGCCGTGACAATTCCTCCTGCCGATATGCTCGGGAACAGCACTACATTCGGGAGAAGCGGCGTTAAAATCATCACCACAAGATTAATCAATCCGTTGATTATGCCCTTTGGCAAGCCGTATTTCAAACAGCCTGTAAGGCTTGTGCGGTTAATGTCTTTTCTTGCAATTTCGCAGCAAAGCAGTACAACTATCGCCGCGAAAAGCGCAATTGCCATAAATTCGCTTTTGAATCCCCCGGAGAATCGTAGCTGCTGCATCTTCTGCACGGTTGAGCACATGCCGTTTCCTATAAATCCAATAAATATGCTGATTATCCACGCAAGCGAGAATTTGACTCTTTCACCTTTTCTTGCGGTTACCAGGGCTAAAGAAACAAGTAAAAAAATAATTCCGGCAACGCATGTCAATTTTATCTTTTCGTGCAACATGATTATTCCGTAAAGCGTCGGAATAATCAGCGAATATGAGCTTATGAGCATTGTCAGAGCATACGGTCCGTAATGTATTGCCAAAAGTATTCCGACAAGTGCCGCCCCGTAAGAGGCGGCAAATCCGAGTGAGTACGGTACTATCCTTATGTCGAAACAAAAGCCGTTTCCCGCTTTTATCAGCCAAAACATCAAAGCTCCGAGTGCAGTTGTCAATGCAAACAATAATGAATTTGATTCTTCGCGTCTGTCATATTCTTTTGCCAGTATACCTTCCGTAGCGGATGCCGCCACCAAAAAAGCCAATAAAATATATGTGTACATTTTCATACCTTTCTAAAATCAAATTTTATCGTACATAATGTACTTATCAATTGTACAAATACACATTTCTGTCTTCGTCGTACCAAGTGTGATGAATCAATCTCGTGCAGGCTTCTCCCGCTGTTTTGTAGTCCACAATTGAACGGTAATCCACGATTTCGATGGTGTCCGACGCCTTGTCATACATAGGACATTTTTTGCCGTTTACAATGATTCTTTCGCCGATTTCGGATGCCATATCCTTTTTTATTGCGACAACTCCGTCATAGTTATTAAATACATATCCGAAAGATAAGTTGAGTTCTTCCGCGTTGACGGTATCGACTCCCATTTTGTTTGTGCTGCCTTCCTGAAGGAGTTTTCGAGTTGGAAGATCAACCCAGTTGATTGTTCCGTCGCCGTCAGCCTGCCCGTCAAACACTCTTACAATTTTGTTTGTTTTTCCAACGGTGTTCTGATATATTATGAACAAATCTCCTTTATGAGCACCGCTCAGAGCGGACGAATCGGTATCTTGGTCAAGCTCGTAAGAGACATATTCGCCTCCCGTATAACCCGATACCTTGACGACTGTGTCTCCGTTCTTATTCATAACGCGCGATGTTTTGTCAAGCATAAATGCGTACTTGGGTTTAGATGATTTAATATCGCTTTGGGAAATCAGGGCATCTACATATGCGCTGTTTTCACCTACATAATACGCATCAAGTTTTGTGGCAACATTAGAACCGTCTCCGCCGACAACTACCCCTTTTTTCGTATAATAATCGTTGTCGTCTCCGGTATCGGTATCGGGAATACAAAATGTTTTTGTCACCGTTCCGCTGCAAATTGCCGTGAATCCGTAACGCCCTCTATGATACCACCTTGTTTCGACCGTTTCAAAAACACGCCTGAGAGAACATTCCGGGTCCTCACCCTCTCCGACATAGAGTGTATCTATTTCATTTACGGCGCCGTCTGATGTCCGGGAAAACTGTATTAGCTGTTCAATATCGCCCGTCGCCCTTTTCAAAAGTGTTTTAATTTCGCTGTAATCCGCATTTTTCAGTTTTGTCTTATCAATGGTAAGATTTTTTGCAGATTCAACTTTGATAACATTGCTGTCCTCATCCAAAATTTTGAATTTCGTGACGGCATCCATACCGCCGTCTGAACCAACGGCAATCAAATACCCCAATTTCATGCTGCGTGAATTGCCTTTGTACATGTAGCATATTCTCCCATGGCGGTCAGCAATGTAATTGTATTCATCATTCAGATTAACAGAATCTAAAAAAGTCTTACGATAGCTTTTATCAATCTTATATTCCGTACCGTCAAGCGTTACGCTTTCATCACCGATACTTTGCGGTTTGCCCGACAAAAAGGTCGTGTTGACAATAATCTCGACAATTTTTCCGTCTGCACTCTCGGCAACCGACAAAGACATGTCCCTGATTAAATCCTCCCCGGAAAGCAAGTCCTTTCCGTCCGATATAATTAAATTGTCAACAGCATCAATATCAATAATATCGTTTTGGAACAATTTGTTGTACATCACGCCGGAATTTACAGAAGACACAAAAAAGTTTCTGTAGTCTTTGATAAATATATAGTCGTATCTGTTGTCGCCGTCAGCATCTTTTAATGTGATCATGCCTTTGTTCAATCCGTCGACGGTTTTTTTGATGTCGCTGTCAAGCACCCTGCCGTTGTATACAATACGGGCATTCGGGCAGCTTATCTTCTGACTTTTGCCGGATGGCAAGGTATAATAAACCGTATCGCCTTCAATTTGGTCAACATCTTCTATGTCTATGTTCACATCCTCTTTGCCATAGCCGCTGTGCGATATGTAAATAATATTATCTCTGCCGCCCGCAGCTTTTTTGTAATAATATGTCACATAATTGCCGAGAAATCCCGAGAACTCACCGTCATCGGCAACCGAATAATATTGACTGTCAATTATTATACTTCCGCTTTTCACAGTGTCTCCCGACACGGTTCCGCCATATAACGCTTCAACCGTTCCGTCCGAGCACACTATGTCATATACGGTTTCTATGAACATTTTTCCCGAACTGTATGACGCTCCGTCGGCAGATATGGAATCAATGTCATACATATTGGCACGCAGTACATTGTATATCATTCTAAAACAGTTTCGATAAGTCACATTTGTTCCCGAGACTCCACTTGTAAGCTTCAACTCGCTTGCGGTCTTGACATATCCTGAGGGAAAGCCGCCTTTTGCCTCAGCGTATACCCCATAACCCAGCGAGCAGACAAACATTTTAAGAGCCTCATTAAAGGAAGCGTTATCATACGGCCTGTACATCTTGTCTTCCGGCAAAGTGATAATTCCGGCATCCGCAAGCGAATTAACATAGCCGTAAGCGTAACTGTCAAAGGATAAATCGATAAAATATCTTTTATCGGATGCCGGAGACAATCCGTTCATCCTTGCAACATAATATGCAATTTCTTCACGAGTCATTTCGGCATCCAAAATTTTGTCATCGATATCGTCGATAATACCGACAGATTTAAGCAGTCCGACCGTCTCCGAAATTTGGTTTTCCGCATCAGACGGCTGTGCAAATACCGCAGTATTCATCAAGCAGCTTGCCGTAACGCAAACCGCAATAAAAATCACAAATATCTTTTTCATCATCATCCCCCCTTAAAGCTTTTCCGACAAAGTGTATATCATTTTAACCGCCTGAGCTCTCGTTGCATTTTCGGTCGGCGCAAATGTCATTTCGTCGATACCGTTGATCACGCCTATAGACCTTAGAGCATAAACTGCTTCCTTGGCGTATTGTTCAATGCGGTCATCATCCGAAAAACCGTCTTCGTTTTCAAAATCTTTATAGTCGTAGTTTTCGTTTTTGGTTAACCGATACAAAATTGTCGCCATATCTTGCCTTGTTATAAAGTCATTTGCTCCGAAATACCCGTTTTCATATCCCTGCACCAGCCCGAGTTTGCAGGCCTTTGCAACATATGGGGAATACCAATCGCCGGGCGTCACATCGCCGAAATTCACATCGTCAGCTTTATAATCGGGATAAAACAAACCCGTCAATATTTTTACAAATTCCGCTCTTGTGATGTTGGAATGAGGTTCGAAGATTCTGTCGCCCCTGCCCGATATGATTCCTTTTTCCGCAAGAGCCACTATCCCCTCTACCGCCCAGGCAACATCCTTGACATCATCAAATATATATTTGTTGATTACGGGCAGATTAACTTGAGGCACTGCCGCACCCGAGCCGACAGTAACGGAAGAAACCTTGCCGCCGGATGAAGAGCCGCCGCCGGAGTTCACCGAATCACTGTAGCCGTCGAACGCATCCCTGAGGCTCTTGTAATCGGAATAATTTTTCCCGGAAACAAAATTATACCTTTCGTCGCTTCCCGAAGACCCTGTGCCTATTTTATCCGAAAACGCCGTCATTACTTCTTTGGTATTTCCGTATCCGTCCGGCTCTGCCACGACTGACAAAACAAATGCCTCGGTAAGCTTGGCGTCAAAATCCTCGGGGCTTTCATATTTTTTGCTTTTGAGTCTTTCGGTAATTGATTTTTTTACAGATTCGCTCAGATATTCTTTATTCAAAAAATCCTTGATTGATGAATTTTCCAAACCAAACAGCTCCGGAAATTCAAAAATATCAGACAAATCGGAAGAATTATTCTCAAGCGCAGATATGCCCGCTGACACCCGAAAAATTTCAGAGGCGGTATCGGCGTCAAAAGCAGAGTTCTTATCAAGATATTTAACTATTTTATCCGCAATATCCGTATAATAGTCTTTGCACATATCATCTATCCACAAATCATACGGATAATCCCGAATTATATTTGCTATTTCGTCCATTTTATTTTCACTGTACTTTTGCTCTGTTTCCTTCAGCTTTGCCAGAGCACTGTCGGGATTGGTGTACAAAAAAGTCTCGGCGATACGGTTTTTTTCGGTATATACAATCGCCGTAAACATTCCTGACGGTTCGGACGACTTATCCACGCGAAAATCCACAGCGTAGCTACCGTTTGCCTCGGTCTTAAATTGCGCAAAATAAATCAGTATGTCTTTATAACTGTCGGGCGATGTCAACAAATCTTCAAATGTTTTGCCGCCCCTGTAAACTTCGACCGCAGCCTGAATATTCCCTTCGTTTGCCGTGCCTACAAGCCGTATGTCTGTGCCGTTGTTTTCGGCAACCCGAGCGTGGCATACACAGGGAACAAAGGTTATCAAAATGCAAAAAAACAGCAGTATTTTTTTCATGGTTTTCCTCCATATTATCTTTGATTAAATTCAATGGGTTCCGCAAGCGGCGTCAGTGACGACCGACTCCACAAAAATGCCTTTATATGTCCCTCATTCGGTATATAATCCGTATACTCCGATCCGACAAATCCGGCATTGATATTTTTAAGGTTTACAATACATAAATTTTCTCTGCGAAATGATGCGATAACCAGCATTGCCGCCTCATTTATGCCTCCTGCGGATACCAGTTTTGTCCGTATTCCGCCTTCGCCGATTTCAAACGAAATTTCGGACAATTCTGACATATCACGAACATATATCGGCGATGTCGACACTTCAAGACTCAATGCGCCGTCGCTAACCTCGTGCAGGGATTCATTGCCGTAAATATCATACACTTTCACAGATTTTGCATCGGTGTTATATGTATATCCGCTTTTACCGTCCGTGGTCCACAGCGAAGTTATTCCGTTTGAAAATTTTGCACGATACACGCCGTTTTTTTTGTAATCGCAGAGCATTTGTTCATAGGTGCTCACTCTTTCGGAATTCGAAACAAGAGCATTATAGTTTGCAAGTGCCGCATATACCGGTTTGGCATGATATTTGTCTATCGTTCCGCGCCAGTCATTGAGCAACCCGAAATTTTTTTCAAGCTCATTTGAATTGCCGGGGTTATCCGTTGCAGTAAACCAGCAAATTTGTTCGAGTTCGTTTTGCAAAAGCATCGCCGCCCTAACGGTGAATTCCGCCTGCTGTTTGGCAGACACCGGGGCTGCGTTTCCGTTTTGCCCGTCCATAAGTTTCGCCGTGGATGACCATCCGAGTTCGGTTGCGATAATCGGCGTACTTTCGAGTCCGTATTTATTCAGCAAATTTCTCAATTCAAGTACCTGGTAAGTAAGCGTGCCTTCGGTATCGGTTGTCTTTCTTTTTATGTCTTCGGCAGTGTTTGCCCCCTCGTTTTCCGCCATGCGGTTTGCGATCTTATACGGATGTACGGAAACAACATCGATGTAATCTTTAACTTTCTTGCCTCTTTCGGCGGCAAGCGCCTGCACCTTTTGCAAAACTTTTTCCGTCCACGAACGCTGACTTGCTCCGGTTCTTGCAGATGCAAATGCACAGAGTTTTGCACCGGGGTTGCCTTTTTGCAAAGCATCCTTGGCACAAACAATAAGCCTTGCGTATGTGTCCGGATCGTCCCTTAACTCCCAGTTCAATTCATTATACAGTTCAAAATATTCGGCTTTGCCGTTCAAATCGTGCGCAACGCTCTCGGCAAACCCGGCAAATTTTTCCCTGTCTTCGTCCGTATAAGGAACACCTGATGAATAACTCGTTCCTATTTTGCCGTCAAGCATAATTATCTGCGATATGCTCTTTGATTCGGCATGGTTTTGCCAACGATTATATTCCGGCGAAAGACTTTTTCCGTTATCGAGCCATCTGTTATAATTTATCGTGTCCCGTATAACCCCGAATCCGCCGCCCGCCAGTATATCCGTAAGAATATCAGGATCATAATATCCGTGCACAAACAGCGTAGAAACTCCTGATTTTCCGTTCAGTTCGGAGGGAGCGTTTACGGAAGAAAAACCTGCATGGGTGTTTGCCTTCTCTTTGCCGCCTTCATTTACAACGACGCTTATCTCAAACAATCCAAACCTCTCGGCAGATCTTCTCATATCAGCACAAAAAGGAATTATTTTATGTTCCGCAGCGTCAAGATTAAATTCCAATGTGTCGGCATAGACGGTCTCGTTCGTTTCGGAATTCGATATATTTACTTTTGCCGTGCAATTCTTTTTCGCTCCTGTGCGATTTACGGCATGTATATTGAAGATTGCGTCTTTGCCGTCGAATATATTCCCGTCTTTTTCCCCGTCAACAAACAAATTAATTTCGTTC
This sequence comes from uncultured Clostridia bacterium, assembly GCA_934454585.1. Lineage (GTDB taxonomy): Bacteria > Bacillota > Clostridia > UMGS1810 > UMGS1810 > RGIG4708. The sequence continues at coordinate 53,955 of CAKSFP010000011.1, forward strand.
CTGACATATTCCGGAGTTGCAGCAGGCAAATCATTGTCTCCGTATTTAACGGATTTGACAATGAAATTCTCTATGACAGTTTTATTCTCCGCGGATGCTCCCGACGAGTGAAAAAATATATTACATATCCTCCCGAGCTTTTCGTTAAGCGGCACCGTCTTAAAATATTCATTATCCAAATAGCAAACAACCCTGCCCGAATCCAGGTCAAACCAAAGATCCGCATGATATTTTCTTCCGTGTTCGTAAGCCGTGCTTCCCGAGGCACTGCTGTAGTCGTTTCTTTCGCTGTACATTCCGAATTTGCCGTCAGATGAAAAATTCAACACAGCGAACTTTGTATCGGCTGTCGCCGTCCACGGATTAGTGCCGTTTTTGTTCCCGACCCACAAATTGAGGGTTGAGGTATCCCCGTCAACCCTTGCGTCAAATGACGCAAGGACGATTCCGCTTGACTGCGGCACGGCAAATTCGCGCGTAATTACGCCATCGGAACCCTCAACTATGTATTTGTCTTTTTGGGACAAATCGACGGGTCCGGATATTATGCTCTTCGTCTCACGATTTCCCGGAGTGTAGAAAAACTTCAGGGAAGAAGAACCGTTATACGCCGTTCCTCCTACGGTAAGGTCGTACAGTCCCTCTGCCGCATCCGACATATCAATGGTTTTTGACCACCAGCCATACTCCCCTGAGCTGAATTGATCCACATAATAAAACGGATTGGCTTTATCGCGGGCGGTTGCCTCAAATGTGACATATTTGTCGGCTTTGCAAACAGATGTGTTTTTGATTTTTAACTGATTTTCCGTAAATTCATAGCCGAACCCATCAGCAAAAACACTGCCGCAGCAAGCGAACAACACCAATGCCGCAATTATCGATATTTTAATAAAATGTTTTGTCATGGCCGTCTCCTTTAATATGCATCACATTGCGTATTTGCGCCGCTCTGCCGTAATATCAGTCATATCTCATGTCTTTTATTTTACAATAACCTTCTCAGCAATCGGATAATGCAAAATTTCACCGTTTAACACTGTAAGACACATCACGGAATTGTTCAGATTTTTCGCTTTCAAAACATTCTTATTGCGGTCAAATTCAAGTATGCTCATCGAATTTACCGTTTGCACGGCAAATTTATAATCTGCCATCAATCCGTTGTCATACTCGGCAGACACAATAATAACTTTCTGCACCTTGTCGGTCGCATTTATTATTGTTCCGCTTGCATATGCCTGAGTCATTTCTTTTTGTGTAAATGCACTTCCGTCCTCTTTTTCGTACCCCAAATTCATAACATAGGCACCTTCATTATAACCACCCTGCGTGTAAACCGCCTCAAACCGATCGACATCAAGTCCGTCCGCCGTTTTTATATCATCTGCGCAAATTTTGACGACATCTCCGCGGCGCGGTATTTTCGATATATCAACGGTGCAGCATTTATCTTTTGGATCGTACATAACAGATTCACAGGCTATTTCTTCATCTTCAAAATACACTTTTATACCGTCAAGCGTAGTTTCGTTTACATCTGCGGTGAATTTGAGTCTAATCTGATTTACAATTGAATTTATTGTTGAGTCAGCGGAATGAGAGTTGCCATTCACATCCGAAAAAACAATTTCCGAGACTGACGAGGTCTCAAAAAATGTACCCGCCTTGAAATTATCAATAAACAATTCAGATTCTTCGCCGTCCTCCACCTTGCTGAAATGGCCTATATACAGTTTATCTGCCCCGTTTATATATTTGTCGGTTGCCTGTTTTGAATAAACAGCCTTGTCATTAACATATGCCGTTACCGTTTTGTCGGTTTTGTTGAAAACAAATTTTATGTTATACCACACATCGCCCTCAAAAGCAACCGCACCTTTGTGTCCCCAGCCCTGCACCTGCGAAAGTCCGTTTGCGCTTAGAAACACCTGCAAATTGTTGTCATATGTCAAAGGCGTCACATTGTTTGTGCCAATATAGTATCCGTTCTGAGCGGCAATAAGCGATGCCTGAAAATCCTTGCCGTCGTTTGACGGAGCTATAACCATGCTCTGAGTTGATTTTGCCTTCATATCAAAGCTTATAAAACTCATGTTTCCGCCCAGGTACTCGTTTAATCCGCTCTGCTTTGCCACGGCGCAACTGCGATCATCTTTTTTTGGCAGCCTGAGGGCAAGAATCTTTCCCTTGCCGTCTTCGGCGATGTATTCGGTATCTCCGGCTTTTTCGAATTTCCAGTCATACAAGGCGGTCTCGTCGTCGTAATCATCATATAGATACGAAACATAGTTACCGTCCGCCGTAAGTTCGCATACGCACGGCGAATATCCGCTGTCGCTGTCACCGTTTATCAAGACTTTGTAATTGCACGATGCGTCATAATCGGCAATTTTCATCCTAAGCGTGTGTGTTTCGGAGTCATAAGTTGGTTCGTTATATCCCGCGATATCGGAATTTTTGTGAATTTCAAAATTATTCAGCAAAATATCGCTGTCTATATCGGCGTCAAAAGTCATCGTTAGCATTCCCGTAGTTTTGCTCAGATTAAGTGCGGAGATTTTCGCATCCTCCGTGATAACCGGCGGAAGCACCGCCTTCATTTTGCCTGCTTTGAAATTGTCGATTCTGAACACCGCGGTGTTGTCTTCCGCCATCTCGGAATATGTGTTTACATAAAGCGCGTCTACATTGGCAGAATTCGGATTCGACAGCTCCGATATCAATTTGCCGTCCAGATACACATCAATCATATTATCTGTTTTGTCAATCACAAACAAGAAATTACACCATTTGTTTGATTCAAGCTTACTCGCATTCCAATACTTGGTTGCATCGGACAGGCTGACATCAAAAACATTCTTTAGATACGAATAATAGTACGGATTATTACCATTCGTGGGGTATATCCACTTGTTTTTGCTTATAAGCACCGTTGCGTCTACTCCGCCCTCGGCATGCCGCAGTTTGGTCGGAGAAATAACAATGTTATAATCACCCAAAGACTTGAAATCAAAGCTTACATAATTCATGTCGCCGGTCAGATAATCTTTTATGGGAATCCGAACCGGATACTGCATTGCCGCCGTATCGTTTGCGACACTCTTTTTGTTGAAATAAGCCTCAAGAACCCTGCCTTTTTCAGCGTCATCCGTCACGGCGGAAGCGCAGCCGGACGGCTCCCAGTTTCGTTCGGAAGGTATGGTGCCGTCATCATAATCATCACAAAAAAGCGGATCTTCAAAATCATATCCTTCTATTTGCGGCGTGGCTGTATTTGCGTACACCGCGGGGAATATTCCCCGCGGTGCATAAGCCGAAACACAGCAAATGCAAAAGGCTGTTACAAATATCGATAAATATCTTACGATTGTCTTTTTCCTTTTCATAAATTAATCTCCCTGTCAATTGCTGCCGTTTATCTGATAACAATCACAAAGCGGAACAAGATTGCCGTCGTTTGTCCAAATGAATCCTTTTATGATTTTTGCACCGCTCGTGCCGACCCCGAGATTTACTTCGGTATCGTTGTCAATATAAAAAGTACCGTTTGGCTCAAGTGTTATATTCCTGAAATCAGCTCCTACCAGCCGCGAGGAATTTTGATCGGAATAAGAAGCGATGATAAGTTTAACAGGAACGGAATATGCGCAAGTGTTATATAACGACGCCTTCAGATATACTTTTTCTTCCGTGCCGAAGCGAGTAATCTCCTCGCCGCTTGCATTTACTGTTTTTGCTTCATAATTATACGCCTTGCCTATCTGCAAATTTTTCATATAAAACAAATTTTCGCTCTGTGAGGTCACCTTTGAAAAATGTGACAAGCGTATCATGTCGATTTTTGACAAATCCAAGCCGTTTGCAGGACCGTCAAACACCGGCTCATTATCCACATAAGTTCTGATGACATCTTTGTTTGAGTCTATTATAAACTTTATGTTATACCATTTTCCCGATTCAAAACTGCGTGCATTTTGAAAAACTTTTTGAGCCGCATCAAGATTTTCTTTGTCGAGGAGGTTGGCGGCAGACACACCGTATGCATTCGGATCCACATTCGCAGCAACCGCCATGTAGCCTTTTTCGGAAAATCCAAGCGTTACGGGATATTGGAACACATCGGAAATCACAGGTGAAATAAGCATATGCCTCAGTCCGTTTGATCTGATATCAAAGCTGATGTAGTTTGTTTTGGCGGTTGAGTACTCGTTCAGTCCGCCTTGCGCGATGGTCAGAGGATAATATGTTCTCGGGTCATTGCCCGATGCCGTGCTGATGGAGTGAAAAGCAAGGGCATTTTCGCCGTCAACAGCCTCAACCGTTTGAGACGGATAGTATTGCTTTGACCACTTATACTTGAGAGCCTCGTAGTTCGTGTAGTTTTCGGCAAAAGCCGCATCGTACCCCGTTGTTTTTCCGAAACTCTTTGAGGTTGGCGACACGGTTGTGCCATCCGCCAACTTTACTCCCGACGCAATATTTACGGTATATTCGGCAAATTTATTATAATTGTTCACAGTGCATTTATATTTATTTGCAGTGCTGTCGTAGCTTCCCGTGCAGCCGATATTTTCTCCGTCCGATGTCACGCTTATGTTGCCGGCAAGAGTTGATTCGTCTGCCGCTCCTTCAAATTCTATATCTGCGGTACCTGTCTTACGGTCGAAAGAAATGTCCTTAACATCGGATGTTTTTGAAACGGTTCCGATTTTGACATTATCTACCGCAAAAGCGGCAATTAGACTTGCTGTTTGTGTATAGTCTATAAACACCAGATTGTCAAAGTTTTCTGAGTCTGCGTAGCTCAGGGTTTTTATCAATTTGTTATCCAAATATATGCTTACATTATCAGTGTCCCTCGTATTATCAACGATAAATTTTATGTTGTACCAATGGCACGGTTCGTAATCACCGTCTTTAATTGAAGCATATGTTGTAAGGTACGCACCCGTGACACTTCCGTTTGCATATGTAAAAGGAACCAATGTATCTTGCTTGTGTGCATAATATGTCTTGTTGCTCTTAAACATAAGTGTGGGAATATTGGCGTGACTGCTCCAGTTTTTTTCATCATTTTCAAGATCCGTGTCCAAAAACATGACTATGTTTCTGGCAACAGTCCATGCGGAAGAAAAATCAAAACTTACATAATTTATGCCGCCGGTCATATATTCTTTTAAGCCGCCCAAGATATTTCTGTTTTTACAACAAGTCCATATACCATTTAGGTCGGTTGATGTAAGGGCATTGCTGTAAAAATTCATATACTTCGAACCCGGATCTATATATGAACCTCCGTTTGTTCCGGACATCACACCGGAGTATTCATTTGCCTTGTAAATCCAACTCAGCGCCGGAGCAGTGTCCGTGTCGTAAGTATCGTTTACAACAGGCGGATTATCGGTATACCCTGCCGCAGACACAAGGGCAGTCAGCGCGCAAAACGACGAAAGCGCCATCACAAAAGCCAGAATCAAAGATAAAATTCTTTTCATTTTCAAATTCCTCCATCTTTTAATTATTGCCGGCGGCAAATATTCATTTTCACCGCCGCCTGATATTTCATTTGCCGTACCCGATTATTGATTTACCCTGTACACGGGAAGTTTCATAAACAAAGCCGGGTTCTTTTCAGAGCCGATTCCGGGGCAGTATTCAAGCCATCCCCTGCCTTTTCCGTCATTATCATCATCATTTACCATAACGGAAAAATAAATTTCTTTTTGTTTTCTAAAATCCGGCTTGTTGTTAAATATTTGCGTCCAGGGAATCTGCAATTCATACACGGTCTTTTTTTCTTCCTCATAGCGCTTAATTTCATAAAGCGTGTCCTCGGAAAACTCCAAAACCGCAGATCCATAGTTGTTGTCCACAATCTGTGACAGATAACTTTGAATTACATTTTCGCCGTTTGATTTGCCAAAGCCTATTTCCGTCGCCTTTCCACCGGAGCCGAAAATATCTGTCATGGCAAACTGAACACTGTCATTTGCCCAAACTCTTGCCGGAGTGTCTTTGTCATAAAAGACATCATCCGTAACTTCTGCGGCAAGATAAAAATAATCATCATCGCACATAGTGTATATAACCGCGCTTAAATCATCGGGGCCCCGCCAGTCCTTTTGCCTTGCCATTTCTTTTTTGTTTAATCTCATCGGCAAAAATTCGTACCACTCATTCGGAGATATTACACCATCAATCGTAGGTTTTTTGTTTCCGTATTTCAGACAACCGAGCCTTGCGGACATTTCTGTGGGGGTTTGTACAACACCGTTTTTGTCGCCGATATTCAAAGTGCCCGATATGTTCAGAATATAGTTATCCATTTCCTTCGGATCAACATTGATTTTCATTGTTCTCACATTCCCGGGATTTATGGTATCTACGACAAGCTTGTCGCTGCCCATGCTTTTCGGAGAATCTATCTTAAACTCCGCGGAAACATCCGAACTTCTGTTGTTCTTGATTTTCAGCACTGCCTGGTATCTCTGCGTGTTGTACGGAAGAACCGTATAATCATAGGAAACCGGTTCGACATATTTCACAGGACAGTCAAATACCGAAACACATTTGCCTTCCTCATATACTTTGATTATCACTTTTTCGCTTTCCAGACTGTCCGTTCCGCACGAAAATTCAAGAACCCCGTTTTCATTTGCCACTTCGGATATATTTTCCGAACAATCCGTCTTTATGCTGACTTTCTGCATATCGGGTATTTTTATTCTCACGCGGAATTTTTCACCCGATATTGCCTCGATATCATGCTTATCTGCCGTTATCACGCCGCCCGTTTGCACAAACCGGGAAAAATGTCCGACAAGATAGCTGACATTTCCGGATATATTGATGTTGAATTTGCCGTTATATGCATAAAGCCGTGTTTTGTTGCCGTCGATATCATATAAATCAAGCGAATCACACCCCAAATCAAGGCAAATCGTTTTTTTCTCATTTTCGGAATTCCACAATGCCAGGACATCCATACCGTCATTTGATCGCCTGAATCGGTATATCCAAATATCATCGCTTTGCGTCTGCTGTCTGCCCAGGTTTTCAGCGTTTGCAAGCAGGCTGTTATATGCCGAAAACGCACGCAAAACAGGTTTTGCCTGATACGGAACATATTCTTTTGAATTCCAGTATCTGAGCATACCGAATCCATTTTCCATAGTACGGTCATCACCTTTACACTGGTCGTTATAAACGCTGTACAGTTCCACATACGGATCACACATAATATACTGTCTTATGTCGTATGTTGCCTGTTCGTCTGCGGTAGAATATCCGTCGGCATCTGAGTATCCGTTTTCCGTAACAGCTATACTTTTGTCACGGAGTCCGTATTCATCCAGCAAATTACGCAGTTTTACCAGCGATTCCTCCGAGGTGCCGTAGCCGGACATACCGACTTCGGGAAGCGCCTGCACCGTGTACGGGTGACAGGAGAACACATCAAAGTATTGACCGGCTCCCAGGCTCAAAAGCTGCTCTATCCACGGAATTGTCACATATGCGGTGGCTCCGCAGAGAACCTTACAGTCAGGATCGGCTCTTTTTGCCGCTTCATATGCCGTTTTTTGAGCTTTCAGATAAACCTCATCGGCAGGAAATTTGAAATTTTTTTCGTTAAACACCTCATAATATTTCACCTTTCCCTTCAAATCCGAAACCATGTTATACACATAATCTCCGAAATTCTTTAGCGATTCCTCGCTTTTCGGTATCAGCTGATCACACCACTCCGGATTCACGGTATCGGTTACGAGAACGCAAAGCGTTTCCATTTTGTTGTTAAAAGTGGTGTTAAACAAGCTTGTTTGAAGTTCGTCGAATTTGTACACGCCTTTTTGCATTTCATATTTTACCCAGAATATATCCTCCCTGGAATACTTAAAACCTGCGTTTACAAACATTTTTTGCTTTCTGTCAAGCTCATCCGTACCGTATCCCCAGTAGTTGTGAGCCGATAATCCGAGTTTTTGATTTTGCTCGTCGGATTTTTTCATTCTCACAAGCGTCGTTTCACACTCCGTCGATTCTCCGGAATCGGGCGTGAATTTTATTCGGGCGTAATACTCGCCGTAGCGCAAAAACTTCGCAGAGAAAGCAGCCGTCTTTGTCTCCTTTGCCGCAATCGTTTCATTTCTCGATTGCTCAAGCACCGCTTTGCCGCAGTTATCATACAAAGCAAGATTAAGAACTCCGCTTATGGAGTCTGCTTTCAAATTATCCATCGAAACGATGATATCTTGTTCTTCATCAAAAAACGAGTTGCCGAGAGACTCCGTAAATGAGTTCAAGATAACGGGTTTGCCCATGTAATACGGCATATTCATGGCGCCGTCTATCCGAAACTCGTCAGCCGCATTGTCAATATGCACAATTTTGAAATTGTCATAATATTCCGTACATTCTCCGTAAGCGCCGTTGCAGACTCTGCGATATGTGGTAACCTGCGTCATTTCTTCTGTTATTGTGGTTTGTCCGAGCAGTTGACCGTCAACATAATGATAGGCAATTCTATTGTCCAAATCATACCACGAATCAAAATGACTCCACACATTTACGGTCGTCGTCAACCCTGTCGGCAGTGATGTGTAAATCTGATTTACATGGCAGTCGCCGTAGTAACTTACGCGGCTTTTGAGCGATTTGCCCGGGTATATTGTTCCCACAAACAAACCGTCTCCCCAAACTCCGTTTTCCTTACTGAGCAGGGTATCCATCGACCTCGTGTCACCGTTGCGCAAAAGATCATAGCCAAGATAGATAACTCCGCTTTTTATGGGAAGGTCAAAATTTTTTCGGAATTCCGGCCAAGTACCGTTTTTACACTCAACTTTACACACCCTTCCGTGCTCGGAATCAAACCTCTCAACTTCGACATTGTTTGATCTTGTAAAGTACTTATGCCCGCTTTCCGTGTTATCAAAGTCTTCGTTCCACAAAACCGTATACGGCACTGTCGTATCCGTGCGTTCGTCCGGCGCTTCGGCACAAACTCCGCAGCACTGACACAGCATCAGAAAAATCAGTGCTGCACTCAATACTTTTTTCATATCTGTATACACCCCCTTTATTCTTTAACTCCTCCAAGGCTGATTCCGCCCATTATATACCTTTGAAAAGCGACGAAAATCACGATTTGAGGCAAAATTGCGAACAGCGCCGTCATCATCTGCTCGTCCATACTCATAGTGGAATTTTTTATCATAAATAACTTTACTCCCATAACCATCTTGTCGGGATTTGTGATCAGCAAATACGGCCAAAAGAAATCGCCGAAAGATTGGTTGAAGATAAATATCGAATTCGTTGCAATTACCGGAACACTTATCGGGACGACCACTTTTATAAAAATCGTTACACTGTCGGCACCGTCTATGTGCGCCGCTTCAATCAACGACATTGAAACACCGTCAAATGCCGATTTATACAGCAGTATGGAAAACATATTCACTCCGGCCATAAGCCATATCGGGAAATATGTATTGAGCAATCCCAAACTTTTATAAAGCATATAATTCGGAATCATGGCACAGGTCGCAGGCATAAGCATCATCATGCTCACCAACATAAAATAGCCCCTGTAACCTCTTGGTTTCAGCCGTGATACGGCGTAGCCGGCAAATCCGTCTATGATTATGTTCGACGCAACACAGCCAAGCCCCATAATTGTTGTATTCAAATAATATTTGTATATTTCAAAATGTTTCCAAAGTTCTGCCAGCTTTTTGATGTCCATTGTCTGCGGAAAAAACGACGGCGTTTTACTGTATATTTCGGCAGGCGATTTGAAACACAGAAGCACCATCCAAATAACCGGAACAAAAACAACCACCAAATAACAAATCATTATTATCGACAAAACCGCATAGGTAAGCTTGCCCTTTGCCGCGTGCATATCCGACGGCCTTAACACCCCGTTATTAAACCTTTGCAAAGATATGTGCTGATTTTTCAAGACCATTTTCTCCTCTCTGTTACAATTTGCTTTTTAATTTACAAAGATTCTCCAAGTTTTTTGTCTAACTTATTGTACATAACCGTAAACACCATTATCACGAAAAAAGTGACTACATTCAAGGCCATGGCAAATTGCGGCCGGTAGTTAACAAAAGCATAATTGTACGAAAGAAGTCCCAAAGACATCGATGCATTGTTAGGACCGCCGCCGGTCATCTGAAGCGGCTGATCCACCACCTGAAACACACCTATACACTGCCTTATGGCAAACAAAAGCATCATAGGCGCCATATACGGAATCACAACCGTCTTCACCCTCAGCAAAAATCCGGCTCCGTCTATAAGACTTGCCTCATATATCTCGTTATTGACTCCCTGCAGATTGGCAAAATAGAAAATCGCAGTTCCACCCATGCCGCTCCAGGTCATGGAAATTATGATGTATAATATTGTGTAACGCCCATCTTGCAGCCATGCGTACGGCTCGGCGCCGAACTTTGCCAAAATCGAATTGAGCAATCCCGTCACATCCGGCTGATATATGAAAAACCAAAGCACCGAGACTGCAACCGCCGGCATAATTCCCGGCAGATAAACCATCGTTCTGATCGTCTTGCGAAAGAAAGCCATTTCATTCATTACTATTGCAATGACAAAAGGCGGCAAAAGCCCGATAACAAGCGACCAGCCGAGGTACAGCCAAGTGTTGCGAAAAGCCTGCCAAAAAACAGCGTTTGACATTATGCGTCTGAAATTCTCAAGTCCGACAAATTTTACAAGGGAAAATCCGCTCATTTCATATGTCGACCAGATAATCCCCAAAACCTGAGGCCGTATGACCAAGGCGCAAATCAATATCAGCGACGGAGCTATCAGCAGCCATCCTCCGATATCCTTAGATTTCAAACCGATTTTTTTGTTGTTTTTTTTCATAGTATTCTGTCCTTATTCTGCGTAATCCAAATTATTTGTCTGAAAATCCTCTGCGGCTTTTTTAAGCAAAGATTCGATATCAGCGTCTTTATTTGTGAGCATTTCTTGAATTATGCTGTCAAACACGCTGTACAGCGCCTGTGCGTCAATCGGTTCCTCCTCCTGGAGTTCCAGCCCCGACTTGTCGTTGTAGTTCTTTACATGATTTATGTTTATGTTCGCAAATTCCCTGTCGAGCCCATCAATATATGTTCGATACTCACTTGCAGCGTTCCAGGGACACAGACTTTGCAAACCGATCATCTCGTTATTTTTGTGTTCGAGTTCATAATCTTTTCTAATTATTTCTTTTCGTTCTTCTGTCATATTGCAGGTGTTGCCGCCGAATTCAATATAATCTATCGCAGCGGCTATCTGCTCGGGCGATGCTTTGCTGTTGATCACTCTGAAGCCGCCGCCCATAAGCGTAACTCTTTTTTTGTCTCCTGCGGGCAGAGCTATCATCCCTATGTTGTCCTTATCCATTTTCAAAACCTTTGCCAGGTTGACTATATAATTAGATTCTGCAAAAGTCATGGCAGCGTTACCGGCGGCGAACTGTTTCATTGAATCATCCAGACTCAACAAAGAATTTGCCGGGAGAACATTGTACTTCCATTTCAAATCGCTCACATACCGAAGCGCCTTCAAACATTCCGGACTGTCAAAAGATGCCTTCCACTTGCCGCTGTCATCTTTGGTTTCAAACACGGTGCCATAGCTCCATGCAATCGGTGTAAATCTCCAGCCGCCCTGGTTTTTGGTGGTTGGAATAATAAAACCGTCCACTCCGGAAGTTTCCTTTATTTTCTTTGCAACTTCGGCAAGTTCTTCCCATGTTTTCGGCTGATACAAGCTTCCGTCCTCCTCAACATATCCTGCCTTTTTATACAAATCGATATTAACCGCTATGCCGACATCGTAAGCGCTTTCCGGGAACAGATAAACCTTGCCGTTTTTGGATATTTTCTTCAGCATAAATTCCTCGGTGCCGTTTTTAAGACCTCTTTTTTCATATTCGTCCGTTATGTCAGCCGCAAGCCCGAGTTCCATTATTTTTTTACCCTCGGTCATCGGAACATAATACAGTGTCGGAAGAGTCCCGCCTTCCGCTTTTGCCATAAATGTATCTGTCGAAAACTTCCACATCGCATTTTCAACTTTTACATTGGGATATTTCGCCTCAAATTCGGCAACCTTTTGCATCTGCTGTTTGTATGCATCGGGCGCAGCTTTTTCATCCGCAAAATCCGCAATGGAAATAACAATTTTTCCATTGTCTCCGGATGAGTTGTCTTTGCTTGTACATCCGGCAATTGCGGCTGTAAAAATCAAAATACAAAGTACCAATGAAACAGATTTCATAATTCTTTTCATTTTCTCACTTCTCATTTTTCCATCTTCCTCTCTGTTTGTTTATCAGCTGAATTACTTGTTATGCATATTATAACAGTACATCACCCGAAAAGTATACTGACAAAAACCGTTTTACTGCCAAAACACACGATTTTTCAAGCTGTTTTATACGATAAATTCAATTGCCGCCATTTTGTACGGTAAAATTCGGCTCACAGTTACGCCTCCGTCGCTTTCGAAACCGTCACAGTTTATAAAGCGGATCTTTTTCGGAGTAAACGAAAGTTCAATTTGTGCATTTATAATCTCTTCATCGCTGCAATTAAAGTATGCCGCTGCATAGGAATTTTCGCCTTGCTTGCATATACAGTACAGCAGCGGATTATCGCTGCACACCACCGGCATTCTTCGGCCCGCAAGAAATTCTATGGAATCGTTAAGCTGCATACCGCGCGACGGCGAAACCAGAAGTCCGCTTTGAGGCAGCACATCCTGTATGTCAAAAGCGTATACCATAAACCTCTGTCCACTGTCATTTTGATAAAGATATGCCGACGGATATGTGTCGGTTTCCCCGACAAATACACTTATCACTCTTGCACCCGGTCTTGTTTCAATGTTATAGACTGTCGTATTTGCATACAGGGATTCTTTTGTATCATAATCCGCAAAATGTTCAAACACATTTTCCGTTATTTTCTTTTTCGAAATCAAACCGACATCTATACCGTTATTCTGCAAAATCTGTGCTGCTTTCAAATCAATTATAAGACCTTTTTCAAATGCATCGGCCGGCAGGTATTTTGCATTTTCCCCAAACACCATACCGCAAATGCCACTTCCGTTGTATGTTATCGGCACGGCGTGAATTGACGGAATTTGAGCAGCTTGATTAAACCACCGATTTGTTACAGAAGCTTCCCCTTTGAAATCCGGAGAGAGTTCTGCGTCTTTAAGCAAATGAGCGTTTTCGTATATCCTCACACCTATACATTCTTTGTCATCAAAAACCTCGGATATTTTTTTATACAGTTCCATATTTCTCATGTGCTCTGTTGTGTATCTGTTCTTGCGGTTGGGATCCATATAATCTATTATGTATTTGAGCGAATCAACCCCTTCACAAACTCTAAGCATCTGGTCAAAGAGTTCTGTGTGCGCTGCCGGCGTAACTGCACTCAACCTTGGATAACTGTCGTTTTCAGAAAAAATCTCTATATCTCTGCGGTTTTCGCACCATTTGACTTGCTGTCTGGTAATTTCGGCAATCAGCTGCAGAGAGTATTTCCCGAACCGTTTCTGGCTATACCAATACGGCGCACCCGTAAGTCGTAAAAACGGTTTTGTTTTTCCGGCAAGAATGTCTGTAAGTTCAATGACATCAGCCCCGTCTAAATCCCACGATGTAAATCCGGCGCAAAAACCCAATCTGGCATTTGGATTCACACAATCCAGCGCCATTCTTAAATCGCGGCAAAACTCTTTCAGAGTGTCATTCATCATTTCGAACCAGGCATCCCGATAGGCGTTTTTTCCGCCGGTAAAAACTTTGGCGGCAAGTTCTTCTCGCCGAATGTTTTCTCCGATACGCCGGCGAAATTCATTCATATGCAATTCACAGCAGCACCCTATGCCGGGCGAAGCAGAAAGCGTAAAATCATCATCAAGCATAATCATTTCAAATCCATTTGCGGCAAGTTTTTGAACATAGGAACAAATCCCCCCGACAAACTGCCTGTCCAAGGGGCAAAACGAGTCGTTATACCTCACGCCGGAAATCGACATTTTTCTCATATAATTTTTGCACGCGTCCGCATTATATTTCTTGACTGAACCGACTCCCATTCCCATTGTGTTAATCCATACTGCGACCTCAATATCGTTTTTCTCAAATTTCTCTTTGTTTTTTGACAATTGTTTTGCAAACATATCCTGCAACTCTTCGTTTCCGAACGGCGGCCGTTCTGATGCAATAAATACTCTCTGCGCTTTCGCTTTTTTTAATGTTCCGATCAATTCGTCAAGATTTGTATCATCTTTAACGAATAACGGAATAGATATTTTATTCATTTAATCACACTCCCCAGTATTTTTGATAGCAAAATTATATATCAGCATATGCAAAATTGTAAACAGACAAAAATCAGTTTGCTGTCAAATTCCTCAGCTTTAATCCCTCAATTACAACAAACAAGCGATTGGATAACCATATTTGATTCAAGCCGAATTATTTCTGATTGACACGCCAAAAACAATATTGTATAATTAATCATGTACTAATTTTTGATAATAGATAATGTGAGGATTACGCATATGTCCAATCGACTTTCCAAATCATATTTTCCTTTTCTTATGAAAATCATGCTTCCGTGCCTTATAATCAGCGTCTCGACTGCCATCATTGTATCTTTTTTTGCAATGAGATTAATGGATAAAACAAGTGAGTTTTCAAACAATTCGGTTCATCTGGCAATAAAAAGCACACAAACAAATATCGATTCCGTAAAAAATGCCGCATATTTCTTTGCGGCACAGCCGGAAATCAGCGAAATACTGACGAACGATTCTCCCGTCTATACCGACTATGTGCAATCATTGATAGGAAACATCAAAATATCAAACCTTGATATAATTAACGCATATATATTTGACCAAAACGCGAAAACTGTTTGTACCGCAGACGGAGTCTTTTCGGCGGACGAATACTTCAGCCGGATTTTTTTATACAGCCGTTACCCCGCGAACTATTGGAACACCCTGCGTTTCTACAGCACTGAGCCATACAGGGTGTTATCGCCGTGCGTTATTACAGCTATGCAAAAAAAGCATAATGCCATACCGATTGTTTTCAGACGAATCGGGGATATGTCTCAGCGCAGATTTCTTATTTTTAACATTGAACTGAGTTCGCTGATTCCGATAAGCACAATTACAGCAAACAAAAAATCCGAATTCTATATTTTTGACAAATACACCACAGATGTTTTTCCGCTGCGTGATGAATACGACACTTCAAAATTTGCCGACAAGAACTTTATCGACAAAATCGTTGTTTCGCCAAATTCAAATTTTCAATATAAGCTGGGCGGAAAAAAATATTTTGTTACCACCAGTTCTGAAAACGACTCCATAATAGGATATACCTATATTGTGCTCACAGACAAAAACTCGGTGTTCGATAATCTGTTGCCGTTTATTGTCGGGCTTGCAATATTTGCACTTTTATCTATGATTATCTCTGCGATTCTGTCTGTCAGAAGCTCAAAGAATATTTTCAGGCCGATTATGAAGGTATATAAAAATCTTTCCGATACTCCTTCGGCAGCGTCGGAAAATCTTTTACATGATATTGAGTCACTCTCTGCCCTGTCGAAAGAAAAATCAAATAAGCTCTCTGAAATTATGCCGTATTCACAGCAGAACTATTTAATCAACTATCTGAATAATCCCGATTTATACAGTATGTACGACACCGATATTAAAACTTTTATTGAAAGTTCGTTCAATTTCAAATACGACTATTTTATGGTGATATTGCTTCAGTTGTCACCGACATCCAAATTTCGCGAATGTTTTTCAAACGACGACTACGATGTAATAAGAACCGGATTTTACGATGTTGTTTACAGCTTCTTTGCAGAAAAATTTGTTGCGTTCGCTCTGCCGGCGCAGGATAAAGTACTGAATATTGTTTTGAATTTGGATGAACAAGACACAGACGCCGACATACGCGAAATCCTGATGAATATAACCGAATGTCTCAAAAATGATTTGGAGTATATTACATTTTCGGTGGGAGTAAGTAACAAACATAAACATATAGAGGGATTGAGACAATCTCACAAAGAGGCACTGGATAATTTTGTTTCCTATGACACTCCGAGTGATTCTGCCGTTATTGAAGTAAATTCAAAAAGAGATATTTTGTTTTCAAACAAAAGCGAAATCGAATTGATGTCGGCTTTGTCAACCTTCGACATTGAGCGTATTAACGATACAATGGACAAAATTTTTTCAAGTAACCAAAACATATCCGGCAAGAACATAAGGATTCTTTATAATTACATATTGAATACCATGTTGAAATTTATACATATAAACAACATATCATACATGGATGATCTCATGGATTACGAAATCGTCAATAAGATATTAAATCAGCCGCTCGGCAAAATAAGAAGCGAAATTTCAAACCTTTGCAAATGTATCGTATCTGCAAAGAAAAAATCCACATCTTTTGATGATATATATGATTATATAAAAAATAAGTTTGACGACCCGAGTCTTGATATGTTGTCCCTCTCCGATGCTTTTAATATAAGTCAAAGCACCGTGGCCATGCATATAAAGAAAAACACGGGTTTGTCATTCAAAGAAGTGTTGGCAAATGTACGCATAGAAAATGCAAAAACTCTTTTGAAAACTACCGACTTACCTATCGAGAAAATCTGGAATCTTTCCGGATTTTCGAACGAAAGGACATTCTTCAGAGTTTTCAAATCAAAAGTCGGTATGACGCCGAATCAGTATAAGAAACTGTAGAGAGGCGCAAAACACACTAAATAAGAAAATATCAAAAAAACAAAAGGAAGCGGCAAGCAACTTTACATTTACAGCAAAATGTTTGCAGGCAACCGTTTGCGGTCACCTGCAAGCAAAAACATCGGTCCGTGAACATTCTCCGAATTATTTTTAATAAAACCCGATCAGCCGAGCACCTCAACAAGTGCCTCTTTAAGCTTTTGCGGCATATCCGACGAAATGACATCGGACAGTGCGCACTCTCTCGGCTTTGTTCGGATATGGCTTATGACGGCATCCTTGCGGAAGTTATCGTATGTTGCGCCGTAAAGCACATCATAAGCCTTTGCCTTGTAATCATTTTCGGTGACGGCAAGGCTGTCGTCAAAGCAAATCTGTGCCGCACCGCCGTCTGTGGAAATCACAATTGATCCGTTTTCATATGTCTTTTCAAATGCCTTATCCACGATTACCGAGCAATCATCAACACAATTGAGCACGATTTTGTAGCGGCGGTTTGCCGGTATGACACTCGCATCACCGCGCGGTGCATGTATCACCAGTTTGCGCTCGCTCCACTTAAACTCGATATCCGTCTCGGCGTATCTGCCGTCAAGATAGCTCTCATCAGTGTTTGCATCCTCATAAAGTGTGAAGCTGTTGTCCGCACCGGGGAAAATGTTCAAAACAATCTCGTCCGGATTGGAATCGGCATCCGTTTCTGCCGCGCTCATGGGGATGATCGCCCCGGCTTTTGCAAACACCGGCATCTCGTCAAATTTTCTGTAAGCGGTTATGCAGCGGTCGCCTGAATATCTGTATTTATTGAAGAAATCAAACCACTCGCCCTCGGGCAGATAAAGCCGCGCGCTGCCCATATTGGTGACAGCGTCCTTCGGATGGGTTATGGGGCAAACAATCAGCTCAGTGCCAAAGAAATATTCGTTCTTCATCTCCCAGGCAGCGTCCTCGTGCGGACAGTAATAATAAATCGGCATCACGAGCGGTCTGCCATGTACATGGGCACGGCGATTCATGGTGTAGAGATACGGAATCATCTCACAGCGCAGGCGCATGAATTTGCGCATGGTGCTGTGGGTATCCGCGCCGAAACTCCACGGTTCTCTCTTGACAAATTCACTTTTGGACGAATGCAGACGCATAATCGGCGAGAACACGCCAAACTGAGTCCAACGGCTCATCAGCTCATCGTCACGCACACCGCCCATGTGTCCTCCGATGTCGTGACTCCACCAACCGTAGCCGACATTTGCCGCACTGCTTGTGAAATACGGCTGAAAATCGAGAGTATCCCAGGTGACAAATGTGTCGCCGGAGAAACCGACGGGATATCTGTGCGAGCCGTAACCGGAAAACCTGGAGAACAGCAAGCCGCGGCTCTCCCCTCCGCAGCGCGCGTGCTCATAGTGAAAATGATTGAGCATCCACAGCGGGTCAAGACCTTCAATCTTGGTGGTATTGCCCTGTTGCCAGTCCATCCACCAAAAGTCCACACCGTCGTCCTCAAGAGGTTTTATCACCTTGTCAAAATACACATCGACAAATTTTTTGTCAGCTATGTCAAACGGAATGTTTTTCTCGCCCTTAGGATCGACGCCCATGGCCTCGGCGGTCGCCTTGTAGCAGTCCTCATGCGCCGATATTCCGGACGCCGGGTGCAGATTTAGCGTGGCTTTCATACCCATGTCGTGCAGCCGGCGCAAAAATCGCCTCGGATCGGGAAAAAGCTCGGTGTTCCAGCTGAATCCCGTCCAGCCGCAGCCGTATTTCGGATCTATGTCCACCTTGTGCCAATCCATATCTATGACCGCAACCGCCATGGGGATGCCCTCTGCGGCAAAACGGTTCATAAGCTCCATGTAACTTTTCTCCGAATAAGCATAATACTTGCTCCACCAGTTGCCAAGAGCAAACCTCGGCAACATGGGAGTCGCTCCCGTAATAGAATAATATGCGTCCAGGCAGTCGCAAAGTTGACCGGCATAGGCGAACAAATACACATCAAGGATGTCCTTGCGGCGCGGCTCGACAAAATCCCCCTCCATGGCAAGGCTCCCGCTGTCGTCAATAACGGTCATACCGCGGCGGCACATAATGCTCGGCGGCAACGGTGCCGAGCCGTCTACACCGTCAAGAGTGCGGATGGTGCCGGGCAAAGTGCCTCGGCTGTTGTCATCGCCGTAGTAATAGTCAAAACGCTGATAACCCATCTTGCCGCAATACTCCGCATGGAGATTGTTCTTGGCAAATCTGCCGCCGCGATATGTAAGCCGTATGCAATCGGTCTCTATGACAACTGCATCTGCCGTAGTTTCGACCGTATAGTGCGGCACAGGAAGTTCACGGTTGACAACCGTCTGGGTTGCCCTGTCCTCAAATGCGCCGCTTTCGTCATATTCCATTCTGATGAGTCTGTCCGTCAACACGGTGAAGCGGTAATTGTCGCCCGTGACAACGGCGTTTTTGTTTGCTATAGGATTCATATTGCACCTCTCTGTCTGCGTTTTTTATCATATCTTGCATTATATCACATATGCACGGATTTTGCAACGGCTGAACGGGACAAACGAGTGAGAACATACGGACACGGCGCAAAAAAATCAAATATGTTGTCCCAAATACTTGACAACGGGACAAAATGATTGTATAATTATCATTGTGTAAGTTTTGTCTAATCCCGTTATGTGCGAGAGCACTATTGCAATAACGGAGGGAGGGAATTTTAATGGCAGAAATAAGAATTAAAGAAAACGAATCTCTTGACAGTGCACTGCGCAGGTTCAAAAGACAGTGTGCAAAGTCAGGCGTTTTGTCTGAAATAAGAAAAAGAGAGCACTATGAAAAGCCGAGCGTTAAGCGCAAAAAGAAATCGGAAGCAGCCAGAAAGCGTTCTTACAGATAATGCGGCTGTTTTTATAAGATAAGGAGGGATTTATGTTATGAGCTTAAAAGAAAGATTGGCACAGGATCTGAAACTCTCCATGAAAGAAAAAGACACGGTGAAAAAAAACACCGTTCAAAGCTTGCGTGCAGCGGTCAAACAAATAGAGATTGACAAACGCTGCGAACTTGATGATGATGCTGTCATTGAGGTAATCGCAAAAGAACTTAAGAAGAGAAAAGATGTACTTCCCGAGTATGAGAAAAGCGGCAGGGACGACCTGATTGCTCAGCTCAAACAGGAGATAGACATTGTTGTGGGATATCTACCTTCCCAATTATCTCACGAGGAATTAGACGAAATTGTAAAAGCTGCCGTTGCTTCCACAGGAGCTTCGTCCATGAAAGACATGGGCAAGATCATGGCGGAAGTGATGCCCAAGATAAAGGGCAGGGCAGACGGCAAGGAAGTCAACTTGCTTGCCAAGAAGTATTTATCCTAAAAAAAATCAGCGGTTGCCGCAGTTGCGGCAGCCGCTTTTTGTTATTTTTACATCTGAGGTGTGATGGCATGGGTTATGTCATACTCCGCGCCGGGGGAGAGTTTTCTGATGGAATACTTGTTCTCTATGGTACCGTCGGAATCTGTGCGCTGCGTAATGCCGTTCCACGGCTCAATGCAGATGTACTTCGCGCCGTATTTATGCCAGATGAGCAGATGGTCAAATCCCGGGAACTCTATCCTCACCCTGCGTGTGCCGCCGCGGTGAACCAGTGTGCACGCATCGGAATTGTGCTCCAGGAACACAAGCGCGTCCTCGGCAAAATACTTGTCCTCAAGCGGAAATACCGTTGAATCCGTGAGAACCGTCTGAGTTTTGTCAAGCAACAGATTACCGTCAAGCTCGTTCGCCACGAGGGTTTCTTTTTTATCGAACACCACATCGTATTCCTCTATGCCCTCGGGAGTTGCATAAGCCTCGTGAGCGCCTACGGAGAAATACATGGTGTCGTCGTGCAAATTTTTCACGCTGTATTTTACAAGCAGCGTACCCTTTTCAACCTTGAGATTCACCCTGAATTCAAATTCAAAAGGATATACCGCAAGGGTGTCGGAATTTGAGCGCAACAGCATTGTTATTTCACTTTCACTCTCGCTCTCAATCTCGAACTCGCTCATCTTTGCAAAACCGTGTTTTGTCAGTTTGTATTCCTTGCCCCTGTAAGTGTAGGTGTCATTTACAAGTCCGCTGCATATGGGGAACATTATCGGTGCGGTGCCGCTCCACACGGCAGGGTCGCCCTCCCACATAAACTCGTTTCCTTTTTTGTCGCGGATGCTCTTGATTTCCGCACCGAGAGTTGCCACGGATACGGTGAGTTCATCCGACTTAATTGTTTTAAGCATGATTTACCTCCAAAAAATTTTTTGTTCAATGATTGACTTCCTCAACTACTGATTACCTCAACCCCATTATACTTTATTTTTATCATAAAATCAATAATCTTTCTCTCAGTAGGCGAAAAGTGCCGAAAATATAAATATAATAAAGTTGTGTTTCCGAAAAAAGGAGGTGAGAAATATGCAGGAGATAACCATTCCGACCCTCAGCGGCAGTGACGACAGCGACGCTCAAAGACTGCTCGCCTATGTTGAGGAGCTGCGCATGGATACCGATGTGCGCCTCACCTACATTGAAAAACAGCTTGACATAATCAAGCGAATGATTGGAGGTGACAACAAATGACTACACTGAAAAAGGTGATTGAGCGGACGGACGCAATAAAACCGAATGTGTTTACCGAGACGCAAAAGCGCGACTGGATATATGCGCTGGAGGTCAGCTTGCGTGAATTTCGTGTAATGTATGATGACAGAGAGACGGACATGCTGTTCCTCAACGACGAAAACGCTGAGCTGATACTGCCGCGTGACAAAGACGACGCCTATGTGTACTACCTGATGGCGATGATGGATCTGGCAAACGAGGACATAGGGATGTACAACAACAACATTGCCATGGCAAATGAACTGATAAAGGCTTTTCAAAAGCAATATCGCCGCGAAAATCTGCCGAAAAAGAACACCAAAATCACAGAGAGAGGAGTGAGCGGCCAATGATGCCGTATCTGAAAAACAAAATGCAGCGCACCGCGAGGAGCATATCAAAATTTGACGGTCTGAACATGAACCTGGCAAAGGCAGACAACGAACTGAGCGACGACTGCAACATGAGCTCGGACAACTACCCATGCCTTAGTGTGCGCGCGCCGCGCAACGACTGTGACAACCTTGGCATGACGGTGCGCGCCATGGGCGTAAAGGACGGGATATTTTGCGTGGGTTCCACAGAAGATGAGACGGACAAAACAATCATAAAATTCGGCGAAAACACCGCCGAGATATCGAGCGGCAACCCGAGCGCAGAACGACAATGTGCGTGTCTTTCCGATCAGGTGCTCATAATGCCGGACAAAGCTGTATACAAGCCGTCCGACAACTCGGTGTACCGTGTGGCATATTCCAAGACAATCACACTTTCCGGAGCAGAGGAAACCGCCAAAAAACAACTCGGAGCGAGCTACACAACCAATTTTCCCACATACATAGGGGAAATCACTTCAAAAGGACTTGTGTCCGCATCGTACACAGACAAATATGTGGCGTACCTGATGCCTTTTGAGGAAATAAAAGCAGGTGATGTGGTTCACATCTCCATGGATGTGCTCCCCTCACCCTACAATAAGACAAACTACTGGTCATACATCGACGCAATGAATGAGGGGTTTGACCTCAAGATTGAGTCTGTCACCTACACCAATCACGACATAAAGGGCAGCACGCTGAACGAGATAACGGCGATAAACTTTGGCGAGAATGCCATAGACATGGGCGGCTTCACCGAGGTTATCATCAAGTCAATAACACTGTCACGCCGGCTGCCCGATCTTGACGACATGTGCTCACTGAATAACCGCATATGGGGTGTGAAAGGCAACACCATTTCGTGCTGCAAGCTGGGCGACGCCACACAGTGGTACGATTTTTCCGCAGACAGTTACGGCACTCTGCCGTCATCATGTTTCTCGGCAGATGTGGACACGGGCGGCAAATTCACCGCCGTCACCTCTTTCGGCGGCGGAATAATTGCATTTAAGGAAGAATGTATCCACAAAATCTATGGCAACGCACCTGATAATTACACATTGTCCACACTGGAGTGCAACGGAGTCAAAGACGGCGCGCGTGACACCCTCTGCCGCGTGGGCGGCGCGCTCTACTACATGGGCAGAGGCGGCGTATATATGTACGACGGCACCCGTCCGCGACTGATATCGCAAAAAACCGACCTTGACATTGCCGATGCAAAATGGGCGGGCACAGACGGCAAAAAATATTATCTGCTCGCCGGAGCGCTGAGCGGCAGACGCATCTATGTATACGACCCCGAGCGCAAAAGCTGGCACATGGAGGATATGCCGGAGAATGCCGACAGATTTGTCTGCTACGACGGACGGCTGTACCTGCTGTGCGGATCGGTTCTAAAGTGCATATCGGGTGACAAGTCCGCACAAGAGAGCGTGACATGGAGTTTTACACTGCACTTTGACGAGGACAGCTATGCCACCAAGAATTATGACAAGCTGTTCATCAAATACAAGCTCGGCGAAGATGCGGCGTTTACAGTGGAAACCGTGTGCGACGGCGACAGACAAAACTGCGGAATATACAGCGACGCAAGCGGCGGCGATGTGGAATACGCAACAGCAGTGTTGCCGATAAGGAGGTGCATTGAGTTTGAATTGCTGTTTTCCGGTGCGGGGGAATTTTCGCTGATTGATGTCACGCGTGAATTTTTTGTCACATCGGCAAAGAGAGTGGTAAATTCATAATAATTTTGTGAATCTGCCTAAATCAAATACTGAAAGGAGAAATTTTTATGAAAAAAGAAAAAAACAAAGACCTGCTGTTACTGAACAACAGCGACCTGAACATCTCGGACTACGACAAGGAGCTTGACTATGACTCCCTGGAGGGCATAATTTCTGCAAAGCGCAACTACAACAGAGCGCAAAGTGAAAACGACACCATGGGCATGGCAAAAGCCAATGCCTATGCCAACAGCATCCGCCGCCGGGGCGGCGGCTACACGGGCGGTGATGACGGCAGTGCATACTACCTGACAAGCGGCACAACGGCCAAGAGCCGCCCGGAATACAAATCACCCTACAGCGACAGGATAAACGACCTGTACGACAAGATAACCAACCGCGAAAAATTCAGCTACAATGTAGATTCCGATCCGTTGTATCAGCTTTACAAACGCGTGTATGAACAGGCGGGCAGCGATGCGTACGACAGAGCGCTTGCCACCGGCGCATCGCGTACCGGCGGCATACCGGGCACAAATGCCTACAGCTCGGCGGCTCAGGCAAAGGCGCGCTACAATGCCATGCTGGCGCAAAAGGCAACCGATATGTATAACGACGCTTACGACAAATACATCTCTGAGGGCAAGGAGATGCGCTCCAACCTGGATACACTGCGCGGCATGGAGGACGACAGCTATTCAAAATACCGCGACGCGGTGTCCGACTATGAGTACGACAAAGAGGCAGACTATAAACGCTACCGTGACGAGGCACAGGATCTGGCGGATGTCGTAAAATATGATGTGAACACGGCATATCAGAAATCGCGTGACGAGATATCCGACCGCCACTGGGCGGCGGAGCAGCAGTACAAGAGGGAATCCGAGGAGCGTGCGCTCGACTATCAAAGAGAGCGCGATGCGGCGGAGGACGCACGATGGAAGGCGCAGACCGACACCGAGAAATACAATACCCTGGCGAAGCTCATACAGAGTGTGTACAACAAATCGAACATCGGCGTGGATATAGACGCAATAAAAGCGCTTTTGGGAATATAATTATTTTGTGTGATTTGAGCAGAGGCAGACTTTTGATGAGTATTGCCTCTCTCATATCATAATGCGCAGCATTGTGTAGGGGCGACCCTGTGTTGTCGCCCGTCAATTTGCAAATATTGAAAATTACATCTTGATTTTTATGGAAATATGTCATATAATATATTTGTCGATATTTTTCGACAGGGCGAGATCTCTTTACGGTGATTTCACCGGCGGTTTGGAGCG
>CAKSFP010000012.1 GCA_934454585.1 uncultured Clostridia bacterium
AGTGCTATGGCATTGCCCTTATATGTTATGTATACCTTGTCAAGCGCTTTGAATTTTTCGATGTCAATAACACCGATTGCAATGCCGTCAAGTTCCCATCCAGCCATGTAGTAGCTTAGGTCATATGCCACAATCTGTTTGTTATATATATCTGCAGTTGTGTGCGTATGCGCTGAGGGCGACTTATCATTGATAGCTGCCTGCACATCTTCGTTAAGTTTATCCCATGTGACAGAGCCGTCGGGATGGTCAAGCTCGGCGGCGGTGCGATGAGCATATAACTTGGCGTCAATAGATGCCCCATTAATGTGTATAACCGGAAAATCCGCCGTAATTATTCTTAAATCCATACCTACACCCCCCAGATTACATCAAGCAGTCCGCTGATGGTTGTTAATACTTCGCCGGCAGCGGATATGAATGTCAGACGATAATCATATGTATGCCCCGGGAGTAGCTGTGCCGCCTCGGCTGTCGTGAGCGACACTGTGAATGTGTCACCGTTTGCGGAATATATCCGGCTTATGAGCATTGTGCCGCGCTCGCCGTCCGGGGAAATCTGAAATCTCAGCGTTGTACCGCTCTGCACTCCGCTATCGTCAGCTATAGCAAATTTGAATGTGTCGCCTGTGGTATAAGTTATTTTGAGACGATTATTTCCCACATTTTTAATTTGAATCATGGTAACCTCCTAAAATAGCCAGCAATTAACTTGTATGGTATCGCCGATTTTTTTCGGAGTTGCAAGTGTTAATTCCGAACCATTTATGCCAGCCGATAACCACCCATAATGTAGATACCTCAAACTTGTCGGAATGTTGTTCAAATACACCAACTTCCAATTGTACTCGTCATACAATGCAGCAAGCATCGTAAATCCGGCATATCCAACATCAATTGTTACGGCAGCCATTTCACTGCCTTCGTATTCATAGCCATTTCCGCCGCCACCATCAGAAAGAACTGTATGGTCCAACACAAAACTGCCCTTTATGTGTTTTAAGATATTACGACTCAAAACACCAATTTTAGATTTTGCGACAGTTCTGTTATCTTCAACTTTGCCGTCAGTGCTTATTTTTGCAAGTAAAACGCCATCATCAATCATTGTGGGCGTAGCAATTGCCTCTATACAGTTTGTCGAGAGATTTTTTGCAATGTATACATATGCCTCGCTCCCTTCGATATAGCCACTGACATCCAAGCCGGATTCATCAATTATAATGCAACTGCCGTTTGGTAGCCAACAAGTGCCCTGCGACACAACAAGTTTTCCATCAGATGATTTAACAACTTTGCATGAATTGTGATTGTAATCATCAACTCCCGGATACAGTATGTTTTTAACTGCCTCCTCATAATCTATGAGGGCTGTTTCTTTCTGCTTATACAGGCTTACTCCACCTGTGGTAAGTTGCGCAAATACAGTATTAATGTCATCGGCTTTATACTCATAATTATCCAAAAAATAAAATTTTGCGCCCATGTAATCACCCTTTCAAATAGTGTTTTAACAGCGTTTTAATCCTGTTTTAATTCCGTGTCCGTAAGTTCCGGCTCCTCGCTGTAATGCCCTGATTCCCACCACATTTCAATCGCATTCACAAGCTTTGTTGTGCAATTGCCGTTCTGCTGCAGTCTCAGTTTATCACCGAGTTTGTAGTCCTTGCCATATACTATGTTGCGCGTTTTTGTCGAAACAGTCTTTTCAGCGGCATATCCGGCAAGTTCTTTTTTCGCCTCGTCTTCCGTGGTGGCGGACAGTACAGTGTCGGTCACATATATGCCTTCCTTTTCCTCGGATTTAATATATGTCCACACCGGGTCTGTCGCATTGCCGTTCTTGTCGGTCTGCTCTTTCTGATACCAACCGCCGAACGCTGTGCTTGTGCCTACATAATCTTCTTCAATCTCATAGATATTAAGATTGCTCTCGCTCATCATGAGAGTGTTATCCTCGCTTGCAAGCAGTTCAAGAAAATACTTTTTTTGAACGAAATCAGCATACACGCGGTATCCGATTTTGGCGTTTGCCGCAACATCGGCAAAAAACTCATTGCCGCGCATATATGTGTCTGAGGTGTATGTCAGCTTGTCAAATCCGCCTTTAACCTCGGCAGTGTTCAGCCACGGTATTTTTGTGATTATCCGGTAAAGTTCAGTTTCCGGGTCTTTGTCAGTGATAGTTTGCGTCGGAATAACCGCCTTGCGCAACAGAGAATTGAGATGTGCACCGTAGAGCGTTTTTTCGTCCTTTTTGAAGTTATAATCAGTAATTACTCCTTCAAATTTCCCGATGCGGAATATGACTCCCTCGGGATGCGCACGGATTATGTTACATAAATCATCACTCCAGAAATTAATCTGCGCCGAACCGTCACCGCGGAACTCTTGGCGAGTGTTCACCATGATGTATCCACTCTTTGAGCCGGACGGCGGCAGCGTATGCAATCGGTTTAGATCTAAATCATAAAAGAAAATATCCTCCATGTCACACCTCCGCACTGAAGTATTCGTTGTTATATGTAGCTGTTGCGTTAAGTTCTTGCCCGATAGATGTGTTTATGAACTCTAAATCGTTCAGACCGACTTGCAAAAAGAAATTCGCAAGCACGGTGTCATCGGATATCTTGTCGGTGATGTCGCCGTGCACAGAACTTTCTATGCGGCGGTGCTTGATGTCTGTCGTTACAATCTCTCCGTCGGCAAGCACATGATTCAGCTTTATAAATGCGCCCGTGCTGTGGTTTGTTATAGTCACCGTGCCTGTGGTGTCGGACGCGGTGTTGGTGTTGATTATTTTCAACACGGGATAGATGTTTAAGTCACCTCCGACATCAATAGTCGCTCGGGATATTCGTTTTGAAAATGCACTCGGCAGCACTGTTTTTGTCGTGAGCAGTGGCTTAATCGAAAACAACTGTACAGTTGTATCATACCAGTCCGTAAAATACGGATAGTCCGCTTGCCACTGAATAGCGAACGAATATATCCCGGCACCGACCTTCACAAACTCCGGCGGCTGAATTACCTTGCATTCAATCCGTCTGCGCTGCGTGTCGAATATGCAGTACAGCGAACCGTCTGCATGAAGAATCCTATTCATCCTCCGCCGCACATGACCATCGGCATCGTTGCGAATATCAGCCGACAGCGTAATTGGACGGGGCAGGTCACGCCTACCGACCGTCACAACACCGTTGCCGTCTGCAAATTCAATGGTCTTGTAGTCCGCCGTCGGATTGCCCAGTCCCTCAACCTTGAGCGAGCGGATGTCTGCATCCGAACCGCCGAATGTTATGCAGCCATATTCATTTTTGTAGCGGATATCAAACATGATTTTAACCCTTTCTTGTAGCCTTTGTGGTGCTCCGCGCCGTGTGCGCCCAGTATGTCTTGAGGTTCTTTGCCTGCTGAATGTTCTCGCGCACGGAACTGCCCGAACTTCCGTGAATGACGATTGACGAATTGTCCGAGTAATCATAACTAACGGTTTTGTTTCCACCGCTCCGCCTGTCTCGGCTGCTCTCGTTAAGTTCAATCTTGAGCGATGCGTTAAAGGCATCTATCTTCGCCCTTATCTTGGAGAGTTGTGTGTCAAGCTCCTCAACAAACGCACTGCCGAATTTCTCGGCGCTCACCGTGCCGGAGGTGAAGAATCCCTCGGGAATCTCATAGCCTGCCTCACTGAGTTTGTCCGTCATATACTTGTAGCTGTCGTCAACAGCCTTAGTCATCTCGCTGTCATATATCTGCGCCGAGGCTTTCTGAGCGAATTTGAATTTCTCGCCGTAAACGGATATGTAGTCCGCATAATCTTCATCATTTGCCGCATTGAGCAACTTCATGAACTCCTTTGACTCGGTGGTGTTCATGGAATCAATCTCATCAAGCAATGACTTTTGGATGTCCTCGCTGAGACCGGATGAACCCAAACGACCGCGGAACGATGCAAGCACATCATTATATTCGCGCATGGCGTCGATGTCTGCGTGCAAATCCTTGAGACTGTAGAACTCAATCTTTTCATCACCGAACTCAATTGTATTCTTCGTCAACAGTCCGCTGCCGAAATTCATGAGTTTTTTGTTGTAGCTTTCTTGTTTCTTTGCTACCTCATCAAGCCTTTTGGACGCATAATCGGCAATATCGTCATAGATTTTGCTGATATTTTTCTTTTCTTCCTCAAGCTTTTTCTTCTCGTTCTCAACGAGTTTTTTCTGGTAGTCGTAAATCTTCTTGGTATACTCAACCCAGTCTTTTGTGCCGGCGGCAAAATATCTGTCGCGGATTTCTTCAAGTTTTGTGTAATATTCATCCTCCGTGATTACATCAAAGTCCTTGAGATATCCGAGCTTTTCGCTCATAGCCTTGGCGGCTTTGACGGTTGA
The DNA here is from genome assembly GCA_934454585.1 of uncultured Clostridia bacterium. GTDB lineage: Bacteria > Bacillota > Clostridia > UMGS1810 > UMGS1810 > RGIG4708. Next base: position 4,392 of record CAKSFP010000012.1, read on the forward strand.
GTCGGAGTTTTCCTCAATACCTTTGGCGATACCCAAATCAAAGTATTTACCGATTTCCACACCGACACGGGACGGAGAGTGCATATCAAGTGCATTTCTCACCGCCGCATTTGCTGACTGTGCCAAAGCTGCCGCAGCACTTGTTACGGCTGGCTGATTATTCTTCATGCCGTTTGCAAAACCTACGGCAAAGTAACCGCCGAGAGCCTCAGTCTCTGTAGATGCTCCGCCTGTTGACCCTTGAGCCGCTCCGAGACTGTTCACTGCTCCTGTGCCGAGGTCTGTTGCCGCTTGGAATGCTCCGGCAGCGTTTGAGGTCATACCCTCGGTATAGCTAAATGTGAAGTCTATACCGTGAGTTTTGGTTTGCTCAGCTGCAGCAATCAATGCATCGCCGGTTCTTGATGATATATTGCTTATTGCATAATATATGTTTGATGACAACTGTTCCAAATCAACATTGGTGCTGTTCATGCCGGCAATAAACTCATTGCTTATCTCTCCGCCGGCTGCGGCGAATTTGTCGCGCGCCCGTATAACTCCGCTTATGCAATCCTCCACAAGGCTTTTTGCGGCATCCGAGCCGTTTTCGTTATACTTGTCAAGTGCACTTTGCAGTATTATGAGTGAACTCTCGTATGCATCACCCAGTCTTTCAAGATTGGATGCCGTGCTGTTGGCATAGTTTTTTGACGCCTCTGCGGCATTTGCGTAAGCCGAATTGTAGTCCTCAAGGTACTGTATTGCCTCCGCCGTCATTCCTTGAGATGCAAGACGGCTCGCCTCCATATATGCAATCTGGTCGCTCTGATACTTGTCAAGTAATGCCCGAGCCTCCTCAAGATTCTTTCGGGTAGCCTCTGTATTGCATTCTTGATTTGTGCGATATGCCTCAGCATATTGAGCCTCAGCCTCAGCTTTATTTTTTATCGCATTTGCATAGTTGTCCTCAGCTTGACCCATGAGAATTTCAAGCTTTTTAGCCTCAATCAAATCATATATGGATTGCTTAAGGTTTGCATAGTTTTGAATGACACCGTTTGTCATGGTGTATTCTGTGCCGAGCGCCTTGTTCAACTCTCCGAGTATAAAGGCAGCTCTTGCACGGTTGCTTTCGTCAACATAACCGCTTGCGTCTGCAAGATTGGATAGCTGATTATACAAATTTTCCGCATTCGTTATTTCAGCCATACTTGCGTCCGTGGCGCTCTGTTTTGATTGACGGTATTCGTTATATGATTGCGTTGCCGATTCTATGGCGGCGGCACTTTCCTCAATTGCTTTTTTCTTTTCCTTTTCTGCCTCGGTCTCTTTGTTCGCCCACATAACAAGACCTGTAATAGCCGCGCCGAGAGCAACCGCCCCGGCGATGGCAAGACCGATAGGATTGGCGTTCATTGCAACATTCCAGATTGCTTGCGCCGCCGCGGCAAGTTTAATCTTGCCGGTGAGCACACCGATAACGGTCTGTTGCAGCGTCAGCTGACCTGTATACGCAGTGTTTGATATAGCTGCCGCCGCAAGCGCAACTTTGTGAGCGGCAAGAGCCGCATTGTTCGCCTGCACAAGCTTTGTCACCGTGCCGACAACCGCGAATGTCTTGTATGCCGCCACCGCCGCAACGGTCGTTGTGGTTATAAGCCGCATATGATTGCCCACGAACCCGAGCGTGTTAATCAACGGCGGCAGTGCCGCACTTGCGAGATTAACCACCGTGTTCGCCAGTCCGGCGAACAGCTTGCCGACATTCTCAATAGCCGGCTTTAACTCTCCGCCCTTTATAGACCGTGTGAGGGCGGATATCTCCGCCGCTCCGCTCTTGACACTCTCTTTCAGTGTGCCGCTTATGCTGTCATAAACGGCAATGCCGAGACCCTCGGCGGCTGACGCCGCAAGAGTGAGTTGTCCGGCAAGGTTGTCGTTCATGGTCTCCGCCATCTGTTCCGCTGCACCGTCACAGTCAGACAGATATCCGCTCAGTTCATCCCAACGACTGCCGCAGTCATCAAGCAGTGCGGATGCCGCCGCTATGGTGCGCGTATCAAAGATATTGCCCATGGCGGTCATCTTGTCTGCCTCGGTGAGGTTGCTGAGTGCCGCGTCAAGGTTTTTCAACACCGTTTGCATAGGGATGAGATTTCCCTGCGCGTCCGCCGTGTTGATGCCGAGCGCTTTCAACTCGTCCGCCGCGGTCTTGGTCGGCGTGTAAAGGTTTTTCAGCGTATTTCTCAGCGCCGTGCCGCCCTCACTGCCCTTAATGCCCTTGTCGGCAAGTATGCCGAGAGCCGTGTTCATTTCCTCCACGCTCATGTTGGCAAGCTTGGCTTGTCCGCCGGCTACAAGAACCGCCTCACCAAGTTGCTGAACACTCGTGTTAGATTTCGACGCCGCCATGGCGAGTTGGTCGGAGAAATTCGCCATGCTGTCGATTCCCAGACCCATGACCGCCATGCTGTCGGTCAAAAGGTCGGACGCATATGCAAGGTCCATTCCGCCTGCCGCGGCAAGGTTGAGCACCTGCGGCAGTGCCGCACAGCTTTCCTCTGCCGTGTATCCGGCAAGTGACAGATATTCGAGGGCGTTGGCAGCCTGTGTCGCGGTGAATTTTGTCGCTTCGCCCATCTCCTGCGCCTTGGCCTTGAGCATATCATATTGCTCGCCGGTAGCCATGGAAATGGCGGATACAGACGACATAGCCTCCTCAAAGTCCATGCCTGCCTTTGTTGCGGCGGCTATTCCGCCGGCAGCGGCAGCACCTACGGCGGCAAAGCCTTTAATCGCCGTGCCTTTAAGTTTTTCGACACCGCTTTCAAACTCTTTTGTGTCTATTTTGGTGTCGAATTTAATAGAGCCATCGTATTTTGCCAACATCCTCACATCCTTTTATCTATGTTAATTCCGTCGGCACATCATGGCTCTACTCGGTTATTTTGATTTCAAATTCTTTTTTGCAGTGCCGCCCTTTGCACCGCACATAAATCCCTTTGCACCGTGCAAAAGGTTTGTAGCGTATCGGCATTCTGTAGCCGCAGTAGGGGCACTCAACCTGCTTCATTGTTTTTTCAATCTTTCTCACTCCCTTACCAGAGCAGATTGCCCAGTTCGTTTTCTTTCTCCTGCTCCGTCCGCATATCCGGCAGAGCATAGATTTTCTTAAGCTTTGCATAATGCTTTTTGAGGTCTTTGTCCTTGATGTCACTCAGCCTCATTGCCCTTATGCTCATTATCTCGCATATCTTTTCTTCCTTGGCGAGACTGTCAAACAACGCCCTAAACGCCCACCAGTGCAATTTATCTGTGAGCAGATTGATGTTGTATTGACTCATAAATGCGGCAAAGATATATTTACCGTCAATGTCCCAGTCGTAAATCCGCTTTTCTTTCTTCGGTTCTTCTTCGTCTGCCTCCGCATCGGCGGCGTCATCATCGTTTTTTTCTTCCTTGCCATCTCCGGCACGGTAGAAATCAAACAATCCCTTGAGCGTGTCCTGCCATGTCGGAGGCAGTGTTAAAATGCCGTTTGAATCGCTCTTAAAACACATTTTAACGGCGTTTATAAACACATTCTCCGCATCTTTCGTATCATCTCTGAATAGCTTTTCAAATCCTATCCATACGCGGAAATCTGTGTTTATCGGATATTCCTTGCCGCAGATGTTCACACTCTCCGGCAATTTTGTTGTAAGGTCAATCATTTTTTAACCTTCCGCAACTGCGCACGGTTGAGCTTGTACGATTCTTGCTCGCTTCTCTTTTTTTCCTCATACTCATTGAGCGCGGTCATGATGTAAACGGCAATGTCTACGCAGTCATGCAGATCCGCGGCTCTGCCGTTGAATATCTCACTTGCCGCACCCTCGCCGAATGCCGAGTCAAGTCTTGAGCAAAATCCGCCTATCTGCTCCTCCAACTCCGCACGCTCCGCCTTGCCGGCAAGAACCTTTTCGGAGAATTTAACAAGCTCGTTATGCGCATTTATTATGTCGATTTTAATCATCTCCGCATCGCCGCCGAGTTTGACTCCGGCAATGTCGACTTCAAATCCTGTCGTCGAAAATTCAAATCTTCTCATGGTAACAACTCCTTTTGATTTTTTCGGGGCGATGAATACCACCGCCCCTTTGCTTTCATTATTCCGCCTCTGTGAATGTGCAGGTCATCCATCCGTCCGTAGATGTCGCAGTGCCCTCTATAGGCGAACTCTTGCTTTTGAACTCCGCACTGTAGCCGTAGTGGTCGGTGTCCGAACCCTCGTCACCGGGCACAACGGAGAATTTTCTCTTGCGTGCCGCAAAGTGTCCTGCTTTGCTTGCCACGGCTTTTGTAAGGTCAACTATGACTATATCACGCAAAGCTGCGTCACCGGTCATCTCCTTGTCGAATATCTCTGCCATGTCGTCATGCACAGGGTTGTCCGTGTGCTGGTCAAGCGCCACGCTCACCGTCGGCGCATAACCGATTACATCCGACTCCTCAAAATCCTCGTCCACATACTGCCTTGAGTATTCCACAGGGTTCTTGCTCTGCGAAATCTCGGTGAACTGTTTCATTCTGTGAAAAGTTGTCTGATTTTCTTTGGTGACGCCGTAAAATGCGACTTTGTCACTTCTCTTTACCATTCCCATGTCGTTTTCCTCCTTGTTTTTTCGGCATAACCGTGTGTGTTTTCATTCCGACCGAGCGAATCGGAATTAAAACACATACGGGTTCCGCCTTGTTATTCTTTTTCATACAGCAATCTTAACTGTATCTGATACCTCGCAGTTTTAAGGTCCGTCTTAAACTGATATCCGCTCGAGAGCACTTCCCAGCCGACAGGCTCAAGACCGTCCTCAAGCGTCGGGAATATGCGTTGTTCGTCACATTCCTCTATCCAGTCGTAGTACTTTTCATAAAACTCCGCGGTTTTAAGCTGTTCCCTGGTGTCCGCGTCAAAGTATTCCCTCGTAGCGAACACGAACACAAACTGCCTCAGACTGCCGCCGTCGGGATACTTGCGCACTATGCGCCCCGTCGGCGATGCCTCAATGCAGCATGATGTCGGTTTTTCGCCCAGGCAGTCAAGCTTGAGTTTTTTGCCGACAAGCAGGGGACAGTTGTTTTCAAAGAATTTTTTGATTGATTCTTCTATCATTTCTTACCTCCCGTTATTCGCCGCGCACCGTCCAAAATGGCGTCCTTGTGGTCTGCCTTCATGCGCTCAAAGTAATTCGGACCTCTCAGTCCGTTGTTGCGAGCAATTTTTAATCTTTTGTGCGCATACGGCGTGTTTACCACCACTTCGCCGCTGCCTATCTCTGTGCCGGTTTTCATGGATTCCACCATGACACCGGATAAAAAAGGCATATACGGCTCCATGCAGCGCATCACTTCGCTGTCGACAAACACTTGCGCTTCCCCGAGCAGACCTCTGTCTCTCAATAATTCTTCGGTGGATTTCATATTAAATTTAACGCCTATATTCTTGCTCATACGGCATCAATCCTCCAATGCGGCGTTGTGCATTTGCGGTTGTCGCTAAAAGCGACCACCTTTAGGCTTTCGCCCTTGTTTATGCCGCCCTGCGCCGCGCCGATGTAAATATAATCGTCCGTGGATATGTCAATATCTTCATTTGTCGGAATACGCACCCTGCATGTGTTTCCGTACACAAAGCCGCCGTCTGATGCGGCAGTGCGTGTCTCGGTGTAGGTGTGCGCTTGCGCATACACTGTCGGGGTGTATTCTTCGCTCTCCTCGTCATAGTGCCATATCGTCACCGGTCCGTTCACCGTCATGTCCTCACCCCCGATAGAGCAACCCTGTGCCGGCAAGCCAACGCTCGGCAATGCCCATTGCCTCAGTCTCTGCACCTTTGGCGGTGTCAAAGCTGACGGAATATCCGTCCGTTGTTTCGGATGTTATTCCGCGCCGTGAGTCGTGTGCACATATGCACTCGGCTATGTCACAGCAAGCGTTTTTAACCTCCTCGGGGTAGGGTTCGCTCGGATTGTGGCGGATGATGGTGTTGAGATAGGCGCTTGCCTGTCTCAGATAAAAAGTCCGCTCATTTTCCGCAAGTTTCGGCGCTCTGCCGCCGCAATACTCGGTGTAGTAGCTTTCATCGGCGTATATTATCATGGCAAGCACCTGCCTTTCCTTACGCCTTGGGCACTGCGTTAGCGTAGCCGACAGCGACAATCTTGCTGCCGGAATCCACTTCCGCAACTTCGATTATGTCGCCGCTCTTAGCCGCAATCGCAGTAGTGCCCGATGTCAGCGCCGTCCAGTCGGTCACCGCATCGCCGTATTTTGCTCTGTCCGCTCCGGCGATTCTGTAGTACAGACTGCCGGTGTTGCCTGTAACGGTTGCCACCGTGTTGCCCTTGGTGCTGCCCTCGGCACAGGTTACCGCAAGCACGCTCGGCGAATATACCGCACGGAATGCCGCAGAGCGGAGTACCTTGTGTGCGTACACCTGTCTGCCCTGAACGGCAGACGCGCCTATATATTTGCCGCTTGCCGACAAATCCTGTACATGGACGGGCACGGACCACTCTTTAACTCTTGTAGCGAATCTCGGGTGACCGGCAAGCATCTGCAGATTCGCCGTGCTGTCATTCCACAGAATAACATTAAAGCCGGCAATCTTGCCGATTGCTCCGGTCTCCTTGTACTTGTCGCCGAGATTGGATGCCGCGGTAAACTCCGGCGATGTGAGGATGAGTGCCTCACAGTCGGGTGTGACGAGCAAAAATCTCTTGCCGTCGTCCGGGATATTCGCCTTGTTGAGCGCCTTGCGCACATTGACGATGTTTGCATACACATTGTCCTTGGTGAGTGCCGCAATGCCCATTGTCGGCGCGGCAGCCAAGAGTACCGTGCCGCCGTCTTTGTCAATCTGCAGAGCGAGTGAATAACCGCCACTGTCCAGTCTGTCGGCAACAAGGTTGTCGGGCACGGCTGCACTGTCGTAGCCGTCAATGATTTCATTCATCGCCTTGTCCTTGTCTATGAGTATTGTCTCATAACCTGTGCTTGAGGCAGTGCCGGCAATGCCGTTTGCCTTGTCGTAGTCAGAGACGACTACCTCTGTGTCCCTTACCGGAACCTTAACCGCTCCGGCGGTCGGCTTACCCTCGTAATCGTTGTTAAAGACTACGCCGTCTTTAAGGATAAGTTCCTGTCTTATCTTGGCGTTAACGAGCGCCGAATATCTTTCCTGTGCTTCATGTGCCATCTTAAAATTCCTCCTTAATCAATTTTGATTCCCTCGTTTTTGGCGAGAAAACTCTTTGTTACTCCGTCCATGGTCGGCTCGGCAGTGCCGTGCGCCATGCCCGTGCCCTCGGGTTCTTTGCCGAACAGCCAGGGATTCTCCTCCTTGACCGCCGCAAGCTGCTGACCGAATCCGTCAAGTCCCTCATCGGTAAGATTGAGCTTGTCGGGGTCAATCAGAGCGCCGAGTGCTTTTGTGTTCCTTGCGCCGCTTGTGGCGAGTGCCAGGTTGAGCGCAGAGTCAAACTTGAGTTTGCTTATGTCGCCCTCAAGCTTTGCCTTGTCCGCACGCAGGGTCTCAAGTTCCTCCGAGTTGTCCGGCGCGGTCTTGAATCTTTCAAGCTCGCCGCTCAGCTTGTCATAATCGGCTTTTGCGATATATGAGCCGTCGGCAATGTTTGCAAGCTTGACGCCGTCTGCGGCATTGATTTTCTCCTCGACCTGAGCATACAGCTCATCGCCGAGGATTTCTTTCAAAAACTCCATTTTTGTGTCCTCCTTAATTTTTTGTATAATAAAAACACCCCGTAGGGTGCTTGTATTATTTTATGATGTCCTTAATTCCTTTTGCGGCTTTGTACATCCGCTGCATTATTGAGTTTTCACTCAAATATTCCAAACCCTTGAGCGTTATCTTAATGCCGGATATGTCGGCATATGTCTCGCCGTCGGCGTATGTCCTGAAATCCACGCCGTCAATCAGCTGTGCGCCGCACATCATCTCAAGATATTTGTTGCGCCGCACCTCGCTCACTCCGAGCCGATGGGGCGATAATTCCTCCTCGTCAAACACGGCGCGGTCAAGGTTTGATTCCAGTATGGTCAGTATCTTGTATATGACCTTGAAGTTGTCTGTCATTGTCTCACCGCCTTAATTTTTTGCAATTAAAAACACCCCGTAGGGTGTCTTAATCAGCCGAATATTGCTCTTTTTAATTGGTCGTCCTTGTCACTTACTATTTCGAATTTGCCGCCCTCATACTCACCGCAAAGTGCTTTTGGTCTTTTGGGATGATACAGATATCCGCATTCTTCTTGACTGTCATCAATAATACGGAGTGCACCGGTAAGTTCATCAATTTCCAAAACAGTGTATGTTTTGTTGTTTGTAAGTCCTGTACAACCGATGTTCGGTCCTTTATATCTTACTTTCATTTTTTCTTCACCCTCACAGTCTTTATATCTTTTTCTGAAACGAATTTGCCGTTTGAATACCAGTGTATTTCATAAGAGAAATTCTCACCGAAAACAACGCCGACTTTCTTCTGCCATCTTTGAACACTGCCGACAGACGGATATGTGTAATACAGTCTTTTCAAATCTCTCAGCGGAACACTCGTTCCATATCCGGCTATAACATGAACATTTTTAAGAACCGTAGCCTTTGGCACAATTGATTGAATGTTAGGGAAATCAACATTCGATGTACCGTAAAGTTTTTCGTCATCAACTTTAATTACCTTAGGCAACCCACTCTCTGCTTTAATTATAGCATCATTTTTTATAAAGTCAAGTGCTTTGTTCGCCTGCACCGCCTTACCGCTCACACTCTTGCCGAATCCCTTGATGCCGTTTTCGGTAGCTGTCGCAAACACCTGTTCGCGGCTTGTCTCTCTCTGCAGACCTGTCTGCTCGCAAAAATCCTTTATTTCAGCCTCTTTGCGCTTGAGTTTTACTGCCGCGTCGTTAAATTCCGCTTGCCACGGAATCCGCTCCTCCGGCTCTGCGGTGTTCTTCGCCGCCTCGTCATACGCCACAAGTTCCTGTTTGTATCTGCGCACAGAGCGTTCCATTGCCCTCTGCCGCTCACGCGCCTGCCATACGGGCATTTCTCTGTCCTCATATGTCACAGTCTCGTTTTTTAAGCTTTCAAGCTGTTCCGGGGTGTATGCCCTGTGACTGTACCCCTCAAAATACATATGCCAGTTGTGCCGGCAGTTTGCGCCCATAAATCCGTCCACTGCACCGTAGCCGATGTCGTCAAGACTTAAATATCCGCTCCGACCCGAGCGCGAAACAACTTGACCTTGCCACTCCGCATGAGTGGGGCGCGCACCGAAATGCGCAGTTGTCTCCATGAGGTCGACTTCGTATTCGTCCGCTCTCAACTCCTGCAGCTTGCCGCAAGTCTGATTCACCCCGGTGAGCACCGCTCGGCGCACCGCCGCGTCCAGGGTTGTTGTCTTGCCGGTGGGGTAGCGCACTACAAAGCCTTGCACCGCCGCGCTTTTCACCGCTTGGCGGATTGCCTCGTTGTAGCTGAATGCTCCGCTTGCTATTTGCATATGAGCCACATCGCACGCATTTATGAATGCGCTCTGTGTTGTCATCGCCGTGGTTTTGGTGATGTTCTTCGCCGCCGTGTATGTCTTTACCCCGGCGGAAAAGAGAATGTCTTTCATCATCGGCGATATGTTGCGAAACGCTTTCGGGTCAATCCCGGCACTCTCCAGTGCCTCGTTGTCGTAGTTAAAGACTTCCGTCTCTGCCGCTTGGAATGCCTTGCGCACCTCGGCGGCGGTTCTCTTGGTCCTTATCGACACCTCGGTGATGATGTCGTCATAGAGCATACCGCTCTGCTGCAGTTTTTCCGCTTGCCACGCCGCGGTGTCCGTCACGGTGAAGTCGGTTTTCATAATCCGCCGCACCATGTCACGCAGTATGCTCTCTTGCAGTTCCTTGTGTACACTCAGCATATTAAGTCTCATGTCAAGCCATTCGGGAGTAATCATGCCTTATTCCTCCGCATATTCTGCCGATGCAAGATCCGCGCAGAACTTTTTCGCGGTGTCCTCTGTCTCGTTGAGATAATATGCTCTTAGCTCCCACGGGGCGTATGCACCGCTCTGAACAAGCTGCAGCCGTCTTGTGAACTCCGTGCCTTTGTCCTCTATAATGCTGTCGTCAAAGTCTATCTTGACGGTGACATCGCTCTTGTAGTCCATAAACTCAACCAGCGACCGCACAAGACCGATGAGGGCGGATTTTAAGAGTATTTCATGCTTTTTGAGATTGCGGAACAGTTCCGACTGCTCCGATACCACCTCTGTCGCCGTTTTGACCTCGTGCCGGGAGTATGAATATCTGTCACTGCCCAGACCGCATTTGTCGCTGAGCAGATTCAAGCACTGTTGAAGTGCGTCCTTGTGCTCCGTGCCCCTTATGTTCAGGTCAATCTCTTTCGGCATCTGCGTCCCGTCATCCTTGCCGGGGATAGCGTAGAACACCGTGTCGTTTGTATCAAACACAGGCTCGGTTATTCCGTCTTTCTCAAGCTGTCTCTGTGCCATTGTCTCCGGCACGATTATTCTCTTTTTGCCGACCGTGAACTCGTTCATGTAACTGTCATACACAAGGTCAATGCCCCTTATCTCGTCCCACGCATTCGCGAGGATAGATATTCCCAGGGGCGAATCATATTCCATGTTGTTGACCGTGTTCGGGCGTATTATCTGAAATTTCGCTTGCATACTGCCCGTGTGCCACTCGCCGAGAACTCCGCTCGGCATTTGCATAGGGGCAAAGCCGTCTTTCTCATACAGTCGGTTGTACACCACATATTCGCCGCCGATTATCCTGTGAATGTTCACATAGTAACAGCTAACACCGCCGATGACCTTCACCGACACAAAAGCGCACTCGGTTATCGTGCTGCCCGTCCAGCTGATAGGGTATATCATGTCGGCGGTTATGTAGTCAATGTGTATTCTTCCGTCATTGTCCTTGTACTCCGTAAATGCTCCACTGCCGAATGCAAAGGATTTTTCGATTAAAGCGTTTGCCTCCACATAGAAATTGTTTTCCTCAAACACTTTATAAATCCGCTCGTTTAATGCGTCATTGTCAACATTAATCTGCACTTTCTCATTCATGAGCAGATTTGCCCAATCCTCACAGATCCGTTTTCCCATTCTCAGACTTTTTCTTTCTCTGCCGACAAACTGCTTGCCGTTGTATACTTTATAGTTATGGAAACTCGGCACAACGCCCTTGTATATCTCTTTCCACAGGTCGATGTGTGCTTGCATCACCGTGTCGCATTTGCACCCGACTATTTTCTGTATATCCACCATATTAACCACCTCACAATACTATCATCGTATCCATATACGGTTCAATGCTGTACTCGCTTGCGTCCAGACTGTCCACATTGTATGACCCGTTGTCAAGCCGCTTGTCCTTGAATACATTCGATTCCCACACCGCCTCTTGGTATGCCTTGATAAGGTGTGTGCAGCCTTTGCATATCTTGTACCTGTCAAAACTCATCAGCCTGTTGGTGAACCGTATACGCTCAATCGGCAGATTCTTTCGGGCATTGATTACGCTCACGCTCAAGCCTTCTCGCGCCGCTGCCATTCTCAAGCCTTTAATAAGCGTTGATTCTGCGCTGTCGCAGTATGCCTCGTGCACCCTGTATCTGCTCTGTGCCCTTCGGGCGAAAGATATAAACTCCCTCTCAAGCTCTGCCGGGGATATCTGCTTTTTAAGATAAAATTCATCCAGTGTGATTGCCTGTTCAAAGCCTTTTGTGAATCCTGTGAGGACAAACGCATGAGCCGACTGCGTGCCGCCGAAATCCACGCCAATTGTCGCGAATTTGATTTCTTCCGACGCTACTCCGTCTATGATATATCTTTGCGGATTGTCTGCAAAAAGCGGATAGATAACACCCTCTGCCGCTTTCCACAAGCCGAGTATGAACCTGTCATAATCCACTCCGACATATTCCTTTTTGATTTTGCTCACATAATCACCGGCGAGAAATGTGTTGTCGTCTATCGTGTATTTGAGATTGAGCAAATCAAGCTCATCCGCGCGGTCAAGGTATTTCATCTTGAGCCAGTGCGTAGGTCTGTCGGGGTTTGTCGTGCCGAGTAGAAACGCTCTTTCAACCGATAATCGGGAGAGCAGCATCCTGAAGAAATTCTCGTCAAGCAGAGTTATCTCGTCGCAGTACGCTCCGGCGAGTGTCATGCCTCGGATTTTATCTTCACTCAGCACATTGTCCGCACCCTCAAGATATATCTTTCTGCCGAATAGCTGTGCCTCTTTCCTCGGCACGCTGTACATGAAGTTTTCACTACCCACAAGTTCCTGCAGCAACTCAAGGCAGTTACGCTTGAGCGTTGTCAGTGTTCTGCCGACCATTATGCCGCGCTCGTTGTAGTCTCTGGTGCTTATCATCAGCGCCCAGAGTATAAGGCTTATGTATGTCTTGCCGCTGCGGACGCTGCCGTCCAGTATGTTCAGTCGGCGGAATCCGCCGTTTTTCAACAGCATCACGGATTCCATCTGTTTCGGCGTGAATATCTTCCGCCAGTCGTCACTCTCATATCCGCCGGATACCGCGGACAAAAACTGTGCGCATTTTCCGTTTCTCAAAAACTCATCATCACCCGTTAAAAAACCGTTAAAATTTTTAGGTTCAAATCCGAGCGCTTTTGAAAATTTTTTTGAAAAACCGTCGTCACTTTTTTTATTTTTTCTCTCGGCTAAAGTCTGAGTGAACTTTTTTATGCCGTATCGCTTTGAATTAATCATAATTGACCCTCATTTTTTGATTTTAAGCCGATTTTGACTTTTGAACATCTCTGTTTACTCTTAAAATTTTTTAACGGCGCTTAAAAGCCGTTTAACAGCTGTTAAACACATTCGCGTTTCACTTGCAAACAAAAAAGACACATGGAATTAAAAAATCGGCGTTTTTTGCCCAGATTTTTGTCTTTTTGCTCTGTCAAAAAGCAAAAAATCAAAAAATGCAGGCTGCGCCGGTTGATTTTTTAATGATTTTTTAACGGTTTTTTAATTCTGTTAAAATTCCGTTAAAATTCACTTTCAAATCAACTGATTTTAATTCTATGTGTCTCCGACCGTGTCCCGGGGACGAATCAACCCGTGAACCGTATCTTTGATTTTTAATCTGCCGACCCTCATAGGTTCGGAGTGTGTATTATATTTTGTGTGAACGAGTTCTGCGCTACCGCACAGCTGTCCGAGTGAGCCAAAATATAATACATATTCCGAACCGGTCTACATATCATACCCGAATGTAATCTTGTGCACCTTCCCGAATAGTTGAAACATAAGCGTTATTCTCCGCTGTCTCTTGTCAACCCCGGCAATGATGCATTTCTTTATCATCGGCGATGTCGCTTTCAGAATCGGCAGTGCCTCACCGCCGTTGGTGATGAATCTCACAAATTCCGCATCACTTTCGCATAGGCTCTCCGGGCCGTCCGCCCCGAGCCACCCCGTCACACGGTTTGTTTTCCTTACGGCATAGTATGTCTCGTCCGTCAGCGGTGCTGCCGTCTCCACAAACACATATCCGGGAATAATAACATACTCCGTCCTGTGCCAGTCTCCGCACCGCCGTATGTACATTGTTTTCTTCGGCAAGTGTGCCGCTATGCCCGGCAGCTTGTTAAGTTCGCCCTTGACATAGTCCTCGCTCCCCGTGGGGCACTTGATACAATAAATCATTGCTTTGCCTCCCTCTGCTTCTGATTGAGGTATTTCTCCAGCTGCCTGTATAGCTGCGGATTCTCCTGCGCCATGGTGTCGAATATCATGTCTTTCACATAGTCGAATCCTCTGTCAAGCAACTCCTTGCTCTCAATGTCTATTTTGTTCTTGTACGCCGCGGCTCTTGTGAGCGCGGTCGCCTGTCCGATTAGTTTTACCGGGTCGATGTCTTTCCATCGCTCCTCCGGCGTTGCATTAATCGCCTCAAGCACATTGTGACTTAAAAGCCGAATTATTCCCTCTGTCGTGTCCAGATTCGGATACTTGCTCATCTCGTCCATGAGCACGCGAAAATTCTCCTGTGCCATTTTGAGTGTGGATGCGCTTTCGTTGAGGTTCGCCGCGTGTCGTTGTACGCTTGATATGCTTATCTCATATCCTCTCTCGCGTATGTAATTTGCAATGTTGCGGTAGGTCACTGTCGGGTCAAGCATCATCTGTTCCACGGTCGTCTTGACATCGAACGGCAGCCTGTCCACCTTTGAGCACTTTCGATTCTTTCCCATGGCATCACACCTCCACCATGTTGTCGCTCATGCCTCCGGCAAGCAGTCTGATTCCCTTTGCGGTCACCTTTGCCTCACAGTCCTTGTATGACGCGTCCGCAATGTCCGCCAACTCTTTGCTGACAATGTCGCGCAGCTGAATGTATCCGCACATACTCAAAAAATTGAGCGCGTCCACAAACTCACCCGTTTCAACACCGCTCTCCTCGAGGATAGACTGCACCACATCAAGCTTGTTGTACTTTTCTCTCAATATATTGATAGTCCGCAGCACCGCGCCGTTTGCTTTTCTAAACGATGCCGATGCTGCTTTCTTGAGCATTTCGTCCTTGTTCATGTCCCTTATCCTTTCTGCTTGAGCAATCTGTCAAGCTTGTCATCCACCTTTGCCGCGTTTCTGTCCATCTTGTCCTCCAGACGGTCAAATTTGTGGTTTATCTGTGCCATACTCCGCACAAACTCATCACGGCTCAGATAGTCGCCTTTGACTGTTTCTAAGTCCTTTGTGAGCTTTTCGATAGCCTTTGTGTTCGCAAGCGTGTCCTTGTTGGATGCCTCCGCCTTGGTCTGCGCGTCCTTTATTCCGCTCACCTTGTCCTCGACATCTTTCAGCCTGTTCATGGTTTGCCTGAGGAAATATCCTATAATACCGAGCGGCACGGTAACACACAGTCCGGCAATTACTAAATATACATGATTAACTACAGCATTCATTTTCGCACCTCGCTTAAGCCGTTCGTCTTTATAAATTAATTTTACCTTATATATCGGTTTGTGTTCAAATTATATATTTGACGAAATTTTATACACTTTCCAGATATAGCCTCCCTTGCCTAAAGGGAGGGGGACCGCGTTAGCGGTGGAGGGATTCAACATTCTCTTCATAGCCAAAGGACGGGTGTGTATTATTTATTCTTAGGCGACGAGTTCAGCGCTACCGCACTGCTGTCCGAGTCGCAAGAATAAATAATACATATCCGTCCGGAATATATTTTATAAATGCAAAAACCGCCCGAATCTCTCCGAGCGGTCTTTCCGTTTTCTTATTCATCTTCAAAAAATCTTACCTGGTCCGGCAGCGGTCTGCTCCGCACTTCATTGATGTGTTCCGACACTATCTGCCGTATCTGCGTTTTTGTCAGGTTATATTTTTTTGCCAACTCGCCGAAATTGTACCCGTCAAAATCCGCTTTAATCTTGCCGTTCCTCACGGGGCGCGTGATTGCCTCAATCTTCGGGAAATATACTTGCTCACCGCCGTATATCTCCGCAACAAGCAGTGTCGCCTCAATGCCGATAACTCCGGCAAGCTGTTCGTATACCTCCGGCAACTCCTCCAGTTCCACACCCTCGTATTTTTTCTCATCCATACGCATCACCCTTTCTTTGCTTTGGCATTGCGGATATATCGTTTAATCATCTCCGTTATTGCTTGCGCCTGTTCGCTTGTCACCCATGCAAACGGCTTTTTGCGCACCGCGTCCATGCCTGTCACTTTCTTAATGATGCCTATAAGCCTGTCGCCGATTTCCGCATCGGACGGACTCACCTTTGCCAGTTCATACATCAGCCGCCATATCTTTTTCTCCTGTCCGACGGAGATTTTGCATGACTCAAACGCCCTCGCAAGTTCTTTCTTCACCGCCTCCGCCTCGGCATATGTCAGCTGACTTATAGATTCCTTGCCGCAGACTGCATATACAAGCGCGTGGAGGTTGTCATCCCTTGTCCCGTCACTCAGTCCGAGATTCTTCGCACGCGCATATATGCACGCTCTCTGTTTGTTATTTAAGGAATCCACGCTTAATCCTCTCTTGCTCAATGTCGTTGTGGATTCTCTCGGCACATCTGCGGCATATGAGCCGATATCCATACATTTTCAAGCCGTCATATCCTCCGCAAAAAGCGCACGGATAATCAATTCTGCGGATGATGATTGCGTCTCTGCCGTCACTGACCTCCATTTCCACTCCGCACGGCTTGATTAATCCGATTTCTTTCCTTATATCCTGCAATATTGTCAGCCCGAATGTCGATGTCAGCTGCGATACTCTTTTAAGTCCCATTTTTAGTTCCTCCTCATATGCTCATTTCCATTTCTTTTGCCATCGCTACAAGACCCTCATATGTCACATTCTCGTTGTCGAGCGCGTTGCTGTACAGATTGCACGCTCCGCGCAGTGCCTGTCTGCTGCGCGCCACGGCGAGTACAAACTCCACAGACCGCTCATCATCCTTGATGTCGGGGCAGAGCAGTTCAATGTCTTTCTTGGTTATCTGCCGCGTGTAATATTGCTTGTTCTGCTTTGTCCGGTTCATTATCTGTGCAAAATCCGCTCTCTTGTTCCCGGCAAGATTGCAAGCTGTCTCCATGTTTCCCACGAACACCACGCCCAGTGTCTGACCTTTGTCCGCGAAATAATCCGAAAACGCCCTCAAACTCTCAATCGTCTTAATCGGCAAGTGCTGACTTTCGTCAAAGATGAGCACCATCTTGTCGCGCAGCTTGGTTGCAATGGCGAACCATAACTCATCAATGCTCTTTGCGCTCACTCCCAGCCTGTCAGCAAGCACTTTCAAAACGCTTTTAGGACCCTTTACACACGGATTAACCGTGATTGCAATAGCTAAATTCGGGTTGTCGCTTACGAATTTCTGCACCGCCTTTGTCTTGCCCACTCCGGCGTCTCCGCAAGCTATCGCAAGACCGCCCTTAAGCTGACAGTTCTTTATGATTGCATATACATTCTGACTGATAGATGTCGGCACATAATCCGCTGTCACTCCGGCACTCGCCCTGTCATCGGCAAGTTCCACCGTACTGAGGTAGTTGTTGAGTATTTCATAGTACTTGTCCGCATTCCCCTTGTATTTGCCGTTTTTAAGTGATGATATAACCGAACTTGACACTCCCGTCAACTCCCCGGTCTTATTAATGCTTATTCCTTTAGATTTCGCAAGCAGATTCAGCTTGCGCATGATTTCCTGTCTTTGTTCTTCACTGTACATCATGTTTCTCCTCCCACTATTTTAATTATTCTTCGCCGATGCTTAAGCCTCCCTTGCCTAAAGGGAGGGGGACCGCCGTAGGCGGTGGAGGGATTCATACCCCTCATTTTCTCCTTGCCTCCGCATTCCTGTTCATTTTATTAATGTCGATAACCACCGGCATAACATCTCCGCCAACCGCCTTGAGCGGTTCTTCTCTCTGCTCTCCGGATACCACGGGAATTATGACTTTCGGCTCTTGAATGACAAACTTCTGCTTGCCCTTGTGCGCTCGGCGCAGTTCCATGTCAAGCATATCAATCCTCGCGCACGGCTCAAGCCGCTCTTTGTAGTCCTTGAGATTCTTGCGGATTGCTCTGCCTACCTCGTGTACCTTTGCTTGCGCCAACGCCACATCCTCATGCTCCGCGTCGAATTTGATTCGCGTCTCTTGTGATAACGGCAGCGTTGTGATGTATTTGTCGCTTTCCGAATTGTACACTCTCACCGTGCCCAGGTCTGACGGGTCGTAGCGCAAATATACCTTTTCGCCTTGCATCTTCCATGTTTCCTCGTTCCAGTAGTCAAGCCGCTCTCCGGCTATGGTGAGGTGCACTCCGTTTCTGCCTACCGTCTGCGCTCTGGTGCTCCTCATCAGCATGAGGTTGAGGTCGTCCTCATTAATAGCCTTGCGCTGCTCCTTGATGTAGCTGTTCCATACCTCCACGCGGCTCATCTTCCTGTCGGCCTGCACCGCTCCGGTGTAACTACCCACATTGTAGATGCCGTCCGCATAATCGGCAAATGCCGTGCTCACCGTGCTGTCGTTCGGTATCTCTCCGCTCTTGAGTACACTTTTCAGCCGTTCCGGCTTTTCAAGCACATTTCCGCCGCAAAATGTGACGAAACTCTTTGAGAAATCCTCTTTTATCGTTCTGAAAACTCGCTCAATCGGCTTCGCCTTAGCATTCTTGACTATGGCGTTTATCATCTCTATTCCCAGCCGAGCGAATACCGGGTGTGCCACCACCTCGTTAATCTGACTTTTGCGCGTCCTGTGTCCGCGCCCTGCCAGGTCGTGAGTGAGGAACTCGGAACCGTTGTCGAAATACACCTTTTTCGGGATTCCGAATCGCATTATGCCGTGCCGCAGTGCTATGAGTGTGCTCTGACTGTTCGGATTCTCTGTTATGTTCCAGCCAACGAGCACTCCGCTCCGCGCGTCCAGAAATGCGGTGAGGTACAGCCTGTGTTTCATCTCTTTCTCCTCATCATAACTGATTATGTCGAGTGTGTGGTTGTCGGCTATCCATATGTCATTCGGCGACAGACTGTGATAATCTCGGCTTATGTACGGCGTAGCCTTGTCGAGCATTGCTTTGTTGCCCTCGCGCCCGGCAATGAGCACAGCTTTCGGAACTTCCGCCAGTCGCCGACGGAATGCCGATTGACTCGGTATCATGTTCACAAGCTGCGGCAATGTCTCCTCAATGTTCGCCACCGTGTTGAGGTAGCATTTGTTCACGCTCGGGCGGTTTTCGTTGAGATAATAGAACATGAACCTGTCCCACACCTCTTGCGGAATACTGCTCACTCCCTTGTTGTATCCTCCGCGCTTGTCCACCAGTCCGCTGATGTTGCCTTCTTTAATGCAGCGCCACCGTTTGTATAGACCGGCTATGCACATCTGACTGTACGGACCGTGTTGCTCCTTGTATCCTTCGATGAACATCGCGTCCGCCTCAGCTTTGCTGTCGGATGCGTCGCGGAATCGCAGCCATTCGGCTATGATGTCATACCACCGCTTTATTTCCTCTCTCTCGCTCTCCGTGAAGTTTTCCAGAGCCTCATCACTGACCCTCAATATGCTTGGTCGTGCGAATTTCGAGCGGTAATATCTCGCTCGAATATCCTCGGGGAGAGATTCGAGGGGGAACATATATTGTTTGCGGCCAGTTTCATTTATTATCGTTTCGGACGGTAATTTGCCGCTTAAAGCTTTTTTCCTGATAAGATAGATGCTGCATCCGGCAATTTCCGCAAGTTCTTTCACTGTCAGCTTTATCATATTGCCGCCCTCTTTTCGTTCCTCCAGTTGTCTATGATTTCATGAACTATTTTAATGACCGCCTCACTCTGCGGACCGCACACTGTTCCGCGTATGTATGCGCTCAGTTGCTGTTGATACAGTCTCGGGTAGCCTCTTTTCTTTAGTTCCTCAAGTAAATCCCTCTGTGTCTTGCCGAGTTTCATCAAATCTATCATTATGCCGTTGTATCCCATGTTCAGACCCCCTCTGTTAATATGTATATCGGTATTGCCTCTGTTCCCTCGGGTATTGCCGATTCATACGAAAAGTATATGTCATGCTCACCGCACCGTATTATCCGACGCGAGTCATTAATAGCTGTTATTCCGGGCGGAGTGCCGTGCCGCTTGATAAGCTTAACCGCTTCTCTGTAGTAATATCCGCTCACTATCGGCGTCAACCCACAGTCGATGTATATGTCGTTCTCCTTTGCCTGCCGTATCACGAACTCAAAATCGAATTTATCCATTGTAGTCACACTCCTTGCATCTTCTGCGCTCCGTCACGCAGTCGCCGTAGTCGCGGCTCATGTCGCATGCTTGACGCCAAAATCCTTGCCGCCGCATTTTTTCAACTTGTAGCTTTGCCAGGTATTGCCCTGCGGTCAATCCCATGTCTCTTGCAGCCTTTTCGATGTCCGCAGGGGATTCAATGTCTTTTTTCTTCTTCATATGTATGCACTCCTTTCCACACTCCACATATCACTTTACTTTACCGCCGTCAGGCATCTCAATAATCTGCCCGGGATAGATGACCGACTGCTTGATTCCGTTCATCCGCTCAATCTTCCTCACCATTTTTCGCAAATCAACCTCATCACCGTATGTATCATATGCTATGCTCCATACGCTCTCGCCACTCTGCACGATGTGATAGATGTATTCCTCGTCATTCTTGTTTGCCGCGCCGATGTATACCGTGCCGATGAGCACCCATGCAATCAATCCGGCAACATAGATTATTAATTTCTTGCGGAACTTACCGTAGTTCGTGTACATATATCGCACAAACTTGAAAAACTTGATGTCGTTCTCCTTGGCAACCATTTCGATAGCCACCGCCGCCAGCAATCCAATAAACATATATAACACCGCCGTCCCGGCAATCATGGCAATAATCAATCCTCTCATCTTTGCACCTCCGTCATTTCCTTTGCAATTCTGTCAATCTCATATTCAATCCCGTATCTGCTGAACCGCTCGTCTGAGATTACTTTTTTCAATCGTTCTGCAAACTCTTTTATTGCCTCAGCATTTGCCATTTTTTCACTCTCACTCATTTTCGTCTACCTCCTAAATTTTGACGGGCAATATGAACTGTCAATAACATTAAATTTTGATTTTTCAAATTCCTTTTTTGAATATTCAACAAACCAATTCATATCATTATCTTTTAATAGAACATTTCGACCCATGAAAATTAAATTATTACACTTGTTTAATGCGCGATATTGATGCGTTTCGCTATTTGTAACCAGCACCCATTGTTTCAGATATTGATTAAATTCGAAATATCCGAAACAGAATTTATCTGACAGCGGCTCATTGTATGAAAAAACATCATATTCAAACGGCAAATAATCACCATCTTTTAATTTAATACCTGTACATCTGCAAAGCGTGTACGGATTTGTTTCGTAATGCCCGAAATCATCTCCGATAATAAAATGTCTTCCGTGCTCATCTTTATAGTAAAATCCTGTTACTATCGGTTCTGTTTCGTCTTGCACAAAAATACCTTTTACCATATATAGATTTTTATTAAATTCACTCATTTTCGTCCATCTCCACACCTCCCGGCGCTCCCGGCATCGGCATCCAGTGCGTCGCCTTGCCGTGCATTTCTTCTAAACAGAAATCGTCTGATAGCAACAATATATCGCTCCCGACCGTCCCGTCCTCGTATGCCACGATAACCTCTTTAGCCGCCTCCGGCAACCTTTCCTCAACGCTTATCCACCGCATATCCGGGTGCTCGTTGCACCACTTCACGATTGCCTCACTTGCCTCCTTGTAATGCTCCATGATGAACTTGTCGCAGTTTACATCTCTGCCGTTGCTCTCCCTGTCCAGTGGACAGTCCGCACATTTCAGCGTGTCGCACATCCGTGCGTGGTCGTATGCCGTAGCCTCTCTTAACTTTTCCATTTTCACTGACCTCCTAAATTTTTCTTGACCTGGTCAGCAATATGTGATAAAATATAGCTGACCGATTTACTAAGCTTGCTATGCCGCCTTGTGCACCAAACGGCATAGCTCGCTTTGTATCCTTTTGTTGAATGTTTCAACAACAATAATTATAATCTACATAAATGTAGATGTCAATCTTTTTCTCTACATTTATGTAGAGTTTGTTTATCTTGCCTAATTTTCTTACTGATTATTGGTGAGATTGACAATAATCAACGGTCAAAAGGGGTTTTGATTATGTTTTGGGACAGATTTTCTGAATTGTGCAAAAAGAACGGAGTTACACCCAATGCGGTCTGTGCTACAATTGGCAAATCAACGGCAACGGCTACGCATTGGAAAAATGGCAGTACACCTAATGGTGATGTACTTATCAAAATTGCTGAATACTTTAATGTTCCTGTGGATTATCTTTTGGGGCGGACAGATGACCCGAACCAAAAGCCGGGCGAGACCAACATCCGATTTGATGAGTTCGAATTTGCCATGCACAACGAGACTAAAGATTTGTCGGATGACGATAAAAATATGCTCTTAGATATGGCAAGAATATTGAAGAACAGAGTCATAGAAAAAAATAATTCAAAAGAATAACGGAGACATTATATGCAATGCTTGATGGATGTACATAATAAAATATTCGATGAGAATATAGAATTGATAGACTATCGCATGACAAACGGCGATGCCGTCACAGTAAAATGTATAGATTCATACGGAATATTCGTTGACCGCAGTAAATTTGAAGATTCAGGCTCTGAGTTTGTTGCACTTGCACACGAATACGGTCATTGTAAGAGCGGTGCGACGCATCATCTATCCAGTCCGCTTGAAATGATTGAGCAACATGAATATCGTGCCGACCGTGCAGCAGTGCATGAGTTTTTGCCTTTTGAGAAAATCCGCGAGGCATTTGAGCACGGATGCGCTGAACTGTGGCAGCTTGCTGAGTTCTTGGATATGCCTGCTGAATTTATCAAAAAAGCTATTGAAATATACCGTGCTGAGGGTTTTATTCTAACTTAATAATAAGCGGCAAGGGCATAAGGGGGATAATATTATGGAGATTAACATTAACAGAAAAAATTTTTTCAAAGCAGTTTCGGTCACAATATTGATAATCGGTTTGATTGTCGGAGTAATATGCGGAAATGAAATTCCTGTTCGTAGCATGGATATGGCGGAAATATCTTCTGCATTGGCTTTAGGCAAGACGCCTGATTTCGGTGCAGTAGATGAATCATTCAATACGGTTCTCATGTTGACAATATGGTGTTCATCGGTGTTGCTTTCGATTTTCTTCTATGGAATACATTCAATTTTGCACGCACTGTATTTGTTCATTTATAAGTTGTACGGCACATCAGACCTTGATGCGATAGATGCAATCTATGAACCGATTCAAAGCGCCGATGATTTTACATCCGCCGAGCAGTAACTGTCCGTTTCCAGCACACTGGTCTGGACAGCGCAACTTTTGATTTTGTACATAATAGCATGTGATTTTCATTAAAAATGCCCTTGAAGCAGCTTAAACAATTAATCGTCCATTTTGGTCTGAAAAGCTGAAAATGGACGATTAAATTATATTTTTTGAAAAAAGGTTTTTAAGACTGTTTTAATCACAATCGGACTATCTTTACACATTTTTAACATTGTACTCAAACGCGCATAAATGCTGACTTTTTGTGAAAAACGCAGATGTTTTCATTTTTTATATGTTTGCATGAAACATTTTTGCCTTTTTTCTTAAAAATTGCCCTCAAAGCCGCATAAACACTTAATCGGTAATTTCGATGTCAAAACAATAAAAATTACCGATTAAAATCATTTTTAAGATTTTCAAAAATATTGATTTTTAATTTGTTTTTTAATAATATTTTAATGCCCTTAAAACGCTCTTAAAAAATCCGTTAAAATTCTTTGTCAGACCGCAAATGCGCATAAAAAGGGGTCATTGACCGTATTTGCACAAATAATTCAATGACCTTTTTTAATAACTTTTTAATTTTTTTAATGATTTTTGAAAACTTTTTTAACGCCGCCGCACCGGAATGCCGATTATACAATATCTGTCTCAAAAACGCTAAAAATCATTTACCGCGCAAACGAATAATTTTTTATTGTGATTTTGCACAATTTCCCGAAATAACATCACGAAAACCCAGTGTTTACGCACCTTTTATTTTTTTGTCCCGTCTTTACTCACCTTTTCTCATTTCGTAAAAAAAATTATACGATTGTACGGAAAATCACACAGATATCGGTGACGAACCGCTGTCGCTGAACGGCGATGAAATCACGGCAGACATGATCGGCGGCGTCACGGCAGATGAACCGACAGACATTTCGGAAGAAACCGAAGAAAACGCCGAAAACGAAGAAAATCCACTCCCGAACGGTGAGGAGATATCTCTTTTCGGCTCGGACGACTCTGCATCCGTGTTTGCCGCAGATGACGAAAATTCCGAAACTCTGGAGGTGTGGCACCACGGCATGGAACTTGAGGGCGGAGCGGAGGACGCCGAAAACGCCCGCTTGTATGACGCCACCACAAAATACGGCTGGGGTGTGGCATCACAGTCCAAAACATCGTTTATAAAATGCTTCAACACAAGCAATGCGTCAAAAAAGCTTAATATAACCGGTTATGATTATGTAAACTCATGGATCTATAATCCGGAGATAAAAAAAGACGAAAAAGGCGTAACATGCAAGCTTAATGTAATGCTTGTAACCGGAAATTCCGCCGAAAACGCAAGCGATAACAGATATTGCTTTTATTATCGTTTGCCGATGGACTGGACGGGATGGAAACTTGTGAGCCTGCCGCTCTCAAAATTCACGGCAAACAGAGACGCCAAAAAGGAATACGGCGTATTCAAGATGGGATTTCAGGCAGGCGGTTACAGCACTTCATGGCCGGAGGAGAGCAACTATATATGCATAGACAGACTGTGGATGTCCAAGACTGCTCCTGTGGCGGCGGCGCTCACCGTTGACTCCGTGTCTGTGGAGAATTATGCAGGCTTCGTAGACCCGAGTCTTGACGGCAGCAACACATATACGGTCACATTCAGCAGCGATATTGCCGAGGCGACAGTCACCGTAAAGCGTGACGGCACGGAAGTAACAGACGGCTACAGCCTTGCTTTTGACGGCAAACAGCTCAAGGTGGTGTTTGACTCGCAGCTTGATGACGCCACATACAACATAGGCATATCCCGAGCTGCCGACATATACGGCAATATGATGAGCGGCATGGCGGAGTATTGCTTCACAGTCGGCTCTCATCCCACAATATTTAAGTTTGCCTCATCGTCAATTGCTGACGGTGCGGCAGATGTAAGCACGGATTTGGGCGGCAGCCGCACCATGGAATTCAGCTTTAACAACCCTGTGGATATAAACTCTGCTGCAGACAATGTTTCCGTAGAGAAAAACGGATTTGCGATATTCGGCGGCTATTCGTTCTCGGCCGCGGACGGACGGCTTGTGCTCACTTTTGACGCCGCTCTCGACCCGGGTGCTCACTACACCGTGAGCATAAACGGCGGATTGTGCGATATATACGGTCAGACTGTTGAAAAAGAGGTATCAATAAGTTTTGACACCGCAGCGGAACAAACGGTTTCGCAAGTGAATATATTCAGAGCAGACAGCGATGAGGACATAGCCAATATGCAATCGAACGACGGCAGCGGCGTGAATGTCATAACGGATAACACAAATTTGTATGACCGCACGCTGAAACTGGATATGCCGATAACTCCGTCTCAGAGATTTTTCAGATTTCCGATGGGCGCTGTGGATACATCTGTTCAAAAATATTTGAATGCGTGGATATATTCTCCCAAGAAAACTTCGTTCGGACTCAATTTCTGCTTTTTTGCAACGGGCACAACGGCGTATATGAGGCAGTCCCTGAAGATAGATTGGAGCGGATGGCGGCTTGTGTCGTTCCCTCTGGCGGGGTTTGAGATAAAGAACGGCGCAGAGTGGGAAAACATATATGAATTCAGAATAAGCGCCAACGGCTGGACAGCGTATGCCGCACCGTGGACAGAGGAAGGTTATATCTGTGTGGACAAAATGTTCCTTACACAGGACGCACCGGCAAATTCGCTGAACATTACGGCGGTAAATCCGGCTGAAAATTATTCCGCTATGCCGAGAAAAGGCGCAATCATGACATTTGCGTTTTCGGATGACATAGACTCGGCAGACTCATCATCAATGAGTCTGTATAAGGACGGCGCACAGGTCAATGCGGATATCCGTGTGTGGCACAGTGGCAACAAGGTTTATGTTGTCACAGACAGTGTTCTCGAACCCGGCGATTATTCATTGAAACTTGGCGGAGTGAGCAGCGTATCGGGTGCGAAACCGGCAGATGGCACCGAATATAAATTCACCGTGAGCGGTGATGGCATATGTGTGCATGACATTTCTCTTACCAAGGACGGTGCGGCGCTTGACTCATTGCCGTCATACGGCAGCACCGCATATGCCAATGCAAAAATAATCTCGAACGAGAGCGAAAGGGTATTCCTCACAGTTGCCATGTATAACAAAAGAGGCAGTCTTGTAAGCATTGAAAAATACGAACACACCCTTGCGATCGGCGACAACGATATATCAAATGAATTTTTAGTTGCGGACGGCACGGCAATCATAAAGACATTCGTGACGGACGGCAGCGGCATAAAAGGCGATTACGCCGTGTTGGGCAAGGCAAAAGAGGGAGACGGCAAAATGGTGTCTCTCGGTGAGAGTGCCGGCGGCATGACCTCACCAAGCGCCGAACTGAAAAACGGCGTGCTCACCGTGTCGGGAAAATACGACAGCTACGGGCCTGTGTGCGTGACGATAACTGACGGCGTCGGCAGCCTTATTTTTGAAGTGCCTCTTTCCTGCACAGATGACGGCAGCTATACCTATTCGTGCGCTATGGCGGATATGCAAAGCGGCGGCTACACCGTGAGCGTGTCAGCGGCGGACGGCTCTGCACAAACCGTGCTCAATGTCGTGTCGGCAGATGATATGGCGGCTTGCCTTGCCAAGGTAAATTCCGCAGCATCTGCGGCAGACATATCTGCGGCAATTGCACCTTACAAAGGCTATTTCGGCTTGAACGGAGAGTCGGCGGATATGGCGGCAAGCGTTGCGGCGATATTGTATGAAAACCGCCCCTATGTCTCGTTTGACGGACTCGACAAGGCGATCGGCTCATACAAAACCGTGATAAGCGGACTTAGCGGCAAGCTGTGGTCGGAGCTGACAGAATATATAAACAAAAATCACAAGGTGCTGTTAAACGACAGCGCTGCATACACCTACTGGGCATCGCTCGATGACAGAGGAAAAAACATCATAAACCAATCTGCCGCCGCGGCATTGCCCACGGACGATATTGCGGCTTTCAGGCAAAAATTCGACTCGGCGGTGACGAATTACAAAAACCCATCGCAGACTCCCGGCGGCGGTGGCGGCGGCTCGTCATCAAAAGGCGGCGGTATATCGGGTACAGGCTACACGGCAGATTCGTCCGCAGTGCAGGCGCCGACTTACAAATTCGGCGATATAAGCGGATTTGAATGGGCACAGGAGAGCATTTATGCTCTTGCGGACAGCGGAGTCATATCAAAACCGGAGGACGGCCTGTTCAGACCCGATGACCGAGTGACCCGTGAGGAATTTATAAAAATACTTGTCGCAGCGGACGGAATTCGCCTTGATGCGACAGAGAGCGGATTTGCGGACAGTACGGCGGATGCGTGGTATGATAAATACCTCTCCGCGGCAAAACGAGAGGGCATTGCCGCAGGCAGAGATGACGGCACTTTCGGCGTGGGACTGCCGATTACAAGGCAGGATGCTGCCGTGTTTATATACAGACTGACGGCGGCTGCACCAATTAACGGAGATGTGTTTGCCGATGACGGCGACATTGCCGACTACGCCAAACAGGCTGTGTACACCATGCGTGCACTCGGCATAACGGCAGGTTTTCCGGACGGCACATTTTTGCCGAACAGCGGACTCACCAGAGCCGAGGCGGCGGTTATGACAGCAAGATTAATGAAGATCGGAGGGCGTTAGAGTGAAGAAAATAATATGTCTGGCAGTGATATTTGTTCTGTGCTTTGCAACGGTGTGTTCGGCTCAGGTGGAATTTGAGCGCACAGAGTTTGACAAAAGCGGCAGCCAATCGCTCGAAATGCTCACCTCACTTGGAATTATTGATGAGGACGGTGCAAAAAACATTCACGAGAGCGTGAGCCGTGCCGATTTTGTGGCTATGCTCCTTTGTGTGACGAATGATGATGTCAACAAAATAAAATACAGCGAGAGGATATTTTCCGATGTGAGCTCCGGCACAGCTCACTCGGACAGTATAATGACGGCATACAAACTCGGTTTTATCAGCCGTGCGCAGGAGTTCAGACCGACAGACGAGGTCACTCTTGCCGAGGCGCTCACTTTCACCGTTAAGGCGCTCGGCTATGAACCGTATGCCCAAAACAAGGGCGGTTATCCCTCAGGATATGCGCTCACGGCGGACAGGATAGGTTTGCTTGAAAATATAGACTCGGATCTGTCGGAGACCTTGAGTGCCGGGCAGGCATATATATTGCTGCAGAACGCCCTTGAGGCGGATATAATGGAGATCACATCATACGGCGACAGGGTCGAGATGAATGCCGAGACAGGCAAAAATCTCTTGTCGCAGAGGTTTTCCGTAAAAACCGCCGAGGCGGTTATAGAGGCAAACAGCCGCACCGACTTGTACAGTGCGGACTCTGCGCTGAAAGACGGACAGCTCATGGCTGGCGGTGTGGTATACGGCGGAGCGTCTCCCGAGTGGGAAGATATGCTCGGCAGCAGCGCAAAGCTCTACTACAGCGACAACGGCGGCTCAGCCGAACTCAAATTTGTGTGCCTTGGTGACGGAGACAACAAAACTGTGAAAATACCGGCGGACGATTTTGACTCGCTTGACGGCAACAGCATAAAATATTATGACGGCACAAAGACCCGTTCTGTCACTCTTTCGGACAACGCCGTGCTGATATTCAACGGCAAGATGGCGCCGCTCTCCGAGTCAAGACTCAAGTCGGAGTTTGGCAGCATTGAGCTTGTCAGCAATGACGGAGATGACAAATATGATGTCATCTTTGCCGCACAATACACTCCGTATGTGGTTTCGGCTGCGTCATCAAGAGGAGTTGTGGGCACAAGAGACGGCATAAGCCTAAAATTTGAGGCGAATGACCCGGAACACTGCACGGTTATGAAAAAGGGCACCGAGTATATAAGCTGCGCCGACATAGCTGCCGGCGATGTGCTCATGTATGCCGAGTCGGAGACGGGCACAAGAAAGGTGATAACAGCCATTGTCAGCTCAAATTCCGTAAGCGGCACTGCCGAGTCTGTGGATGAGAGTGACGATATTGTTACGATTGACGGCAAAACAACAAAATGCTCAAAAGAGGTTATGGCAAAGGTTCGTCTCGGTGCGCAGGTGACTCTGTATATAGACGGTTTTGGCAAGGCGGTTTACTGTGATGTGGTGTCGGACAGGGTGTACGGCTATCTTAACGGCATGAAAGAAGATGTGTTCGGTACACACAGCGTAAGGATTTTTACCGAGAACAACAGGTGGGTAACCCTCAGCTTTGCAAAGACTGTCAAGGTGAACGGAACACCGATGAACGAAGACGAGGCGGCGGCTTATCTCGGCAGTGACGAGTCGGAATACAGGCAGCTTATCAGATACAATGTGGACTCGCACGGGCAGATAACCCTCATAGACACGGCAGCCGACATGACAGCGGCTGATGACGATGCCGCAATAGACAACGATGTGTTCAGAATTTCCGACTCCGGAAAGGACAGATACAGACTTGCGGTAAATTCGTTTAACGGCAAGTCCGGCATAAAAGACGGCGCAAAGATTTTTGTTGTTCCGTCACAGGGCAGCGGCACAGATGAATACGGATTTGACATCATCTCAAGCTCAAGCCTTTCAGACAACACAACATATACCTACACAGCCTATGATTCCGACAAAGTGCACTGCAGCTCAGTATTTGTGCTTACTGATTTTCAGCGGACATATAACAATGATTTGCTAATAGTTTTCAGAAACCTTGTGCGCACACTAAACTCGGACGGAATGGCGGTTAACGGTGTGGTAGGATGGTACAACGGCAACAGGATCACGCTTCCGGCAGAGCTGATAGCGGAGTCGGCGGTTAAGAGCGTAGATGAGCTTAAACCCGGCGACATATTCAGATTTACCGTGAGCAAAAATTCCAGTCTGGAAAAAATCAGCCGAATATACACTCAGGGAACGCCCTATTCCGTGATTGGCGATGTGTGGAGTTCTTCGGGATTTGTCACAGGTACTGTCAAGCACGCAGACATAGAAAACGGCAAAATTCTTGTTCAATATACCGACTCGGGTTCGTGCATTGTGTACAGTCTGAACGGCATAAGTTCAGTCGGCATATATGAGGCTGACGACAACACCTTCTCTTACGGCACTCTTGCCGACATAAACGACGGTGATCAAATCGCTGCCGGTGTTGGGTATATGAAATTCAAAAACATATTTATAATCCGTGATTAGGCTAAGGAGACAAGAAAATGGATAATATACAATCAAACAAAAATCTCGGAACACGCATAATGACAGAACTTAAGAGAAATCGCTACTTATACCTTATGCTCATTCCCGTGGCGGCATATTACCTCATATTTTGCTACGGTCCGATGTTCGGTCTGGTGATTGCCTTTAAGGATTACAGCATCGCCAAAGGCATTGCGGCGAGCAAGTGGGTTGGACTTAAATATTTCAAGGAGTTTTTCAACGGAATATATTTTTCCAGAACTCTGCGCAACACCCTTGTAATAAGCTTTATGGATATCCTTTTCGGATTTCCTTTTCCTATAATTTTTGCGCTTTTGCTCAATGAGTTAAAGTGCAAGTGGTTCAAAAAAACCGTGCAGACGGTCACATATCTGCCGCACTTCATTTCTCTTGTGGTTATTTGCGGCATGATTACTGATTTTTTTAGCACCAACGGATTGATCAGCTCTTTCATAGGTATGCTCGGAGGCAAAAATATGAACTATGTGGCGAGCGCCAAGTGGTTCCGCACCATATTCATCGGCTCCGGCATATGGAGCAGCTTCGGCTGGAACAGCATTATCTACCTTGCGGCGCTCTCCGGAGTTGACGCTCAGCTGTATGAGGCGGCAGAGATAGACGGAGCCGGCAGATTTAAGCAGCTGCTTCATGTCACTCTGCCGAGTATTCTGCCCACTATCATGACAATGCTTATCCTGCGGATGGGTCGCGTCATGACTGTCGGCTACGAAAAAATCATTCTTCTCTATTCGCCGTCCACTTATGAAGTCGGAGAGGTTATATCTTCATATGTGTATCAAATGGGTATAGCAAGCTCCCGCTACGGCTACAGCACAGCTGTAGGTCTGTTCCAGTCGCTTGTCAACATTTTGCTTATATGCATCACAAACAAGCTGTCGTCCAAGCTCAGTGACACAGCCTTGTTCTAAGGGAGGGAGAGCAATTATGATTCACAAAAAAACAGTCGGAGAATATATTTTCGACGCACTCAATTCAATTTCTATGGTATTTCTGATGTTCATTACCGCTTATCCGCTCTATTATGTTGCGGTCAGCTCGGTGTCGGACAGCTCCCTCCTTATGGGAAACAGAGGCATGGTGCTTGCGCCCAAGGGATTTAACATTGCCGCATACAAGGCAGTGTTCAACAACCCGAGTATCCTCACAGGCTATCGCACCACACTTATTGTGGTTGTGTTCGGCACAATTCTCAGTGTGTTTATGACCGCATTGGGGGCTTTCCTCATCACACGGAAAAGATTTGCCGTAAAAAAGGCTGTGTCATATATGATGCTGTTCACAATGTTTTTCTCGGGCGGCATGATCCCCACATACCTTCTTGTGCAAAAATGGCTGCATATGGGCGACATGATCATATCTCTGTTTATACCGACTGCGATAAGTACATACAATCTGCTCATCATGAAATCAAATTTTGAGCAGATACCGGATAGCCTTGAGGAGGCGGCTCAGATAGACGGCGCTAACGATTTGCTGTTGTTTTTCAGAATAATACTTCCTCTCTCTGTGCCCATTATTGCGGTTATGGTGCTATTCTACGGCGTCGGCTACTGGAACTCGTGGTTTCAGGCGATGATGTATATTCGCACCAGGAGCAAATATCCGCTGCAGCTTGTTCTGCGTGAGATTTTGCTCATGAACAACACCAGCGGCACCGGAGCGGTAGCCTCGAGTGCCGGTGAGCAGTATGTGCTTTCCGAGAGCATCAAGTACGCCACAATCATGGTTGCCACCGTGCCCATATTATTGATTTATCCGTTTATACAAAAATACTTTGTTAAGGGCATGATGATAGGCGCCGTCAAGGGTTGACAGGTAAATTCGGCGCATAATGCACAAGCCTCACCGCTCGGCGAAGATATCACAGACATATGCCGTTGCAAAAGGTTTCCCACGGGTGGGAAACTGTCACGCAGTGACTGATGAGGAGTAGGAAACGCAGTTTTCGTCAAAGATAATAAATGAATAATTAATAATAAGTGATTGTAAAATAAAAAGTCAAAAAAATGTGGATAACTTGGCTTTTAGGTGAAACCATGTATGCTTTCGGGCGGATAATATCCGCCCCTACAATCAAAACAGTCGTATTGCGCAATGCCTTGTAGGGGCGGCTATCAGCCGCCCGATGAAAAGCAGAGAAAAAATCATCATATATTAATCAAAAAAGCCGCTACAAACGGCTGAAAAATTAAAAATTAAAGGAGGAATTACCATGAAGTTCAAAAAAAGAAACCTGATTGCCGCAGCGGCCGTTGTCGCACTCGGCGCAGCCGTCCTTAGCGGCTGTTCAAACAAAGAGACGGCAAACACGGAGAGCACAAACACCCTCACATATTTTGTGAAGCTGCCCACGGCAATATCAACCCGTGTAAGCTCGCTCAACGAAGTGCTCATGTATCAGCAGAGAGAAAAGGACACCGGCATACACATCGACTTTATCCACCCATCGGCAGGTCAGGAGTCCGAGCAGTTCAATCTGATGATAGCGTCCATGGAGCTGCCGGATATTATCGAGACAACATGGACATTATATCAGGGAGGAGTGCAGAAAGCCATAGATGACGGGGTAATAATCGCACTCAACGACTACATCGACAAATACGCTCCGAATTTCAAAAAAACAATAACGGACAAATACGACATATCAAAGACATATGACAGAGGATCCAAGACGGATAACGGCGATTATTTTGCTTTCTCGGCATTCAACACCGGCAATGTACGCACCTTTGCCGGCCCGATGGTGCGCAAGGACTGGCTCGACAAGCTCGGCATGGAGGCTCCGCAGACCATAGACGACTGGGAAACCATGCTTACCGCATTCAAAGAAAAAATGGGCGCAGACTCTCCTTTTACCGCACTGCCGGATTATTTTTCAACTATCAATTCGTTCAACGGCGCATGGGGCGTGGGTCAGCGGCTCTATGTTGACAACGGCACGCTGAAATACGGCCCCATGCAGGACAACTTTAAGGAATATATTTCAAAGCTGCATGACTGGTACACCAAAGGCCTCATCGACCAGGATTTCTCCACAAACAAGAGAGCCATAATAGACGCCAAGCTGACAAACGGCAATTCCGGCGCAACGGTATTCAATCTCGGTGCGGCAATGGGTGTTTATCTCAAACAGATGAAGGACAAAAACCCCGAATACGACCTTTTGTGCGTGCCGTTCCCGACTCTCGAAGAAGGCGGCGAAAACAATTTCTATGTCTATGAGGAAGATGTGAGCACAACATCGGCAGCGATAACCACACAGTGCAAGGATCCCGTAACAGCTGTCAAATGGCTCGATTTTTGGTACAGTGACGAGGGTTACAAGCTGATGAACTTCGGCGTGGAGGGCACCACATACACTATGGTTGACGGCAAGCCCAAATACAGTGACGAGATACTCAACAACAAAGAGGGCTTGTCTATAAGCGAAGCTTTGAGCTTGCAGTGCAGAGCGGCTGCTCCGGCACCGGGACTCAAGCAGGCAACGGAATATCTGGAGCAGTATTATGAATTTCCGCAACAGGTGGCAGGATTTAAGCTTTGGGCGGAAAATGTGGACAACATGAGAAAAACCATTCTGCCGGCGTCCATTGCTCCCATTCAGGACGAGACAGACAAGCTTGTTTCACTGGAGACGGATCTTAAAACATATACCAACGAAATGGTTATAAAATTCATCACCGGCGAAGAACCGCTTACGAATTTCGACTCGTTCAGAGACACCTTGAAAAACACCTTCAGTGTTGACGAATATGTTGCACTCAAGCAAAAAATGTACGACAGATATCTTGACAGATAGCATCTGCTTTGATACTATTTAATTGACGATCATGCCACGCAATCATGCGCTGCGTGGCATGAACTATGCTAATAACGAAGCTTGATTTCGGATTATTATTGAGAGGTTTTTTATGAAAAGTCAATTTGTCGGCAAGCAGTTTTATGCCAACCTGGCAAGCTACATTGTTATAATTGTGCTGTCTGTGGTGTGCAACATCGCAGGCTATTCTGCTGCCATAAAGGTGATTGAACGGCAGACCGCATCTGCCGACAGCAGTGTTATAGAAAACACAAGCTACAGCTGCGATATCTATTTCAAGTCAATTGTTACTTCGTTAAACAGAATATTGCTGTCGGAAAATGTGAAAAAAATCTCCGGAAAAAACATTTCGGATTATGAGAGAATGTCGTACACAGACGCCATAATCACCGAGATAACCCGTGAGAGTGTGTCCGATACCGTTGCAGTGGTGCTCTTTGGCAAAAATGTCTGTATACAGAGCAACATGGGCATTTCAACGGTTGACGGTATGTATGACGCATATTACAACAAATATTTTCCGTCAAAGCAGGATTGGCTCGATAAGATTAAGAGCACAAGCGGCATAGCCTGCTATCCGGCGGTATACCGCAGCGGTTCCGGCGGCAGCGGCGAGGACGACACTATGCCGGCAAGCGGTGAAAAAACACTGTTTATAGTATATCGTCTGCCGAATGTAAATGCGGATGCGGCGGTGGTGGTGCGTGCCGACAGGCGCTATCTCACCAACCTTTTGCGCACCGACTCTGCCGACGCCAACATAATGCTCATTACGGATAATGACGGCAACACCGTTATGGCAGGCGACAGCAAATATGACGGTGTTTCCGTCACGGACGGCGATTTTGCTTACATTGACGGGGGCAAGTATATCGTGAGCGAACGAAACAGCACAGTCCTCAAGCTTAGGTATTATCGCCTTGCAAACTACAGAACATATTTGCGTGACATATCCTCTGTAAGGCGCACCTTCATAATCGGCTATCTGATGTGCGTAGTGATAGGCTTGGCACTGTCGTGGCTGTTTTCTTTGATATATCAAAATCAAAAACGCCGCCTTGAAAATCAAATTGCCCGTCATGAACGATATGCGTTTTCGGGCGTGCTGCGCCAAATTCTCACCTCACGGATGAATTTGGCAAATATTCCTGATGAATATATGAAGTATTTTACATCGGACAGGTACTGCGTGCTTGTGTTCGATATTTCCGAAAATGTGCGTGCGGACGGCGAATATGAGGCGGTTTCGTCCGATGCCATGATCAAATTTTTGGAGAAAAAATTTGACGATATGTATACCATGGGCAGGGCGCACCTGTGTCCGATCAACGATATGTGCGTGTGCTTGCTGTCACTGGACAATCCGACCATGCTTATTGACCGTGTGGGCAAATGTGCGCAGGAGATTTGCGATGCGGTATCGCGTGAGATGAGCGTTGACATTCGTTGTGCTGTCAGCCGCATAGCAAACGGCATTGCCGATTTGCCCGAGGCATATGAACAGACTCAGGAGATAATAAATCTCAGATTTCTCGGCGATGACAAGACGGTATATGTGTATGATGACGCAATGCAGAGCTACCAGGAGTACAATTTCAACTCCGAGACTATGTCAAAGCTTATCGACAGTGTTTTGCTCGGCAAATATGACGCTGCAAAAAGCGTCATAGACGGCATATTCGATTTTGCCACTTCCCGCATGACTCTCGGCAACATGAGGGTCATAACGGCAGACATCATCAAAACTCTGCTTACCGCAGCGTGTCAGATAGATGAGTCGGGCAGCGTGGACTCCAAGCAGCTTTACATGGAGTCTATGTATATTAACAATGTGGCGTCACTCAAGAGGATACATGGTGTAATATTGGATTATACCGCATCGCTGTGCCGTCTTGCGTCTCAGCGATTGCCCGAAAAATCCGATCACAAGTACAGCAATATTGAGGCATACATCAAGGAGAATTTCTCCAATCCCGATTTGAATGTGAACATGATTGCAGATGTGTTTGATATATCCCGCCCGTGGCTGAGCAAGACATTTCGCGAGAAAATGGGCATCAGCATATCCGATTATATAGTTAAGTGCCGTCTCGACAAAGCAAAAGAGATGCTTAAAACAGGTATGACCGTATCGCAGATATCTCAGGCTGTCGGATTTTCGAGTGAGGTTGTCTATTGCCGTGCTTTCAAAAAATATGAGGGCATAACGTCTATGCAGTATAGGCAGCTTATACAGATTAAGGATAATGAAAGATAGA
Source organism: uncultured Clostridia bacterium (assembly GCA_934454585.1). Lineage (GTDB taxonomy): Bacteria > Bacillota > Clostridia > UMGS1810 > UMGS1810 > RGIG4708. The sequence goes on from CAKSFP010000012.1 coordinate 40,704, forward strand.
TAAATTGGAATTTAGCGGTGTGCAATTACAATATTATTTTATAAAAAATAATATTTGGTTTTCATAAAGCCTCCCCTGTGCAAGCGGAGGTGGCAGCCGCAAGGCTGACGGAAGGGTTGTTGTGTCGGCTCACGATACGCACCACTCTGAATCCTTACGGCTCGTGTAAGTGTTTTTTATTCTTGCTCGCTCAGACAGGCAGTGCAGTGGCGCTGAACTCGCTCGCTAAGAATAAAAAACACTCACCCTCGCCTTGCGCAAAATTGCGCTGTTGTGTAAGGCTTGAGGTGCATATTATTTTTGGCAAAATCCATAGCCGTAGGGCGTGTTTTGCCAAAATATAATATGTACCTAAAGCCGAAACGCACCAACAGCCAAATTCCAATTTATCACAAAACACTTACCGGAGGAAAATTTTATGAATAAACAAGAAATTACGGCGCTTGCCGAAAAAGTCAACGATTATTGGATCGCTCAAAATCCTGCCGCAGGCAATTGCGATTGGGAACGAGGCGCATATTTTCTCGGGGATATGGCTGCATACGAAATCACCGGTAAAAAAGCATATCTTGATTATGCCGAAGAATGGGCTAAGCGTAACAACTGGACATTCTGCGATGATGAAAATCACCAAGCGACCCATGCCGACAAAATAGTGTGCGGCGAAACATATCTTGACCTTATTGACAAATACGGCGTGCACGGCACGGACAAAAATATCACCGAAAGTCTGGAGTGGACTCTTTCTGACCCAAAAAATGATTATTGGTGGTGGATCGATACCATGTATATGGCATTGAATATGTACTGCCGCATGGGTGTGCGCCAAAACGACAGCCGATATTTTGATAAAGCATATAAGCTATACATAAATACCAAGGTCGAACGCAAATGTTATGATAATGAGGAACACCTGTGGTATCGTGATGAACGCTTTCTGCCGGACAAGGCGCACACCGCAAACGGCGGCAAGGTATTTTGGTCACGGGGCAACGGCTGGGTGTTTGCCGCCCTTGCCCGTACTCTCGGCACTATAGATAAATCCAACAAATATTACAGTGAGTATAAGCAAACTTTTTGCGATATGGCGGAGGCAATAAAAAAATGCCAAGGCGCAGACGGATTTTGGCGCACAAGTTTGTTTGCTCCGCAGGATTATGATATGCCCGAGACGAGCGGCACTGTCCTTTTTGTCCTCGGATTTTTGCAAGGTATCCGCCTGGGATTGATCGATGAAAACGAATATCTGCCGTGTGCCATGAAAGGCTTTGACGCACTCACCAATGAGGCGATCGAACCGAGCGGGCGCATAGGCTGGGTGCAGGTTGTGGCGTGCGCACCGGGCACCGTGAAAAAAGAATGTACCAATGACTATGCGGTGGGCGCATATTTGCAGGTGCTCAGAGAGTTGTTTTATCGTGGGAAAGTTGTAAAATAAAATGACCAAAAAAAGATGACTCATATCAGAAAAAGCATGATTATGCTGCAACCGGTAAAGGACCGATGCTCAAGATAGGTAACGATTTCGAGCTTGTAAAAGAAATAGAAAGATTGATGATAGACGAGAAAATGTCACCTTATGCAGCAGCAAGTATAATAAATACATCCAATAAATTTAGTATAAGCATTTCATATAAAACACTCATGAGAGAATTAAAATGATTGAGCATTGGATAAATAATTACCCAAGAAGAATATTTGGAGGTATGTCCTCGAATATGTTGAAAAAGCACTTAAATGCCGCTTAATATTTGTGGGCGTTTTATATTGCAATTTAGAAAAATTAAGAGTATGATATAAAAATATTGGAAAAACCACAAAAATAGTGTATAATTACTTATAATTTTTTTGGAAAGGAAAAATCATGTGTCATAATTTCAAAAATCCATCAAACCGTTTTAGGGGATTTCCGTTTTGGGCGTGGAATTCCACTCTGAATGATGACGAGTTGAGAGAACAGATCGGCATATTTGAAAAAATGGGATTTGGCGGTTTTCATATGCATGTGCGCCAAGGTCTGGAAGTTGAATATCTCAGCGATGACTTCATGCACGCTGTGTCTGTCTGCGCCGATGAAGCGGAGAGCAGGGGTATGTATGCTTTTCTTTATGACGAAGACAGGTGGCCGTCGGGTGCGGCAGGCGGATTTGTCACAAAGAACAAAATGTACCGTCTGAAATATTTGCAGATGACGGCAGACGACTGTGCCGATTGCTATTGCACACCCGAGGAGGCGGCAGAGCACGGCGGTTGTTTGTTTGTGGCAGCTTTCGCCATACAAAAAGACTCTGACGGTTTTATGAACGGATACCGCCGTATAGAGCGAAATGAGGCTGCGGCGGACAAGAGATATTTTTTTGTTCGTGTTGCGCCGGGCGGTGAGCCGAGATATAATTATCAATCGTACACGGACACTCTTAACAAGGACGCAATGGACGAATTTGTCAGAATAACCCACGAGGCATATTATCGCAATTTTGCCGACAAATTCGGCAAGACCATACCGGCGATTTTTACCGATGAGCCGCAGACAATCCGTGTTGAGGCACTCGAGAACGGATTTTCAAAAAAAGAGGCTCATCTTGCGTGGACATTTGACTTTGCCGAAACTTTTGAAAAATGTTTTGGATATGACATAACAGACAAGCTGCCGGAATTGTTTTTTACATCAAGGGGCAGCGGCGGTTTCAAGACTCGTTATGACTATCATCGCCATGTGAGCGAGCGATTTTGCGCCGCTTTTACAGACAACATAGGCAAATGGTGCGGTGCTCACGGCATCGCACTCACAGGTCATGTTCTCGGTGAGGACAGCCTTTGGGAAATGTGCCTGACTCACAGCGATGCAATGCGCAATTACCGATATATGCAAATCCCCGGTATCGATGTGCTGTTCAATGACGATTGCTTTACAACTGCGGTGCAGTGCCGTTCCGTTGTGCGCCAATTTGCCAAGAGCGGCATGGCGTCCGAGATGTTCGGCGTGACCGGCTGGGATTTTGATTTCCGAGGGCAAAAATACCAGTGTGACTGGCAGATGTGCCTGGGAGTGACGATGCGTGTGCCTCATCTGGCATGGCAAACCATGAAAGGCGAGGGCAAACGGGATTATCCGGCGAGCATTTTTTATCAATCGCCGTGGTATACAGAGTATTCGTACATGGAAAATTATTTTGCCCGCGTGTGCTCCGTGCTTTCTCAGGGAGAGGCGGTGTGCCACACTGCGATTATCCACCCTGTGGAGACATACTGGATGCTGTCGGCATCAAAGGCGGAGAGCGGCGAAAAATGCGCCCAAGCGGACGCATGGTTCCATGAGCTTTGCCGAGCGCTGCTCACCGGCGGAGTCGATTTTGACTACATAGCCGAGTCGCTTGTTGACGACATGAATATCTCTGCACTGCCGTACGACACGATAATTGCGGCGGAATGTGTCACGCTGCGACCGTCTACAATAAAATTTTTGCACCGTTTCGCACAAAACGGCGGCAGGCTTATCATAATGGGCACACCTCCGTCCATGAGTCTGGGCGAATTTTCGCATGACGCCGCATCATTGTGCACAGATGCCGAGTGTATTCCTTTCGACATGACGGAGCTGTTTGCATTGGTTCGCCCCGATGTGCTCATACAAAACTCTGACGGCACACGCACAAATGATTTGCTTTTCACACGCAGACACTGTGACGGCTGCGACTGGATTTTTGTGGCGCAGGCAAAACAGCCGATTTTGCCGCACATTACGGATCGCCGCAGCATAACCGTCACGGTTGACGGAATGTATGTGCCGAAACTCTTTGACACACTCAGCGGCGATGTATGCGAAGTGAGCTGCACCGCAAACGGCGGCAAAACCAAGATGTATTTTGATATATGCAATTCGGACTCGCTGCTCATTCAGCTGACTCCGACAGATGAAGGATATGAGCATTTTTGCGAAAAAAGAGAACCGTTCGGCGAGGAGATAATTCTCCCGTCTAAGGTTGACATAATATTGGCAGAGCCGAATGTTCTTCTTCTCGACCGTGCGGATTTTTATCTTGATGGCAAACTCGTCTGCAAGAATGAGGAGATGCTCCGTGCGGACAACGCCATTAGAGAGATCCTCGGTTTTGACAAAAGGGAGACAAAGGTTGTTCAGCCGTGGGCGGTCGCCGGCGAGCCTGAGGATCACACCGTGACGATGCGCTTTTCGGTTTTGAGCGACATCTGCTGCAACGATGTGCACATTGCGCTTGAGAACGGCGCAAAGGCGGAAATATCGCTAAACGGCATTGCGGCAGACAAGACGATATGCGGATATTATGTAGACAAAAACATTGTCACCCGTCCGCTGCCGCCGATAAAAAGCGGTCAAAACACACTTGAGATATCTGTTCCGTTCGGAGTTCGCACTGATTTGGAAAACTGCTTTATACTCGGAGATTTCGGCTGCGAATGTGTCGGAGATCATATACGCATAACAGAAAAACCCGCCGAGCATTATTACGGCTCCGTTGTACACGGGGGATATCCTTTTTACGGCGGTAATCTTGAATATCGCACAGAATTTGAGCTTGACACAGCGTCGGATATACGACTTGCTGTTTCGCTTTACGGGGGCACTTTTGTCAAGGTGCTCATTGACGGCGAAGAGGTGGGCAACATAGCTTTTGCGCCGTATGAGCTGACCGTAAGCGGCGTGGGAGCCGGAGTTCACAGCCTCAGCTTTGTACTGTTCGGCAATAGGTACAATACATTCAGCTCGCTGCATAACCTCTCCGCAGATAAACCGAGGGTGTATATCGGCCCGGCATATTGGCGCAGCAAAGGCGATAATTGGTCATATGAATATCACCAAAGAGAATTTGGTATACTCAAAAAACCGATATTGTGTGTTAAGCGACAAATTGGAATTTAGCGGTGTGCAATTACAATATTATTTTTATAAAAAATAATATTTGGTTTTCATAAAGCCTCCCCTGTGCAAGCGGAGGTGGCAGCCGCAAGGCTGACGGAAGGGTTGTTGTGTCGGCTCACGATACGCACCACTCTGAATCCTTACGGCTCGTGTAAGTGTTTTTTATTCTTGCTCGCTCAGACAGGCAGTGCAGTGGCGCTGAACTCGCTCGCTAAGAATAAAAAACACTCACCCTCGCCTTGCGCAAAATTGCGCTGTTGTGTAAGGCTTGAGGTGCATATTATTTTTGGCAAAATCCATAGCCGTAGGGCGTGTTTTGCCAAAATATAATATGTACCTAAAGCCGAAACGCACCAACAGCTAAATTCCAATTTATCTTACATAGAAGCCAACAAATATTTTATTAATTACAAAAAGGAGAAATGAAAAATGTTTATTACTTATGCACACAGAGGAGCAAGCGAATACTGGCCGGAGAACACACTCAGCTCATTCTATGCCGGCATTGACATGGGCGCGGACGGCGTGGAAACTGATGTTCAGCGCACAAAGGACGGGGTTCTGGTGATTTTTCATGACAAGACGCTGGAGCGTGTGACCGGCGAGAGCGGCTGCATACAGGATTATACATATGACGAAATTTCCGCATTTTTTGTTCATAACGAAAAATACGGCAGAAAAGACAAAATAATCACCCTTGAAGAATTTTTGCATTTTATCGGCTGCCGTGACCTCACCTTTGCCATAGAGATTAAGGACGAGGGGATAGTAAAAGATGTCATTGACATGCTTGATAAATACAATATGAAAGAAAAAACGATAATCACTTCATTCATATATTCGGAGCTTGAGGCGGCGTATGCCACCGGCAAAGGCTATAGACTCGGATATTTGTATGAAAATACGACTGACGAAATTATTGACAAGCTGAAAAAAATCGAGGCGTTCCAGGCATGCCCGATTGCAGAATCGGTTACACCGGAACTTATCAAGACTTTGCACGACAACAGACTTGAATGCAGAGCATGGGGCGTGTTTGACACCGACATAATGAAACGCACCTGCGATGCGGGTGTTGACGGCGGCATGACAGTCAATTTTCCGGATAAGTTGATTGAATATCGCAACAAATAATTTTTGAGAAAAATTAAGCCACGGAAATGTACAGCATGCATTTCCGTGGCTTTGTGTATAATCATTAATTTACTTTTTCAAAATTCCAAGCTCACCGAGCATTTCGGCAACATTTCCTTCTCGGCTGATGTCGGTTTTGCGGTTTGCTTTCAGCTCTGCCACACTCCTGCCCATTCTGCCGTCCGTTATCATTTTTATAATCCTTTTTGCTTCATATAAAATAGGATATTTTTAAACTTCATATCTTGTGTTATAGTATTCATATACGGAAATCTCTCCTTTTGTAGTTTGGTGTGGTAACTTAACTATAACACATTTTGAGCGGTTTCCGTATTCTTTTTTTACCGACATATTTTTGTTCAAACTCGTTTTGAATAAAAATATGCCGGAATGTAACACATCTATTGTAAACCTACAAATTATGTAATCAATATTGTAATTATACCTTGACATAAGGGTTTGTGTAATGTACAATAATGTAATCATATAATAATTATATTATTGTTTTTGTTGAGACAGCAAAGTATTATAGGACGTGTAAAACGGATATTGAGAAGGTATATGGGGTTGAAACAAGCACGAAAGAACAAAGAGTAAAGACGAAAAAATACATATTTATAATATCTTTAATATGCTATAATCAAATTACAATAGTATTTATATGATTTATACACTTATAAAAGGTGCTATAGATTATATAATCGGAAGTATAATAAATAATTTTAAGGAAAGAGGTCGAAAACTATGTTGAAAAAGAAATTGTCATGCATTTTAGCTGTAGTTACGGCGGTAAGTGTACTCTCTACTGTTGGGTTTGCACAGACGGAAGAAACAAAGTTATTTGGGGACACATTTGAAAACGGATTAAGTTCTGATATCTGGAATATAATGCCGGATTCAGGACTTGGAGAAGTCAGAAGCGACCAGATAAAATATCTGAAGACGTCCGCCACAGAAAATGCGGAATTTACTTATGAATATTCCGCCAAAAAAGAAGATGTTTCATTTAACATATCTGTAAATGCGGCTGAATGGAAACAAGATGGTGAGGCTTTTGAAGTTTATGTAAGATATGTGGATGCAGCTAACTATTTCAAGTTAACATACACTCCGTCAAACGGTACATTTACGCTTTTTAAATGTGTAGGCGGTGTAGAAACACCAATCACAACAGCAGAAAAGCAGCTTGCGGCAGGTACGGATTATAAAATTTCGCTTCAGGCAAAACACGGCGTTGTTCGTTTTGAACTGGACGGAATTACTTTAATTCAGGACTATACGGGAATTGATAATTTCAATAAGGAAGCAGCGAGCAATTATGCTAAGTTTAAAACGCTTAGTCAGGAGCTTAAAATCACCAATCTAAATATAAGCGAGGAAGATACGCTTCTGCATCAAAAGTTTGCGAATACAGGATGGATAATGACAGACAGTAATGGGAAAAACGACCCAAATGGCATCACTTTTACCGATGGTGCATATACCCCGCAGGATGATTCACTGCTCATCAGCGGTGCCCAGACAGCACGGATACAACAAAGCGAGTGGGAGTATTCCAATAAGGGTACAGACTTTGCAAGAACAGAAGCCATATTTGTTATGAGACTAGACAATGGTCCAGATGACACCGATACAAGTGGTGGAAATATGGGATTTGAGAATTTGCATTTCAGAACATGTGTGAATGCTAATAACGCCGCAATGTATCTCGCAAGGATTTGGCGCGACGGATATGCGTTAGGCGACAATTATGGTGCAAATAACCACAATGAGGCGGTAAAGAAAGATGGCTGGGGACATGATTATGGCTTCAGACCGTATGCTAAAGATGGAAAGTATCATACATATAGAGTGGTTACAGAACCCAATTCGGATTTTAGCAAGGTTACAATGACTTTGTACATAGACGGCGTTGAACATCTTAAATGGGAAGATGACGCGCCTGTTAGATATGATCCCGAAGAGTGGAAAGATAGGATTCTTGCAGGAGGTTTTGAATTCGCAACAACACAATCGGTTACTAAGCTATCTCTTAAATCTTATGAATTAAGGGATATAACAGGCAGTGACAAGTCAATTTATACAGAGAGCTTTAACAGCACGGATAATTGGAAAAATACAGAAATTGTAACAGAAGGTGAAAATGCTAATAAATACTATATAACAACCGAGAATGATAACGGTATGCTTGTTGTAAGCGATAAGAACTGGAAAAATATTGAGGCTGAAACAGATGTGAAGTTTGATTCAATGCCGTCAAATGCATCTCTTGAAAATTATGCAGGAATCATTGCAAGATATGTAAATGAGAATAACTACATAATGGGTGCATATTCGCCTTATGCATCAGCAGAAAACAAAGGAACCGTTTTTATTCAGTCAATGGTAAACGGAACAGCGAACACTATTGCAAGCAAAGAAATTCCAGCTTTTGAGACAGGTACAACTCATAAAATCGGCATCGGCGTAAAGGATGGCTCGGCTATAATATTAGTTGACGGTAAAGCAGTTTTGAACGCACCTATCAGCACAAATGAAAATACACTTTACGGTTCGGTGGCTTTGAAGAGCAACAATCTTGCAACCAAGTTTGATAATGTTGCAGTAACAGGAACACCGTATTATTTTGTTGAAGAATTTAATTACGCCTCAGATTGGTCAGCATATAAGGTGGGAGACAGGACATCGGGTGTTAATAATGTCACACTGAATAATGACGGAACGATAACAACGGCTAATAATACAGAAATCCTTCTTTATGCGGATGAAAACTCAACAGCTTCATGGGATGATGTTGAAATGACTATAAAGATGAAAACAAATGCAACAGATTTGTCCGGTATGTACATAAGGGGCGGCGTTGATGAAACTAATGCCAATTACTATATTGAAAACGGATCAACTTCAACACTTGGACTTAATGCAAAATGGGGCACAGTACTTGCAAATACTCAGGGTACCGTTTCAGTTCCGAACGACAGTATGTTTGAAGTTAAATTAAGACTCACGGATGAAAAGACGGCTGACGGAAAGGATGCGGTAAGAATCCGCTATACAGTAAATGGAGTGGAACAAATTAACTATCTTGACGATGGCTCAGTGGCACAGGGTGCAACTGAAAATGATCCAAATGTAAAGGCGCTTTTGGACCAATATCCGCTAACAGCGGCTTCGCATGGCAGAGGGTTTAGTATTGTCAACACAAATGACAGAATGAATGTAATTGACTCAATTATCATCAGAGATCCGGATGCGGGAAATGTTACAGCGAATGTATCAGCTCCTGAAACCTTTTCTGCCAATGAAAATATTACAGCAAAGCTAACTGTTGATAATAAGAGTTATGAAACGGTTGAAACGATGTTCATAATTGCGCTTTATAATGGTGATGAACTAATTGATGTTGATATTACATATCCTCATACGGCAGCGGATAAAAAATCGGAGTTTACTGCAACAATCAATTCAGGTGCGGCAACCAAGATGAAAGTATTTGCATGGGATGGTTGGAACAAAATGCTTCCTATTGCACAGCCAGCGGTTTCAACGCTGACAGAATAACAGATAAATAATTGAGAGGAGAGCTACAGATTATATGAAGAAAACAATTAAAATAATAACAGCGGCGCTTTCAGCATGGGTCTTGTTGTGCAGCAGTGTTTTTGCTGAGGGTAACTTCACTTATCAGGGAGAAAGCAATTTGTTTTCTGAAAGCTTTGATTCTCGAACGATTGCATCAAATTCAAGCGGCGCTGCTGTTGAGCAGGTTGACGGAAGGGATGTACTCAAGCTTTCGGGAGAGAATGCCCATCTATCAATGAAGGAAACAGATACTTGTGAATATGGGTTTTCTGCTGATATATGTATGGTGGATGCAAGCTCAGGCAGCTATGCCGGACTTTCAATAGGGGAGGGCAATTCGGGTGCATATAGGCTGTTAATCTATCCGAAAGAAAAAAAGGCAAAGATTTTAAAGAATAATACCATTCTTGCAGAAAAAAAGGTGAATTTAGGCGATTGGAATAATGTTAAAATTGCAGTGAAGGATGGAATTATTCGCGCTATGATGAATAATGCGGTTGTTATGACTGTATATGATGCAACTCCTCTTTCGGGTAGGGGTTCAAGTGTGAGTGCGAATGGGCTTACCGCTTATTTTTCAAGTGTTTTACTTGAAACAGAATCCTCGTATTATTATGAAAATTTTGAAAGCGGTGCGATATATTCGGTAAATTCAGATGTGATAAGACCTGCCGAAACAAGAGGAGATGCAGCAGGTGAATGGATTGTACAGGTTGATGAGGGTAAAAATATAATGACAACAAAGGGATATTCCTCATATTCAAAAATAGTATACCCCTTTGCAAAAAAGGAACAGAGTAACAGCAGCGCAGTTGTTCTCAATATGAAGAACAGCGACTGGAATGCAGAAGACGGTAACGGTTTTTCCATATACAGTCGTTATCAGGCGGGAAATATGAGTTACAGGCTGCGTTTTTATAATAGCACTGCGGTTATAGAAAAGGTTGCACCGTCAAATGTTGTAACGGCACTCGCAACAAGCGCTAAAATGAATATTTCTTCAAAGAATTATTATGAGGTCGCTTTTGAAACAATCAATGATGAAAAAGGCGCAGTTACACTGAACGCATATTTTGACGGAAAGCTTGCTGCAAGTGCAAAGGATACAGAACAACCATATCTGAGCGGGGATTATGCTATAGAATGTACGGGGGAGATTCGTCCGTACATAGATGAAATCAACTGCATTTCAATAACCGAGCCTATGTATAAGCTGTATGCCGAGGGCAGGAAGCAAAAGGCGGTAGATGTGTACTTTAATGATGACAGAGTTGATACAACTGTTATTATGGAAGGAACACAGGCACTTATGGATGCGGCAAAAGTAGCAGAGCTTGCAGAAGTTACCGTTACTTCCAATACAGAAAGCGGGCTTGTTGCGGAAAAATACGGAATGAAAATTAAAATTCCTGCAAATTCCTCTGTTTATACCGTAAACGGCAATGAAGTGAATATGCAAGCAACGGCACAGGTTATAAACGGAGTCTTATACGTTCCGGTAAGAGCCGTATTGGAGCCTTTTGGCGCAACGGTCTCATATGATAATGAAGAAAAGAAACTCAATATTACATATGATTCTACGCTGTTGGAAAATAGTACAATTTACACAAAAGATAATGTAATTCTTGCCTTGGAACCTGATGCAAAGGCTATCAGATTTATGAAAATTTTGGGCTCTGAGGTAAGCATTTTGGGTGATGAAAATCCAATTTGGACTTGCTACTATGTAGACAATAATGTAAGGGCTTTAAACGCAACAAATTGGGTGGACACCTCACAAGCAGCATTGCCGATCAGCTACGGTCAGCGATGGGATATGGGAAATTGTACAGCAAACAGCTTACAGGCAGAGGTTACAGGTACTTCGTATGACGAAAATACAGGTAAGCTGACTATCAATTATTCACATAAAGATTCTGATGTAACTATGTATTTTACACTTTCCGGTCAGAATGTGTATATTGATTCAACGGTTAAAAATAAATCAGAATATCCGCTCCAGTTTATTGAATCGCCGACGGGGTGGAGGGTTAATTATTCTAAAAATAACACCGTTATTGTAGACCAGATAGGATACGCCATAGAATATGAGAATGTAAATTATCAGCAGTATACCGAAGGATATATGTTTAACGGCTTTATCGTAAACGGTGATAACCCGTTCTTTGTTCACTATGTGGAACCGGAGTATGGCAAGAGTGACAAAAAAATCCGTGCAACGCAGTCAGAAATGAAAGGACCGCAGGAAAATAAAGGCTTTTTTACCACCAAAAAGGGTACTATTGTTTGGGCGGAACAGGGTGAGTCAAGAGATGCTATGAAGGTATCAATAGGTGTATATGACACACTGAAAGATGCGGCGGTTGAATGGTGTGAATCTAACTATCCTCAAATGCGTACTCTTGATGAAAAGGCGCAAGAGAGTATCAGGGATAAGATGCCGCACTCTTATCAGCTGTATTCAACATTTGTGAAATTCAAAGATATGAAGAAGTTTGCTGACGCACTTCCGGGAATGCCTATGCATCATATCGGAAACAAGACAATGCATAAGAGAACCGATAAGAATGGAAATGAAGTCGGGGATTATTTCGATGCATTCCCGAATTATTTCCCACCGAGTGCGGTTCATGGAACGGAGGAAGAACTCGCCGATGCCATTGGGCATATAACAAATGATTTAGGTCAGTTGTTCCTGCCGAGACAGAGTCTGTATTACTATACAGAGGGCAGTGACTTTGCAAAGGATATCGGAGTTGAAGATGAGTCGTCTTTAGCTATGGTAAGAATTGACGGAAAGCCTCAGCAGGGCATCTGGATTGAACCGGGTTATCTTGCTTCGCCGTCTTCAAAGAAGGCGCAAGAACAGTATCAGAAGTATTTTGATAAGTGGACCGGTATGGGCGCTAATACATTCTTTACAAACGTAATCGGCGCAATAACAAGCTATACTCACAGGTATGATTTCCATCCCGATGCAGAATCGCCCGATGACATGTATGATGCTATAGCAAAACAATTTAAGTGGTATTCGGATAGAAATCCGGTATTTACAGAAGTTGGTTCGGCAATTCGAGTACCATACACTGCGGGATTTATGTATAATGCACGTTGGGGACTGGATAACCAGACACTTATGGATGGATATATGAATGGGCGCGGGAATATAGTACGTACGCGCGAAGACATATTCCCATTATTCTTCTCCAAATATATCCAGCAGTATCCGCACAATCTCTCTACAAGCGAGGGACAGACATCAAATAAGTCGCTTTCATATTCATTGTTATATAATATTCATTTGAAAAATGGTATTGAGTCGGATAGTAAACCAAGCGACAGTAAATGGAGAGCGTTTAGGAATGTCGCTATGATGGCAGATGTTGTTCAACCATATCTGTATGGAAAAGAGCTTATGAGTGAGATAGAGTATGACGAATCTACGGGCATAGAACGCGCCAACTATGAGGGAAGTATAGTTACTGCGAATCTTACAGAAACACCTTATAGAAATAAGAATGATGTTATAGCGAAATACGGATTTGACTTTAAATCGGCAGACGGCAAGGTATATGGCGGAATTTATGACGAGTATAACGGTCATGCATTTGATGATGCGAAAACAATAATGACGCGGGAAACCGATACAGGCGCAGAGATTTATGCGCTTACAACAGCAGAGGCATTTGATATTTGCGTCCCGACAGATATTGATAATCCAAAGTTGACAGCACATTATCCGGATGGAACAAATACTGAGCTTTCTTATAGAAAGACAGCGAACGGAATTGTGTTTACATATCCGTACTTTGATATAAATAATGAGAACAATCCGGTTGTTGAACTTGCATTTGGCGGCACACTGGAAGTTAAGAGCTCAAAGATTATTCCGTATGTAGAAATATCTGCATCCGATGGAAGCCAAGGTGATGTGCCAGATACTGATGCTGTAATGGTGCAGACAAAGATAGATTTGGAAAATTATAGCTCGCTTGAATCACTTCCGGAAAAAATCAACGGAACTGTTCGTGTAGAAAATTACAGCGGAAGAGAAATTTCTGCAGAAATTTCTGTGAGTGGAAATTATTTCGGAAAAACTGCGGATGTTAAAATACCGATAAAGCAAAGCGTGATTCTCGGAAATTACGATTTTGAATTGCCGTTGGGAGATGGCATTTTAGACAGTGGAGCAGATCTTAAAGTATCAATAAGCGGCATAAAGCCAATGAGGATGAATGATACTTTGACGGTTACACGGATGCAATATCCGGAAATGATGACAGCCGAAGAAGCAAAGGTTGAATATAACATCGACAATATGGTTGTCGACTGGAATATGGATCCTAACCACCTGCCGGAGGGTGTGAAATTTACGAGTCACGGAGCTGAAAATCCGTATGGAACGGGATATGTTCTGAAAAATGGAGATTATCTGACATTTGAGGGCGACAATCTCATATTTAAGGATAAAGTTTACTTTGAGATTGTATATAAGTATAACGATTTAAGACAGCACGATCCGGCGGAACAAAAAATCATTTCGCCTATATCCGGCGTAGGGTTTATAAACAGACAAATTGAATTCCGTTATATGCCGGCCAATGATCAGATACGGTTGCTCATAACCTCAGATGAATCTCTTAATGATTTGAGTAGTACTGATGTCTGCCCGATTGAAAATGAGTGGTATCATATTATAGCTTGTTATGATGGTACCACGCAGCGCCTGATTATCAATGGCAAAGAGGTATCAAATAAATATTCAGAGTCATTGCACCCTTACGAAAACGGGTTTAAAGTAGGCGGAAATATGGATGCTGAAATAGCGTATATTCGTATAGGAGGTAAATAAAAAGGGAGACAATTTTTATGAAAAAATATTTATTATTTATATTAGCCTTTATCTGCCTGAGCTTTTCAGCTCAGGCGTCTGAGGCGATTGATGTAAACATAAGAGGAAACGGCACAGAAATAACAGTAAGCGGTACAGTTGCATCTGACAGCAAAGTTTCTGTGTTTGTATCAAAAACAGTTAAAGCTACGGAATATAGGGATGTAGTATTTGCGGATGAAGTGATGTGCGATAAGGCCGGGGATTTTTCTGTGGTATTTAATATGCCGGATAAGTTCATTCAAGACTATGATGCAACAGGTTCGTATACGGTATATATTGCAGCTGAAGGATTTGAAAAAAGAAGTGAGCCGCTTGAATATGTTTCTTTGAAAAATCAAAATAATTTATTGAAAACGCTCAATGAGAAAAAAACAAGTGCGGAAATAAAAGCGTTGCTACTTGCAGATGCTAATGAAAACAGTTTTAAATCAATGGGAATAAACATTGATAGTTATAAGAAGCATACGGAGTTGCAGAATGATATTGCCGAAATTGTTTTTAATTCAAAACCGTATGCTTCAATTTCTGAATTAAAAACAAAGTATAATGATGCGTTTGCAACTGCGCTGATTAATAACGCAACGAGTGTAAATGAACTTTCAGCGGAGCTTAAGAACGGCGGATATATCAACTTTAATATTGACGGAATGGATATCTCAAAAGATGCCGATACATTTGAGTTTGTTTTGGATTATTTGATTAAACACAAAAAATACAACAATATGTCAGAAACGGAAAAAGCTATGAAAGATGGAGTCGTAGTATATGAATTGAGAAATGCCAATAAGGTGTCTCTGACAGATGTAGTGAAAAAGTATGCTACATATATGGGAGTTAAAACGAATACCAAATATTCATCCTATGAAAACAATGTTACAATGCAGACCATTGTAAATGAGCAGACGATCCTCAATCTACCGGCGACGGGAGTAGACAGCATTGCGGTATTTGTTGATAAATTTACTGCACAGCTTGCAGCATATGAGACTCCGAGCGGAGGAAATCAAGGCGGCGGTTCGGGTTCCTCTGGAGGAGCAATTGTAGCAGGGATACCGTCTTCATGGAAACCACAGAAAGATTCTGTAAACGGCGGCTCCGGAAATAATTCACAGTCGCCGGGAACAGACTTGTTCTCAGACATGGAGAATTTCGAGTGGGCTAAAGAAGCTGTGGAATATTTGCATAAAGAGGGCATTGTACAAGGCACAGGCGATGCAAAATTCAGCCCGCAGGATAATATCACAAGAGAGCAATTTACTAAAATGGTAGTTGAATTTTCTGGTCTTAAAGGTGATACGGATTTCATGTTTGATGATGTATTGCCGGATGCATGGTACTGCGATTATATAAAGACTGCATATTCAACAGGCATTATAAGAGGCATTTCCAACAATATATTTGGTACGGGAAATTCGATGACACGTGAGGATGCGGTTGTGGTTATTGCAAGATGTATGGACATAATCGGGATAACTGCTGATGACATGAGAGAATATTCTGTATTTTCCGATGAAAATGAAATTGCCGACTACGCAAAGGACAGCGTTGAGACTCTATATAAAAAAGGCATAATAAACGGTATGGAGGATGGTGTTTTTGCACCGAAAGCAATCGTTACAAGAGCACAGGCGGCAAAGATGATATATGAACTTTGTAAGATAGGAGAAAAATGATATGAAAAATAAAATTATTGCGATATTGTCAGCTCTTTTTGTCCTTCTTTCAGGAGTTTGTGTAGAAGCTGTGGAATATGGCACTGATTTGCTAAACGAAGAATTTGATTCCGGTTTTGGCAGTTGGGCAAAAGAGGGAGATCCAACAATAGAAAATATAAAAGGAACGAATGCAGTTGTATTGGGTGAAAAGGAAACTGTCACCTATAATCCTAAAGCCAATGAGCTTGGTTGGGAGGATTCATATAGGGCAACATTTCGGTTAAAAACGAAGGATTGGTCTGCGCAAGGCAACCCAACAATGCTTTTTCGCATGAAGTCGCAGGGAGGCTCACAGGTTTATCTTATCTATTACAATTCACAAGGTTTTGGCATTCAGAGGCTTAATCCAACCCTCCCGACAAGAGATTTTTTTGCACAGGGATGGTCGGGAAGCATAAATGCGGATGCCTCGCAATGGCATGACATTTCTATTGATGCAATCAGAAATCTTGACAAATCAATGACACTCAGAATATATTTTGACGGCGAAAAGCAGCTTGAGGTTATAGATACGGATGTTGAGGAAATGCCTATAACCGGCGGAGTTATGTTCGGTAACTGGATGGCGGATAATAAGGTTTACTTGGATAGTGTAACAGTACAGCCAATCATAATTAAAAATGATACTTCAAATCCAGATGATCCTGCAACTGATACAATTGGTACAAATTATGAAGAAGATGCAACATTGTTAAGACTTTTGGGCATTATGGATAATTATACTGATAAATTGTTTAAGGGCGATTTTATAATGACTCGCGAAGAATTTGTAAAATGTGTTGTATCTATGTTGGGTTATGACGAAATGGCAAAGGCCTCAAATGGCAAATGTAGTTTTACGGATGTTACCGAAACGATGGCGGGGTATGTATCCACTGCGGAACATCTGGGTATTATCAGTGGTGTAGGAAACGATAAATTTGAGCCGGAACGGGCATTAACATTTGATGAAGCTGTGAAAATTCTTGTTTGTGCTTTAGGCTATGACATGGGTGACTTGACATATCCTTTGGGTTACAAAATAAAAGCTGGAGAAATTGGGCTTTTGAAGGGTATCGTGGAGCAAGATACATCAAGAGGGAGCATATCAAGATTAATTGTTAACGCTTTGGATATTCCGATTATAGAATTTATTGGTAATAAGTATGGCATAGGCGACACTATTTTAGAACATAGAGGCATATATTCGGGAAAGGGTATTCTTACCGATGACGGAATAACCTCCTATACGGGAACGAGTGCAGTTTCAAAAGACAGAGTATGTATTGACCATGTAAATTATAAAAGTGGTATTACATCAGCAAATAAATACTTTGCTCAGAAAGTATCATATTACTACCAAGACAATGATGGTGATTATGAGCTTATATATATTCGTCCCACAGATGATAATGTCATTTATACTGTAGACAGTGATGATTTTGACTCGAAAACTACAAAACAGACAGCGGTTTTTTATAAAAATGATAAAAAGAAACAGATAAAAATTTCGCCGGTATGTAATTTCGTCTATAATGGAAAAGTATATCCAGAGATAAGCGATGCTGAATTGATACCAAAAGACGGAAAAATTACAATGATTGATAATAATAACGATAATTCTATTGATGCATTTTTTATATCTGATTATATAACCGTTGTTGTTCAAAATATATCAGAGAATACAAAAACTGTATACAATATGATTAGCGAAACTCAAAATCTCATACTTGATGAAAAAGAAAAGACAATAGATATGTATAAAGGTGATGAGAAAATTCAATTTTCTCAGATTAAAACCGGAGATGTTATAAAAGCTGCTATATCAAGGGATAAAGAATATATCAAGTTAATGATATCGTCAAATAAGGTTTCCGGCATAATTAAACAAATTGATGAAAAAGGCGTTGTTATAGACGGGAAGGAATATCAGTTCGGTAAAAATCTTGCGAATACTGATTTTAGTACGGGTTCAGCATATCTCCTTAGGCTTGATCATGAGGGGAGAATCGCTTATGCGGAATATAACATGAGCCAAAATAATGCATATGGATACATGACAAAAAGCTACTATGATGATAGGGCGGAAAAGGGTTATATAAAAGTATATACGGCAGCTGGGGAATGGCAGAAGTTTGAACTTGCAAATAAGGTACGGTTCAATGATACTTCCAAAAAAACAGAAGCGCTTTATAATGAAAATGTATTGACTCCTCAATTGATTGTATATACGCTTAATTCTCAGGGACTTGTTACTAAAATTAAAACGGGAGTAAGTGGTGCCAAAGGAGAAGCAATGAATTTTGCAGAATTAAGCGGAAAATACATATATGCGAATCGTTCGTTTAACTCCACATATTTTCTTACGGATGCGCTGATTTTTGCGATTCCCGCCAACCTTGATGACATAGAGCTTTATCGCGTAACGAATTGCGACTACCTTAGGGATGGGCAGGACTATAATGCAAAGGTTTACAATATAGAAGAGAATTGTCCGGAAGTAGCGGTTGTTGAAGAAATTGATACATACGATACCGAACCTTTTGTATCATCTTCGGTTTTATTGATAGATAAGGTATCAGCAGCCTTGAATTATAATGACGTGGCGGTAACAAAGCTTAAAGGATTTTGCGGGAATCAAGAGGTTGAGTATTTTTTTGATGAGAGTGTGGATGCTTCTGAACTTGAAGCAGGTGACATTATTCAATTTACATTAAATGCGGATAATGAAATTATTAACAAAAAATTGTTGGTGGATGCAAGTAATTTAACTTATAAAGATGAGGGAGGCTTCTATTCTAATACAAGAAAGGTTGTTGGCAAGGTGTGCAGAGCTTATCCGAGCGCAAAACGGTTTGCTTTAAATCTTGATGGAAGTACAGAGGTTAAGGAGGATTCGGTATGGGGCGAGTGCTCGCGTATCGCTTCAAATATATATGTTTATGACAGAGCCATGAGGAATGGAGGAGCGTCGCTCGGAACAGTTAATGATATTGAAGCAGGGTGTGATATATTCCTGAGAATGGATAGAGAATGGATATATGATATTGTAGTTTATAGGAATTAGTGGATTTTGCGCGATGATATAAATATTATCGCGCAAAATTAATATACAATATCAAAAATGGAGGATAATAAAAAATGATAACACCAGAGTGGCTTGAAAAGGCTGTATTTTATAATGTGTACCCTCAGTCATTTTATGATTCCAACAGTGACGGAATAGGTGATTTAAACGGAATAACTGAGAAACTTAATTACATCAAAGATATGGGATTTACAGCTATATGGCTTAATCCATTTTATGAATCTTCTTATCGAGATGGAGGATATGATGTAACGGATTTTTATAAGGTAGGAAAACGATATGGAACAAATACTGATTTTGAACGGCTTTGTGCCACCGCTCACCAAAAAGGCATAAAGGTATGTGTTGATCTTGTTGCGGGACATACGTCATTGGAATGCAAATGGTTTCAAAAATCTTGCTGCGCCGAGAAAAACGAATACACGAACCGATATGTTTGGACTGATAATTGGCTGAATATTTATAATGGAGAATGTATAGGCGGGTATGCTCAGCGTAATGGTGCGTATATGAAGAATTTTTTCTATTGTCAGCCAGCGCTGAATTACGGATTTGCAAATATTGATGAACCGTCATGGCAGCTACCGCCGGATCATCCAGACTGCCGCAGGACAAAACAGGAGCTTATCAATATTATGGAATACTGGATAATGCTTGGAGCGGATGGTTTTCGTGTGGATTTGGCATCATCTTTGATAAAGAATGATTATGACGGCAGCGTCATAATCAAATTCTGGCAGGAAATACGTACGATTTTTGATGAGAAATATCCTGAATGTGTCCTTATTTCTGAATGGTCACATCCGAGCCGAGCTATCGCGGCAGGATTTCATATTGATTTTCTTATTCACGCAGTCTTTCCCGCATATACCAGTCTTTTTAGAGCGGAGGATGAGAGAAATATCCCAAGAATATTCTTTGGTGACAGCTTTTTTGATACCAGAGGGAATGGCAATATAGAAACATTTCTGAATGATTATCTTGACGAATATGAAAAAACAAAAGACAACGGTTTTATTTCTATTCCTACAGGTAATCATGATCTTACAAGAATAAGTTATGGAAGAACAAATAAAGAGCTTGAGGCTATCTTTGCATTTATTATGACCATGCCGGGAATACCCTTTGTGTATTATGGCGATGAAATAGGAATGGAATATATTCCGAATATGCCGTCTAAGGAAGGTGGTTTTACGCGCACAGGCTCAAGAACACCTATGCAGTGGAAGAAAGGTAAAAATGCTGGATTTTCTGATGGGGAAAAGGAACTTTTATATCTTCCGGTAAACGAAAACGGCGTCAATGTTGAAGAACAGCTTGGTGATGAAAATTCTTTGCTTAATAAAGTTAAGGAATTAATTGCTTTGAGAAAAACTACTCAGGCGCTTTCTGCAAGTGGTGGTATTGAGTTTTTGAACAGAAAAGACGGCGGCTATCCCCTTGTATATAAAAGAAGCAGTAATGATGAGGAATATTTAATATGTATAAATCCTTCAAATGAAGATAAAAAATTTGAAATGAAATTATGTGCGGATGTAATTATGCAAAACGGAAACATTAAACTTTCCGAAGAGGGAATTGTGCTTGGTGCGGTGAGCTATGCAATATTGAAGTTAAAATAAGATTGTGTATGATATATTTCTTTAATTGAAGAAAGATTAAAGATTTATGACGAAAAATTTTATTTTAATAAAACAGAATAAATGATATAATTGAATTGTAAGAAATTATTTAAGAATAATCGACTATAAAAAGCAATGCTTAGATGCCTTGTGATAAGGAAGGGCGAAATGATATGAAAAGTAAGAAGCTAAAAAATAACAGAAAATATTATAATTTATTATACATACTTCCGTTATTTGTTTTTATGATGGCGTTTATGCTGATGCCGTTTGTTACAGGTATTGTGAAATCATTGTATAAATATGATGCAATATCAATAAATGAGTTTATAGGTTTACGAAACTATATTGATTTGTTTACAAAAGACGGTAAGTTTATCATAGCATTGAAGAATATGGTATTTTTACTTTTTGCTATGGTATTTTGTTTTAGCTTTTCGGTAATAGCGGCAAAATTGACTTTGATGGTGAAAAGCAAAAAGAAACAATATTTATTCCGTGTGCTGTTATTCTTGCCTATGGCTATACCAAGCGTGGTAACTATGATGATGTGGAAGTTTTTATACTATCCTGAAATCGGAGCTTTTGCTCATATATTCAAATGGTTTGGCGCAACATTTCCCAATGTTTTGGGAACAGAAAAATTTGTACTGTGGGCAATTGTGCTTATAGGATTTCCATGGATTTCAGGATTTAATTATATCATAGTAACTTCTGCACTTCAGGGAGTAGATGCGGGGCTTATCGAAGGAGCGAAGATTGACGGGGCTGGTTTTCTCAAGATATTTTTTCGAATTGAATTACCGCTTATCGCACCGCAATTAAAGACACTTGTAACTTTGGCTCTTATCGGTCAGATACAGGAATATGAAAGATTTTTAATCTTAACAAACGGAGGTCCGAATAACGCATCGCTTGTACCGGGGCTACATATGTACAAGATGGCATTTTCATCGGGAAACAGCCAATATGGATATGCTTGTGCAATATCAGTTGTTTTATTTATAATTACACTTGTGCTTAGTATTATTGTTATGAGAAGAAAGAAGGAAAGTTAATGATATTGTCGGATAAATTTGTATGTGAGGATAGAGAGCGTTCGACATATTTCAAGCATGTTGCAGCGCCGATATTTAGAAAGAGCTTTACAGTATTCAACGATATAAAATATGCGCAGATAAGTATATGCGGCATCGGGTTTTATGAGTTGTTCGTAAATGGCAAGAAAATAACCAAAGGGTATCTTGCACCGTACATATCCAATCCCGATCATATAGTATATTATGATGTATATGATATAATGCCGCATTTACATAATGGTGAAAATGTAATTGGAATCATTCTTGGCGACGGCTTTGGAAACAGTAAAACTTGTGTATGGGATTTTTATAAGAATGTCTTTAATGCTTCGCCTAAGTTGGCATGTCGAGTAGAAATTGAAGGTGCGGATAAAACGGAATGTTATGACGCAGAGGATTTTAGATGTAAAAAAGGTGCAGTTATATTTAATGATTTGCGTTCGGGAGTATTTTATGACAATCGGCTTAAAGAAACGGGCTGGACAGAAGCGGGCTTTATTGAGGATGATAAATGGCACAGTCCCATATTGGCAGACAGACCGAGGGGGGAAGCGAGGGTATGCGAGGCGGAGCCAATAAGAGTAATAAAAGAAATAAAGCCTGTACGGATTTATAAGGGAGAGCTTGCTAATTATGTTCCGCGTGAGGATGTATGTAGATGGCTTGACGGAAAAGAAACAGAGGAAAAAGCTCCCCAAAGAACGGGCGGATATGTATACGATTTCGGAGAAAATAATGCGGGCATATTCAGATTAAAAATTAAGGGCAGCGCAGGTCAGAAAATAGATATACAGTGCGGTGAATATCTTAGTGATGAAAAAGTGGATTACAGCAATTTTAATTTTTTTCCTGACGGATATGTGCAGCGGGATATTTATATATGCAGCGGTGAGAAGGAAGAAATTTTTGAGCCGATGTTTACATATCACGGATTTCGTTATATTTATATTTCAGGTATAACACAGGAACAGGCGAAAGATGATTTGCTTACATATCTTGTTATGAGTTCGGATTTGGAGCCAATCGGGAATTTTGAATGTTCGGATGATATTGCAAACAAAATTTTCGAAATTTCAAGACGAAGCGATGAATCAAATTTTTATTATTTCCCGACCGATTGTCCGCATCGAGAGAAGAACGGATGGACGGGTGATGCGTCAGTTTCGGCAGAACATATGATTATGACGCGAAATGCGGAAAAAAGCTGGATGACATGGTTGGATAATATAAGAATGGCACAGGCCACTGATGGCAGCTTGCCCGGAATTGTGCCGACAGACAAGTGGGGCTATGAATGGGGAAACGGTCCGGCATGGGACAGCATATTGTTTAATTTGCCGTATGTGTTATATAAATATCGCGGTAATATTGAGGTTATAAAGGAAAATGCTCATGCAATGATGTCTTATTTGGAGTATATATGCCGTCAAAGAGATAGTGAAGGTATTGTTGCAATAGGGCTTGGCGACCATATACCTGTCGGAAGGGCCTCGAATGATTACATTGTACCGCTTGGATTTACAGACAGCGTGATTACGCTGGATATGTGTCGAAAATGTGAGGAAATGTTTAAGGCGGTTGGTTTATGTAATAATGCGGAATTTGCTCAAAAGTTCGGGAATGAACTGTATTCGGCTATAAGGAAAAAATATCTTGATAAGGACAATATGACGATTAAGAGCAGATGTCAGTCCGCTCAGGCAATGGGTATCTATTTTGATGTTTTCACCACAGCGGAAAAAGAACATGCTTTTAAACAGTTGATGAAAATATTAAATCGTGATAACAATAAACTTACATGTGGTTTTTTGGGTACAAGAGTGATATTCCATGTACTTGCTCGGTTCGGCGAAGCTGAAACTGCGTATAAAATGATAACTGGAGATGAATTTCCCTCTTACGGATATTATATCAAACAGGGTGCGACAACACTTCCGGAGCATTTCATTCTTACAAATACGAATATATCATATAACCATCATTTTTTGGGAGATGTTATACAATGGTTTATGAGGTATCCGGGCGGAATAAATGTACAAAATTCAAAAAGCGTTTTAATAAAGCCTGTATTTATTGAAAAACTGGATTTTGTAAAAGCAAGTTATAAGCTTCCGGATGGCGATATCAATGTCGAGTGGCACAGAAATGGGAACGAAATCGAACTGAAAGTACAGCGCCCTGAAGGTGTAAAATGTGAAATTGAGCTTGATGACGGATATTGTTTTGCTGATAACAGATATACTTACAGCGACTGTGTATCAGAAAAAACGGTCAAAAAAATATGTGATTGGAGGTGAGCAAATTATGAGAAGTAAAAAGCTAAAAAGCGAAAAAAGCACGCATATACCGGAAATTATCCTTTTGATTTTTGTTATACTTACCATTGCGCCGATATACATAATGATTGTTACATCTTTAAAAGACCAAAATCAAATAGTGACAAATTTCTGGGGATTTGCCACAGCACCGCATTGGGAAAATTTTGCTAAAGCATGGAGTGTTATAAGTAAGTATGTTGTTAACTCATTTATTATTACGCCTGCCATATGCATCGGTGTTGTAGCAATATCTGTATTTGCCGGATATGCGTTTGCAAAGCTTGAATTGCCGGCAAAGGAGCTGCTGTTTACGATTGTGTTAATGTTTCAGATGATTCCTATTGGCTTGCTGTTGATACCGATGTATTTGAATATTTTATCAATGCATCTTAACGATACGTATTTGGGTGTAATATTGCCCGGAATAGCAAGCGGTTCAATTATAGCGACTGTGTTGTCACGCTCGTTTTTTGAGGGGATTCCTGATTCAATATTCGAGGCGGCAAGGATTGACGGAGCGAAGGAAGTCAGTATTGTTCTGAGAATGGTATTGCCGATATCCCTGCCGATAGTGGGAACAATATTCTTACAGACATTTTTCTCAAAATTTAATGAGTTTATGTGGCCGTTTATTGTACTTAGTTCAGACAAAATGCGTACGATTCCGGTCGGACTTAATCAGCTTGCCGGTCAGTATGGGGTAGATTACGGCTTACAGATGGCAGCATATTGTATTGTAAGTATTCCATTGATTGTGCTGATTGTGTGTACAATGAAGATATACATAGGCGGAGCAACAATGGGTGCGGTGAAAGAATAAAAATATTATAAAAAGGAGAAATCAAAAATGTTAAAAAAAGTAACAGCGATGTTAATGGCGGCAGCTATGGCAGTAACGGCTTTGACAGGCTGCGGCATCAATGGCGGAGGCGAGCAGAATTCAGATAAAGTGAAAATAAGCTTTTCGTTTTGGGAGCCGAGCACAGGCACAGAGATGGAAGATGCAATAGCAAAGATTGTTGAAAATTATAAATCTGTACGACCTGATGTAGAGGTTGAGTTAATTTCTCAGCCTGTAAGCGGATATCAGGAATGGATAAAGACGAGATTTGCGTCAAATCAAGCGCCTACGATTGAAAGCAATCACGCAACAATCATAGGTGAGCAATATAAGCAGGGACTGACGGTTGACCTTAAAGAAGCACTGGAGAGCGAGAGCCCATATGATAAAAAGATGTGGAAGGATTGTTTCGTTGATGGAAAGCTTGAACAGGCAACCGATTATACGCAGCCGTGGCATGTTGCTTTGCCGTTGTTTGATTTGGGCGTAGCGTATTATTACAATATGGACTTATATGAAAAGCTTAATTTAAAGGTGCCTGAAACATGGAATGAATTTATTCAAAATTGTGAGACTATAGAGAAAGACGGAACGAATCCTATTGCATTTATGGCTCAGAAGAAGGATGCGGTTGTATGGTTTATGTGGTATCTGAATACAGGACTGCTGGGTGATGCATTTTTGTCGGATAGCAATATCAATGTAAACGGTGATTGTGCTATTTCAAATAACGAAATTGCGGCGGCAATCTCAAACGGAAAGATTGATTTGACGAGCGGTAAATACAAGGAATTACAGGAGCGTTTTTGGGATGAAGTTAAGAATTATGCTAAATACAGCAAGAACGCAACAGGTTTTGACGAGGCTGCCGCAAAATCTCAATTACTTACAGGTAAAGCAGCTCATCTTATGTCGGGAAGTTGGGATCTTCAAACCTTTATGAAAAATGAAGAAAATGTGCGTATAGGTGCATTTAAGCTTCCGGCATTCACAACGGATAATAGTGAATATGTATGCGGAAACCCCGTTATCGGGGGCGTTCAGTCGCTTACAATTACCAAATCGGCAGAAAAAGACACTGCTGTAAAAGAAGCTGC
Source organism: uncultured Clostridia bacterium (assembly GCA_934454585.1). Taxonomy (GTDB): domain Bacteria; phylum Bacillota; class Clostridia; order UMGS1810; family UMGS1810; genus RGIG4708. The sequence goes on from CAKSFP010000012.1 coordinate 66,953, forward strand.
TATTGATTTTCTACAGTTTATGTTCTCAAAGGAACAGTATAAAATTTTTGTTGATAGCACCAAACAGATTCCTACTGTAAAAGATCTTGATATAGATCCTATATTTGAAGCGTTTCAAGGCGGTAGTGTTCCTGTAGATAATATTTTGTGCCTTGATTCGGATAAAATGGCGCAGACACCGACAGATGCAGTTATGCAGCTGCTCTCAGGAGATGACTTTGATTATGCCGATATGGAAAAGAAGCTGAATGAAAACTATAAAATGTGGCTTGAGGAATATGAGTCTGACGGAAAGTTCACTAAAGAAAATAATTACGGACTTGATCAATTGGATATGCGCGGAGGAAAGTATGAAAAGACTCGGTAACTAACCTTGCCATTATTTTGAATTACTTTATTTTTAAGAAGAAATAGTGTTCTATAGCTAAATTAAGCGGAACACAACGCATATATGTGTTGTGTTCCACTTAATATTGTAATATATGCAGGAGGTATATGCATGAATAATAAGATAAGATTTTTTTGGAAAAAGTTGTTTTTAGTGTATATGATTACCTTCTGCATGGCAATAATGGTTATATTTTTTGTCAGTGTATATTCATATGCGGTAAATATTATGAGAGTTTCGGGGGATTATGTAAGCAATATAGCTACGGCTGTGCGCGATAATATTGACATTGAACTGAAACAATATTCAAACATACTGCATAGCGTCAGCTCGGCTGATATTGAAAGGGTTATTGATAACAAAGATAAATATGGAAATGAGAAAATTTATGCCTATCATCTGGCGCAGCAGTTACAGAACTATTCCGACAGAGTGAACGGGATAAATGGCGTATGCTTTATTGATAATGACGGAATAGAAGTTGGAATAGGTGTATGGGATCAGGATAAAATACATTACATCCATAATGCTGAGTTGGAGAAAATGAATGAATTGGATGGGCAGGAAGTTTGGAATTACTGTAACGGAAGCATTGTACTAAGCAAAAAATTATATGCTTATTCTTCAGCTATGAAACCGATAGGTTATATACACATTATGATAAGTGAAAACAGACTTATTGATATATGCTCTTCTTCAAAAAAGGATAAAGATATATTTCTAATTTTAGAAGATGCAGATAATATAGTTTTAAGTAGTGATGATGGTCTTAAAGGAAAGAATGCACAAGAAATTGATATAAAAGACCGTAGTTGTGTATATGGGCGAAATAGATACCAAATATATTATGCAAAGTCAAATGAATTTAATTTGACATATGAATATTTGATGAACAAAACCTTAATAAATAACGGCATTTATATGATTATATTAAGATTCTTGTTAATATCTTTAGGTTTTTCGGTTATTTTGATGTTGATTGTTAAAAAAATATATAAACACCATGGCAAACCTATCAGCGAAATGCTGAACTGTATGAATAATGTAAAAAAAGGAGACTTGACGGTTAGAGTAAAATATGAAGGTAATGATGAAATAGGTTTGCTCAGTAAAGAGTTTAATAAAATGATTGAAAAAATTGACGAGCAGGTAAATTGTATTATGCAAATGGAAATACAAGTTAAAGATGCACAGCTTCTTGCTTATGAAAATCAGACCAATCCGCACTTTCTATATAATACGCTTGATCTTGTGCGCATGATGTCTATTAACGGTGAGAATGATAAGATAGAAAATGTTGTTATAAATCTTTCAAAAATTTTAAGATATAATCTTTCGCAAGAGGTATCGGTTACCTTAGAAAGAGAAATAGAGTGTGCAAAAAATTATTTTGATATATGGTATGTGAGAATGGAAAATAAGTTCGAGTACGAATTTGATATAGATGAAAGCTTGTTACAATGCAGAGTTATCAAGTTTATTATACAGCCTTTAATTGAAAATGCCATCAAGCACGGAATAGAGCCGATGGAACGAAAAGACGGTTTTGTGACGGTCATAGTGCAAAAGCATTTTAACCGGGTTATTATAAATGTGACAGACAACGGAGTGGGAATAACCGAGGATTGTCTTATGAAAATAAAAGAGAAATTTGAGAAACCCGATAGTTCCGATAAGCACATAGGGTTACAGAATTTATATAAACGGCTTGTATTATTTTATGGACGTGAAAATATATTTATGGATATTTTCAGTACCGTTAATAAATCGACACAAGTATTGGTAGAAATTCCATACAGAGAGAATTGAAACAGAATCAGGAAAGGAAAAGATTGTTATGTATAAACTGGTTATTGTTGATGATGAACAAAGTGCGCGTGAAGGGATAGGGAAGCTTTTAAAATGGGAAAGCTTTGATATTAAAGTAGTTGATATGTGTGATAACGCATCTGACGGAATTGAATCGGCAATAAAATTTAAACCTGATATTATAATAACCGATATTAAAATGCAAGATGTAGACGGCTTAACAATGATAGAAGAAATTCTGAAGCATGTCGAATGTGAAGTTATTATAATAAGCGGTTATGCACTGTTTGAATATGCACAACGCGCAATAAACATCAATGTGGTGCAGTATTTGCTAAAACCAGTTTCAAGAACAGATTTAGAAGTTGCTGTGCTCAAATGCCTTACGAATATACAACATAGGAAGCATAGCAATCTTATGGAGAAGATAGGTAAAAACGAATATATACTTGATATACTGCTCAATGAAGATATTTCAACAGATGGGTTGATAGATTATGAAAATTATTATCTTTATATAGTGAAAAATAAAATGAATTTTATTTCGGATTTTGATGAAAAAATGCAAATTTATGAAAAAATAAATGAGAGTATAGGCGAAGCATATACATTATTTATAAATCGTAAAGAACTTATTATTATCGTTCCGAATAAAATTGAAAATTTAAAAAGGGAATTATCAATGTCTTTTTTCATCGGATATGCAGCCGGTAATTGTAAGATGAAATTTTCGGAAGTATATTTCAATGCAAGAACGGCGTTGAATTTTGCGATACGAGAAAATATTTTCGAGCGAGAATACAGTGATGATATGGTGCGTTACATCGGTGAGTTTTACAATGACGTGTATAATAACATTGTAATGATGCTGGAAAGTAATGATATTGATACGGCAAAAATTGAAATTAGACGCTGTTATATGCATTTCAGACAGGAAAAAATTGTTTTCTCAGACATTAAGGATTGGACCTGTAAGCTTTTACAATGCTTACAGGATATTATCAACAGAAATAATAATTTGACACAACAGGCACAGTATTTACTGAAAGAACTGAATGATAAGCTGAGTGATAAATATACTTTTAACTTTTCTGTAAGAGATTCTTTGGTAGAATTATGTGATTATTGCAGAATTGACGATAAAATAGAATTAAATGGAGAAGTGCAAACCAAAATAAAGAATATAGTCAAATATATTGATGCGCATTATTGCGAAAATATTTCGCTCAAGGTTTTGTCACAGCGTTTTTACTTAGAGCAAAAATATTTAAGTAAGCTTTTTAAAAGCTATATGAATCAGGGATTTATGGAGTATATCACCAATAAGCGTATTGAAAGAGCAAAAGAAATGCTTGAAAAGACAAGTATGACAATTTCTGAAATTGCTGAACAGGTTTCGTATGTGGATTCAAATTATTTTTCGGCGTTTTTTAAACGTCGCGTAGGTCTTGCGCCGCGTGAATATAGGATTAAGTATCAAAAGTAAAAAGATTTAAGGAGGAAGAAAAAAATGAAAATGGTAAAAGATAAGCAGGTACTTGTAGGGGCAGATTTTGCAGGATTTCCGCTTAAGGAGGCAGTTGTTGAGCATCTCAGGAATAAGGGATGGACGGTAACCGATATAGGTGTAAAATCAGCCGATGAAAAAGAGCCTGAGATGTTCCATCGTATCGGCTTAAAGGTCGGGGCAAAAATCTCTGAGGGAGAATTTGAAAGAGCACTGATTTTCTGCGGAACGGGAATGGGGATACATATTGCGGCAAGCAAATGCCCCGGAGTTCATGCCGGAGTGGTTGAAAGTGTTCCGGCGGCGCTTCGTGCAATCACGGGCAACGGAGTAAATGTGCTTGCAATGGGAGCATTCTATGTTGCTCCACAGATGGGTAAGGATATAGCGGACGCGTTTTTAAATCATAATCTGGGAGATGGATATGAATGGTGGCCAAATTTTTATGAGTTTCACAAGCTGGCTATTGACGAACTTAACGCATTTGACTATGAAAAGTTTAAGGCAAATAACTTTGAAGTAGAGCGTTTGGGAGATTATCCACTGGAGTTGCTTGACAAAGAGGACTAACAATGTTTGAAAAAATATCATTTATAAAACCGGATATCCCTTTTGATAAAAACAAATTTTATGCTCCGATGTTCAGAAAAAAGTTTGTTTTATCAGGGACAATAAAAACGGCTGAATTGAGCATATGCGGTCTTGGTTATTCCTATATATGGCTGAATGGCAAAAAAATAACACCCGATTTATTTATCGCACCTGTGGGTAATTATTCCAAAACGCTTTGGTACAATACATATGATGTTACAAATCTGCTTAATAAGGGAGAAAATATCCTTGCGATAATATGCGGCTGTGGATGGTACAATGAGGGAATTGAATCGGCTTGGGACTTTGATAAAGCAAAATGGCGCGATAATCCTAAATTTATTATGCAGCTTGATGCGGATGGTAATACTGTTGTTAAAAGCGATAATTCGTGGAAATACAATATAAACTCCCCTATTACATATAATCAACTTCGGTGTGGAGAACACTTTGATTCACGGCTATATGATGAAAAATGGACAAAACAGAATTTTGACGACAGTGCATGGAGACAGGCAGAAGAAGATAGCACTCCACCTAAAGGAGTTTTTAGGCTTTGCGAATGTGAACCGATAAGGGAATGTAAAGTGTTTCCCGCAAAAACCATGTATCAGACCGGTGATAATAAATATATTTTTGATATAGGGCAAAATATTTCGGGATATATCCGGCTTCATACAAATCAAAACAGCGGCGATAAATTGACTATCCGATACGCTGAGGAAGTAAACAGCGATTATTCGCTCCAGCTCAATGACATGGAAACATACTATCCGACGACACCTTTTCAAACGGATGAATTTATCTGCTGCGGCAAAGCTTTCACATGGTCGCCGATATTTGCTTATCACGGCTTTAGGTATATAGAAATCAGCGGAATAAAAAATCCGTCCTTAAATGATGTATCGGGGGTGTTTGTTCATCAGGATGTAAAACCAAGAACGGGATTTGAATGTTCCGATATAAGAATAAATATGCTTTTCAAAGCAGGACAAATGTCAACCTTGTCCAACATGTTTTATATGCCTACCGACTGTCCAACACGTGAAAAGCTTGGATGGGCAAATGATGCACAGGCATCGGTGCAGCAGATGCTTTTGAATTTTGAAACGGAGCATGTATTTGAAAAATGGCTTACGGATATTTATGATGCAATGCGTGAGGACGGTGCTTTGCCGGGTATTATCCCAACGGCAGGTTGGGGCTATCATTGGGGTAACGGACCTGTATCGGACGGCGTGCTGTTTGAAATACCGTATAGATTGTATCTGCATACGGGCAATAAAAATCCTCTTACGGACAGCATACCGTATTTTGAAAGATATTTGGACTATCTGGACGCACAATCGGATAAGGACGGAAGCATTGCCTTCGGTCTTGACGACTGGGCTGCTCCGGATAGTGATGATAAGGTAAATTCGGTATTTATAAACGCTTTGCTAAAAATAAAATTTATACGAATATTATTGCTTGCCCGAGAGCTTAACGGCATGAATACGGATGCAATTAAGCAAAAAGAGAAGGATGCAATTGAATGGGTAAAATCAAAATATCTGCTAAACGGCATATGCAGTATAAATAAACAAACGGCAGTTGCAATGCTTATATATTTTGATATATACGACGATTTTGAAGCTTTAAAAATGCAGCTTAAGGAGCTTGTTGAAAAGCAGAATTTTCATCATGACTGCGGAATGGTCGGCTTGAGATATTTATACAGAGCTTTGAGCAAGTGCGGCTTGCAGGAATATGCGTATAAGATAATAAGCGCCGAAGGGTTTCCGTCATATATTGACTGGCTCGATAACGGTGCGACAACCCTGTATGAACGGTGGAATATGACGGAGTCAAAAAATCATCATATGTATTCGCATTTTATGGCATGGCTTATGACTGATATTGCAGGAATACAGCCTGACAATATCAACGGTTATATATATGTAAAACCATATTTTGTAAAGGAATTAGGTTATGTTCGCGGTTATTATGATACCAAATACGGCAGAGTTACTGTGGAATGGAAACGGGAAAACGGAGTCGTAAATTTATGTGTTGAAGTTCTCCAAAACGTAAATGTAATTTATAACGGAAAAAGACTTCGCACAGGAAAAAACAGTTTTATTATTAAGGAGCAGATATGAATAAGTCATTATATGAAAATACCATCAAGGTTGATACGCAATATGATTATGAACTTCATGATATAAGCAGTGAACCTGATGTTAAGCTTCTCAAATTGAGCTTGGATTTTAAGAAAAAAATAAACCCTGAGCCTGTTGTCGTTAAATTTTATGTAAAATCCGAGAATGTTTTTGCTCAGTGGAGTCCTGCCGCCGAATACATAAGAAATCTAAGATTTGACTGGAGCAAAGCGGAATGTAAATCAAGCGCGGCGTTCGGTTCGCCTGTACAGTGCCTGTATGGAGCTGATGGCGTTAATAGTCTGACTAGTGCAATAGCAGATTTTAAAACTCCCGTTTCGATAAAATGCGGAGTATGTGAGGAAAATTCAGCTATTGAAATGAATATAGAAATTTTCACCACTATGACCGCAAAGCGCACTGAGTATGAAACGATTATAAGATTGGATATGCGAAATATATGTATTTGCGATATAATTCATGATATTTCCGCATGGTGGAGAAAAGTAAGCAATTTGCCTGAATTAAGCGTTCCTGACATTGCAAAATATCCGATGTATTCTACATGGTACAGCTACCATCAGAATATAGATACAGAAGCTGTTGTTGCCGAATGTAAAAAAGCGTATGAGCTTGGTATGCGTGCCGTTATTGTAGATGATGGATGGCAGACAGATAACAGTGAACGCGGTTATGCTTATTGCGGTGATTGGAAGCCCGCGCCGAAACGAATAGGAAATATGAAAGCTTTTGTAGATGCGGTACATAGTACAGGAATGAAGTTTATATTGTGGTACAGTGTTCCGTTTGTGGGTAAACATTCTAAAGCTTGGAACAGGTTTAAAGGGAAATTTCTTGACAGCGAGGAAAATGAGTATTGCGTGCTTGATCCAAGATACAATGAGGTCAGAGATTATTTGATAGATACATACGAAAATGCGGTTAAAGAATGGGGAATAGACGGATTTAAGCTTGATTTTATAGATTCCTTTCGTATGACGGAATTTTCAAATGAATACAATTCGGAAATGGATACGGAACAGCTTGAAGATGCAATAGAAAAGCTGCTTAGTGATGTATTGAAAAAGTTAAGGGATGTAAATCCTGATATATTGATTGAATTTCGTCAGAATTATACTGGACCGCTTATGCAGACTTACGGTAATATGTTAAGAGCCAGCGATTGCCCGTATGACGCCTTAACAAACAGAATGAGAACTCTTGACTTAAGAATGATGTCGGGGTGTGGCGTTGTGCACAGCGATATGCTGATGTGGGATAAGTCGGGAAGTACAGAAAATGCGGCGCGTCAGATAACAAATGTATTATTCAGCGTACCGCAGATTTCGGTTAAGCTTAAAGATATACCAGCCGAACATATGGAGATGCTTAAATTTTATTTGAACTTCTGCGACAAATACCGTGATGTTCTTTTAGAGGGAAGTATACACATATATCAGCCCGAAATGCTGTATTCAATGGTATATGCCAAAAAAGAGAAGCGTGCCGTAGCGGTTGATTTTTCGGGCGCAGTATGGAATATAGAAAGCGGTATTGACGAAGCGGTATATGTAAATGCCGCGCAAAAAGATGCGCTTTATATCAATGCCGAGAATATAGATGGAACATATGATATTTTGAATTGCAGAGGTAAAATTATTGAAAAAGGTACGCTTTTGAGAAATACATTGAAAAAATTTAATGTGCCTGTAAGCGGAATGATAATAATAAGGAGATGAGTCTATGAATAAGCTGGCGGACAAAATAAAAAACAAGAAACCAGTTACTATTGCTTTTTTTGGCGATAGCGTGACGCAGGGGTGTTTTGAATTGCGTGTGGCTGAGGGAAAACCGTTTGAGCCTGTTTACAGACCATGGGAAGCATATTCAAAAAAGCTTCAGCAGATTTTTGAATATTGTATTAAAGACACATCAGTAAATATACTCAATTACGGAATAAGCGGTGATACAGCGACTATGGGACTGGCTCGCATAGATGAAATGCTTTGTCATAAGCCGGATATGGTTATAGTATGCTTTGGACTTAACGATAGTACGAAGGATATAGACGGAATAAAAGAATATAAAGACTCTTTGGAAAAAATATTTGAAAAGCTTTATGGGATACAAACTATATTTATGACACCCAATATGACTAATAGCCGCGTTTATGAATTTGAAACGAACGCTGAAATTATAAAGCTGATGGAGGAAACTGCAAAACGTCAGAATACCGGAGTAATGGATGCATATATGGATACTGCACGAAAAGTTTGCAGAGAATATAACGTGGCGATATGTGACTGCTACAAAATATGGAAAGACATGGAGCGACTTGGTATTGACACAGTAAAACTTTTATCAAATAAAATAAACCATCCCACAGAAAATATGCATTGGCTATTTGCTTATGAGTTGTTTAAAACGATTATAAAAATATAAATATGGCGTAATACAATTTGTTTCATCTTCGCCGTATAAAAAACAAAATAATTATGAAAGACATAGGATTCATGGGGTTCTATGTCTTTTTTGTTTTATATGAAGCAATAGAACTTCATTGCCGTTCTCCCCCGACAACCGATTAGAACAAATTAAAAAAATCTAATCGTAGGAACGGCAATGAATAATGATGATAAAACATATAAAATTTACATATGTGGTACAGGATTTGAGGTGTCCGAAAAAGAGTACAAGGAATATTACAGAAATTTAGAACATTCAAAATATCTGCACAAAGAGGAACATAAGGTCAAAGTTGTGTCTTATGAGAGTTTGGATGATGGCTTATCGGCAGAGGACATTATTCCTGATACAAGTGTTGATGCTGAGGAAACAGCAATCAATAATCTGATGATTGATGAGCTTCGCAAAATACTTACTACTCTCAACAAAGATGAACTTGAACTCATAGAACATCTTGTCTATGAAGAAAAAAGCGAAAGAGAGGTCGCTAAAAAGTATGGTATATCCCATACTGCTCTTGGTAAGCAATGGGACAAGCTGTGCGACAAATTGCGTAAGCTTTTGGAAAGAAGGTAGATAAACAACGGAAAAGCCCTGTTTTTACGGGGCTTTTCTTAATACAGAAAAATTTTTTCAATTTTTTAAATTTTTGGTTTCCGCTTGGCAAAAAATTTCTTATAGAAGTAGAGGGGTAAATTTTTGAGAGTGAAATTGCTTTCAAAACCTGTATGGGTATTCAGCATATGAACTTTGTTGTTTACCTCTCGCCCCTAATTGTTCCTTGACAACTGAATAGATCGTTGTCTGCACACAGCCTATGGCGGTGAGAGCCAAAGCGACAACTAATGATTGATATATGCGTATGCGATGCCGAAAACAAATTATATGAAAATAAAATTATTGGTACAAATGATAAAGTGATATTTATAACAGGAATTTGTGCCGTTATACAATGCTTTGATAATGGGTTTTATACCTATTGTGCAGTAAACTTAAACACATTAAAAAAGAAATACTTATCAAAAAGAAAAAATCCGATTTTAAAAGAAAATTATGAGCAATTGGCTCAAAAGGTGAACAAACTTGATATAAATAAAAATGATATGACTTTGATTACAACAAGATATGACCGTGCAAACAATCTGCTCCGTCATATCTTTTCATGTATATTGCCGACAGAAGGTTTTTCATTCCGTAAAAATCAGCTTGACTTAGCTATAGAAATGCTAAACGGTCTGCAAACAAAAAATGTAGCCTTGATGGAAGCCGAAGTCGGAACGGGTAAAACACATGCATATATCATTGCTGTAATTATCTATATGCTGGTTGATTTGATAAAGGTGATTTACATTTACAAAGATAAAAGAGTAGAAATTGTATGGAATTTCAAAGGAAAAGAGGAGGAATACGTCTAAAGATTGTAGTGTTCATAAGTTCTAATGATTGATTTACGCCGTGTCAAGGGATGTTATATCTTTTGATGCGGTGTTTTTCTATAAAAAATATGTAAATCCTAAAGGTATTTGCATGGTAAAAATTGACGTTTGGTATTAAATATGATACTATAATCATATAAAAAAGCCGAAAATATTAGAAATTTTTTTGTTCACCTACTTGACAAAATAATATGACAATAAAGGCAACAGAATACAGACTGTTTCCGGAGGAAATACAACAAACTAGCTCCTTATTTCGAGGAAAAAGGAATAACACTCGGCGAACTTACCGCCGAGGATATTCAAGATTTTTATGATGTTCAGCTTGAGCGTGTAACGGCAAATACGGTAATTCATTATCACGCAATTAT
>CAKSFP010000013.1 GCA_934454585.1 uncultured Clostridia bacterium
AGGCGGCGGGCGACCACACAGGGTCGCCCCTACGCACATCCGCAAAATAATATCCGTTTTCAAATAACCGTGAATTTAGGCAATTCCGTTATTTTTGTTTTCTGAAATTTTCCCAACAGACCGTAGGGGCAGGGCTCTGCTCTGCCCGTGTTTTGTCAATTCCGCAACAATCGGGCGGAGTAGAACCCCGCCCCTACGCACAACCGCAAAATAATATCCGTTTTCAAATAACCGTGAATTTGGACAATTCCGTTATTTTCATTTTCGCAATTCCCCCAACAGGCCGTAGGGGCAGGGCTCTGCTCTGCCCGTGTTTTGTCAATTCCGCAACAATCGGGCGGAGCAGAACCCCGCCCCTACGCACAACCGCAAAATAATATCCGTTTTCAAATAACCGTGAATTTGGGCAATTCCGTTATTTTCATTTTTCGCAATTTCCCCAATCGCCTGTAGGGGCAGGGCTCTGCTCTGCCCGCGTTTTGTCAATTCCGCAACAATCGGGCGGAGTAGAACCACGCCCCTACGGCGGTTGGACGGTAGAAATGCGTGATTAATAAATGGTTGTGCAAATTACCAATTGTCGAGGGAACGACCTATGTGTCATTCCGCCGCAAAGATGTTTATCAGATTGCAAATGTCATCATGCCATACGCACAAAATAACAAATTACATATGGTCAAAATCTTGAAAAATGCACATTTATATGGTATAATTAATTGATAAATCGTTACATATCAAAATAAAGGAATACCAAAATGAATGAATTGCCAAAGCGAAAGCAAATGAGATTAAATGATTATGATTATTCACAAAACGGATATTATTTTATAACGGTATGCACAGAGAGCAGACAAACAAATTTGTCAGATGTGTATAATGGTGGGGTTCTGCTCCGCCCGATTGGGAAAATCGCAGAAAATGAAATTGCGGAATTGACAAAACGATATAAAATCGGAATCAATCCGTATATTATAATGCCGGATCACATTCATATGATAATAAAAATAAATCGTGAAACGCAACGGGCAGAGCAGAGCCCTGCCCCTACGGTTTGCGATATGATTTGTGCATTCAAGTCATTGACAACCAAAATTGCAAACAAAAATGATAATTGCATCGGACGCAGAATATGGCAGCGCAATTATTACGAACATATCATCCGTGATGAAAATGATTACATTGCAAATGCGGAATACATTTTGAATAATCCGTTGAAATGGGAAACTGAAAGGACATGATTATCCGCAAAATAATATCCATTTGCGAATAATCATAAATTTGATCAATTCCGTTATTTTCATTTTCCGCAATTCCCCCAACAGGCCGTAGAGGCAGGGCTCTGCTCTGCCCGTGTTTTGTCAATTCCGCACCAATCGGGCGGAGTAGAACCACGCCCCTACGGCGGTTGGACGGTAGAAATGCGTGATTAATACATGGTTGTGCAAATTACCAATTGTCGAGGGAACAACCTATGTGTCGTTCCGCCGCAAAGATGTTTATCAGATTGCAAATGTCATCATGCCATACGCACAAAATAACAAATTACATGTAGGGGCAGGGCTCTGCTCTGCCCGCGTTTTGTCAATTCCGCAACAATCGGGCGGAGTAGAACCCCGCCCCTACACATTCACAAAATATTGATATTCCAAAAAATATGTGATATACTTAAGAAAAAGACACAAAACCCGAGGTGAGCGCAAAATGGTGATATACAAAACCGCAAACGGATTCTTGGCAAAAAATCCGTACCGCATATTTTGCCTTGCGGAATCGCGAAATCCGAATATCCACTCTCACGATTTTTTTGAGCTGGCATACATCTACGAAGGCTGCGGCAAAAGCCTCGGCGACTGCCCAACGGCGGTGAACGAGGGCGATTTTTTGCTGATACTCCCCGGCGGCAACCACTGCACGGTATCCAACGAAAAAGGCGCGCCGTGGGTGCGTGTTTGCAACCTGCTGGCAACCATGGACTATTTTTTCAACATATGCAAAAAATGCGTCGTCTTAACCGGCGACACGGAGTTTTTCGATATGCTGACATCGGGAGAGCCGACCTGTCTCATAATGCGCGACAGCAAAGACGGGGCGATGCTGAACATACTGCGCACCATGCTTGACGAACATGACACAAACGATGAATACACCCCGGCAATGATGCAAAATCTCTTTGTGAATCTGCTGATAACGGCGAGCAGACTGTACAACAAAAAACGGTCATCGCAAAACGAGGAAACCGTGACGAAAAAGAATATTCATCTTATAAAAAGCTACATAAAATCGCACATCGGCGAAAAACTGACGCTTGATTTGCTTGCAGCGCAGCTGCACTACAGTCCGGAGTATTTCTCGCGCTACTTCAAACAGGCGACCGGAAAGAATGTTTCGGAATACATCACCAACCTGCGCATTGACAGAGCAAAAGAACTGCTTGAGTCCACGGATATGTCGATAAGCGACATATGCTACGAATGCGGCTATTCTTCCCTGTCAAATTTCCGGTCAAATTTCGGCAAATATTGCGGAATGTCACCGAAAGAGTTTAGGAAACAGAGATAAGCACTAAAAATAATGGTATGGCAAAACGAAACCGTTTTGCCATACCATTATTTATTTCAGATAAACACCGTATAACGATAATCCATATATTCAAGAAAATCCGCCGCCGAGGCAAAATCGCACATTCTGAGCGAAAAGCTCTCGCCGCCGACAGTGAATGTGACATCAAACACAGCGGCATCGCCGTCATCCTCAACTGCAATGGCAGTTGCCGACACACCGTCCGTGCAAAGGAAATGATTCTTCCTTATCTCATCCGTAGGCGCACCGAAATCACGCGACAGCGCAAGCAGAGACGGCCCAACGCACACCCGTGCGCGGTTGTCGGAAAGAACCGAGTCGTCATGAATCACCTCGCCGCTCGAATTGGAAACAAAGCGCATCTTCATATACGGCGTGGTGGGAAAGAAATTAAAATTGTAATCTCCCTTTATGATGCGTACAGACTTGTCAAAATCAATTGTTACAGAGGTCTTGCCGCACGGCAAATCAAGAGCGTAATACTCCCCCTCTGCCCCGTTCACCGCCGAGCCGACCGACACAAAAGTCTCCCTGCTCCACGACGGTATACGCAGTCTGACGGTGCACTCACGGTCACAGTCAAAGTCGATTGTCACACGCATATTGCTCCGATAGCCGTCCGATATATGCGCCGATATGCCGTCATGTGATATGTCTGCGCTCTCGTAAAAATTGATGCACAAATCATCACCTGACACAACCGCCGCAAGCTCGGCAAAATTGATAAATCCCCTCGGCATATTATCTACACAGCAATGGTTGAATATAAATCCCGACTGACCTTTGTCATACATATGCCATTCAACGCCGCGAACACCCCGCGCGCCCCACGAACCGTCGCGTGTCACTCCTGCCATAAACGGATTTACAAACGCAAGTTCAAAATAATCGAGATACGACGAATCACCGGTGAGTTTGTACAGTTCGCCGCCGAGGCGCATGAAGTGAATCACATCGCACAGCTCGGTCACGCTGTTTTCATAGTTTGCCGCACCAATGAATATGTCGTTAAAGCCGACGGAAAACAGCGGATTGTATTCATAGTCAATCAGCAGTTTCCAAAAATGGGTTGCAGCGTCAAGATACAACCCGTCACCCGTCACGCGATACAGCTCACAGAGCCCATCAAAACAGGACATCATCTCATACGCCTTGTGGGAATCCTCATATCTGCGGTTTTCGCCGAGTCCGCCGCAATCGCCTTTTGAGGCCGGCGCTATGTTGTTTGTGTCATAATTCCACAGGTGAATCGGTTTGTCCGAGAGCGCACATTTGATTATCTTGCAGCAGCGCGTAGTATCGTCGCACCATTCACGGGCAATCTCAAGCGCAAAATCAAGGTAGCGTTTTTCCCCCGTAAGCCGATAGAGAATAAGCATCGGTTTAAGAACAGAGCCGGACGGCAGACCGAAGAATGTGCCCGTCTCGCATATCTTTGCGCCCATCTCGTCAAGCATGGCGATAAGCTGATCGGCAAAGCGCACGCAAGACGAAAGTATGTCCTCGTCACCGAGCAGAATATATGCCTCTATCAGACCCCAAAGGGTATATTTTCTGCACCAGATGTTCCATGTCCAGTCGCAGTCCCAGTTCCACCCGGTAAGGCGGCGAACCTCAGGCACGGAGGCACGGAAAATCTGTTTTTCGTTTTTGTATGTGCCGAGGTAACCGTCGCGCCGCTGAAAAGCAAGCACGCGGCTTACGCTGCCGCGGATAAACTCTTTGAGCCCATCGTCACCGCTGTAGGCACAGCATCGGCAAGCACCGATTATCAGCTTGCCCCAAAACTCGCCCTGCCACATTCCGAGCGGCGGAGTTTTGTCGTCATCACAATTGCGAAAAGCCCCCTCCGCCTCGGCAAAGATTTTCTCATGCGCCTTTTGAGAGGTCATCCTTTCATAAATTACTTTTTCAAATTTTTTGCCAACACTGCCGCCGAGGTACAACGAACCGAGCGGTAACGAATGTACCGCATCGTCTTTTGCATATTCAATCATTGGTTTTACTCCTCTTATATTTATTTGCAGCAGTGTTTAAGTTTTAATTTAGCCGTTTGCAAAATTACTAAAATGCGCATTATAGGCGCATCTCAATAGCATAAACAGTTTTATTTTTCTCCACTTCATGAATCCCACCACCGCCTTTTTCACATGATTATTATTTTAATAATAAAATAATAATCAGTGGGCGGTCCCGTTCTCACCTGCCGGTTCGGTCGGCGATCGAATCCCTCCACCGCCTACGGCGGTCCCCCTCTCTTTGGCAAGGGAGGCAATTTGCCACAGGCAACCATCGCCCCTTTGGCAAGGGATGCTTTCTCCATCAGCACAAACTGTCGACCGAGCGAAAGGCTCCCTTGCTAAAGGTAAGTGACACCCGAAAACTTGTTTTCGCTGGTGGAACTTATACAGCGGAGAGCTGGCGGCGTAGCCGTCTGAGGGATTCAAAAAGCGCAAAAAGTTATCCGCATTTTTTAGTTCGTAATTTTACAATCGCCTATTTAAGTTTTAATTAAAATCCGAAATAGTTCTTTGCGTTATAGTAGCAAACTCCCTGTACAATGCGTTTGAGTGCATCTCTGTCATCGGGATATTCGCTTCTTTCCACCCACTCGCCAAGCATATTGCAGAGGATTCTTCTGAAATACTCATGTCTCGGATACGACACAAAACTCCTGGAATCGGTGAGCATTCCGACAAAATTGCCGAGTATGCCGAGGTTTGCAAGTGCGGTCATCTGCGCAACCATGCCGTCGCGGTTGTCGTTGAACCACCAGCCGGAGCCAAACTGAATCTTTCCCGGTGTGGGTGCCTTCTGGAAGTTGCCGAGCATGGTGCCCAGAACATAGTTATCCTTGGGGTTGAGCGTATACAGAATGGTCTTTGGCAGAACATCGTCACACTCCAGATTGTCCATAAATGCAGAAAGTTTCTCCGCTATACACAGGTCGTTTATCGAGTCAAAACCTGTGTCCGCACCGAGCGAAGCAAACATCTTTGAGTTGTTGTTGCGCAGAGCACCTATGTGCAGCTGCATTGTCCAGCCGAGGCGAGAATACTGCGCCGCGCAGTGTTTGAGCACAGCCGTCTTGAACGAATCGATCTCATCTGCGGTGAGTGAGGCGCCGTTCATCTTCTTGTCAAATGCGGCAGCTGCGTCACCCGTTGCAAAAGGAACATACTCCAGTGCATGATCGGAGAGTCTGCATCCGTTTTCATGGAAAAACTCTATCCTGCCGCCGAGCCACGAAAGCAGCTCCGCATAGCTCTTTACGCCGATTTCGGCAATGTATTCATCAAATGTCGGCTTGTCTATATTCACAGCCTTGTCCGGGCGGAATGTCGGCAAAACCTTTGTGCCAAAGCCGTCTTTTTTCAGCTTGATGTGATATTCCAGGCTGTCTGCCGGGTCGTCCGTGGTGCAGATTGTCTCGACATTTGATTTCTCTATAAGCGCCTTGCCCGTGAATCCGTCGGACGCGAGAAGTTTGTTACACTTATCCCAAATCTCCTTTGCGTTTTTCTCGCAGAGCGGCTCGTCTATGCCAAAATATCTCTTAAGTTCGAGAGCGGTCCAGTGATAGAGCGGATTGCCGATGAGCAGCGGCATGGTCTTTGCAAAGCACATCCACTTTTCAAACTCGTCGCCGTCGCCGGTTATCATTTTTTCATCAATTCCGTTGGATCTCATCTGACGCCATTTGTAGTGATCTCCGCCGAGGAACAGTTCATATGTATCCTTGAAACGGTGGTCGTTTGCAATCATCTCCGGCACCAGGTGGCAGTGATAATCTATTATCGGCAACTCCTGTGCATAGTCATAGTACAGCTCCTTGCCGACTTTGTTGCTGAGCATAAAATTTTCGTTTATAATTCCCATGTTTACACCTCTTTCTGTATATATGAAATTATATCACGGTTTAATCCGTTTGTAAACATCATAATGTCACGCCGTCCTTGAAAATTGAAATCTCGCGGTAATCGTTGATTTCGTTTTTCGTCTCCTCGCCGTTTGCCACCCTTATCACATAGTCAAAAAATCTGTCTGTCATCTCGTCCATGGCCTCTCCGTCCGCAATGGGCGATGCATCAAAGTCTATCCAGTTTTTCTTGTGCATGGCAAGGTGATTATTGGTGGCAACCTTGACTGTCGGCACGGCACTGCCGAGCGGAGTGCCTCTGCCTGTGGTAAAGAGTATCATGTGAACTCCCGCCGCCATGAGGTTGGTGACAGCCACGATGTCGTTCCCGGGACCGTTCAGCAGAGATAGTCCGTTTTTGCAGAGTCTGTCGCCGTAGTCGAGCACATCTGCCACATCTCCCCTGCCGCCTTTTTGAACACAGCCGAGCGACTTTTCCTCAAGCGTGGTTATTCCGCCGGCTTTGTTGCCGGGCGACGGATTTTCATATATAACCTGGTTGTGGCGTCTGTAATAGTCCTTGAAATTGTTAATAAGCGAAACAGTCCTGTCGAACAGCTCACGCGTTGGGCAGCGCTCCATAAGCAGATGCTCAGCGCCGAACATCTCGGGCACTTCGGTGAGCACGCAACTGCCGCCGCACTCTATGATGCGGTCGGACAGACTGCCGACAAGCGGATTTGCCGTGATGCCGCTCAGCCCGTCACTGCCGCCGCATTTTAGACCTATGCGCAGTTTAGATATATTCACCTTTTGCCGCTTAAAGCCGCCGGCATATCTTTTAAGCTCATCTATCAGCCTTATACCCTCGGATAGCTCATCGTCAAAATCCTGACAGTTGAGAAATTTCACGCGGTTTTCGTCGTAGTCGCCTAAAATCTGTTTGAAAACGGATATATTGTTATTCTCGCATCCGAGTCCGAGTACGAGCACACCGCCGGCATTAGGATGATTCACCATGCCGCGCAATATCAGCTGAGTGGTTCGCTGGTCGCCGCCGAGCTGAGAACAGCCGAAGGGGTGCGGAAAATACCTCGCACCCGTCTTTTCGGCAAGCTTTTGCGCAATCTTGTTTACACAGCCGACAGTGTTTACAATCCATATCTCGTTGCGGATGCCCACATCACCGTTTGCGCGCACATATCCGTCAAAGGTTATGTCACTGCCGTGACTTTTCACTCCGTAATCGACATAATTGTATTTATAATCAATCTCGCCGCTAAGGTTGGTCTTGAGGTTGTGAGTGTGCACATGGTCGCCGCGCTTTATATCCGCCGTGGCGTGACCTATGGGGCAACCGTACTTGATGATGTTCTCGCCGCATTTTATGTCACGCAGAGCATATTTGTGTCCGTCCGTAAGGTTGACTTCCACATTGTCAAGCTTATTTATCTGCATATTTTTTTACCTCGCCGGAGAGGAACGACAGGTCTGTTCCCCAAAAATCAGTGTTCGCAAGAATTTCATCAACACTTTTTTCTTTCATAAATTCCATCACATCCGCAGAATCATTCGGCGTTCCTTTTTTGTAAAACTCAATGAGCTTTGCAAGTGAGAACACAAGGTGCTCCGGCGGCACGCCCTTTCTCTTTTTGTATTCAAGCAGAGAGGGAAGCACGCGCACTTTGAACTTGCTCACGGAGTTGAGCGATATGGACGCACACAGATGCCTGATGTAGGGATTGTTGAATCTCTCGAACACATCGTTTGCGTAGTCTGTCAGCTCTTTTTCGGGCAAGTCGAGAGTGGGAATGATCTCGTCGAACACACATTTATTAAGAAAGTCGTGCATTTTCTCATTCTCCATGCACTCTTTCACCGTCTCTATCCCCTCAAGCATAGCATAGGGGATCATCGAGGTGTGCGCACCGTTGAGTATGCGGACTTTTCTCGTCCTGTACATATCGAGATTGTCTGTCACTATGATATTAAGTCCCGTCTTGTCAAGCGGAATTGTATTGAGGATCTCTTTCGGCCCCTCTATGACCCAAAGGTGAAACAGCTCGCTCGTGTTCACCATGTTGTCCTCATAGCCGAGGTCAATTTTTTCGTCCCTCGGATATCCGGTTACTATTCTGTCAACAAGGGTGTTGCAGAATGTGTTCTCCGTCTCAATCCACTTTTTGAAATCATCGCCGAGGTTCCAGTCATCGGCGTACTTGAGGATAATCGACTTGAGCGTCGCACCGTTTTTATCTATCAGCTCGCACGGCAGAAAGACAAATCCGCCAAGTCCGAGTGTGAATCTTTTATTGAGCAGCGCGGTGAGCTTTCCGGGAAAAGACTTTTGCGGCCTGTCGCCGAGTTTATCCGACGGGTCATAGGCAATGCCCGACTCGGTGGTGTTTGACACAACCACCTTAAAATCCGGGTTCTGTGCAAGTGCAAGGTAAGCATCGTAGTCATCGTATGGTTTTACCGTTCTTGAGATGACATTGATTATCTTTTTGTCCACTGTCGGCACACCGTCTCTCAATCCCCGCATCACATGGGTGTAGACGCAGCCCTGCTTTTCGAGCATATCGCACATACCTTTTTCTATGGGCTGAACCACTACCGCATTGCCGTCAAATCCGGTCTTTTCGTCCGTTATTTGCAGAATCCAATCCACAAATCCGCGCAGGAATCCGCCCTCGCCGAACTGAATGACCTTTTCGGGTCTGGATACTTTCGCTAATTTATTCATTATATATTCCTCCACCGATTAATAATTAAAGCGTGGTCAAATCATATGATCCGAGGTATGCTTTGGTGTTCATGACCATCTCTTTGAACAGTTTCTTTGCGTCCCCATATGTGCAGGTGACGAGCGGATCATTTGCAAAAGCCGAGAATATAGCTCCGAGGTCACGCTTTGCAATGGCGTCGGACAGCATCTCCTGCTCACCGCAGATGCGCGAAACAAGCGGATATATGCTTTGCGGAATCGCCCCCGCCATAACGGGTTTGAGGCTGTTTGAACGGAACACCGCATTTGTTTCGACAACCGCACCGAGCGGCAGATTTGGTATCTGACCGACATTTGGTATGTTTACATTGGTCACAAGATCGGCAAGTCCGAGCAACGCTCTTATCTGATTTACCCCTTCTTCGCCCGTTCCGTTGATTTTTACTTTTTCTTTGCCGCTGCGCAGATCCTCGCTCCTCTGCAAGCGGTTTTTAAGATCATCCTTTCTCCATGCAACGGTTGTAAGACCGAATCCCCAGCCGTGAACGGTATCGGGATCTGCCAGGTACCACTTGCCCTCGCAAAATTCCGCAAGGTGTCTGTCGCCTGCCGCCGCTATGTAGCCGTATCTCTTGAACAGATCTATCTTGACCTTGTCGTGGCACACAAAAGAATTGTTCATCCAGTTTTTATCCACATTTTCGTTTGTAAAACTGTCGTGCATTTCGGCATACTTTTCATACACGGGGAAAAGATCCATGTTCTTGTATGTTGCCTCGGTGATCCAGGTAAAGTGGTTGACCGCTACGGGATTAACCTTTATCTCGTGGCGCTCTGCATCCTTTATACCGAGCACCTTGTCAAGCGCATCCGCAATGACCTTTTGTGTGCCGAAAACTTCGTGACAGCAGCCGAAAGCCTTGATCTGAGGAAATACGCGATAGAGAGTCTTTACGCAGAGCGTCATCGGGTTGGTGTAGTTGATTACCCAAGCGTCCGGGCAATAGTTCTTTATGTTCTCGGCGATTTCTTCATACATGGGTATGGTGCGCATTGCCCTCACGATTCCTCCCGGGCCGGATGTATCGCCGACAGACTGATAAATGCCGTATTTCTCCGGTGCGTGCACATCGGACTCCATTTCGTCAAATGTACCGGGCAGTATGGATATGATGACAAAATCCGCTCCCGTGAGCGCGTCTTTTGCCGTCTCCACAGCCTTGTAGTTCCAAACAGACTTTGCGTTTTCGCAATCCTTATACATATTTCCGATTATCTCGTTGTGCTGCGCCGCCTCAAAGTCGATGTCATAGAGATATACATCTCCCGATATATCGTCACAGCTTGCCAGATCACTCATAAGACCCCATGCCCAGCCGCGCGAACCGCCGCCTATGTAGGCAATTTTTATATTTTCTGCTTTGCCGTTATTGTAATTCATAGCTTTTTCCTCCGCTATATATAATTTTAATTCCAGCTGTATTATACATCTAATTCGTCGTGTTTTCTATAAAATTATTGGGCAAAGAGATAAAAATAACGAAATTTTTGTTGCATTTTTTTGCAGTATATGATATATTAAAAAAGAGGTGAGCAAGCAATGGCATATTACATTGACGAAGGGATAGTGATCTTTGACCGAGTATCGCGAAAAAACCCCGTGAGCATGCCGGAGGAGCACTATCACAACAAACACGAGCTATACTTTCTTGAACAGGGTAAAACAAAATACTTCATCGGCAGTGAGATTTTTTTACTGAAACCGGGTGACATGGTTTTTGTGCCGAAAGGAACATTTCACAAAACCGACAACCGTAATGACGACTATGTTGAAAGGGTGCTGCTGATGATTGATGATGAAATATCTGCGCACTGCCAAAGATACATTGACGAACTGACAGAATCAAAACTGGTAAGATTTCCGTCGGACCAGGTATATAAGGTACGCGAGATTCTGCACAGAATGGAGCACGAGGAAAAGCGAAAATATGACGGATATCTTCAGATGCAAAAACTCTGTCTGGAGGAACTGCTCATAACCATATCGCGCATACGGCTGAGCGGCGCCGTGACGGAATTCAGCGAATCGTACAGAATAATTCAGGATGCTGCAGGATACATAAGCTCCAACCCAAGTGCCGACCTGAGCCTGAATGCGCTCTCGCGAAAGTTTGCCATGAGCCCGAGTCATTTTTCAAAACAATTCAAAAAGGTGACCGGGGTCGGCATGAACGAATATGTAAACTTAATGCGGATTGCCGCTGCGGAAAAACTTCTGACCGACACAAACAAGCCCATTACCGATGTTGCCTTGGAGTGCGGATTTAACGACAGCAACTATTTTGCGGCGGTTTTCAAAAAAGCCAAAGGCATCACGCCGAAAAAATTTTCGCTGCAATATAAAAATCAGCTTGATTTTTTATAAAAAAGTGGTATACTTAACACATAAATTAATTGTTAGGAGCGATTAACAATGGCAATATACATGAGATTTCCGCAAGGAAAACCAAAAACGCTGACCTTCAGCTATGACGACGGTGTGGACCAGGACAAAAGACTTATCAAGATACTGGACAGCCACAAGATGAAAGGCACATTCAACCTCAACAGCGGTGCATTCGCCCCCGAAGGTACTGTGTATCCCGAGGGCACAACTCACAGACGGATGACAAAATCAGAATGTGAAAAGCTCTATGTCAACCACGAAGTGGCGCTGCACGGACTCACTCACCCGTGGCTCGAGCAGATCACCCCCGCTCAGTGTACCTACGAAGTGCTTACAGACAGGATTAATCTTGAGAGGATGACGGGAAAGATCACACGCGGAATGGCATATCCGTTCGGTACATACAGCGACAGCGTAGTGGAGACTCTCAAGGCGTGCGGCATAGTATATTCGCGCACAGTAATATCGAGCGAAAAATTTGACATGCCCACCGACTGGCTCAGGCTCGCCGCAACCTGTCACCACAACAGCCCGCGCCTTATGGAGCTGGCAAAACAGTTTGCGGAGAGGGACACATCGCAGGGCACGCCGATGATGTTCTATCTGTGGGGTCACGCATATGAATTTGATGCAAACAACAACTGGAATGTGATTGAAGAATTTACCGATTACATGGCAGACCGCGACGACATCTGGTATGCGACAAACATTGAAATCTACGATTATACAAAGGCATTTGAACAGTTGATCTTCGACATTGACGAGACCATGTGCACCAACCCGACGGCGAGTGAAATATGGTTTATGAAAGGCGGCAAAGTATATTCGGTTAAGGGCGGAGAGACAATCAGAATATAATGAATTGTGCTGAGCGCACACCAATTGGCTTAATCGAATTACGCCTGACGGTAGGGAACGACCTATGTGTCGTTCCGCAAAGAAAATTATTTTATTATTTTTAATAAAAATAATTTTGGAATATCGTTCCGCAAAGACAGTGCACCGTCTCGGGTGTGTGTATTATATTTTGAAAACACACGCACTACTGCTATCGGTTTTCAAAATATAATACACACACCCTCGCCTTTGAGACAGATTCTTTTATTTTGATGAATCTTGCATCGCCCCATACCGGTTATTTGTAATTTTGTTCGTATGGCGTGGCGACATTTGCAATTTGATAAACATCTTTGCCGCGGAACGACACACAGGTCGTTCCCTACGGATAAGTGTTAATTTTTGTGAAAATACGAAAAGTCAATTTAATAGGGCGACAACGATTCCCTTTATAGCAAGAGAGTAATTGTCGCCCCGTTTTGTTATGTACCTTATCAATAAAGCGCAATTGTCGGCAGCTTGGACGCTATCGCCCTTGCCATGCGCATATTGCCCGCCTGATTCGGATGCAGACGATCCGTCTCGGAATTCAAAAAATACCCGGCGCTCTCGTCATAAAGCGGAAAAAGTCCGCTTATGCGGTGCAGGTCAATCAACTCTGTTGACCAGATTGAAGATGCCTCACGCACAACACCGACATAATCGCCTATGAACAGGCCTATGCTGTTTGAATACAGCTCGCTGTATTGAATATTTGTCGGTCCGAATGTTGCAAAAGCGCGGTGGATAGGCGTCATGAGAACAATCTGCTTTGTGGCATAGCGATGCCTTATGTACGACATAACTGTGTTTATGCTGCCGCGAAAAGTGTTTTTGTCAAAGCTGAACTCACGCTTTGTTCTTCTCTCCTCAATCTTCGGAGTGCCGTCCTCGCCGCGCTGAGCGGCAACGATCTCCACCGACTCGTCAAACCAGTTGCCGAGCGGCATTGCACCGTAATAATTGTTTGTGCCGGCAAGGATGAATATCGCGTCAACATCGTCTCCGTGGTCTGCGTACATTTTCTCCGCCTGTTTGAGCAAATCGAGAAAGCTTGCTCCGTTCACTCCGTAGCCGCACGCCTCAAACCCGAACTCCGCTCCGAGGAGATCAAAATATCTCTCCCCCACCTTCAGTCCTCCGACTCCCTCGGTTATGGAATCTCCGAGGAAACATACTCTCTTGCCGCTCCAATTTGTTTCTATCATAAAAAATCTGCCTCCGTGTAAGTAATATTGTTTTCCATGTAATTTTACCACGGTTTACAGTCAAAATCAATACGCAATTCGCCTATTAAATATACAATTATCTTTCAGTTTGCTTTGACAAGGCGGTCTATGAACCCGAGTATCATGAGTACATCGCCGTCGTCAAGCTTTTTGAGTCCATCAACAGCCTTGGATATAAGCTCGGGATACTTGGCTCCGTCATCAAAAAATTCCTTGGGCGTTATTCCAAAATACTCGCATATCGCAAGGAACTCCGACATCGGCGGCAACGATTTTCCCGATGAGATATTGTTTATGTAGCCGCGGCTGTGACCGAGTGCATAACTCATCTTATACTCCGAGACTCCCTTGCTCATTCTGAGCTGCGTTATACGGTTTCTTACAAATTGCTCGTACATTTCATTAACCCCCCGAAAATATTGTCGGAACAAAACAAACAATCATTTTGCCGCATATTAATATCATATACTACAATGAACAAATAATATACTTGATAAATATGTTAATTTGTTTGTCACGACTAAAATATTATGTTAAAACAGCAATAAAGTAGTAGAATATCATATAACTTTTTTATAAAGGCATAATTTTGAATTGACTGACAAGGATATATTTAAGAAACAAATCTGCATTTTATTACGATTTTGCGCAAGTTATGACATAAAACTTGAAATGCGCCCGGAAAGAATATATAATGGACAAAAAGCATATCGGAGGTATTATTTATGATTATCGCAATAGTAATTGCCGTTGTTTTGGTTCTTTGGTTCATTTCGGCACAGCGCAAACTCGTGGTGATGGACGAAAACATCAACAACGCACTGAGTCAGATAGGCGTGCAGCTCTCGTCAAGATGGGACGCACTCTCGGCACTTCTCGACCTGACAAAAGGCTATGCCGAGCACGAATACAGGACCCTGTCCGACACAATTAAAATGCGCTCAACCATCAATTCTTCCAGCACCGCCGCAGATGTGAACAAACAGGAGAATATGTTCACCGAGGCAATTGGCAGAATAATGGCTGTTGCGGAGAGTTATCCCGAACTCAAGGCAAACGAAAACTACATCAAAACAATGGACAGCGTGAACGAATACGAAAAAACCGTGCGCCGGTCAAGACTTATCTATAACGACAGCGTAACAAAGCTCAACCGTGCAATAAGGATGTTCCCGACCTCAATAGCGGCAGGAATCCTTAACATAAAAAGCCGCGACTACCTTGAGGCCGACGACAGGAAGGCTGATATGCCCAACATGAAATAGGAGATTAAAATGAAATCTTTCAAAAAAATTTTTGCATCGCTTTTGCTTGCACTCTCCGTCATTCCCCTGTCTGTTGCGGCAAACAATGTGTCGGACATGGATATATCCGTGACGGTAAATGATGACGGCAGCGCAGAGATCACCCAGGTTTGGGAGGGCGATTTTGACAGCGGAACCGAAAACTACATACCCATAAACACGGGAGACATAGGTATATCGGATCTGCGCGTGTCCGACGAGGACGGAGCTTACAGGATCACAGACAACTGGGACATTGACGCAAGCTTTGACGAAAAAGCGCGCAAATGCGGCATAAACTCTACTAACACCGGGGTGGAGCTGTGCTTCGGCATATCGCATTACGGTCACAATGTGTACACAATAACATACAGGGTGACGGATTTTATTAAATCCTACACGGATTACGACGGCACAAACTTCATGTTTGTCAACCCCGATATGTCCACTTTCCCAACGGACGCGCGGATAAACATCACACTGGCAAACGGTCAGCCGTTTGGTGAGGAGAACGCCGCAATATGGGCATTCGGCTATAACGGCGAGGTGCACTTTTCAAACGGCGCAATAACCGCATACACGAACAGGGCGCTGCACGGCAGCGAACACATGATTGTGATGTTTCGGCTAAGCAAAGGAATAATCTGCCCGACGGCGAATGAAAACATATCGTTTGACGATGTGAAAGACACCGCCTTTGAGGGCAGTGACTACGGATACGACAGCTACGACAGCTACGATGACTACGAGGAAGCCGGCTTGCTTGAGACTGTAATCGGCTTTCTTATCTTGGCCGGTGTGTTTGCACTGTTTATTTGGTTTATTTCACTGTTTGTCAGGCGCGCAAGGGATATAAAGAAATTCTGCGCCGAGGCGCAATACTACCGCGACACGCCAAACGGCGGCAACATAGAGATGTCTTACTATCTGTCGCAGAATTTCAGCATCACTTCCGAGGAAAGCCTCATCATAGGCGCGCTTATGCTGTCTATGATAAACAAAGGCTGCCTTGAACCGCTCACCGCAGAGAAAATCGGATTCTTCGGCAAGGTTAAGCAGAGCGTTGACCTGAGACTTGTGCATGAGCCCGACACCAACGCCGAAAGTCGGCTCTATGCGCTGCTGAGGGCTGCTTGCGGAGATGACGGCATACTTCAGGAAAAAGAACTCGAAAACTATTCATACAATCACCCGAAACGGATAGAGGAGATTATGGACGGTGCAAAAGCGAACGGAGAAATAGCCTTTATAAACAAAGGCGGATTTTCCGGCAGAGCCGGCAACACCATAAAATCACTGAGCGAGACGGGCAGGAACGAACTTGCACAGGTTGCGGGGCTGAAAAAATATCTTGAGGAGTTTTCTCTGATATCAGAAAGAGAGATTAAAGAGACGATAATCTGGCAGGACTATATGGTCTATGCCGCCCTGTTCGGCATTGCCGACAGAGTGATAGAGCAGCTTAGGAACCTCTATCCCGACAGGCTGCCCGAGTTTGAGAACTACAATCGGAACATCATCATAGCAGCCGGCTACTGCCACAGCATGCACTCGTCCGCACAGCGCGCAATGCAGCAGCAGCGCACCGAAGGCTTGGGCGGCTCGGCATCGTTCGGCGGCGGAGGCGGATTCTCCGGAGGAGGCAGCGGAGGCGGTTCGCGATGATAAAAGAGCAAAAAATCCCAAAAAATTTAGATGTTGACAAACAAGTGACACTTGATATATAATTATGATGTACAGATAATTATTCAGCCGCTCCGAATACGGCTGTTGAAAGGAAAATATATTATGGAACTTACTGAAGTTAAAAGCGGATTTTTCGGATACAACAAGGCAGATGTTGTGAGATATATAAGTGAGCTTAACGAGCTGCACGCGGCGGAACTCGGCAACAAAAACGAAGCTTATGCGGCGCTCAAAGGCAGCACAGACAACGAGATTGCCTCTCTCAGAGAGGAGAGCAAAACAAGTGCGGAGAAGATATCCGCACTTGAAGAAAAGATTGCAAAACTCACATCCGAGCTTAAATCGAGCATAGACAATTGCAATGCCATTCAAAAAAAATATGACAATCTGTCGGCAGAGACACATGAACTGCGCACAAAGAGCGACGCCATCTCCACGGCGATAATCAAGGCGGAAAAATGTGCCGGACAGCTCATGGACGATGCAAAGGAGAATGCGGACGACATGATCCGCTCGGCAAAAGAACAGGTGAGCACGGAAAAGCAGAAACTGCAAAAGGCAAAGGAATGTATAGTGCAGGCGCGCGCAGAGCTCAAGTCAACTCTTTCGGACATCGACTCCGCACTTGCCGGCGCTCAGGCAGACCTCGACGCCAAGGCAAGATCCGTAGACGAAGTGTCGGGCGAGAAAAACAGATTTGACATCAACAGATTCCGCAGAGCGTAAATATTATGTAAATTTCAAAAAAATCAGAGGCGATCAGCCCCTGATTTTTTTACTTATTTCATTCTGCTTTCCATATCTTCAATCATCTTTTTCACCATTCTGCCGCCGACAGAGCCCGTCTGCCTTGAGGTGAGGTCACCGTTGTAGCCTTTCTTGAGGTCCACTCCCACTTCGGAAGCAGCCTCCATCTTAAAGTTCTCCATCTTTTCGGATTTTTTGTTAGCCATGATAACTATCTCTCCTTGTAATTTTTGTTGCAATAATATAATCTGCAAAGAGAAGATAAATATTCAGGCAAATTTTTCTTAAATTATTTCAAACTGAATATTCGGCTTTGACGCCACTTCCATTTTGGATATTGATATTTCATACGCGGTCTTGGTTATTATGTTGTCGTCGTCAATCTTTTTTTGATATTCTCTCGACTGTATTCTGCCGCGGATTTTTATGTTCTCGCCCACATCGAGGGTGGACGAAAAACGCGCGTTTCTGCCCCATGCTATGCACGGGATGTAGTCGGACTTGTTGTACGCACGGTTCACCGCAATAAGGATATCCGTAATCTCTCTGCCGAAAGGCGTGGTGCGGTAGACAGGTTTTTTGCACAAAAATCCGTTGAGGAAAATGTGATTTGGATTCCGAGTTGACGCGTCGGCCGGGTTGGCGTCTATATCGCGTGCAAACACGGTGAGTATAAGCCTGTTGCCGCTGTCCGAATAATTATTGTAAGAACGGAACTGTCCGCTCACGCACACCGTCTCGCCCATGTTTATGTTAACATCCTGCAAAAGCCGTTCCGAAATGGTTATGTTCACTCTGTCCGAGATGTCGCTGAGTCTCGGCACATTCAAAAAAAACTGATAAAATCCCTCTCCGTACACTTCGTGGCTGAAACTGAGTTCGCTGTCAACAACGCCGCAAAGCTCCACTTCATTGTTACTTGTATTGTCTATCATTTTTCTCTCATCCTTCCATAGTTTATATGTTCATCTTATTCTTGTTTTGGATTTAATATAACAATAATGTTTCGCCTTTTTTCGTATTTTTGCACATAATGTATGCCGCCGCAGCGCCCAAAACGCTTGATACGGGCGGATTTGAGCCGTATATGCGGAATGTGTATTCTCCTATGTCCGCACTATTTCCCAAAAAGCCGTCTATCCGCCGCCTGACGCAGCAGCTCAAGGATGTTTCGCCGTCTGCACTCTCTATACTCGACGCAGTTATGTCACATTCGCTGCCCATGCCAAAACTTATGCGGATGTCCGCAGGCAAAGGCGCACATCTTTCATTCGGCTCGTCGCGGTTTTCAAGCAAATATTTTGTCTCTGTGCCGCTCGGGCACAAATCGGGATTCACCGAGAGCACAAGGTCAAATTCAGTTCTCGATATGTCGGCAGGCATAAGCAGATAATCCGCGTCTATCGCCGCAAGACTGTTTTTGTCGCAGCGGCAATGGGTTATGCAGCGCACGCATGAGCCACCGTCGGAGAGCAGCTCGCGCAGTAGCTTGATTGTGGTGCCGTCTTTTTCGGCAATGCCGATTTTTATCACAAATATCACTCCCACTGTATGTTATTGATATTGTTTCCTTGTGTTGGATATTAATACTTGTAAAATGGCGTTTGCAAGCACAAAAATTTTGATTATATCATATTAGGGATACAAAAAAACCGCCGGGCGGCGGTTAATGTACACTCACTGTGTGACCGATAAAACGACGATTTCGATAAATTCGTCGTGCAAATTCATGGTTTTCAATTTTTCATCAACACAAATTTTCCACCGCCGAATTGTGACCTTTGCGGAACGACACACAGGTCGTCATCTACCGCGGAGTGTTAATTTGTGCGTACTTTGGCGGGGCGATGGGGTCATCGCCCCACGAGCCTTAATACAGTTTTGCATACGACATATAATCCATGTCAGCCTACAGCAAAATCCGTTCCTCAATCATCCGATTACTTATTCGCTTTTTCTCCCCGTGCCACGCCGTCCTTATGCGACACTATCTTCACGGGAACAATCCTATGTGACACATCGTCATCAAAATCGGCGTGCACCTTGACATAATTCGTCATGTGTCCCTCATACCCTCCGTCATCGAGCCGCCGTTCAAAGAGCACAGGGCAAACCTTGCCGACGAACGAATCCATATATTCCTCGTGCATGGCGCGGCAGAGCGCCGTCATGCGGCGGTTGCGCTCCTCTTTGACCGCCTTTGTCACCTGACCGGGCATGGTGTCCGCCTTGGTGCCCTTCCTGTTGGAATAAGAGAACACATGAGCCTCGCTGAGGGCAAGTTTTTTTGCAAAATCCATGCTCTCGCAAAACTCCTCCTCTGTCTCACCCGGAAATCCGACTATGATGTCCGTGGTTATCGCCGGATTGTCAAAATACTTGCGCAGCAATGCCACTGAATTATAAAATTCATCCGCACTGTACTTGCGGTTCATGCGCTCTAAGGTGGCGTCACAGCCGCTCTGGAGAGATATGTGAAAATGGTTGCACATCTTTTTCATCTCGGAGATTTCTTTTATAAATTCCTCGGTGAGCACTCGCGGCTCAAGCGAACCGAGCCGTATGCGTTCTATGCCGTCAATCCCGTTTACCGCGCGTATGGCGTCTATGAGCGACTTGTCGCGCGTGTCCTTGCCGTATGACGCAAGGTGAATCCCGGTAAGGACAATCTCGCAAAATCCGTTTTCAGCAAGCCGGAGAGCCTCGGTTCGGATGCTCTCGACAGGTCGGCTGCGGATGGGACCGCGCGCATAGGGAATTATGCAATAGGTGCAAAATTCGTTGCATCCGTCCTCAATCTTGACAAAAGCGCGCGTGCGATTTTCATATGACGATATCCAAAGTTCCTCATAGGTGCGCTCTTTCATGATATTGCCCACCTCGCAGATGTTCTCGCCGTCCGCCATGCATTTTTCCGCAAGTTCCACAATGCTGCGCCGCTCGTTTGTGCCGAGAATGAGATTAACTCCGTCGATTTTTTTTACCTCATCGGGTGACACCTGGGAATAGCATCCCACAACGGCGATGATCGCATCGGGATTGAGAGAGCGCGCACGGCGAATCATCTGACGCGATTTTTTGTCGCCCGTGCCGGTGACGGTGCAGGTGTTTATCACATATATATCGCTTTTTTCGTCAAAGCTGTTTATTTGGTAGTCCTTTGCTTTGAAAAGCTCTGTCATCGCCTCGGTTTCGTATTGGTTGACCTTGCAGCCGAGGGTGCAGAATGAAACGGTTTTCATAAGTAAAATTTCCTTCCTGTATCTTGATGAATTGACGGTGCATTAATTAATGAACGGTCACGGATCGTTCCCTGCCGACAAGTGCTTATTTGTGTGCAATTCATTTATTCCTTGCGCCGTTTATTATATCCAGTGCCCACGCCGCCTCGTCCTTGGTGGCGTCCGGCGTATCGGCAAGCGGATAATTTATGCCGAGTTTTTCATATTTATACTTCGCCATGGAGTGGTACGGCAGAGTTTCGACCTTTGTCACATTGGACAGAGTTGCCACAAACTCGCCGAGTCTTCTGAGCGGTTCTTCCCTGAGGGTTATGCCGGGAACAACCACATGGCGAATCCACACCGGTACATTTTTCTCGTCAAGATATTTTGCAAAAGCAAGGATGTTTTTGTTTGACTGACCGGTGAGTTTTTTGTGTTCATCGTCATCTATGTGTTTGATGTCAAGCATGACAAGATCCGTAACAGAGAGCAGCTTGTCCACCGCTGCGGTGTCGTCGGGATCAAACATTATGCCCGATGTATCCAGGCAAGTGTTTATGCCCTTGTGCCCAGCAAGGGTGAAAAGCTCCGTCACAAACTCAAGCTGCATCATAGGTTCGCCGCCGCTGACGGTTATGCCGCCCTCGGCGCCCCAGTAGCTCTTGTAGCGCATGGCGCGGTCTATCACCTGTTGCGGTGTGTAGGCGTCCTTGCCTCGCTGCCATGTGTCGGGGTTGTGGCAGTATTTGCAGCGCATGATACATCCGCTGACAAATACAACAAATCGGACCCCTGGTCCGTCCACCGATCCGAAAGTTTCGAAAGAATGAATATATCCGAGCATGATTTTTCTCCTTTTTTAATGAATTGCCTTGCGGCATGGCATAGATTAAAACTTCATAAATTGTGTCCGGGGCACATGAATTGAGTTTTGCGCGCATAAAAAGGCAATTCAATTCATTGAGCGCAGCGAAAATTCATGCACCTTCAGGTGCAATTCATGACAGCAAAGCTGTCAATTCATCTGTTGTTTTCTATGTTTGCGACCACACATTTTTTATTTTTATTATCAATAAAATAATAAAATCATTACGGCAAGAAATTTTCAGCCATCGATTTTGCGGGGAAAACCGATGGCTGATTTTTTAATTTGCCTATATCATTGTGCTTGAATTATCGGCAAAAATTACATTGATTTGTGGCAAGTACGCGATATAACATCGAGCTGCTGTTCCTTGGTCAGGTCGATAAACTTAACCGCATAACCGGATACACGGATAGTGAAGTTTGCATACTCCTCTTTCTCCGGGTGCTCCATAGCGTCGATGAGTTTCTCTGTGCCGAACACATTCACATTGAGGTGGTGTGCGCCCTGGTCAAAATAACCGTCAAGCACATTTACCAGGTTGTTTGTGCGCTCCGCATCGTTGTGACCGAGTGCGTCCGGACTGATTGTCTGCGTGTTCGATATACCGTCGAGCGCCCACTCATAAGGCAGTTTTGCAACGGAATTAAGCGATGCAAGCAGACCGCTCTTTTCTGCGCCGTAGCTCGGGTTTGCTCCCGGTGAAAGCGGCTCGCCGGCTCTTCTGCCGTCGGGCATTGCGCCTGTAGCCTTGCCGTAAACAACATTCGATGTGATTGTGAGGATCGAAGTTGTCGGTTCGGAATCACGATATGTGTGGCGTTTCTTGATCATATCGAGGAATGTGCCGAGCAGCCATACCGCAATTTCATCGGCACGGTCGTCGTCGTTGCCGTATCTCGGGAAGTCGCCCTCTGTCTGATAGTCAACAGCTATGCCCGTCTCGTCACGGACAACTTTAACCTTGGCATACTTGATAGCGCTGAGCGAATCAACCACATGGGAGAATCCTGCGATACCTGTTGCAAATGTTCTGCGGACATCGGTATCGATAAGTGCCATCTCAGCTGCCTCATAGTAATACTTATCGTGCATATACTGGATGAGGTTGAGTGTATTTACATACAGTCCTGCCAGCCAATCCATCATAACCTTGTACTTCTCGATAACTTCGTCATAGTCGAGGTACTCGGAAGTAATCGGTCTGTAGGACGGACCAACCTGTTCTCTTGATTTAACATCAACACCGCCGTTTATAGCATAGAGCAAGCATTTTGCAAGGTTTGCTCTTGCGCCGAAGAACTGCATTTCCTTACCTGTCTGTGTAGCGGATACGCAGCAGCAGATTGAATAATCATCACCCCATACCGGCTTCATGACATCGTCGTTCTCGTACTGGATAGAGCTTGTCTCTATGGAAATATACGATGCATATTTCTTGAAATTCTCCGGAAGTGCCGAAGAATAGAGCACTGTAAGGTTCGGCTCCGGGGACGGTCCCATATTCTCCAGGGTGTGCAGGAAGCGGAAATCGTTCTTTGTAACCATGGATCTGCCGTCAACGCCTATGCCGCCGACTTCAAGTGTTGCCCATACCGGGTCGCCCGAGAAGAGCTGATTGTATGACGGAATTCTTGCGAACTTAACCATACGCAGTTTCATAACGAGGTGGTCGATGAGCTCCTGAGCCTCTGACTCGGTGATTTTGCCTGCCTCAAGATCTCTCTCGATGTAGATGTCGAGGAAGGTGGAGATTCTGCCAATGCTCATTGCGGCGCCGTTCTGAGTTTTGATTGCGCCGAGGTAGCCGAAGTAGAGCCACTGAACAGCCTCTCTTGCGTTTGATGCCGGTGCGGAGATATCAAATCCGTATGACGCAGCCATAGTTTTAAGTCCCTTGAGGGCATTTATCTGCATAGAGATTTCTTCGCGCTGTCTGATGATATTGTCTGTCATAACGCCGTCGCCGCAGTTAGCATAGTCTTTCTGCTTCTGGGCGATGAGAAAATCTATACCGTAGAGGGCAACACGACGGTAGTCTCCGACGATTCTGCCTCTGCCGTAGGTATCCGGCAGACCGGTGATAATCTTGTTGTGTCTTGCTTTTTTCATCTCGGGAGTATATGCATCAAACACACCCTGGTTGTGGGTGCGGCTGTACTCCGTGAAAATCTTGTGAAGCTCGGGATCGGGAGTGTATCCGTAAGTCTCGCAAGCCTGCTCAGCCATCTTTATGCCGCCGAAAGGCATAAAAGCTCTCTTAAGCGGCTTGTCTGTCTGCAAGCCGACAACTTTTTCTATATCTTTTGTATCTTCTCCGATGTAACCGGGATTATGTGATGTGAGTGTCGACACAATGTGTGTGTCCATGTCGAGAACGCCGCCTTTTGCGCGCTCCTCTTTCTGCAACTTCTGGAGTTTGTCCCAGAGTTTGTCGGTGTTGCCGGTAGGTCCGGCAAGGAATTTTTCGTCGCCGTCATAAGGTTTGTAGTTTTTCTGAACAAACTCTCTGACATTGATTTCCTCTTTCCAGATACGGCCGTCAAAACCGTTCCACTGTTCATAGTTTGTCATTTGTCTTTTCCCCTTTCTCACTTCTCTATGGTTACATTCTATCATAAAAAAATCAATATGGAAATACCGAATTCGGAATAACGGTATTCCTTTTTGATATATGATGATATATATTATCTCTTTAATTCCTCAATCTGCCTTTTAACAATCCTCACAAAAAGCTTTTCGCGCGAATTAAGCTTATATCCCCGTCTGCGGACTATGACATCCTTATAGCTGTTGTCAGCAATGTCGCAATCCTTTTGCACAAGCGGCATGGTGTTGAGCAGGCTGGGCGGCGTGGGCGATGTCCACATATATGTGGTATGCACATTGCGCAGCAGCTCGAACTGGCTCTCACGCTCATAAACGGCAATCTCCTTTTTGGAGTCGTCCGACAACATGATCTCGCGTGCGGTGGCTGCCGGCAAAGTCGGAATGGTAAGATAGCCGTGGGTTATCTCGATGAAATTCTCCAGGTCGGCACAGGTAATGTTTTTTTCCATGGCGAGCGGATGATGCACCGACATAATGACCCTGTAAGCAAATTCCCACAGCGGCTCCACCTCCAGTTCCTTTTCCTCCAGGAACTGCAGAAAATATTTTTCGTACTTTGTCTGATATCTGATAATGGCAATGTTGTTGTCGTTATTCGTCACATTATTTATCGCCGTGAGTGAGTTTGTCTCGTGATAGTCCACGCGGATGCCATCGTCATCGGATATCTCGGAAATAAACTCAATGAACGCCTGCGCCACATAGCACGCCATGGGAACAGACACGCTGAAACGGTTGACCCCGGCATCACCGCCCTTGTACATATTCTCCACTTCCTCTATCTGCGACACAATGTTTGACGCATACACAAGGAATTCCGCACCGTTTTTGGTGGGCACAACGCCCTTTGAGGTGCGGTTGAATATGGTTATGCCGATGTTTTCCTCAAGCTCCTTTATGCATTTGCTAAGATGCGGCTGATTCAGATAGAGATTCTGCGCCGCCTGTGATATGGAGCCGGTCTTCCCCACTTCAAGTGCGTATTTAAGATGCTGTAAGTTCATTTCTTGTTACTTCCTTATTTATATAATTTGATATGTGCTTTTATCAATGTCATTCACACAGTGACAATTTACACAGAGGCGAGGGGTATATGTTGTGTATCGGCGAGATCGATAGTCTCAGGGCTCCCAAAAAGGTGGTAGCGTAGCGTGGCTTTTTGGAAAAAAGGAGAAACAGCAAAGCGAGTAAGCTGTGAATCTCCCGATTTGCAGCGCGCGATGCGCTGCTTGTTTCGACGCCGTGGCGTGGCGAACAGATACACAACATATACCCCGAGACGGTGCACTGTCTTACAATCGTCACAGAGGTTAACCCACCGGTCCGACAAGCGCCACGCAGATTTCGCCGTCGTTCACATCCACACTGACCGTGGAGTGCTCCGGGATATCGTCGCCGAGCAGGATGTTCGATACCGGATCCTCTATGCTCGTCTGAATCTCGCGGCGGATGGGTCTTGCACCCATGCGCGGATTGTAGCCGTTGTCTATAAGCTTCTCCTTTGCGGCGTCGGATATGCACAGGGCTATGCCCATCTGCGACAGCTCGGATACGACATCGGCAAGCATCAGATCGACAATCTTCATAAGCTGGTCACGGGTAAGCGGCTCAAACTCTATCACCTCGTCCACACGGTTGAGGAACTCGGGGCGGAACAACTCCTTGAGCGCTGCGTCTATCCTTGCGCTCACGCCGCCGTCGGTGTTCATGAATCCAAAGCCGGACGATGAACCGACGCTTGTGCCGGCGTTTGATGTCATGATGATGATGGTGTTTTCAAAATTAACCACCCTGCCCTGAGAATCGGTGATTCTGCCGTCATCGAGAATCTGAAGCAAAATGTTGAACACATCCGTATGTGCTTTTTCTATCTCATCGAGCAAAATGACTGAATACGGCTTTCTGCGCACCTTCTCCGTGAGCTGTCCCGCGTCGTCGTAGCCGACATATCCCGGAGGCGCTCCGATAAGTTTTGACACGGTGTGCTTTTCCATGTATTCGCTCATATCTATGCGGATGAGCGAATCATCATCGCCGAAAAGGCTCTCGGCGAGCGCCTTGACAAGCTCCGTCTTGCCCACGCCCGTGGGGCCGACAAATATAAACGACACGGGGCGCTTTTTGCTCAGCTTGAGCGCGCGGTTGCGGCGGACAGCCCTTGCCACGCTCGACACCGCCTTGTCCTGACCCACAATGCGCTTGTGCAGTCTCTCCTCCAGGTTGAGCAGTTTGCTCTTGTCCGTCTCGGTAATGTTCTTGACAGGTATTCCCGTCCACAGTTCTATCACGCGCGCCACATCGTCAACCGTAACCCTGGTCGCACGCTGCATGGCACGCAGATTTTTCAATTCCTCCTCACAGCGGCATTTGTCCGCCTTTGCCTCGGCAAGCTGCTCATACGGCGGCTCACCCTCGTCCGCCTCAAGCGCCGCAAGATACATATTCACTGCTGCCAAAGACTTTTTTACGCTGAGAATTTCTTCGGTATACGGCGACTCCATATTGAGGCGCGACGCCGCCTCGTCAATCACATCAATAGATTTGTCCGGACGGAATCTGTCGTGAATATATTTGTCCGACAGTATGACAGCCTCGCGGATGACAAAATCGTCTATCGTCACATTGTGAAAACCCTCATAATAATCCTTGGAACCGCGCAGGATCTCTATGGTTTCCTCCGTGCTTGGCTCGTCTATGATAACCGGCTGAAATCTGCGCTCAAGTGCAGCGTCTTTTTCGATATATTTTCTGTATTCATCCAAAGTGGTGGCGCCGATTACCTGGATGTCGCCCTTGGAGAGCGCCGGCTTGAGGATGTTTGCTGCGTTCATTGCACCGTCCGCATCGCCTGCGCTGACGATTGAGTGAATCTCGTCTATCACAAGAATCGCATTCATTCGCTTGGCGTCCTCTACAATGTTTTTCAGTCTGCTTTCAAACTGACCCCGGTACTGCGTGCCGGCAACCACATTTGCCATGTCGAGCAGATACACCTCCGACATATGGAGTTTTTCCGGTGCTTTGTCGTCGGCAATGCGCTGAGCTATGCCGTCTGCAATCGCCGTCTTGCCCACACCGGGCGCACCCAGCAGAACGGGATTGTTCTTAGAGCGCCTGTTGAGTATCTGAATGGCTCGTTCAATCTCTTTTTCCCTGCCGATTACACGGTCGAGCAGGCTCTCTCTTGCCTTGGCGGTCAGGTTGACGCCGTATGTCTCCAGAGCGTTTTTCTTCTGAGCGCGCCCCGGCATTGAGCCGAATATGCTGCCGAGCGGCTTGCCCTTTTGGGCGTCATCGCCGTCATCTCCGTCGTCCTCGGGCGGTTCCATGAGGTTGCCGCCGCCCATGATGTCCATGAATGCCTCGTGAAGATTTTCGTCGGTGATTGCCGAGCGGATGTCCATCGACATATCCTTGATGTCATCCGGCGAAAGTCCGAATTGCTCCGCAATATTATTGAGCGGTGCGATTCCCGATTCCATGGCACATTTGAAACAATATCCTTCATTTATAACATTCTGTCCGTCGGATTTGCTGACAAACACAACGGCAGGTCTCTCCTTGCATATTGCACACATTTTCATATGATTCATTCCTTCCTGTGCGGGCGAAGTTATACTTCGCCATTATTGTGCACAATAAGTATACCATAGATTTAAGTCAAAATCAATAGCGGACAAAGTTAGTTTACTTTTTGTTAACACGAAAAAAAGCCGCGCCATGCAATATGCGCCGGCTCGGCTTTTTGTGATATTTTTTTCTCAATTAAAACTCGCGGACATACTCTCTGCCCTCGTGCCAAGCGATCATGTTGTTCACAAGCAGATTCCAGTTCTGAAAACCGGGATTATTCACGCCCTCGCCCGTGTCCGGGTGGTAGTATTCATGAAATTCTCCGTTCGTGATTACATCTTCTCCAAAGAGTTTTATCGACTTTTCGGCAATCTCCTTTGCGGCGTCGTTCAAGCCGTAATCCGCAAGGCCCTTGAAGCACATCCAGTTGGATATACCCCATATCGGCCCGAGCCAGCATGACGGGTTGCCCGTCTTTAATATCTGATACATCTTCTCCGTTTTGGCAAGGGTGCGTATGCCGTACGGTGCCCAAAATGTGTCGGGATTTGTGATGTGGCGCGCGGTGCGCTCCGCTTGTTCCGGCGAGGCGATGCCTGCCCACAGCGCCATGACGCCCGACCACACATCTATCCTCTGTATCAGGCAGTCCCAGTTGCGCGGCGCGCCCTTGTGCAGCTGCGCATTGGGGTCGACGGGCAGCAGATTGAGATCCGCACTATAGTAAAACCCGTCCCTCTCGTCCCAGAGATGAGTGTTTATCGCATTTTTAACATTTTCGGCATATTCATCGTATTTTGCGGCGTCCTCGCCAAGGATGCCGCATATGTAAACCAGCGCTTTGAGTTCCTTGTACATCAGGCAGTTGAGGTAGATCGACGCG
The DNA here is from genome assembly GCA_934454585.1 of uncultured Clostridia bacterium. Taxonomy (GTDB): domain Bacteria; phylum Bacillota; class Clostridia; order UMGS1810; family UMGS1810; genus RGIG4708. The sequence continues at coordinate 28,590 of CAKSFP010000013.1, forward strand.
GAACTTTTGTTTGGGCGGTAGAATGTGCACGGGTCGTTGTCCACACCGATTGCCGCATCGTTGAGCCAAAAATACAACCCGGTCGCCGAGTGGAAACACAGGTTTCTGTAGCAGTCCAAGAATCTTTTCATGTCGGCGACATGTGGCATGAGCCAATCCGCGTCACCGCCGTTCTCACGCACAATGAAAGCCGCGTGTTGAATGAGGCACGGCTTGCTGAAATTGCCCCCGTGGGAGAAATTTGTCTCGTTCTCGGGAGTGATGCAAATGGGCATTTTGCCGTCGGCGTCCATGTGTTCCAGGAAATTTATCACGCAGCCTTTTTCGGATTCGATGAATTTTTCGTCATAGTCGTCGTTATCCGCCATTATCTGACGAACGGCCACATCCGTGAGCCAGCTGTCCCAGTCCCACAGGCAGTTGTTGTAGCTCGCGCTGCCCGGCACGATGAACGGGTGCGCAAGCACACCGTCGGGTTCACGGAGCATTTGGCGGTAGTTTTCCGCCGAGTATTTTTTAATTGCGTCAATGTATTTTTGCATAATCAGTCCTCGATTTCGTTAAATTTTGTGTTTGAAAATACGGTGGTGTGTGTGTTATTTTTATTGTTGTGATTTTTCCGACAGACCGTAGAGGCAGGGCTCTGCTCTGCCCGATTGCCCCACGGGTGCATTAACGGAATGTTGCCGCAAATGCAGATTTGTTCATCAACCGCGGGTCGATGAGGTCATCGACCCCTACCGCCTTAATGGAGATTTATCAAAAGAAAGAAATCCGTCACAGAGGCGAGGGCGGGAATATTTTATTTTGTGTGAGCGAGTTCTGCCGATTGTGCGTGGAAAGTATTCCGTCAAAGGATGTGTATGTGTTTTTTATTCTTAGGCGACGAGTTCAGCGCTACCGCACTGCTGTCCGAGGCGGCAAGGATAAAAAACACATACACAGACGGCACAAAACTTTATGCGTACAGAATAAAATATACTACACGAGACGGCACACCACTCCCAAAGCACCCGAATTACATTCATTCCTTTTTGGATTTCAGCACCGCAACGGCGGCATAATGCAAAACATCGAACTCATCGGGTGCGATTTTCGCAAGCAACTCCATGTGCTCTCTCTCCCACCGTGCAATCTCCACATTCCACACTCCAAACTCACATATGCCCTATATCCATATGCACATCGTCAGCCTCTTTTTCGGGGATCAGGCTGTCGTCAAAATGCAGCATGACATCCTGTGCCTCAAGCTCGCTTTGCAGCGCGCGTATGTCCACATCATAAATCGGCACTCCGTCGTCTATGGAGAGCGCCGCGGCGATGCCTGCCGCCTGACCGGTGATTATTGCCGGGGGAATGACGCGCAGTATATCCCAACTGTAGTCCGGCTTTGCAGACGCGGTTCTGCCGGCTGTGATGAGGTTGTCATAGCCTGTCTTAACCAACACACCGAACGGCACTTCAAAAAGATAATCTTTCCTGTCGAAATCGCAGATAGCACCGATGGAATCGTCGCAGTGTCTGTAGGCATCGTTCATGTCGAACTCCTTGTCACCGATAAGACAGCGGGTGGTGCGGAACTGCGCCATGCCGGGCAGCATGACTATGTCATCTCTCTTTCTGTCGCCCTTGCGCACCTCGGCAAGTGTGTCGAGATGATTTTTAATTATAAAATCCGTCACGGAATTTACATTTGTGCCCTCAAAGAGCGGCATACCCTCGGGGTGACCGCCGCCGTAAAGATTTGATCTGCCGCCCATCACGCCCGTGTACGCATCGGCAATGTCGCCGCTCTCGACAGCCTTTTTCATGAGGTCGAGATTCGTCGCATTGGAAATCATGGTGTAGTAGTTGCCGCCCTGACGGGTCGGAACTCCGGCACGATAGAGCACATCCGCATCACCCGTTGTGTCAACGATGATTTTTCCTTCATAGTATTCTCTGCCCGACTTATTCTCCACAATGAGTCCGCGGCAGTGACCTCCGTCCATGACGGGTTCGGACACAACTGTGTCGTAAAGGAGATCTACGCCCTCTTTGCCTAAAAGCTCTGTCAGCTCAAGAGAGAATATCGACGGAGAGTATTTTGTGAGATATCTCGTCTTGGCACCCTCGCCCGGTTCGCCGTTTTTCCACTCGTCGGGGATGGTGTCGTAGCCGTCCTTGATTGACAGGCGCAGGAATTCTTCTGCCATGCCCTTGATGATCTGCACACCTCTGCCGTTGCACATCGGCACAAACAGGTTTATGAGCCCAATGGTAGCCAGTCCTCCGAGCGAGACTGCCTTCTCGAGCAAGAGTACTTTTTTGCCGGCTCTTGCCGCCGCAACAGCCGCAGCAATGCCTGCCACACCGCCGCCGGCGACTATAACATCATATTCTCCGCGCAGCGGCACATTGTTTGTAACCGTTATTGAATCCATGATATATGCTCCTTATTTGATATAAAATTCAAAATCTATCTCTTTTTCGTTCACCTGATATTTTTCCATAAGCGCCGGTCCGCAGCTGTTTGACCCGATGCCGGACACTGCGTAATCTATGCGGATGTGCGTCCTGCCGTCGGTTTCGGGCTCATCCGTATGCGTTGCCGCGGTGAGCGCCTCCGCCGTGTACGACGACACATTGAACTCAAACTCATCGTCCGTGACGAATTTAAGTCCACCGCCCATTGTGAGCATACGCGCCTTGAAATGGTTGCCGTGCTCCTGGGGATACACATAGTTTACATATTCATTATCCGCACTGCTCGAATACAGCCCCATCTTGGCGTGAAGATTCATGTCGCAGTAGCTTTCGCCGTCGCCGAGGGCAAAATATGTGAACTTGTCGTTTCGTACCGGCGAAGTGAATTCGTAGCCTATGCGGGGCAGATATATTTTGGTGTCCTTGCGCACGCTCGCCGTGAGCGCCACACGGATTGTGCCGTCGGTGAAAAATTCGTAAACTTGAGCATAGTTGACAATCGGAACTCTTGCCACACCGGCGAGGGAGCCGTATACAACAATGCTGCTGCCATCCACAGCCACGGTGTACACCTTGTTAAACAATCTGTTGAGGTTCTCACCGGCAATGTTGTCCTCAAACAGTCCCCAGGTATGCTTGATGTGTCTGTCGTTGTCCGTCGGCGCTCGCCACAGGGTCAGGTGCACTCTGCCGTCAAGCTGTTCTTTTCCGTTTTTGACGATTGACTCAAGCTCGCCGTAGTGCTTGTTGAACACATAGGAGAATCCGTCGCCGTCGATATATATCCTCTCGTTATCCTCGCGGAAATTGCCAAGCTCATCGCCGAACTCCACCGCATAGCTCTCACACGGAAGCTCAAACTGAGTCATGCCGACTTCGTATCCGTCCTTATCCGTGAGCGACAAAGTCATGAAAACACCGTATTTGCAGAAATCGGGCAAATCATTAAACGGCATATCCACCGCCGCACACTCATGCGGATCTATGTCGAGTTTCACCGTCTTTGAATCAACCTTTTCGCCGTCGACTTCGAGCGTGAATGTGAGGTCAAATTCATTAAGATTCGTGAAATCATAATAATTCTTGACGATTATCCTGTCGTCATCGGCAAACTCCGCGTCAAATCCCTGATAGGCATATTTTGCGTTAAGACTGCCGGCCTTAAAGCTCCTGTCGGAGAAAACAAGTCCGTCCGCACAGAAGTTTTTGTCGTCCGTCAGCTCGCCGAAGTCGCCGCCGTATTTCTGCACACCGTCCTCAAGCACCACATGATCCGTCCATTCCCAGATACAGCCGCCGATAAGCTTGGGATATGACCTGAAAGCCTCCATGTAGTCGCCCACATCTCCGGGGCCGTTGCCCATAGCATGGGCATATTCGCACAGGAACACAGGGCGCGGATCGCTGTTCAAAGCATATTTCTCCAGGTCGTCAAGCGACGGATACATATAGCTTGCAACATCCACCTCGGCAACATTATTCAGGTTTCGCGTGGCGTCCTCGCAGTGAACAAGACGCGATTCATCTCTGTCCTTTATCCATCTTATCATCGCCGCCTGGTTGAGGCCGAAATTGCTCTCGTTGCCCGTGGACCACATAATGACGCAGGCGTGGTTTTTGTCACGCTCCACCATGCGCTCCGCCCTCTCCACAAAGGCGCCCTTCCACTCGGGGTTGCGGCAGGGCCAGTCATATGAATCGTCATATTCATATCTCACGGCATTTCTCGTCACGAATCCGTGCGTCTCTATGTCCGTTTCATCCACCACATAGAATCCCATTTCGTCGCACATATTGAGGAACTCCGGTGTTGGAGGATAGTGGCTCGTCCTCACGGTGTTTATGTTCAGCTGTTTCATCTTGCAAAGATCGCCGCGCAGCTGTTCGTCCGTGAGATAATATCCCTGTGTCGGGTGGGTATCGTGGTGGTTCACTCCCTTGAGCAGCACCGAAGTGCCGTTTATGAGCAGCTCGCCGAATTCACTCACGGCAATCTCCCTCATGCCGACTTTGAACGGGATGTACTCGCCCGCCTCTTTCACCACAACGGTGTAGAGATACGGTTTCTCTGCGTTCCAGAGGATCGGCTCGTCATCGTCGCCGAGCGGAGTGCCGTCCGCTTTGTACACCTCGTAATCATCTGCCGACACGAAGATGTGTTTTGTGTCGGCGCTGATGTCAACATCTCTGATGTGCCCCTTTGCACGGGATAGCAGATACACATCACGGAAAATTCCGTTCAGCCTGAGAAAATCCTGGTCCTCAAGATACGAGCCGACGCACCACTTGAGCACCCTTGCAGTGACGGTGTTTGAACCCTCGTGCACAAATTCCGTTATGTCGAACTCCGCCTGAAGATGCGATCCCATGGAATAGCCGACATATTTTCCGTTTACATAGAGATACAGGCAAGAGCTGACGCCCTCGAACACTATGTAAGTCTCCCTGTTCTCCCATTCTGCACCAATGGCAAATTCTCTCTCATACACGCCGCACGGGTTGTCGTCCGGCACATACGGCGGATCCACCGGATGCGGATAGTTCACATTGGTGTAGCCGGGTTTTTCCCAGCCCTGCATCTGCCAGCACGACGGCACGGGAGTTTCGTCCCAGGAGTCGATTTTCTCGGGCACATCTATGTCGCGAGTAAAAAACTTAAATTTCCATGTGCCGTTGAGAAGGCGGTAATATGCCGATTTGTGTCTGTCTCCGCACAATGCCTTGTCAAGGCTGTCATACGGGATGTAGTATGCTCTCTGAGGTTCGCGATTCTCCGGGAGCTGATATAGATTTTCGTATTCTCTCATAATTAGTCTCCTTATATAAATTTGCCAAATAGCCGTTTGTAAAATTACTAAAATGCACATTATAGGCACATTTCAATTGTATAAACAGGTTTAGTTTTCTCCACTTTGTGAATCCCACCACCGCCTTTTTCGAATGATTATTATTTTAACATTAAAATAATAATCATTCGGGCGGTCCCCCTCCCTTTAAGGCAAGGGAGGCTTTCTCCATCAGCACAAACTGTCGACCGAGCGAAAGGCTCCCTTGCTAAAGGGAGCTGGCGGCGTAGCCGTCTGAGGGATTCAAAAAGTGCAAAAAGTTATCCACATTTTTTAGTTCGTAATTTTACAATCGCCTATAAATTTGCCAAAGTCAAATTCAATGAATTGCCTTGCGGCATGAATTGAAATCGGAAATTTCATGAATTGTCTCTAACGAGACATGAATTGCGCTGCGCGCATTAAAAGGCAATTCAATTCATTGAGCGCAGCGAAAATTCATGCACAGACATGTGCAATTCATGACAATGAAATTGTCAATTCATTATTTGTTTTTTATCAACTCAAACTTTTGTTGACCCTACATTCCGACTTTCTCCAATATCATCATCTCATGTGTATAATCTTCGCAGCAATTTCTGAAAATGCCAATGTTCATAAGCATCTCACCGGTATACAGCTTGCCTGTGAACCTTTCCTTATACGACGCACCGGCTTCAAGTCCGCGCAGACAAATCCTCTTATGCGGCGCGCCCACCTGACCCTTTATGCCGAAAATCTGCAAGATGACGGTGTTGCCGTCCGCAGAGACAAATTCCCACACGGTCATGTTGTCACTGAAAGGCGATTTTATCCTGTGCATCGCACCCTTGTGGAACACCGGGGCAAACTCCTTGCACAGTGCAATCTGCTTTTTCACCTCAGCAATCTCACCGTCCGTAAGCGTCGCAAGGTCAAGCTCATAGCCAAACTGACCCGACAGGGCTACATATCCGCGCAGATTGATGTCAGTCACTCTCTTTACCTGGTGGTTCGGCACGGCAGACACATGAGCGCCCATGACAACCGTCGGGTAACCGTAGCTTGTGCCGTCCTGGATATACTGTCTCTCCACGGCGTCGCTGTCATCACTCGTCCAGAACTGGTTGAAATAGCAGAACATACCCAAGTCAAACCGTCCGCCGCCGCCGGAGCAACCTTCCATAAGCAGATCCGGAAATCTGTCTTTGAGAGTAGCAAGCACCCGATACAATCCAAGCATATATCTGTGCGCCGTCTCCCTCTGCCTGTCAGCCGGCAGAACCGCTGAGCCTATCTCGGACATATTTCTGTTCATATCCCACTTGATGTACTCTATGTTCGCTTCGGCAAAAATCTTTGACAGGCTCTCTATTATATAGTCGCACACATCGTCACGGGAATAGTCCAGAATCAACTGATTGCGCCCCATTGAGCAGCTCCTGCCCTCAACATGGAGACACCAGTCCGGGTGCGCCTCATATAGTTTACTCTTTTCCGATATCATCTCCGGCTCAAACCACAGACCGAATTTCAGTCCGAGGTCATTTACTTTCTTAGCCAGTCCGTCTATGCCGGAGGGCAATTTTTCTTTGTTTGCAAACCAGTCACCGAGCGAGCTTTTATCGTTGTTTCTCTCGCCGAACCAACCATCGTCGAGCACAAACAATTCCACACCGACCTCCGCTGCCTTTTTGGCGATGTCCACGATTTTTTCCTCGGTGAAATCAAAATATGTAGCCTCCCAGTTGTTGAGCAGAACAGGGCGCTCGACATCGCGATACTTGCCGCGGCACACCCTCTCGCGCACAAGCGAATGCATGGTCTGACTCATCTTGTCAAACCCGCCGTCTGAATAGACAAACACGCACTCCGGCGTTTGAAAACTCTCTCCCGGCTCCAGTTTCCACTCAAAATCAAACGGATTTATGCCGGTGTAGAATCTTGTCCTGTCATAAGTATCCACATATGCGCCCGAAATGAAGTTTCCGCTGTACACAAGGTTCATTGCATACACATTGCCGCTCGTCTCAGTCGCACCCTTTGACGCCAGACACACAAAGGGATTGTGCATATGGCTCGACGCGCCGCGCAGACTGTCCACATACTGATTGCCGCGCATGAGCGGATTTTTCTCCACATGGCGCTCTCTTGCCCAGCTGCCGCTGAAATGGACAAAATCATAATCACACTCCGGCAGTTCCACTGCGCCCGAGAGCACGGATTGCAGGCGCACATCATCCTTGCCGCCGTTGATTATCCTGTTGCTGCGGGTTATCACATCTCTGTCGTTGTAGGCGGTGTAGCAAAGCACAACTTTGACACCCGTCAGTTCGTCCTCAAGAAAAATTTCAAGAGTCTGTGCCTCGCTCCCGTCCTCGACATAAGTCGAGGGAAGTCCGTCAAGTTCCTCCTTGCCGTCATATATCCTGTAGCCTGTGTATAACAGCTTGGTAACCGTGCTGCCGTCGGCATAGCGTGCGTGGAACAGCGGTGTGCGATAATCACCCGTGCCGTAGGTGGGATATTCCTGCGGAAGTCCCCCAAGCATTGCACCGTTAATTTCTCTTGAATTCACGGAAAAAGAAATGTTTGTCCAAAACGGCTCGTAGCCGAACATGGGCATCAGATCGGTTGTTTTTTCAATTCTCTTTCCGTAGTATATATGCATCGGAATTTTTCCTTCATATATACCTATTATGTAACTCGTGCCCGGGGTTTGCAGATTGAAAATCCCGTTTGCTTTGTCGTAAAATACAGACATGATTATCCTCCTGAATTTATATTTATCAATGTCATTTTACTACACCGCTCCGCATTAGTCAATCCGTTTTTCAAAACTTTTTTCAATTGTTTAATAAACCGATATTTTTGTTGAAAAAACAATATTTTTACAAACAGAGAAAACGCCACGCCGTCAAAAAAACTCAAAGAAAAAAAGTAATAAATCCGACGAGCTGAAAGATTCCGAAATTATGACTTTTCATCCGGAGTTCGATTGCTTGAGTTTATATTCAAAAAGAGGCAATCCATTGCTGACTGCCTCTTTGCATTATTCACCTATTCTCCCGTGTGCGATGTCTCCGTCACATTCGGTGCAGTGTGCGTTTTGTCATTGCCCGTCGCACTTGCCGTGTTTTCATTCTTTTCGTTCTTTTCATTCTTTTCGCTCTTTTCATTCTTCTCTGAGCTGTCGTTCTTATCCGTCTTGCTCTCTGCCGAAGTCGTGCTGTTCTTTTTTTTATCGTCCTTGTCCGTGCCGGCATTCGTCTCGCCCGGAATCTTCTCTCCCGGCGTGCCGATATGATTTTTGTGCACGCCCGAGCAATATCCCGAGATGAGCCTTGTGTTCACATAATCCGTGGAGCCGCTGCAGGAATTTGTGCCGTACTCTCCGCTGTTGCTGCACACATAGGCTTTTTTTACAAACTGCGGCTGCTCAAATGCCCTCGGCTCAAGGCCATTGTGCACACGGGTCATTACAGAGCGCCATATGGTAAGCGCCGGGTTGACTCCGGCATATGAAATAACCTTGGGTTCGTCATAGCCGACCCACACCGAGCCGACATAATACGGCGTATATCCGACAAACCATCTGTCCTTATTATCATCGGCAGAGCCCGTTTTTCCGCAGGTGTCCATGCCGGTTATGGCGCTGCCGGCGGCAGTGCCGCTCTGCACAACGCCCTTGAGCAGTTGATTCATTATAAACGCCGTCTCCTCGGAGAAAGCTTTGTTTCTCTCCGGAGTCTTGGACAGAAGCAGATTTCCCGACGAATCGTACACCTTGGTGTACGATGTGGGCTGAACATACACTCCGCTGTTTGCAAATGCCGTGTATGCCGCGTTAATCTCGCTGAGCGTCACACCCTCTGTGAGTCCGCCGAGCGCAAGCGGCGCATAGCCTTTGTCGGACGATATTCCCGTATCGGTCTTTTTGGATTCTATGAGACTGAGATGCAAATTCTTCGTCAGATAGTCAAACGATTTGTCAAGTCCCACTTCCTCAAGCACGCGGACTGCCGGCAGATTGAGCGAGCTTGCAACCGCCTTGCGCACGGACACGGGTCCTGTGAATTTTCTGTTTGCGTTATTCGGTTTCCACCCGTTGAGTGTGAGCGGAGAATTTTCCACTGTGGACGCAGCGGTTATCACACCCAGGTCTATGCCGGGGCCGTACACAGCAAGCGGCTTTATGGTCGATCCGGGCTGACGCTTGGTCTGAGTTGCGCGGTTGAGCACTCTTGCACCGGTCTTTACCCCGGTACCGCCGACTATGCCCTTTATCTGCCCCGTGTACGGATCGGTAATTATCATGGCAGATTCAGGCTGCTCACCGTAGAACTTCGGAAAACCTTTTCCGTTTGCATATACATCGTCCATGATGTTCTGAACATCGGGATCGACGGTTGCGACAATCTTCAGACCGCCGTTGTATATAAGCGCCGTGGCGTAACTCTGCGTATATCCTTTCACCTCGACAAGGTCGGCGAGCAATTCTTCAAACAGGCAATCAACAAAATACGACTGAGCGGCGGATGACTCGTCGGCACTGACAACATTAAGCTGCGCATTGCTCGCCTCATCGTACTCCGCCTGACCTATATAACCAAGCTCAAGCATCTTGTCAAGCACAAGCCGGCGTTTCTCTTTGTTGCCGTCCGGGTTGACAATCGGGTCATAGGTGGACGGATGCTGAGTTATGCCGGCAATTGCGGCGCACTCCTCCAGATTAAGCTCCGCCACATCCTTTGCAAAATATGCGTGAGACGCCGCCTGCACACCGTTTGCCCCGTGACCCAGGTAGATTGAATTCATGTACAATTCCAAAATCTCGCGTTTGTCCATCTTGGTTTCAATGATGACCGCGCGCACCATTTCTCTTATCTTGCGCGCCTTGCTGTGCTCCGAATCCTCGGTGATGTTTTTAACAAGCTGCTGAGTGATGGTGCTGCCGCCGTATGACGAATCACCGTTGCGCAGCACATTTATCACCGCTCCGGCTGTTCGCTTGAGGTCCACGCCGTGGTGTCTGTAGAATCGCTGATCCTCTATCGCCACAAATGCGTTTTTCATATTGTCGGGTATGGCATCATAGTCCACCCACACGCGGTTTTCGTCTGCCACAAGGCGTTCGTATTGATTGAGGTTGCCCTCGGCGTCCTCATAGTATACCACACTTGACAGCGACAGACCGAATTTATTGAACGAATCGGCAAAATCAAAATCCATGCCCCAGGTTGCCCACACGACGGTCGCTGCCGCGCCCATGACCCCGAGAACAAAAAGCACTGTCAAGGTTTTGACTACTCTGCCTGCCTTACTTTTCTTTTTGCGATTTTTCGTCTTTTTCGGTTTTTCTTGTCTGCCCGGCTTGTCCGCCTCACGCTGAGCTCTGGCGAGCTGCCGTTCAATATTATCGTGCTGTCTTTTTCTTATGCTCTCAAGCTTATCCATCCGACCTACGCCTCCTTTTTCGGAGCAGGGACGCTTTCGCGTTTCCGCAATTTCGTGTTTTTGCAATTTCACGATTTCATGATTTTCACCGTTTTTTTCGGCTCGTCCCACTTATATATAATAAGTATACCACAAAAACTTCCGTTTGTGTATTAAATTTCTTTTACGAATAATTAAATTTATATTACGCAGAATATGTAAAAATAGACTAAAAGGGTGATTATCATGAAGAAAGTATCGTATTTTTATATAATTATATTCTGCATTGCCGCAATTATTTCTCTTATTTATTATATCTTTTTTATTAATTTTAATAACGGAAATAACTCACAGCCGCCAAGTATCGCCGAGTCCGCCGATGAAGACACCGCCGGCGGCGCAAAAAAAGACGCTGCGGAGAGTGCGGAGACGGCACACAACAACATTTTGCAAAAATCGGGATATGTGAGGGATTCGTCGGTCACGGGGTACATGATGAAAGCCGACGGAGACAATGTGAATTTATTTGAGATATACGAAAACGGATTTTCGGAAAAAATAAAGACACTCGACATAAACCCCAAGCTCCTGCGCGAAGTGGATCGCGCCGAGCTCGGGGCGGGGATTAAAAGAGATACCTATGCCGAGATATGCTCTCTTATAGAGGATTTTTCATCATAAATCGAGCTTTGTTATGATCCTGTCGGCAATCGCCCTCATGCCGCCGTTGCCGGGATGTGTTATCCAGGCGTCTTTCACGGTATCCTCGGTGCCGTCCGCCGTGACATACTTTGTGCCCGGGACAGCCTCGTTTTCCGCACAGCGCAGATCCGCAATGCACACGACGGGGATTCGCCAGCGGTTGCACAGGTCATATATAATGCGTGAATTGTAGCTGTGGTTGAACCACCCCTCAACCCATATGATGCGCGCCTTGGGGCTGCACCGCCTTATTCTGCGGACAAACCCGTCGCAGCACGCAGCAAAAGTCTTTAACTTTGCGTCCGTGTTAATATTGTCGTTGAGCTGAATGATAATCAAATCCAAATCATATGTAAAACTCTCGCAAGCCGGTCTGCCCGTGTATGGATTGGGAATTTTGTCCCAGTTTGCAAAAAATTCTTCTTCGCTTGTGCTCTGCTCAAACACACTGCCGTGCACACGCTCAAACTCCGCCTTGGGGTTAAAATTCAAAATTGCCTCGCTGACATAGTGGGCATAATCGTTCCTCGGCGAACTCGAACACATTCCGTAGCCGCCCATTCCAAGCAAAAGCGAATTGCCGACAAAAAGAGTTTTCTTCGGCACATGAGGTGTCAGAAACATCTCCCCGGCATCGGTGACACCAAGATTGAATTTGCACCCGCCCGGGCTGACGAGAACATTTTCGCAAAAAGGCTGTTCCTCACAGTCAAAATCGGGCCTTTCGTCTCCGCAGATAACCTTGACTTCACGCAGAGCCGCGCCGTGAGCGGTTATGCGAAAAGACACAGCATCATTATACACAGCGTAATTGACCGCATCGAACGACACGGTGTATATGTCGTTTTCCCTCATCTCCGCCAGATCTATTTCCTCATGTGCGCCGCTGTTTTTTTCTATCACAAGCACAAGGCGCGCGTCACCGTCACACTCGTCAATGCCGACTGTGACCTGCGTCTCGGTGCTTTTCGATTCAAAAGAATCGGACACATTGTCCGTTATGTTCAAAATCATTGCAAATTCCTCCGACGGTTATATTCTTGCGACTCCGCTCCTGCGTGCGGCGTCCGCCACCGCCTGTGCAACAGCCTTGCCGACTCTGCGGTCGAACGCCTTGGGGATGATGTATTCTCTCGAAAGCTCATCCTCTCCCACAAGGTTTGCAATGGCATAAGACGCCGCCATCTGCATATCGTCGTTTATATCGGATGCGCGCACATCGAGCGCACCGCGGAATATCCCCGGAAACGCAAGCACATTGTTTATCTGATTGGCAAAATCCGATCTGCCCGTACCGACTATAAACGCCCCTGCCTCAAGTGCTTCGTCCGGCATAATCTCCGGAACGGGGTTCGCCATCGGGAACACGACAGACCGATCCGCCATGGATTTTATCATATCTTTTGACACCACACCCGGTGCCGACACGCCTATGAACACATCCGCACCTTTCATGGCGTCGGCAAGGCTGCCTGTGATTTTGTGAGGATTTGACACCTTGGCTATCTCTGCATGAGCCGAGTTGAGTCCCTCCATGCCGTCACAGATTATGCCGAATTTGTCAACCATGATCAGATCTTTCACGCCGAGTTTCATCAGGTGCTTGCCTATTGCTATGCCGGCAGATCCCGCGCCGTTTATGACAACCTTTACGGAGTCGATTTTTTTCTCCGCCACTTTGAGCGCATTGAGTATCGCTGCGGCAACCACAATTGCCGTGCCGTGCTGGTCGTCGTGAAACACGGGGATGTCGCACATCTCTTTGAGTCTGCACTCCACTTCGAAGCACCCGGGCGCGGAGATATCCTCAAGATTTATACCGCCGAAAGACGACGATATGTTATATATGGTCTGCACCAGTTCGTCAGTGTCCCGGGCCTTTACGCAGATCGGGAATGCGTCCACACCGGCAAATTCCTTAAAGAGCACACACTTGCCCTCCATAACCGGCATACCCGCCTCGGGACCTATGTTGCCGAGGCCCAATATTGCCGAACCGTCGGTTATGACGGCGACCATGTTGCTGCGTCTGGTCAGTTCGTATGATTTTTCGGTGTTATCTCTTATCACGCGGCAAGGCTCTGCCACGCCGGGGGTATATGCGATTGACAGCTCCTCGGCGTTCGTCACGGACACGCGCGACACTACTTCTATCTTGCCTTTCCATTCTTCATGTTTTTTCAGTGCGATTTCGTTAATATCCATTGCTGTTCTCCTTTGCGGTATGGTTTTATATAAGGCACCGACGAGGTGTCATTTTTTCTCTCTTATCTTATTGCCCTTTACTATATACGATTTTTTTGCAAGTTTCGTCATAGGCAGATCGTTCATGGAATCGGTGAAAAAACAGTCGACGGTGCCGTCGGGGTATGCCTCTTTGAACAACCTTACCTTTTCGTCACCGAAACACAGCTGCGTCACCCTGCCCGTCTCCAAATCCATCTTGGAGCAGATGCAGTTTTTTATGCCGACCCTTTGCATAATTTCGTCAAGCAAAAAATCAAACGATGCGGAAATAATAACATCGTCGTCACGACGGATTTTTGAGTAATACGGCTTGATTTTGGATTCGTTTTTATCCCAAAACTCCCTCACAAGCACGCGGATATCTCCGGCTATGCGAAGGATCTCCGCATCGTATTTCTCCATTCTGTCAAGCAAGCCTTCACGCGTGATCCGGCACAGTTTGTACAGAATCACAACGGAGATGACGCGCGGAAAAAACTTTATCATCCGCGGATACTTCCTTGCGCAGAAAACGAAAAAATCAAACGCACTCTCGCCATCATATATTGTGTTGTCAAAATCAAATACATTCATTATTCTATCTCCAAAAAAGAACCGATAATGCCCCGCTTCGGCCCCAGACCTCGGTGCGAGAACATATCTTCGCAGTTGCAGCAGGTACATATGTCCGACACGGCAATGCTGTCCGCACTCACCCCGCTGTCGATAAGTATACGCCTGTTTATCCCGGGCAGATTAAGATAATATCTGCCGCCGCACTCGGTTATGCAGTCGTCATATCCGAATTTTGACGCAAATTCTTCATGTAAATCATGCGACACCTCATAGCATTTTTCACAAATACACGGTCCTATCGCTGCTGTCACATCCCTCGGGTCGGTGCCGTACTCGCGCCCCATTGCCTCAAGCATGATTTTTGCAAGCGACGCATATGTGCCGCGCCAGCCGCAGTGCGCATTGCCTATGGCGCGGTTTCTTGTGTCGACAAGTGCCACGGGAACGCAGTCTGCGGTGTGTATTACGAGCGGCAGATTCGAAACATTCGTTATCAGCGCATCCACATCGTCATAATCCCGCTCCCGCAGCACACCTTTCCCGGCATCGGACTCCGTGACCACCCTGACATTTGCGCTGTGTGTCTGTTTTGCGAGCACAAGACGGTTTATGTCAAACCCCGTTGCCGAGCAAAACCGACGGTAATTCCCGATAATGTTCTCCCTGTCGTCCGCCGTGCCCGTGCCAAGGTTCAGCGACGAATAAGTCTCTTCTTGCGACACGCCGCCGTGTCTTGTGGATACGGCGCTTTTTACAAACGGTATTCCGTCAAAAATCTTAAAACTCAAGTACGGCACTTTGCCGCCGTGAATATGCATTACATCGGATTTCAGTATGTCAATCAGCTCCCCGAATTATTAGGCAAACTGCCTTATATTATATCATATCACAAACGCAAAAAAAATTCAATGATTTGTGAGCCAAAAAGCGTGAACAAAGTGTAAAAAAATCAAAAAAACGCCCCGCAGTCCGCGTGGCGCCGCGAATTGCGGGGAATGAAATTTACTCGGAGGTAAGGGGTATATGTTGTGTATCTGCTCGACACGGCGTCGAAACAAGCAGCACATCGTGCGCTGCAAATCGGGAGATTTACAGCTTACTCGCTTTGCTGTTTCTCCTTATTCCCCAAAAGGCACGCTACGCTACCACCTTTTTGGGAACCCTGAGACATATGGATCTTGCAGATACACAACATATACCCCGATACAGCGCGCAATCTTTCATATTTCGTCTTTTGCCGTTCACACCATTTTGGTTATTTCCCTCCTAAGCCGCGCGATTATCCGCTTTTCCAGCCGCGATATATACGACTGCGATATCCCCAGCAGATCCGCAACCTCTTTTTGTGTCTTTGCCGTGCCGCTGCGCACGCCGAACCTCAGCTCCATTATGCTGCGCTCCCTTTTGCTCAGCTTGCCCAGGGCAATGCGCAAAAGCTGCTTGTCAACCTCGTTTTCAATGTCTCGGCAGATGATGTCGCTGTCCGTGCCCAGGATGTCCGAGAGGAGCAGTTCGTTGCCGTCCCAGTCCACATTAAGCGGCTCGTCAATGGATATCTCCGTCTTGCGGTTGCTGTTTTTGCGCAGATACATGAGTATCTCGTTCTCTATGCAGCGCGACGAATATGTGGCAAGTTTGATGTTTTTGTCCGGCTTGAAAGTGTTTATTGATTTTATCAGCCCTATGGTGCCGATGGATATCAGATCCTCAATGCCTATCCCCGTGTTTTCAAACTTTTTTGCAATGTACACCACAAGTCGCAGATTGCGCTCGATGAGCTGCTCTTTCGCCTTCTTTGAGCCTTTGGAGAGAGATTCAATGAGTTTTTCTTCCTCCTCGCGCGTCAGCGGCGGAGGCAGAGTCGCCGGGCCGTTGATATAGAATACCGGTTCCGGCTCGTTGATTTTGAGCCAAAAGTTGTGAATGAATTGTGGAAGTGACGCAGTGTTCATATGTACTTACTCCTTTATTTAAGAAAACTTTCAGGTCCTGCCAAAGCATTGTATTCGCTGCTTTGACTGAGACTTTGATTTGAAATGGCTATGGTTATGTTGTCGCACAGAGGTTCATCCGAGCAGATTTTGTCCGGCTTGAAACCCATGAGAAGGCCATTGTCCGTGCCGAGCGCTCTAAAAGGTATCAGACGGATATCGTCGATGTATTTTGACATTTCAAGAATGTCCGACGGCGGTATGTCCTGCGGCACAATGCCGCGCAGAGCGGTTTTTTCGACAATGATTACCGGACTGCCCGTGAGCGGCTCTGTAAGCATATTGCCAGTGTCAAGCAGCACGGTTATTGCCGCTGCTCTGCCGTTTTTGTATATAACCATGCGGTGGCAGTCACGGGCGGAGTATTTTTTGCATATTCCGAGTGACAGCTTGATTATGACATATGCGGCAACGGATGAGACGATGACCGTGCGCAGGCTTGTATCAAAATAGAGCACGCCGTTGTTTTGCCCGATTCTGCCGGCGGTGCAGTACGATGCGACAAGCGCACATCCGCCGCACACCAGTGAAACGGTGTAGAACATACACAGATTTTTGACAAAGGCTTTGATTGATTTTGCACCGAAAGATATGTATGTCATGACGGCAGACAGAGTGAATTTTCCCAAAAGGCTTGCCGCCGGGGCGAAACTCGGCACAAACATACACACCGCATACACCGCACCGACGCACGAGGCAATTATTCTGCGGTACGCCTTTGATTTGCTGCGCGTCAGCAACGATGTGACGGCGAGCAGAATCAGATTAATAACAAAGTTTGTCAGAAACAACACATCGGCGTATACTATCAATTTCATCTCACCTCTGCAATTAGTATACATTAATGTATAGTAAGAATTTTGTAATATTATGCAAGGTTGGAAAATATATTTTTGAGATTGTGGATTTGAAAGGAAACACCAAGCTGAAACTATGGTGCGCAAGGTTAGCCGAAAGAGAATAACCCGAACTCCGATTTTGAGAGGCGGATTTCCGCTTTCGCTGTGTTAAAATACTCGGCAATCCGACAGGATTACCTGCGTTTTTGCCTTGCGCAACCAAAAATCCGCTCTCTCAAAATTCTGCGACCTGAAAAAGATAGAATTTTGAGCAGATTTTGGTGCGGAAGATGCAGCAAGGCTGGCGCCTTGCAAAGATGACAAGCCAAAAGATGCCGAAATTATGCCTTTTCAGGCGGGTTCAGATTATTCTCTTTCGGCTAGGCAAACGGGACCCGAACCAGTATTGCGTGTTCGAGTCTTGTTTGCCTAAAAATTTTGTTTCATCAACATAAGTATGAGAAATCATTGACTTTGAGTTAAAAAAGTAGTAAAATGTACGCATAACATTTATTGAACGGAGAATATATATGAGACAAAACGATCACGGCTTCACCATAGGAGAACACGAGGAAAACGGACTTAAGTATAAATTCAGACTGTCTAACAAAAAATACTCCATACTGGAATGTGTGCCCGACAGTGACGAAAAGCCAAAGACACTGCTTGTCACTCCCAACAGCACTAAAGCATATGAGGAGTGGAACAAAATCAAGCGCCCCGAAAAGCTGAAAAAATAACGGCTGACGATATTATTTTTCTCATTTTCATGACTTGCAAAAACAGATGATATATGCTATACTATAAAGTATCGCGGATTGCGGCAATATTGTTACAAGGAAGTGAAAGACGCAATGAAGGATAGGGATGTTTCTCTCGTGGTTGTAAAGCGAATGCCGAGATATTACAGATATCTGGACGATTTGCTCAGCAAAAATATAACAAGAATCTCGTCAACCGAGCTAAGCAAGAAAATGGGCGTCACTGCCTCGCAGATACGGCAGGATCTCAATTGTTTCGGCGGCTTCGGTCAGCAGGGATACGGCTATAATGTTGAAATGCTGCATGAAAAAATCGGCAGCATACTCGGTCTTGACAGAGGATACAAGATGATAATCGTGGGTGCCGGCCATCTGGGTCATGCACTTGCCAATCACAACAATTTCCGGAAAAGAGGTTTCCGCCTTGTCGGGATATACGACACCGATGCGGCAATCATAGGCAAGGACATTGCCGGACTGACGGTGGAAGATTATGAGAATGTAGAGGACTCAATAGCGGACAAAAAACCTGACATAGCGATACTTGCAGTACCCAAATCGGCGGTAAACGATGTGGCGGAACGGCTGATGAATGCAGGGGTGCGCGGTTTTCTCAACTTTACATATGCGGAACTGAACCTGCCGAGTGATGTGACGGTCGAAAATGTACACATCAGCGACACTCTCATGACCCTGGCATACAGAATATCGGAAAACAGCTGAAAAATCAGCTGCAAAAACATCTATCGGCAAGCAATGCGTGTTCGAGTCTCGTTTGCCTAAATAAAAAAACACAGATACAAAAGTGCTGAAAGACGGATTCATTTTATGCTGAATCCGTCTTTTTTTGAATATTTTTTGCACCGAAACAATATAAATATATATGGAGGTGCGATAATGAACGAATACGGTTTTATTACGGCAAGAGTTTTTACATCGCGGGGTGAGATACCCGTGGAAAACGCGTCGGTGACCATAGAAAACAGCGATATGTCATCTGTGCTCGGCGCGCGCATAACCGACCAAAACGGCAAAACGCCGCCAATTAAAATCATTACCCCAAGCCGCGAGGAATCCCGCGAGCCCGGGTTTGAAAATCCTTTCACCGCAGTGAACATCAGGATAAGTCATCCTAAGTTTTACACATACTATGTGCGCGACGCACAGGTATTCGAGGGCGAAACATCTATCCAGGTGGCAGAGCTCATCCCCATATCCGAGGACGAAGAACTGCCATATCGGCTTGACGATTTCAGCGTTACGCCGCAGAATCTGTAGGAGGTGATTATATGCCCGATATTATAACCACTCCGTACATTCCCGAATTTATCACGGTTCATCTCGGCTCGCCCGACTCTGATGCACAGAATGTGACGGTGTCTTTTTCCGATTATATAAAAAATGTTGCCTCCAGCGAAATATACCCCACCTGGAACGAATCTGCGATAGTCGCAAACATCTATGCGCAGATTTCTTTTGCGCTAAACAGGGTGTACACCGCTTTCTACAGGAGCAGAGGCTATGATTTCAACATCACTTCCTCAACCGCATACGACCAGAAATATATCTACGGCAGAAATATTTTTGACAATATAGACCGTATAGTAGACGGTATGTTTACATCATACATCCGCCGCGTGGGGTTTGTGGAGCCGCTTGCGGCAAAGTATTGCAACGGCACCACAGTCACCTGCAGCGGTCTGTCACAATGGGGCAGCGAGGAGCTTGCAAGTCAAGGTTACAACGCAATACAAATTTTGAAATACTATTACGGCGACAACATAGAAATAGTGTCCAACGCCCCGATATTTCCATCCGCAGACAGCTACCCGGGGCGCGCGGTCAGGCTCGGCGATGTGGGCGATGCGGTGGTCGCGGTGCAGCGCTCACTCAACGAGATAAGCACAAATTATCCGAGCATACCCGCCGTCACCGTGGACGGAATTTTCGGCGAGAACACCGAGAACTCCGTCAAGACAATGCAAAGCATATTCAACCTGACTCCGGACGGAGTTGTGGGACTTGCAACATGGTATAAGCTGGTGTATCTGTATGTCGGTATACGGCGGCTCGCTGAGCTGAACTCGCGCGGTCAGCAATTCTACGGCATACCCTTTGAATACAAAAATGTGATTTCCATAGGCGACCGCGGCGAAAATGTGAGCATAATACAGTATATGCTCACGTCACTGTCCGAGTTTTATTACGAAATTCCGTTTACCGACATAGACGGCATTTTCGGAGAATCCACGCAGGCGGCGGTCAGAGCATTTCAGAGGATTTTCTCCCTGCCCGTCAACGGCGTAATTACCGAGAGGGTGTGGAACGAGATTTACGACGCATTCGTAGGCATCGATAGGGAATTTACCAGCAGAGAATATACGACTCAGCTCGACAATGTAATCAACGGCGATCCGCAAAAACCGCCATATAATCTCAAGTTCGGCGATTCTGACTACAGGGAGGATTAAGATGAATAACAGAGATGACATCAAGCGTGAATTTGCCCGCAGCCGCGCGGCGAAGGACCCGACGCCCGCTCAGCCGGCTCCGAACATTGCAGTCCCCGTGCGCGGCATTCTGGGAGGACATACATACACCGACGAAGTGCCCGATAAGTCAAACGGCATCGGACTGGTGGACGAGACAGGACCGGTGCGCAGTCTGCAGATTTTTTTGCGCAACATAGCGTCGCACTATGATTTTGTGCCGCAGATTATCCCGGACGGAATCTTCGGTGAACAGACAAGAGATTCGCTCAAAAGCTTCCAGGGCGGATTCGGACTCGAACCGACCGGCGAGACAGATTTTGATACATGGAACAAAATCATCGAGGTGTCCTCATATGTGGACGACATCAACGCCAACGCATCCCTCGTCCTTGTGTACCCGGAGACGGGCGAGAAAATCTATCCCGGTCAGCACAGCATAGATCTTCTTGTCATACAGGCGATGATGAAAGCGCTGAGCGACACGGACAATAATTTTGTGCCGTTGGAGATAACAAGCGTGCACGACGAAAACTCCGTCAAGGCGGTGCTGCGTATCCAGCAAATATCCGGCATGACCGAAGACGGAGTGATCACCATAGATTTTTTCAACAACCTGACTGTCCTCTATGAGGCCTACATCAGCCGCGAACGCGTCAATTCGGCGCAAAACGGCACATAATACACTTGTTTTGAGGAATTTTGTGTTCAAAAGTCGGCAGACTTCTCTATTTGTGTCTGCCGACTTTTGAACACTTTTTATGCCCGAACGCTTCACCGTTTCATAGCGTTTTCCCTGGCATAATAGAACAGATACTGCTGTGCAATGCCGGCATACTCTCCGAAAATCTGTGCCGCCTTTGCCTGAATCATATTAAGGTTTGCCCCCTCGCCGCAGTAGAGAGTGCGCATGGTGCGCTGCACCCACACATCTATCGGGAAAGCGTCGCTTTTTTTCATGGAAAAAAGCATGGTGCAGTCCGCCACCTTCGGCCCCACTCCCTTGATCTTGAGCAGCTCCTTGCGCGCCGCCGCCGTATCAAGGGCACTCACGCGGTCAAGATCCACATCGCCCGAGCACACCTTTTGCACGGCGTCTGCTATATATGCCGCGCGATAGCCGGCGTGCAGCGGCTCCAGGTCGTCCGCCGACACCCCCTCAAGCTGTGCCGGAGTCGGGAACGAATAGTATGTCCTGCCCGAAAACTCAATTTTGTCTCCGTACATCCCGCAGAGTTTGGACACAATTTTTTTAATCCGCGGTATTGCATTTTGAGTGGATATAATATAGGAAACAAGACATTCGAATTTTTCCTGATTGAGTATTCTTATCCCTGCGCCGAACTCTATGGCACGGCGCACATTTTCATCGTGCAGCAGCTCTTTTTTTATAATTGAGTAATCTCTGCCGAGGTCAAGGTAGTCCGTCCAGATGTTTTTTGCGTCGTCAACCGTTGCGCCCAGGATAAAAATCCTGCCGTCCGATGCGGATATATTAACCGCGCGCGAGAATGCCACGCCCGTGTACGAGCCGTCGCTCTCTGCATCCCATCGGAAGCACTGACCGCAGCCGAATGTGTGGTTGGGGTTAAAATCCCTCACTCCTTCTATGAACACTCCGCCGTCCGCGGCATGATATTTTATGTTTTCCATGCTTATCTCCGCTTTCTTTCGTTTTTTTTTGCGATGCTGTGATTTTTCGCTTTTTCGCTTTTTCGTTTTTTGCGTTTTAGTGATTCCATTGTAACATAAACACAGAATATTCTCAATATTTTAATATTATTTTTAGGTTAAAAACATTTATTTTTATAAAAGTTTGTGATATAATGTACCATGTATATAATTATCTCAACGGGAGGATCCTATGAACGATAAATACATAGGTGTCTTTGACTCGGGGCTGGGCGGTCTGACAACCGTCAAAGAGCTGATGAAAGTTCTGCCCGAGGAAAACATAATATATTTCGGAGACACCGCCAGAGTTCCGTACGGAACAAAATCCGACAGCGTGATTATAAAATATGTGCGCTCGGATGTGAATTTCTTAAAAAGCTTTGACATCAAGATGATAATAGTGGCGTGCGGCACGGCAAGCAGCGTGGCACTGCCTGTGATAAAGGACGAATGCGGCGTGCCGATAATCGGCGTGGTGTCACCCACGGTGAGGGCAGCTCTTGGTGCCACGCGCAACAACCGCATAGCAGTCCTCGGCACCAACACCACCATAAACAGCGGTAAATATGAGAGCGAGATAAAATCCCTCTCTCCCGACACTTTCGTTTTCAACAAAGCGTGTCCGCTGTTTGTGCCGATTGTGGAAAACGGCTGCATAGATGACGAGATAGCGCACCTTGTGTGCAAAAAATATCTTGATGAGGTAATCGAGAGCGGCGCAGACACGGTGATACTCGGCTGCACCCACTACCCCATACTGGAGAGGACCATTTCAAAAATCCTCGGCGGCAAAGTGCGGCTTATAAACTCCGGCGCAGAGACGGCGGACTACACCAAGCGTTACCTTGCGCAGAATGATATGCTCTGCAGCGGCCGCAGCGACAGACAGTACAGATATTATGTAAGCGACTCCGCAGAAAATTTTTCAAGCGTTGCGGACATATTCCTGGACGGTCACTTTGGCGGCGACATACAAAAAATAAATATAGAAAATTACGGTGATTAGATTATGGATGATAAATTTATGATAAAAATCCGCGGATTTCAGCACGCAATTGTCGAGCCGGGCACGGACGACATAGAGATGCTGACAAGCGGCAACTATGAATATGACGAAGAAAGCAACCTGTATTACATCGACTATGATGAAACAAAAACAACGGGTATGGAGAACACCCACACCAACATAGAGATCGGCGAGGACTATGTTTCCGTTCAGCGCACGGGAGATGTGGTGTCCGATATGCTGTTTCTCGCCGGGAGAAAAACATACTCCATGTACACCACGCCTTTCGGTCATCTGACGATAAGCCTGTATACGGAGAAACTCGACATAGTGACCGAGGACAACCGCTGCTCCGTAAAGGCAGACTACACCATAGACATTAACGAGAGAACCGTGGGAAAAAACAAGATTGAAATAGATGCATGGGAGGCACAAAAAATATGACAGACCTTATAAACGATATAAAACAACAGATACACGACAGCGTGGCACGGGCGCTTTGCAAAATCGGTGCGGACGAAAACACGGAGATAGAGATAGAAGTGCCGAAGGAAAAGGCGCACGGGGATTTTTCGGTGAACACCGCCATGAAACTCACCAAAATTCTAAAGAAAAATCCGCGCGAGATTGCGGCGCAGATTACCGATGCGATGGATTTTGCGGACACCTACATAGAAAAGGCGGAGATTGCCGGACCGGGATTCATAAACTTTTATCTGAAGAAAGAATGGCTTGCGGACGGGCTCAGACTTGCGCACAGCTTAGGTGAAAACTTCGGCAGGATAAACATCGGCAACGGCAAAAAGGTCATGGTGGAGTTCGTCAGCGCAAACCCCACGGGACCAATGCACATGGGAAATGCGCGCGGCGGCGCCCTTGGCGACAGCCTGGCAAGCGTGCTCGATTGGGCGGGCTATGATGTGACGAGAGAATTCTATATAAACGATGCCGGCGCACAGATAGAGAAGTTCGGCAAATCGCTCGAGGCAAGATATATGCAGCTGATCGGCGGTGAGGATTCTTTCGAATTTCCCGAGGACGGCTACAAGGGCAACGATATAAAACTGCACGCAAAAAATTATCTTGACAAATTTGGCAAAGCTCTCGCCGACAAGCCTTCAGAGGAGAGACGCCAAGCGCTCATCGACTACGCACTGCCCATAAACATAGAGAACCTAAAGCGCGACCTGGGCAGATATCGCATAAACTACGATGTATGGTTCTGCGAAAGCTCCATCCATAAAAACGGCGAGGTTGCCGAGACAATCAAGCTCCTCGAGGACGCCGGACTTACCTACGAAAAAGACGGTGCGGTGTGGATAAAGACAACGGAATTCGGCGACGAAAAAGACGAAGTGCTCATCCGTGCAAACGGCATACCCACATATTTTGCGGTGGACATTGCCTACCACAGAAACAAGTTCGAAAAAAGAGGTTTTGACCGCGTGATAAACATCTGGGGCGCAGATCACCACGGCCATGTTGCCCGTATGAAAGGCGCCATGGAAGCGCTCGGAATAGACAGCTCCAGACTTGAGATAATTATAATGCAGCTGGTGCGCCTCATCAAAAACGGCGATGTGGCAAGAATGTCAAAGAGAACAGGCGAGATGATAACACTCTCCGACCTGATAGATGAAATCGGCGTTGACGCGGCGCGATTTTTCTTTAATCTGCGCCAGGCAGGCAGCCACCTGGAGTTTGATATGGATCTCGCCGTTGCGCAAAACAGTGACAACCCGGTTTTCTATGTGCAATATGCCCATGCGCGCATAGCAAGCATACTGCGTGCGCTCGGTGCGGAGAACATCACCCTCGCCCCGGCGGACACCATAGATCTGTCACTGCTGAATGAGGCCGCGGAGATTGACCTGATGACAAAAATCATCTCTCTGCCTCAGGAGATTGCTCAGTGCGCAATAACCATGGAGCCGAGCAAACTGACAAGATATGTGCTCGACCTGGCGGCGCTGTTCCACTCGTTCTACAACAGCTGCAGAGTAAAGTGCGGTGACGCAGCGCTCATGCAGGCAAGACTGCTGCTTGTTGAAACTACAAAACAGGTTATAGAAAATGTGCTCGGTCTGCTTAAGATTGACGCACCGGACGAAATGTAAACTTACATTTTTTCGCTTTTCTGTTTCAGGCAGAATAAAAAATCGGATATATTCGCCGCGACGCGGCGGAAAGGAGACAAACAATGAAAAACATCAGGAAAAAATTCACTCTTGCGACAGCGCTGCTGCTCGTGATTGTCACTATGTTCAACTTCACTCTCGCATTTGCGGATGATGACACTCAGACCGACTCACAGTTTACCGGCGAATATTCACAGACCATTGTGCGCATGGCTATGTCCATAGTCAAGGCAAACTACAGGTTCGACATAACCGATGAAGATCTGTACCGCAACGCCCTCAACCAGGTGCTCAAAGAACACCCCGAGGTGTGGGAATCCGCTTTTCGCGGCATATATGACAACCTTGACAAACACTCGATGTATTTTGACAAAGACGAATACCAGGCATTTTTGCAAAGTCTTAGCGGAGAAATCTGCGGCATAGGCGTCGGCATAATGGAATTTGACGAAGGTCTGCTTGTGACAAATGTCTACGATGACTCCCCTGCCGCCGGTGCGGGGCTGATGGCAGGCGACATTATCACCCATGCCGACGGCACGGATATCCGCGGAATGGAATATAATATAGCGAAGTCATACATAGCCGGAGAGGAAGGCACATCCGTTACAATCGGCTATGTGCGCAACGGAGAGTATGCCGAGGCGACTATGGCGAGAAAAAAAATCACCGTCGAATCGGGCGTGTACTACCCCGTCGAGAACAACACCGTCGGCTACATAAAACTCTACAGCTTTGACGAGCACGCAAACGCATTTGTGCAATCGGCACTGAGCGATTTTGACAAACTCGGCATCAAAAACATCATCATGGATCTGCGCAACAACCCCGGCGGCAGCCTGGCAGTGCTGCGCGATGTCTGCCAGAACTTCATCCCGGCAGGACCGGTAATCCACATTGAATACAAAAATCCGCTGCGCAGCTACTCACTGGATTCCACAAACAAAAATCCGCGCTACAAACTGATCGTGCTGACAAACGAGAACAGCGCGTCGGCGGCAGAGGCTTTCTCCGGCGCAGTGCAGGACACGGGTGTGGGCATAGTTGTCGGTTCGCAGAGCTACGGCAAGGGCACTATGCAGAATGTAGTAAAATTCAAGGTGGGCGGCGGCATAAAGCTGACCGAGGCGGTATATCTGACCCCAAACAAGCGCAACATAAACAACATAGGCATAGAACCCGACCTCAAGGTAAAGGACAGCGAGATAAAATACGCTGACGCAAACCTGAACAAAATCACCTATGAAAGAGCGCTGAACCCCGGTGATTCCGGCTCGGATGTGCTCGCAGTCAAGGAGAGGCTTTCGCTCCTCGGCTACAATGTGACAACCGCCACGGACATATATGACGATGCCACACTTTTTGCTATAAAGAAATTTCAGCAGACAAAGGGTCTGCCCGAGAGCAGCGAGATAGACATCAAAACTCAGCTTGAGCTTGAGAATATGTTCATCGGTCAGACGGTGAGCGACAACAAGGTGATGAACACCGCACTTGAAATTTTCCGCACAAACACTCTTGACAGCTACAAGCACAAGTGGTCACCGGATGACTACAAGATTCTTGAAGAAAAGAAAAACAAATAATTTTTTGGGAGGATTTAATTATGATTCGCAAAGGATTTAAGATGAAACTCTATGACGGCATGGAAAAAGAGTATGAAAAGAGACACAACGAGCTGTGGCAGGAGATGAAAGACGCCATCCATGAGCACGGCGGCTCAAACTACTCCATCTTCTGGGACAAGGACACCAACATTCTGTTCGGCTACATAGAGATAGAGGACGAGGAACTCTGGGCAAAGCAGGCGGACACCGCAATCAACCGCAAGTGGTGGGACTTCATGGCAAGCGTTATGGAGACAAATGCGGACAACAGTCCGGTAAGTGTTGATCTGCACGAGATGTTCCACCTCGATTGACATTTTTCGTTTGTTTTGTGTGATACAATATTTACGGAAGGGCATAACAGCAAATCGGCTCGGAGTATATGTTGTGTATCCGCTCGACACGCTACGGCGTCGAAACAAGCAGCGCATCGTGCGCTGCAAATCAAGGAATTTACAGCTTACTCGCTTTGCTGTTTCTCCTTCTTCCCAAAAAGGCGCGCTATGCTACCACCTTTTTGGGAGCCCCGTGGCATATAAATCTCGCCGATACACAACATATACCCCTCACCTTTGAGCAAAACAGAACTCAGACGGCTGATACTACATTGTCCTTCAAATCAAAAATTTTCGGAGTGACTTAATTGATTAAGACAGTAAACGGACTAAAAATTAACTATTGTGAAAAAGGCGACGGCAAACTCGTCGTGCTCCTGCACGGATGGGGTTCCAACATATCGCTGTTCACATCTCTCATTGAGCTGATTTCAAAAAAATACAAAGCCGTCGCCATGGATATGCCCGGCTTCGGCGGCAGTGACGAGCCTCCCGAGCCGTGGTGCGTGGACGACTATGTGGATTTTGTGCTCGACTTTCTGAAAGATTACGATACCAAAGATGTGATATTCCTCGGCCATTCATTCGGCGGCAGAGTGATAATAAAAATGCTCTCGCGCAGCAATCTGCCCTTTGCGGCGAGCAAGGTGATACTGACCGGCAGCGCCGGAGTACTGCCGAAAAAATCATTCAAGCAGAGATTCAGATTGAAAATCTACAAAATGACAAAATCCATTCTGCTCTCCGCGCCGATAAAAAAACTCTTTCCGAATGCACTGGAATCACTGCGCAGACGAAACGGCTCGGCGGACTACAACGCAGCGTCGCCCGTCATGCGCCAAAGCCTTGTAAAGGTCGTAAACGAAGATCTGGTGCCGCTGCTTGGCAAGATAACTCCGCCCACGCTCCTTGTGTGGGGCAGAAACGACACCGCCACCCCAATCGCCGACGGCGAGCTGATGGAGTCGCTCATGCCGAATGCGGCGCTCACAGTGCTGGAGCACAGCGGTCACTACGCTTTTCTGGACGAGATGTTTGCGTTCAACAAGATAGCGGCGTCATTTTTAGAAATAGAGGAGTAAAAGACTCATGATTATACCACTCATTCTTGTATCGGCGGCAATCACTGCGGCATCTGCCCTGTCCGCCGTCGAATGTCTGCATATGTTTCAGCTCAATTCATATCAGATAAAATCGCACCTCAACCGAATGAAGCAGAACCCGAAAAGACAGCTGCCCAACATTATATATGCGGCGCTGTCCCTTGTTGCGGCAGTTCTGCCGCCGACGGTGCGCTATATATACCTCACATTGCTCTTTGCGGCGGCAATATACACCTGCCGCCCGAAAAAAGCAAAAAAACCGCTTGTGTACACTCCGCGCGTGCGCCGTCAGCTGCTCACCACGGCAATACTGTACATGACAGCCCCGATTGTCGGCGTGTGTACACACAGTTTTGACGCGGCGCTGATAACGGCGGTTGCGTATTTTCTGCTGATACCGCTCCTCACCATGGCGGCGGGAGCAATCAACAGACCGATAGAGAAAGCCATAAGCAACGGATTCATCAACGATGCAAAACGCATACTCAAATCCATGCCTAACATGAAAATAATCGGTGTGACGGGCAGTTACGGCAAAACAAGCGTGAAATACTGCCTCACCACACTGCTCAAAGCAAAATACAATGTGCTCATGACCCCGGGCAGCTTTAACACTCCCATGGGAGTAGTGCGCACGATAAGGGAACACCTGCGCCCCACCCACGAGATATTTGTGTGCGAGATGGGCGCGCGCCATGTGGGCGACATCAGGGAAATCTGCGACATAGTCCACCCCCATGACGGAATAATAACCTCCATAGGTCCTCAGCACCTGGAGACATTTCACACCATGGAAAACATAAAAAAGACCAAATTTGAGCTTGCCGACGCCTGCGGCAAGGACGGACTGCTGTTTGTGAACACCGATGACGAAAACATCCGCTCAATGCTTGGCGGCAGAAGATACATCGGCTACGGCATCAATTCAAAAGACGGCTACAGCGCAAGGATAGAGTCTGTGAGCGAACGCGGCACACAGTTCACGGTCACCGCACCGAGCGGCGAGGGGTGTACATACAACACTCGGCTCATCGGCAGTCACAATGTGCTAAACATAGTCGGATGCATAGCCGTGGCAAACACCTACGGCATATCCCTTGCCGAGCTCAAACCCCAAGTGCGCATCCTGGAGCCGGTGCCCCACAGACTGGAGATAAAAAACAACGGTGCGGCGGTCATCATAGACGATGCCTACAACTCAAACCCGAGCGGCGCCAAGGCTGCACTTGATGTGTTCGCCGTATTTGACGGATTCAGAATCCTCGTCACACCGGGCATGGTGGAGCTGGGCGAAAAGCAAGACGAATGTAACCGCCGATTCGGAGAGGACGCCGCCCCGGTGTGCGATTATGTCATACTCGTGGGCAAGCGGCAGACCGAGAGCATATATGACGGATTGATATCGGCAAACTACCCAAAGGACAAAATATATGTCGCACCCAACATCAACGACGCCGTATCAAAAGCTTATGCAATCAATTCCGACGGCAAAAAGAAGTTTATACTTCTTGAAAACGACTTGCCGGACAATTACTAATAACTGGAGGTTTTATTCTATGAAAATCAGAGTCGGAGTTCTGTTCGGCGGCAAAAGCACCGAGCACGAAATATCAATCATATCGGCAATCCAGGCAATCAACTATCTCGACAGAGACAAGTACGATGTCACACCGATATACATTTCAAAAAACAATGAGTTCTATGTCGGCGAGGGCATAGGAAAAATAGAGAGCTACACCGGGCTTGACTCTCTGCTTGCGTCGAGCAAGCGCGTTGTGCTCATTAACGACGCCGACAGAGTGAAGATAATGCAGTATCCGCCGAAGAAATTCGGCAGCAGCATCATCGGTGAGCTTGACATACTCTTCCCCATTGTCCACGGCACCAACGCCGAGGACGGCACTCTGCAGGGATTCATATCCATGCTCAATGTGCCCTATGTCGGCTGTGATGTCACCGCGTCCGCAGTCGGCATGGACAAATATGTGATGAAAACCGTATTGAACGAGAACAACATCCCCGTGCTCGACTGTCTGCGGCTCACAAGTGCGGAATTTGACTCGGACGAGGACGCGCTGATATCGGCAATTGAAGAAAAAATCGGGTACCCGGTCATCATCAAGCCGATCAACCTTGGCTCAAGCATAGGCATATCAAAGGCAAAAGACAGAGACGAGCTGAAAAACTCACTCGACACGGCATTCTCATTTGCGGACAAAATCCTTGCCGAGAGAGCGATAACAAATCTTAAAGAAATCAACTGCGCAGTGCTCGGCGACACCGACGACGCACAGGCGTCCGAGTGTGAGGAGCCTGTGAACAGCGACGACATACTCAGCTTTGATGACAAGTACATCAGCGGTGCCAAGGGCGGCAAAAACGGCGCAAAGAGCGGCGGCAGCAAAGGCATGGCAAGCCTTAAGCGCAAAATCCCGGCGGACATAAGCGAGGAGCGCCGCGCCGAGATACGCGACATGGCTGTGAAAGCTTTCAAATGCCTGGGCTGCAACGGTGTTACGCGCATAGACTTTATGATAGACATGGACGAGGACAAAGTTTATCTCAACGAGGTCAACACCATTCCCGGGTCGCTGTCCTTCTACCTTTGGGAGCCTGTAGGTCTGCCCTATGCAAAGCTGCTTGACAACATGATCAACCTCGGTTTCAAGCGCGAAAGGGAGCAGAGCCGGCTCACATTCTCCTTTGATTCCAATGTGCTTGAGGGAATACACCTCGGCGGCGGAGCAAAGGGAAGTAAAATGTGATTTTTTTGGAAAAAAGGGATTGAAAAAAAATCATTTTTGATTTATAATATTGTTGTTTATCGGTTATGTAGATTATATTAACATTGAATGTTTTTACAACCCCTCAGTCAGTGTGTTTATATTATTTTTAATATAAACACGCTGACAGCTCCCCTTGCACAGGGGAGCCTATCGCCCGGACGATAATTTACTCAAAGGCGAGAGGGATATGTTGTGTATCAGCGAGATCCATAGCGAACGCGTGTCGAGCAGGTACATAACATATCCCTTGAGACGGTGCACTGTGTTGTGCAAGTTACCTGAGGGGCTGTAAAGAATATCGAATATCAATATATTCACTCAATTCAACCGAATATTTATGTTAGAGAGGTACATACCAATGAGATTATCAAAATACTTACTGCCAACCCTCAGAGAGGTTCCTGCGGAGGCGGAAATACTCAGCCACCAGCTCATGCTCAGAGCCGGACTGATGAGAAAACTTGCATCGGGAGTGTATTCTTACCTTCCGCTGGGATTCAAGGCACTCAAGAATATAGAAAAAATCGTGCGCGACGGCATGGACAGACACGACGCCCAGGAGCTGATCATGTCTGCCCTGCTGCCGAAAGAATATTATGAGGCATCGGGCAGATGGGAAGTTTTCGGCCCCGAGATGTTCAAACTCAAAGACAGAAACGACAGAGATTTCTGCCTCGGACCGACTCACGAGGAGATCTTCACCGACACGGTTAAGGCGTTTGTCAAGTCATACAAACAGCTGCCGCTCACCCTGTATCAGATTCAGACCAAGTACAGAGACGAGCGCCGCCCCAGATTCGGCGTTATCCGCAGCAGAGAATTTATCATGAAGGACGCCTACAGTTTCGACCGTGACGAAGCGGGACTCGATGCGTCATATAAAAATATGTATGACGCATACAGAGAGATTTTTGACAAAATGGAGCTTGACTACCTGATAGTCGACGCGGATTCCGGCGCCATGGGCGGCTCGGGTTCGCAGGAATTCATGGTTAAATCCGAAGTCGGCGAGGACACCATAGCTCACTGCAACTGCGGCTACTGCGCAAATATAGAGAAAGCCGAGTGCGTGCCCTCAGAGCCGATGTCCGACGAGGCGGAGGCGGAGCTTAAAAAAATACATACGCCCAACTCAAAGACTATTGAGGAGCTGACTTCATTCCTCAACTCATCGCCGAAGAAATTTGCAAAGACAATACTCTACAAGGCGGACGACGATTTTGTGGCGGTCATGGTGCGCGGTGACAGAGAGATAAACGAAACAAAACTTGCAAATCACCTGGGCTGCATAGACTTGGAGCTTGCCGATGCCGCTGATGTGGTGCGCATAACCAACGCCAAAGTCGGTTTTGCCGGACCTGTCGGAATCGGCATCAAGGTGATTGCCGACAAAGAGGTTGCAAACATGAAAAACTTCATCGTCGGCGCAAACGAGACGGATATGCACTATAAAAATGTAAACATAGGCAGAGATTTTAACCCCGATTTTGTGGGCGACTTCCGCAACATAGTCGAGGGCGACATCTGCCCGAAATGCGGCGGTGTAATCGACACCTGCCAGGGCATAGAGGTTGGACACATATTCAAGCTCGGCACAAAGTACACCGACGCCATGAACTGCAAGATTCTTGACGAAAACGGCAAGGAGCTCACCGTAATCATGGGTTGCTACGGTATAGGCGTCACCAGGTGCATGGCGGCTATCATAGAACAAAACTGCGACGAATCCGGCATTGTGTGGCCCATGAGCGTTGCGCCCTATCAGGCTATTGTAATCCCCGTAAACGCCAAGGACGAAACCCAGGTTGCACTTGCGGAGAAGATTTATGCGGATCTGTGCGCAGCGGGCATAGACACACTGCTTGACGACAGAAACGAGCGCCCCGGAGTCAAGTTCAAAGACGCCGACCTCATCGGAATACCACTGAGAATCAATGTCGGCAAAAAGGCTGCGGACGGCATTGTTGAATACAAAGTGAGAAAGAGCGGCGAGATGACCGAAATCACCGTTGACGAGGCAATCGCAAATGTGATATCAGAGGTTAATAAGGCAAAATGATTACAACATCGATAATACTCATTCTTCTGGCCGCCGCAGACCAGTTGACCAAATTTCTTGCACTTATTTTTCTCAAACCCATATCGACAAAGGTGCTCATCAAAGGAGTGCTCAGTCTGACATATGTAGAAAACTACGGCGCGGCATTCGGTATGCTGCAAAACTCGCGCTGGGTGTTCATCACACTCACCATTGCCATAATCTCTGCGATATTGGCATATCGCATAAGGAGCGGCGAGAACGGCAAGCTGTTCAACTCCGCGTCGCTTCTTCTGATATCAGGCGGCATGAGCAACCTGATCGACAGAATCTTTCGCGGATATGTGGTGGACATGATTCAGTTCACATTCATAGACTACCCCGTGTTCAACTTTGCGGACTGCTGTGTGGTGGCCGGCGCCGTGCTCATGTGCATTTATGTACTGCGCAGGGACTCAGATGAGGATAAAGAGATATGATACTGATCTGCGATAAGCCAAGCGAGAGAATAGACAAATATGTCACTGCGGACGGGCTCACCCGTTCGCAGATTCAAAAACTGATAGAAAACGGCGACATCACCGTGAACGGAAGATGCGTCAAACCAAACTATAAACTAAAGCTCAACGATGAAATAAACATCACCTTACCCGAGCCGAAAGAGGCAGACATCAAGGCAGAAAACATTCCCCTCGACATAGTGTACGAGGACAACGATCTGCTTGTGGTAAACAAACCGCGCGGCATGGTGGTGCATCCGGCGCCCGGCAACTATGAAGGCACATTGGTAAATGCGCTGATGTATCACTGCAAGGATTCGCTCAGCGGCATAAACGGAGTGCTGCGCCCGGGCATAGTGCACAGGATAGACAAAGACACATCGGGTCTGTTGCTTGTGGCAAAGACCAACGAAGCGCATCTGTCGCTTGCGGGCCAGCTCAAGGAAAAGACAACAAAGCGAGAGTATGTGTGCATAGTAAACGGCCTGCTCAAGTCAAAGAGCGGCACCATAGACGCCCCAATCGGCAGACACCCCACATCGAGGCTGAAGATGACCGTGACGGCATCGAACTCAAAGAACGCCGTCACCCACTTCAAGGTACTTGAATATCTGAACAATGCGACCTATGTGTCGTGCCGCCTGGAGACGGGCAGAACTCATCAGATAAGGGTTCATATGCAATACATCGGTCACAGCATACTGGGCGACCCGGTGTATGCGTCAAAAGATCCCTATCACCTGAACGGACAGGCGCTCCACGCGCGGCTGATAGGTTTCACTCACCCGACAAGCGGCAAATATATGGAGTTCACGGCAGAGCCGCCGCAGTATTTTCTCGACTTGCTCGACAAACTCCGTGTTCAATAAATAATCGTGGTATAAACTGACAGTGCAAGCTCGGCGGCAGACAGTGCAAAAACGCACACTGCCCCGAGCTTATTTTTGTTTTTCATCTCCCACACGGCATAAGACACCGTGTACACAAATATCCACACTCCCACCGCCGCCAAAAGTATTTTGTATATCATAAATCTCCCTCCGTCGCCTCGGTCTCTATCTCATACTTCATGTTCCGCAGAAAATATCCTCCGCCGTTTTCATTAACATATTTTTTGTATCCTTTCTCCGTCATAAACTCTCCCGCCGCCTTTCGCCGCAGCGACAACAGATCAAATCCGCTGTTTTTCAGCTCCAGTGCGGTTTTAAGGTTATCTGCAATCATGTGCTCCAATTCGCTCTCAGCCGACTTCATGTTTGCGCCTCTGCCAAAGTTATATGTCAGGCCCAGGCGTATGTGAGCGGTGTCGGTATCTTTGTCGAACCATATTTTTTTGCTTGCCGTCTTGACAGCCGCTCTGCCGCCGCTCAGTGTACAATAAATCGGCTTTGACCCGTTCTCCGCCAGGCTCACCGCATCGGCAACCGCACTGTCAGTCACAACAGCCGAGTCCGTGCCCACGCACACCGCGCCGCTGCGGACAATGCTCCCCTCGCCGTTCACCCCAAACATCGGCAAAAGCGCACAGTCGTCAAGGTTTACCGCATAGTACAGCTCTATCATCTCACAACGGGTCACGGCGGCAAACTTGTCGTCGGGAATATCGGTCAACAGCCGATACATACTTGAATCTGACGGGACAACTATCCCGTCAAAAAAATCCTGTGCGGCGCAGTCTATGAACGCCGCCATGGCTTTCGGGTGCGATTCTGCGCCGCCCACCACCGATCCGACGCAGTTTTTTATCGTCTCCTGCAAGCAGCCGTCCTCAAAGAAAACCGCCGTAAGGTGCGCCAGGCTCGGCTGTTTTCCTGTGCGCTCAGCCAACATATTCATGCCGTCGTATATGCTGTCCGTCTCGAACCGATACACCTCGTAATCATAGGTCTTTTCCTGTGCAGACACGGATACGGTGCAAAAAGTCACCGCCGAGTCGGACACTGCTATTGCCGCCACGCTCTTTATCTTCTCTATGTCCGTCATGTCGGCACAGCCGCAAAGCGCCGTGCAAAGCGCCGCGGCGCACAGCAAGCGCAAAAATTCAGTTTTTTTCATGTCCTCTCCTCCCCGAAAAAACAGCCGCACACACCGGCAGGGCAATTGACACCACACCGCCGAATATTGCGCTCACTGCAAAGAAATCGTCCGCCATGCCGAGCCGATCGGCAATGAGCGCGGCGGCAAAGATTATCCCAAACACCGCTCCCACTGCGGCGTTTCTGCACGAGAGCGCAAAACTCTTTGCCAGAATGTCCGCCGCCATGTTTGACAATGCGCAGATGTTGAGATACGACAAAAACAGCCATATTATCATAACAAGTGCCTCGCACCGCTCAAACACGAAATCAAAATTTATGACGGATGCCGTCACGAGCAGCGGATTTTCAAACAGAGTGAGCGCCTCACGCGGAACAGTGAGATTGTACACCAGACAGATCGCCGTCATTGCCGCCCCGCAGACAAGCACCGTCTTTGCACACTCGGCAGAGATGTTCCCTCCGGCGCCCGCGGCGGATATTGCCGTAAGATACACCGTCGGCGCAAATACCGCCGGGAAGATCAGCAAATCTTTTATCGATATGCTCCCGAAAATCGGATAGAGATTATCCATGTCGTACTCCTCAAAACTGAGCAGCAGGATTACCGCAGCGGCAAAAAATATTAAGTGACCGCCGATGTATGCATACCTCGACACTGCCTTGAATCCGAAATATGTCCCCACAAACGCCGGAAGTGCCGTGAGGGTGAGAAGATACGGAAACGGCGACCTCTTCATGAACACATCGCCGATGAGCCTCGCCGTGTATGCACTCGCGGCAGACGCCGATACAAGCGCGCACAGGGCAAGCACTCCCCCGAGCACCGCACCGAGCGGCGCACCGCGCAGCATTCTCCCCTCAGGAACAAGCAATAGCAGCAGAGGATATACGATGAGCGCCGCCACAGTACACAGCGCAGAGAGGATGTATCCCCCGGAGCCGCCGCTTGCCGATATTATGCGCACGCCGAAGAACACCGCATTGTATGCCGTCATTATTATCACCGACCATCTGTAGCCTTTTATATCCGTCATGATCTCACCTCCACTTTCTGCTTATGCGCGCCTTGTCGCTGTTGTCTTTCGGCTTGAGGTAACTCGGGCGTTCGTCCTGCTCCCACAACGGTCTGCGGATTATGGACGAATTGCCCTTGTAGCTGATATGCGGCGCAAGCGGTGCGGCAAACGGCACTCCGAACGATTTTGTGCCGATATACATCACCGTTATGCCGAAGAACAAAGCGCAAAGCCCGGGGAATCCGCCTATCGCCGCACCTAAGATATATATAAACCGAGTGAACCGGAACGAAAATGACAGAGAATATGACGGTATGGCAAACGAAGCGATGCCCGTTATCGCCACCACTATTATCATTATAGGGCTGCCTATGTGGGCATCGACCGCCGCCGTGCCGAGGATGAGTCCTCCCACTATGCCGAGGGTTGAGCCTATGTGCCCCGGCACTCTGACTCCGGCTTCACGGATAAGCTCAAATGACAGCTCCATGATGAGCAGCTCCGTGATTATCGAAAAAGGCACCGACAGCCGCGACGCCTGTATCGACAGGAAAAGTCCGTTCAGTATGAGTTCCTGATGATACTCCGTCACGGCAACATATACAGCCGGAGTGAGCAGAGAGATGACAACCGCCATCATCCTAACCAAGCGTATCAGCAGTGAATACGGGTAGCGAAGATAATCGTCCTCTACCGACGATGCCAGATCAAAAATCGTTGCCGGCATGACGAGCACATGAGAACTGCCGTTGAGCACAACAGCCACTCTGCCCTCTACCAGACACCGACACACCCTGTCCGGACGCTCGGTGGTTATTATCTGCGGAATCGGCAGAAAGGACGCCTCCTCGATGTACTGCTCCACATCGAGCACAGAGAGAATGTACTCCGCATCTATCTCGCTTATTCTGCGCCTCACCTCCGCCACAAGGCTGTCGTTTGCAACATTGCCGAGATAGGCTATTGCGCCCGGGGTCTTGCTTGTGCCGCCGAGAAACACATTCTCCATTATGAGATGCGGATTGTTGAGAGTTTTTCTTATCAGCGCCGTGTTGCACCGCAGCACCTCGTTAAAGCCCTCGTGCGGACCCTGTATGACCTGTTCCGAACTCGGAGCGTCCACGCCGCGATGTTCCCACGATTTGACATCAAAAATTATTCCGCTGTCAAATCCGTCAAAAAACATTATGGCATTACCTATGTTGACTTTACACGCCATGTCGTATATATCCCGTGATTTCACCGCCTGGCAGTGCGGCACAAGGTGATTTAGAATATAATCTATGTCGGGTTCGCCGTCTGTATGCTGTTCGTGCAGGCGCACAAGCGGCTTTACTATGCCCTCGTTTATCATCTCGCTGTCAGAGAGTCCGTCCACCGACACCATAAATGCCTTCACAAGGCGCTGCCCGACATAGAATGTCGTGTCGCGCAGTATTATATCGCCGTTTTTTTCGGTGCAGAATATTTTCTTTATATACTTGCGGTTTTCCTCCAGGTTCGCGCTCACCTCGGTGAGGGCCGGCTCGGGTTCGTCGCGCCCCGCGGCGGCGCTTATATCAAAATTAAACTTCTTTTCACTTTTTTTGAACAAAAGCGGTATCTTCACAAAAAATCACCCCGACAATAGTATTGTAAGATTTTTACGCATTATACATGAATACTTAAATTTTGTTTCGGGAATAATAGTTTTGAGAAAAAATTTGTTTTGGGGTGATAGATTTGGATAAAATAGAAACGATAAAAAATGTGCTCCGCGCACATATCGGTCAGCGTGTAATGCTCGCCGCAGTGAAGGGCAGGCGGCGATTTGTCATCAAGGACTGCACGATAGAAAATGTGTACCCCGGGATATTTGTGGTGCGCACAAAGGACGAGACGACGGGATATGACAAGAGGATATCCTTCAGTTACTCGGATATCCTCACAAAGACAATTGTTATGAAACGGCTTGATGAGAGAAGTGCGTGATGTTTTTACATCCCCTCACTCCTCATACTCCGCCGCAATATCAATCAAAAACTTTCCGAACCGTTCGCAAATCTCCCTCGGCTCAATAATCTTTGCCCGTGTGCCAAACCCGGCAACCCACGCAAAAAACTGATCGCTCACCTCCACGGCGAGCGTCGCGGCAAAGCTGTCGTCACTCAGCCTGCGCACAGCTATGCCGGTGCCGAATTTGTCATATACAGCGCCAAGGAGCGACATATCAAACCTTATGTCTATCCTCTCCCGCTCACCGCCGAACATTGAGAACACACTCTTGGCATACTCTGCCGGGTCAAATTTTTCGTCCGGCATATCCCTCGGTATGTCCGTCACGGTCACATCGGACATCCTGTCCACGCGGTAATGGACATAGTTTGCGTACTTGCGCTTGTATGCCACAAGATAGTAGTTGCCGTCATCACACATCAGCGCGACAGGCGTCTCTGTGTAAAATTCACCGTCCTTGCGATATTTTTTTCGCTTGCCGACGGTTATGTCAAAATACTTAAAGCTGACGCAGAAGTTGGACGCAATGGCGGCATGAATGGTGTCCACATTGTAGTATACGCTCTCGTTGCCCGTCTTTACGCGGTTTGTCACATACACCTGGCGGCGCAGTTTCTTTGCGTCATGCACGCTTGCAAGCTTTTCTATCTTCGATATAAGGCTCAGGCTCTTTTTGCCGCTGATGAATTTTGCCGCCGCAACGGAATCCGCAAGGAGTTTGAGCTCCGCAAGCTCAAAATCCCTCTCGCCCACATAATATCCCTGGTGCTTGCCGCGCACCGCGATTATGTCCGTGCCGTACACATCTCTGAGCAGCGCCAGGTCGTCATATATCGTCTTGCGCTCGGCATTCACGCCGAGTTTGCCAAGCTCCGCAATCATGTCGTTCACCCCCATGGGGTGGTTCTCGTCTGTCTTTTCGAGGAGCATTTTGTTAAGATACATAATCTTTAATTTTTGGTTAGGCCCTTTAGCCATGGAATCGCCTCCGGTAAATATAAATACGAACCGTATATTTTACATTTTTTGCGCCAATTGTAACCTACTCAAAGGCGAGGGGTCATATATTTTATTTTGTGTGAGCGAGTTCTGCGCAGGGCTCCCAAAAAGGTGGTAGCGTAGCGTGCCTTTTTGGGAAAGAGGAGAAACAGCAAAGCGAGTAAGCTGTAAATCTTCGATTTGCAGCGCACGATGCGCTGCTTGTTTCGACGACAGAGCGAGCCAAAATAAAATATATGTCACCGAGCAGATTCGCTATCTTGCAATTATCATCTTCGACCACAGAAATGACCGCAGTTTGCAAAAAATGTTCGTGTTCAAGTCTCATTTACCTTACCATTATATCACACAGCCGGAGTGTTTTTCAATAGCGTAATGAAAAATTCGCCCCCGGACCGCTTGCCATAAATCCGCATTTGTGCTATACTGTAAATAGCATGATGACATCTGTCATCAGATTATACTCAAGCAAACGGAGGCAATTAACTATGGTTTCTGAAAAAATGTACGCTCTCGGCAGCAAACGCTCCGAGATCAGAGAACTTTTTGAATACGGCAAGAAAAGAAAAGCAGAAATAGGCGCGGACAATGTGTTCGATTTCAGCCTCGGCAACCCGAGCGTCCCGGCGCCGGACTGCGTGACGGACGCCCTCGCCGACCTGGTGGCAAACACCGATCCCGTGGCGCTGCACGGATACACCTCGGCCCAGGGTGATGCGGATGTGCGCAAGGCTTGCGCCGACTACATAAACGCAACCCACGGCACCGACTACACCGCGGATAATTTCTACATGACCTGCGGCGCGGCGGCGTCGCTCACCATAAGCCTGTCGGCACTTGCCGAGGACGGCAACGAAGTGATAGTGCTTGCGCCGTACTTCCCCGAGTACAAGGTTTTCATAGCGCAGGCCGGCATGAAGGCAGTTGAAGTCAAGTGCAGGGAGGAAGATTTCCAGATAGATTTTGATGCGCTCGAGAGCGCGATAAACGCTCACACCAAGGCTGTCATCATTAATTCGCCCAACAATCCTTCCGGCGTTGTGTTCAGCGAAGACACAATTAAAAAACTTGCCGCTATGCTGACAAAAGCACAGGACAAATTCGGCACAAAGATATTCATAATCGCCGATGAACCCTACCGCGAGCTGGTGTATGACAAGTCGGTCACGGTGCCGTTCATACCGAACTGCTACAACAACACCCTGGTGTGCTATTCGTTCAGTAAGTCCCTGTCACTGCCGGGAG
Organism: uncultured Clostridia bacterium; assembly: GCA_934454585.1. Classification (GTDB taxonomy): domain Bacteria; phylum Bacillota; class Clostridia; order UMGS1810; family UMGS1810; genus RGIG4708. The sequence continues at coordinate 69,361 of CAKSFP010000013.1, forward strand.
AGAGAATCGGTTACATCCTTGTGCCCGGCACGGCGGACGAATCGGACAAACTTTATTTCTCCGTCTGCGGCGCAGGGCGCTCCCTCGGTTTTGTGTGCGCACCGAGCCTGTTTCAGAAAATCGTGCCGCAATGCATCGGCAAGACATCCGACATATCCGTGTACAAAAAAAACCGTGACATACTCTGCAAGGCTCTCACGGACTACGGTTTCAGCGTGGTAAAGCCTGACGGCGCTTTTTATCTGTTTGTAAAGGCGCTTGAGGACGACGCGGCATCTTTCTGCGAAAAGGCGAAGAAACATGAACTGCTCCTTGTGCCGAGTGACAGTTTCGGATTTCCCGGATATGTAAGGATATCCTACTGCGTATCCACGGAGATGATCGAAAGGGCACTGCCGGCGTTTGAAAAACTTAGTAAAGAATATTAAATCACAAAAAAATCCCCGCAAACTTTTTAACTTATGAAAAAGTTTGCGGGGATTTTCTTATTGCATCATAGAGTCAAGTTTTCTTGCCGCCCTTGACAAATCGCAAATGCCGTCGAATATGTCATCGGCAGTCCTTTTGTTCAGATACTGATCCGCCTCGAGCGTGAGATATCCGCTGTAGCCGATCTTCCGCAGCGCCGCCGTGACAGACTCAAAATCTATCTTCATGGAGAAAGGTATCCGGTGAGAATCGTGCCACCTGTCGTTGTCGTGAATGTGCAATGCGGCAAGCCTTGCGCCGAGAGCCTCAATCATCTGTGCAGCGCTTGTTCCCTTGCCCATCATTTCCGCATGACCTATGTCCAGGCAAGCGACAAAATAATCATCGTCCACCGCGTCGAGATGTGCGTTGAAATCCTCCGCTGTCGCACAGGCGGCAAACACAGCATGGTCTTTCTCTTTATCCCAATTCCACATATTCTCCGTGGCAATCTTCACTCCGCAGTCCTTTGCAAAGGGCAGCAGAGTGCAGAACAATTCCGCATTTTCCTGCGCGCTCTTGGAGTTGTCCGGGTGAATCACGCATATCCTGCCCCCTGCCTCGGCGGTGCACTCAATGGCGCGCTTGAGGTATGAGCGAATCTCGGGCACATACACGGGGAACGGCGCGTGCGACTGATTGCAGTGTATGCCGTTGTCCTCGCCTATCCGTCTGAGTCTGCGCGCAAATTTGAGATAATCCGCGCCGCGCAGCGGATGATCCGTGTCCGCAACCGTTTGTGTCGAGTAGTCATACTGCGCCATGGCAAACATGGAGAAATCCCATGCGTCAAATCCTGCCTTGGCAACATATTCGACAGCCTTTTCCTCACCGATGATTTTTGATGCCGAGCCTATTTCGGTTGATGTTTTCATGTTTTGTCTCCTTTTAGATTGGTAGAGAAATTAAAATTCAAATTTTGGTTTTTACAACCCCTCAGTCGATAATTGAATCCATCCGCCGCCTTATTCAATCAATATTATTTTTTGAAAAAATAATATTGATCCGGCGGCACCTCCCTTTAGGGCAAGGGAGGCTTGCCGTCAAGCGTTAGTGCGTAATTTGCGGGTCGATGAGGTCATCGACCCCTACCGCCTTGGCGCAAGATTCATTAAAAGAAAAGAATCTGTCTCATAGGCGAGGGCAGGTATATTTTATTTTGTGTGAGCGAGTTCTGCGCAGATATGCGTAGAAAATGTTCCGTCAAAGGATGTGTATTTGTTTTTTATTCTTGACGACTCGGACAGCAGTGCGGTAGCGCTGAACTCGTCGCCTAAGAATAAAAAACACATACACAGACGGCACAGGTCTTTTTGCGTGCAAAATAAAATATACCTACCCGAGATGCAGAAATTAATATCGACAGGCTGAGGGATTCAAAAGCCACTAAACAAGCGGTTCCGGTCTGGATATCAGGTGGACTATGTTGCCCTCGGGGTCACGGAAGAATATAGTTCCTATGCCCTTGTCATTCACACTCGCCTCTTTGAGAATCGGCGCGCCGGAGTCAGCAACTTTCTTTGCAAGTGCGTCAAATTCGTCCACAGACATTGCGATGTGCCTGATTCCGGGCGCAGTGAGCTCCGTCGGCACATTATCACTCTGCGCCGAGCAAAATTCTATCATGCTTTTGTCCGAGAATGCTATAAAATATGTACCCTTTCCGTTGTCATAAACAACCTTGCCGTCAAACATATCCTTGTACCAGTCCGACAGCACTTTTGTGTCCTTGGCATAAATCGCCACATGTTCAATTCCGATTTTCATTATTATCCTCTCCTTTTTATATTCATCCCGATCACTCTCATCATGAACAGGCTGTATACATAGTCATACACATAAAAAGCCAACAGCATCCACACCCACAGCATCCAGAACGGATATTGCGTCTGCATGGACATACCGAGCACTTTCACCGCTATCAGATAACACAGCCCCATGTAGGCGTTGAATATCACGCACTTTATGCCGATGCGCAGCGGCGTGTTTTTCACTCGGTCAACATAGAGCTTGACTATGGGATAGTTGCCCACAACCGCGGCATATAGCACTGCAATCTGCTTTGCCGGCAGAATGAGAACAGCCAAAACAGCTACGACGGCATACTGCGCCGCCGCAAGCTTCACATCATGCGCCGCTGCGGCAAGACCCACGGCGAACGACGCCGCAAAAACAAACACCAGTCTGCAAAACGGCATTGACGATGCCATCAGCAGAAAAATGAGCGACAAAGCCGCGCTCACGCCGCCGTATGCGACATATTTACTCTTATCTTTCAGCAGCATGGTATCAAATCACCGCCCATCATCTCACAGCAGCAGTCTGCACACAAAAGCGAAGTGCAGGTATCGCACGAACAACAGCTTGACTGCGTGTTGTAGCCGTAGCCGTTGCCGGCAGAGGTGTATGCTCCGCGCTGAGAATTAACCGCATTAAATGCGTTTCTGTATTCCATATTGTACGGGTCAAGCTGTGCCGCCCGCGCAAAATGCTGATAAGCCATGTCGTACCAGCCGCGGCGTTGTTTGACAACTCCCATGAGGTAGTGCCATTCCGCATTGCGCACGGTCACGCCGTTCAGTGCGCTCTCCGCGGCGTCCAGGCGATTCTCGCTTATCATGCGCCTTATGGCGGCGTAATCGCTGCTTCCGGCATTGGCGTTGAATCCGCCGTAACCCGTGCCGCTGTTTGTGCCCGAGCTGCCCCGCTGCGATGAATAACCGCCGTTTGCCGATGAATATCCGCCGGATGATGAATTACCCTTTTTCATCAATGCGTCATATGCCTCGTTTATCTCGCGCATTTTCTCTGCGGCGAGGTCGGCAAGCGGATTGTTGATGTACTTGTCGGGATGATATTTCTTTGCCAGCTCCCTGTATGCCTCTTTTATCTGTGACTCGGTGGCGTTTGTCGGCACACCGAGTACCTTGTACGGATCGTTCATATTAAATTTGGTCCTTTCGATTGTTTTTGCTAAGCTTATTGAGCGCCCTGTCGGCGTTTGCCCTTATGCCGAGATATATGATATTGTCAAGTATCGGCTTGTTTTTGAATACCGGCAACCCCTCATATTCGTGCGCCACGGCGCTCATGGTGATGTAGAGTGAGTTTTCGGCAGCATTTCTTATATCGTCTGTCACACCGCCGTCAAATCGGTACGCCTCGTTCATGGGGTTGTACTTTTTCTTTTCGAAATCGTCGCTCATGTCATCGCAGGCGTCGGCAAGGTAGACAAATCTGCCGATGTCATAGCCTATGCGGCGCAGCGACGGCGAACCGAGGGCGAATATGTCCGCCATGACAGCGGCAAAAGGCTCGCAAGCCTCGTCAAGACAGGCGCATTTTTCCGATTCGAGCCGGCTCAGTTTGTTTAGATTATCCCTCACCTTGTCGGCAATGCCGGGGTACTTCTTTTTCATGCGGCGCAGTGCAAAACGATACGGAATTGAAGCAACAAGCGCCTTTATGCTCTTGTCGTCAGCCACATCATCGAGCAGCTTGCAGTATGTCAGCAGCACACTCATGTCCGCAGCAAAGTCAACGGCGCTGTTTTGCACGACGGTTTTCTTCCTGCCGAAATGTTTTATGCAGCCCTCAGAGCGAAATTGTGTCTCGCCGTCATTCACCGAGTCGAGCAAAATCGCAAAAAAAGTGAAATCATAGCTGAGTCCGAGCCGCACGAACTGATTGTGCCGACGACCAAGGGATTTGCACAGACCACAATAGTATGCCCGAAAATTCGTAAAATCTTTAATTTTTAATTCATCTTTACATATGTTTACATATCCGAACATACTTCTCTCCGATTGCTGTTGATTATACTACTATTTTAATATACATCGGCGGTAAATGCAAGAGTGATTTTATTAATAAAGTGTAAATTTGCATGACAAGCATCATAATTATCCAAGGATATGCGGAACGACATCCTCAGAATTATTTTGTATAATAAAATATTTTTCTTCGCGAAACGACACATAGGCTATTCCGCCATTGTTTATCCGAACTTTTTAAGAAAGCATTGACAACACCCTATTTAATAGGGTATAATAGTGTTGAAATAAGGTGATACTATTTGAAAAGAAAATTTGTTATGATGCCGATTTTTGATAAGCAGTGGCGTGAGATGGGACTCGATGACAACGACCTGCAAAATCTTCAAGCCGAATTATTAAAAAATCCGCAAATCGGAAATGTTATAAGAGGAACAGGAAAACTGCGAAAAATGCGTTTTGCATTTCAAAACAGAGGCAAAAGTGGCTCGAGCCGTGTTTTATATGTTGATTTTGTTGTTGCCGAAACTATTTATTTAATTTTTGCATATTCTAAAAATGAAAAAGACAATTTGACCGACGAAGAACGGAATAACATCAAAAAGCTGATTGACAGGCTGGAGCAAAGTTTATAGGAGGTGTTTTTTGTGAAAGTATATGACGGAATTATTCAAGGTTTAGAAGAAGCTGTTGCATATAACGAAGGAAAAATCAAGGCGAGAACAAACACAATGTCAATATCACCCGTGCCCGATTTTGAGGCAAAGGAAATTAAAAACATAAGAAACGAACTTGGAATGACACAAGTTTTGTTCGCCGGATTTATGGGTGTGTCGGCAAAAACCGTCGAGGCGTGGGAATCCGGACGGAATATGCCGGACGGACCGGCACGGCGGATACTTTCTATGCTCAAGACCGACCCGGGCTTGCCGCAAAGATTTAACATCATAGCAAAATAAATCTGCCGACATTAAAGAAAGAGGTAACATATGAAAAAGACAAAAAATTTCAATTATGCCGACATGGACTTTTTTCTGCTGATACTGGCAGTGGTGTGCTCCGTATTCGGCCTTGTAATGATAAGCAGCGCCGTGCGCACCATGGACGGCAGCGGCAAATATCTCATAATCCAGAGCGTAGGTATAGTGCTCGGCATAGTGCTGATGTTCGTGCTGGCATCTATCGACTACGAAAACCTGGGCAACCTGACAAAATTCATCTACATCGGCGGCATACTGCTGCTTGTGACAGTGCTCATCATCGGCACGGGTAAAGAGGAAGTTGGCAGCAAAAGCTGGATCCGCTTCGGCTCAATCGGCTTTCAGCCTGCCGAATTTGTCAAGATAGGTTTCATAATAACCTTCTCCAAGCACGCAGCAGATGTGAGCGAGGAGATAAACAAACCGAAAAATGTTCTGCTGCTCTGCCTGCACGCCGGGGTTATCCTGGGGCTGATTGCGCTTCAGCCGGATTTCGGCACGGCGATGGTGTTTGTGTCCATATTTGTCGGCATACTGTTCGTCTCGGGCATATCGTGGAAATACATCACTGCGGCCGCCGCAGCAATAGTCGCCGCAGTGCCGATAATGTGGTTTTTCGTGTTCCAGACATATCAGAAAAACCGTATTCGTGTTTTTCTCAATCCGGAGAGCGATCCTCTCGGCTCGGGATATCATGTGATTCAGTCCAAAATCGCCATAGGATCGGGTCAGATTTTCGGCAAGGGACTCTATCACGGCACGCAGACTCAGCTCGGCTATCTGCCGATTCGCCACACAGACTTTATCTACGCCGTAGTCGGCGAGGAGCTGGGCATGGTCGGCTGCATAGTTGTCGCAGCGCTGCTGTTTGCGCTTGTGCTCCGCTGCATATATGATTCGCGCGTGGCGAAGAATCAGTTCAGCTCCAACATATGCATCGGAGTGGCGTGTATGTTCCTGGCGCATATTTTCGAGAACATCGGAATGTGCATCGGCCTCATGCCGGTAACGGGTATTCCGCTGCCGTTTTTCAGCTACGGCGGCTCGGCGGTCATGACGAGTTTTGTCGCCATAGGACTTGTGATGAGCACATATATGCGGCGCAAATTTATATCGTTTAATGCTTGAAAAATTTTACTCAACAAAGGCGATGCGCTTTTTGCGCACCGCCTCACTTACTTTATTAATACAAAAAGAACTTCTCTATCATGACCTTTCCATTATCGCCCGAATAACCTGTATTCTCAGTGATGTAATCCTTGCACGAGCGGTACTGAATCTTGCCGTTCCACATTTTGAACATAATATCGGTGTAGCAGTGCTTCACATACGGCTCGGCGCTGTAGTAGCGGAACTGCAGATTGTGACTCACAAGCTCCGTGTCGCACAGCGGCAGCTCAAATTCATCCGCGCCGGACGACGAGTCATACTTAACATACACATCGTTGTCTCCGCCACCATATGACGCATAGGACAAATCCCAGCCGAGCGGTGCAAACCCCTGTTTCAGTTTCAGTATCACCTTGGTGCCATCGTCGCTCATGCGCAATGTGAACGGCATACGGTTCAGCGGCACGGCCTTAACCGTGCGCACACAGGTTTTTGCAAATTCGCTGTTGTCATCTATCCCGTTTCTCAGTCCTTTCATTGTGCCGAAGATATCCACAGATTCAGCCACATCCTCGGGAACATCCTCCGCAACTATTGAGCACTGTATATTTCCGTCGTCACTCACCAAACTGAGCGTATTGCCGTAAAAACCGCTGACCGTCGCATAAAACTCGTCTGCCGGCACACCGCCGGAATACATCAGTAAAAATTTGCCGTACACCTTGTCGCCGTCGAATTTATAAAATCCCCCGGGGACAGATTTTATGTAATATAAGCAATCGGCAAGGGTCATGTTCTCCATGGCAAATTTTCCGTTGCTATCATCGACTTTCAGTGTAGTTATTGCATCCGGATTTTTTCCTCTGTAGGTCTTGCCGCTGATTGTTGCGGTCGACTCCAGATGTCCGCAGTATAACCGCGAAAAATGCGCCTCAAAGTCGTTCGCCAGATCCTCCTCGTACTCGGCGTTTATTGCATCCTCGGAATCGGTGTCGAAATCGATCCGTTCCAGATCAAACT
>CAKSFP010000014.1 GCA_934454585.1 uncultured Clostridia bacterium
GGTTGTGATTGGTGCAAGAGCAGACGATGAGGTTTATGATACGGCGAAAAAACGAGTTGAGAAACACGATATATGACAAAAAATAAAATATCGAAGAAAGCCTGTTGATGAAAAAACCAGCAGGCTTTTTTATGCAGTTTTCAAGACTTCTTCACTTGATTTTTGGGGAAACTCAAAAAAATTTTGCCGTTCATATTTTATATGATTATGGACGAATTTGTGAATATTTCGATGTTGGATCTCTCCGCCGCCGTATTCGTCCAATATTATTTTTAATAAAATAATATTGATCTGGCGGCATCTCCCTTTAGGGCAAGGAGGCTTTTGTTCATTATGGTCACTATAGTGGTTTGCACCGTAAAAGCACAGTAACTGCCTCCGCCAAGGCAGTTACTGTAAGTTGGAAACTGTTCGAGGCATAACCGTTTGAGGTCTTGCCTTTCTTTATATTAGGATTGTACGCCGAATACTCGTTTTTGTCAATTATTCATTAATGACGGCGATTTTTCAAAAGAGTAAAGGCATCTTTTTTATTCCTTTTTTTCGTTTATCACACCCAAAATCCCGGTATAGATTTTATCCGTTTCGTGCGCAAAACGCTCGCAGATGTCCTTTGCGGTCTGCTTGTCGCCTATGTAAACCTCAAGTTTGAGCAAGGTGACACCGTTCTCCTTTATATGCAGCTTCACTGCATATTCCGTCTCGTTTATGGGATAGTAGTCATAGGTAATCTCGCTTGCCGCATTCTTGCGTTTATTCATGATGTTGGCGTATTTCGTCAGCTTTTCGCGGATGCTGAAAGGAATCCTGTCGGCAAAAAAGCCTATTGTTTCTTCACCGCTGCGGCTGAGAGTGTAAACTCTGTCGCCGTCTATGGTAAGCTCGGCTATGTTGTCCGTCTCTATCAGGTTGTCTATATGCTGCTGCAGGTCGAAGTAGTTCATGTCAACGCTCGACGATATCACATAGTCAAGGATTGTGTATGTAGCACTTGTCCGCAGGTGTTTTATCACAAAGAGTATAATTAATTTTATTTCATAATCGCTTGGTTTGTATCTGACATTCATGCTGATTTACCTCCGAGATGATAAAAACAAAAGGGGCTGAAGCAACAATTCTCTTGCCGCAACTCCCCCAAGGTCTGTTTTTTGTCTGCTTTTATTCTACTGTGTACGGTGCAATCTCGGCGAGAAATGCGGCAGAGTCGTCTGTGTGAGCTTCAACCTTTATCGGCTTTGTGAGATCCAGACTGAAGATCCCCATAATCGACTTTGCGTCTACAACATATCTGTCGGAAATAAGGTCAATATCGAAATCGTACTTGTTCACGATATTAACCAGGTTTTTAACATCGTTAATAGAACTGAGCATAATTTTTGCTGTTGTCATGATTCATTTACCTCCGTTTTCTGCAATATTCAGTATTTCACTACGCTTCCTATGATACAATATTTTTGCCAAAAAGTCAATTAAAATCCGAGCCGTACATTCATTTTTGTTAGTTGTATATAATAATGGCATGACATTTTTTATGTTTTTTTCAAATTGCAATGAATTGTACAAAATCAATGAATATCCGTGTGAAAATTGCGTAAAATCTCTGCGAATAATTCATTGTATAAATTGACTTTTATGCAGAATTGATGTATAATAAGCATAATGGGAAGGTTTTTGTGCTTTCCGATAGATTTTGTTGAGAAAGGCGGTGCCGCATTTGCCGGATTTCAAGGTTGTTTCACCATTTGAACCCATGGGCGACCAGGGCAGTGCAATAGACGCCCTCGCCGACGGAATAAACGGCGGAATGAAATTTCAGACACTGCTCGGAGCCACAGGCTCGGGCAAGACATACACAATTGCAAAAACCATCGAGCGTGTGAACAAACCTACGCTTGTCATAGCGCACAACAAAACCCTTGCGGCACAGCTGTGCAGCGAGTTTAAGGAGTTTTTTCCTAACAATGCGGTGGAGTATTTTGTCTCTTATTACGACTATTATCAGCCGGAGGCATATATACCCAACACCGACACTTTTATAGAGAAAGACGCCTCCATAAATGACGAGATAGACAAGCTGCGCCACAGTGCGACTGCGGCGCTGTTTGAGCGGCGCGATGTGATAATCGTCGCCAGCGTGTCGTGTATATACGGTCTCGGCGACCCGGAGGACTACAAGGACTTGATGATCAGTCTGCGCGTTGGTATGGAATACGACAGAGACGAGTTGCTTGCAAAACTTGTGGAAATCCGCTACGACAGAAACGACATCAGCCGCGAGCGCGGCACTTTTGCCGTGCGCGGAGATGTGCTTGAGATATACCCGGCGAACTCGGACGAGAGGGCAATCCGTGTGGAGTTTTTCGGTGACGAGATAGACCGCATCTGCGAGATAGATATAACCACGGGCGAGGTGCTCGGTTTCCGCAAACACACCGTGGTTTTCCCGGCATCGCACTATTCCACTACGCGTGAGAAGATGATGCGCGCCATAAAGAGTATAAGCGACGAGCTTAATGAGAGAGAGGCGTACTTCAAGGCGCACGACAAACTGCTTGAAATGCAGCGCATAACCCAGCGGACAAACTACGATCTTGAGATGATGCAGGAGGTGGGTTTCTGCCAGGGTATAGAGAATTATTCGCGCCACATAAGCGGCAGAGAGCCGGGCAGTCCGCCGTACACCCTCATAGACTATTTTCCGGATGATTTTCTCATGGTGATAGACGAGTCGCATGTCACGGTGGGGCAGATAAGAGCGATGTACGCCGGCGACCGTTCGCGCAAGGATGCGCTTGTAAAATACGGTTTTCGTCTGCCATCGGCATACGACAACAGACCGCTTAATTTTGAGGAATTTGAGGATAAGATAAACCAGGTGATTTTTTGCTCGGCAACCCCGGGCGATTACGAAAAATCGCACTCGAGCCGCATTGCGGAGCAAATCATCCGCCCGACGGGCATCATAGATCCGCCGATAACAGTGCGCCCCGTCAAGGGTCAGATAGACGACCTGACGGACGAGATTCGCACCACAGTCGGCGCCGGTATGCGCGTGCTCGTCACCACGCTTACCAAGAAGATGGCGGAGAGCCTGACAAATTATCTGCGTGACGACGGCATAAAGGTGCGATATCTGCACTCGGACATTGAGACAATAGAGCGAATGGAGATTATACGCGATTTGCGCATGGGACTTTTCGATGTGCTCGTCGGCATCAATCTGCTCAGAGAGGGGCTTGATTTGCCCGAAGTGGGTCTGGTTGCCATCCTCGATGCCGACAAAGAGGGATTCCTGCGCAGCGAGACATCCCTGGTTCAGACCATAGGCAGAGCTGCGCGAAACGCCCAAGGCAGAGTCATAATGTATGCCGATGTGATAACCGGATCAATGGAGCGCGCCATAAGCGAGACAGAGCGCCGCCGCAAGATTCAGTCGGCATATAACGAGGCACATGGCATCACGCCAAAGAGCGTGCAGAAAGAAATCCGCGCCGTGCTGCTCACTGCGGACGAGGAGGCGGAGCAGGAGGAACGCAAGATTCGCGCCGAGGAGAGCAACATCACTCCGGCAGACAGGCTCGGCGAGCTGGAAAAACTCATGGCAGAGGCTGCGCGCAACCTCGAATTCGAGCTTGCCGCAAAGTACAGAGACGAGATAATCAGATTGAAAGGCGATGTAGAAAGCAATGCATGATTATATAAAGATCAGAGGTGCCAGAGAGCACAATCTGAAAAATGTTGACATAGATATCCCGAGAAACAAATTTGTGGTTGTCACGGGGCTGAGCGGTTCGGGTAAATCGTCGCTGGCGTTTGACACCATTTATGCCGAAGGTCAGCGGCGCTATGTGGAGTCGCTTTCGGCATATGCAAGGCAGTTTCTCGGTCAGATGGACAAGCCTGATGTTGACTACATTGAGGGCCTGTCACCGGCAATAAGCATAGACCAAAAGACCACAAGCAAAAACCCGCGTTCAACTGTGGGCACTGTCACGGAGATATACGACTATCTTCGACTGCTCTATGCAAGAGTCGGAGTGCCGCATTGTCCTAAATGCGGCAAGGTGATCAAAAAACAGAGTGTGGACGAGATCGTGGACAGGGTGAAGGCTCTGCCCGAGGGCAGCAAAATTCAAATTCTCGCCCCGGTCGTGCGCGACAAAAAGGGTGAACACGCCAAGGTCATAGATGGTGCCAAGAAAAAAGGATATGTTCGTGTTCGCATAGACGGCACCATTCGCGATCTCTACGAGGAAATCAAGCTTGAAAAGACTCACAGACACACTATAGAGATTGTTGTGGACAGAATAAAGGTTAAGCCGGACATGGATTTGCGCATAACAGATTCCGTGGAGAATGCGCTAAAGCTCGGTTCGGGCGTTGCGCTTGTCTGTGTGGACGGCGGCGAAGAACTTGTGTTCAGCTGTAATTTTGCCTGCCGTGACTGCGGCATAGACATCATGGAGTTTTCGCCGAGAACATTTTCATTTAACAGTCCCTTCGGTGCGTGCCCCGATTGCGGCGGCATAGGCACGGTGTCGGCGATAGATCCGGACCTTGTGATACCTGACAAAACAAAGTCGATAAACGAGGGTGCAATTCATGCAAGCGGATTCAACACCATCATGGAGAAAGGTTCATACTCCAACTGCTGGCTCAAGGCACTCACCGAAACATTCAACTTCTCGGCGGACACCCCGTGGGAGGAACTGCCGAATGACATCACCGATATGCTGCTCTACGGCAGCAAGACCCCGGTGAAATTCAAATATAAAAATGTGACCAAGATAACGGAGTTTGAGGGAATAATTAATGCGCTTTGGCGCAGATACAACGACACATATTCGCCGTATTCCAAGGCGGACATAGAGGCGATGATGACGACAAATGTCTGCCGCACCTGTCACGGTGACAGATTGCGCAAAGAGGTGCTCGCCGTTACCGTCGGCGACACGAACATTGCCGACTTGTGCAAGTTGACCGTGCGCGACGCAAAGATTTTCTTTGAACGCACGCAGTTTACAGAGCACGAACGATTAATCGCAAAGCAGATACTAAAGGAGATAGCTGCACGGTTGGGATTTTTGGTGAATGTGGGTCTGGACTACCTCACTCTTGCGCGCAGTGCCGGCACGCTGTCCGGCGGCGAGGCGCAGAGGATAAGGCTTGCCACACAGATAGGCTCGGGACTCACGGGTGTGCTGTACATTCTTGACGAGCCGAGCATCGGTTTGCATCAGAGAGATAACGACAAATTGCTCGCCACGCTGCGCCATCTGCGCGACATAGGCAACACGCTCATCGTGGTGGAGCACGACGAGGACACTATGCTTGCTGCGGACCAGGTGATAGATATAGGACCGGGAGCCGGAATCCACGGCGGCAGACTCGTCGCCCAGGGCACGGCGAAAGAGATAATGCGCTGTGACGAGAGCGTTACGGGCAGATATCTCAGCGGCAAGGAGTCCATACCGATTCCGGAAAAACGCCGCAAAGGCAACGGTAAGTATATCACAATCAAGGGTGCGGCGCAGAATAACCTGAAGAATATAGATGTCAGGATACCGCTCGGCAAATTTGTGTGCGTGACGGGAGTATCGGGCAGCGGCAAATCGAGCCTTGTCAACGAGATACTAAACAAGCGCCTGTGCCGCGAGCTTAACGGCGCCAAGTGTAAGAGCGGCAAGCACAAATCCATGACGGGCATAGATAACCTGGACAAGGTGATAGACATAGACCAGTCGCCCATAGGCAGAACACCGAGGTCGAACCCGGCGACATACACCGGACTTTTCGGCGACATAAGGGCGCTGTTTGCAAGCACAAACGAGGCAAAAGTGCGAGGCTACGGTCCGGGCAGATTCAGCTTTAATGTGTCCGGCGGACGGTGCGAGGCGTGCAGCGGAGATGGCATATTGCAGATAGAGATGCATTTTTTGCCCGATGTGTATGTGCCGTGCGAGGTGTGCAAAGGTAAGAGATACAACCGCGAGACCCTCGAGGTAAAATATAAAGACAAGAACATTGCCGATGTTCTTGACATGACCATAGAGGAAGGCTTGGAGTTTTTTGGAAACATTCCGAAGATCCGCCGCAGATTGCAGACCCTGTATGATGTCGGTCTGGGTTATGTCAAGATAGGTCAGTCGTCAACGACTCTATCCGGCGGTGAGGCACAGAGGGTGAAACTTGCAACGGAACTGAGCCGACGCAGTACGGGCAGGACTATGTATATCCTGGATGAGCCGACGACGGGACTGCACAGTGCGGATGTGCACAAGCTGACCGATGTGCTCAACACTTTGGCAGACGGAGGCAACAGCGTTGTGGTGATAGAGCACAACCTGGATGTGATAAAGGTTGCCGACCACATAATCGACCTTGGACCCGAGGGCGGCGACAGAGGCGGCGAGATAGTTTTCGAGGGCACTCCCGAGCAGTGCATGGAGTGCGAAGCGTCGTATACCGGAAAGTATCTTAAAGCATATGTCAACAAAGAAAGGGGCAGCGATGCTGCCGACTGACCGATAAAAAGGGGGAGAACTCATTGTATGCAATAATATCCGACATTATCAAATATGCTTTTGTCGTTGTGGTGTATATCTTCATATACAGCGTTGTCAAACTGGTGTATCTGGATATATCCGATGCCAAGCGAATGAGCAAGGCAGAGGACGACGGTTACGGCTACCTTAAGCTGATAAATCTGCGCAAAGACCTCAAATATCGTGTGTTTGAGAGCTATTCAGTTCGTGACGAGGCAACCATTGGCAGGAGCAAAAAGTGCGATATCTACATCAACAATCCGTATCTCTCGAAAGAACATGCCCGCATATCATTCAATGAGGGCAAGTTCTACATAGAGGATCTTGGCAGCACCAACGGAACTTATCTCAACGGAAACAAACTCGGCACACACGCGGTGCGCCTGAAGGACAGCGACAAGATAACCTTCGGCGATTTGAGTTTTCTTTTCGTTGACGACACTGCTGTGTAAAGGGGGATGTCATTCATGACAAAGACGAGAGTGCGCCCCATAGCCATGGTGGTGCTTATAGATATTTTGGGGTTTCTGTTGCTCTATCTTTTCAATCGGGCCGACAGCCGCAGTGTGCTCTATGTGGGCGCGGCTATGTGCGCGGTGAACATTGTCGTTTACTCGGTGATATATTTTGCCGACATGGGTGACGGATATCTGTTCCTCATGGTGTCCATGCTTGTCAGCATAGGCATGATAATGATGTTTCGGCTGGATTTTTCAAAAGGTTTTCATCAGATGCAGTGGTTCCTTGTAGGTATAGGCATCATGTTCTGCGCCTACATAGTGTACCGCGCATTCAAACGGTGGGATTCGCTTGCGTATTTCTACATGGCGCTTACGGCGGTGATGTTTCTGGTGACCCTGATTTTCGGTGAAACCATCCATGGTTCGCGCAACTGGATAAACATCGGCGGCAAGAGTTTTCAGCCGTCGGAGATAATAAAGATTTTTTATGCATTCACCCTGGCGTGCTTTTTCTCAAAGAGCACCGGCAATGGAACCGAGGAAAATCAGACGGAAAGGCGCATTTTCGGCGTGCGCGTGAGTGAGTGGCAGTTGATGATATATGTGTATATGTGCCTGGGCTTTTTCGTAATTCAGCGCGAGTGGGGCACGGCGGTGCTCTTTGTGCTTATGTATTTCACCATGATGCTGCTGTATGATTCCACTCTCAGGCTCAGACTGCTCAACATTGTGTTGGCGGCTATCGGCGGAGTGGGGGGATATTTTCTCACGGACCACATACGAGTGCGTGTGTCCACATGGCTTGACCCGTGGGCGGATGCCACAAACAAGGGATTTCAGATAACGCAGTCGCTCATAGCCATTGCGTCCGGCGGATTTTTCGGAGCCGGGCTCGGCAACGGTGACCCGTACCTCATACCCGAGGTACATTCGGATTTCATTTTCTCGGCAATCTGTGAGGAGATGGGGCTTTTCATGGGAATCGCAATAATTATGCTTTACTTCATATTTTCGTACAGGGGATTTAAGATTGCTCTCAAAGCAAAGAACGAGTTTAACAGAGCACTCAGCCTTGCACTGGTCATCAGCTTCGCCTATCAGACATTTATAATTGTCGGCGGCGTGATAAAGATGATTCCGCTAACGGGCATCACATTGCCTTTTGTGAGCTATGGCGGCAGTTCCATGGTGTCGTGCTTTATTATGCTGGGGCTTCTTACCGCCATTTCACATTACGATGCGTGATTGGGTAGTAGTTTCGGGAGATGGAACAGTAGTGGCGACCCTGTGTGGTCGCCCGAATGCAGAGATGAACCGAATAAATCTTCCGTGTGCAACCGAAAGAAAAACCACCCCAAGGAGGGATAAAAATGACCAAGAACGAAAGACAGCAGAAAATTCTTGAATTGATAAGCGAACACAATATATCGACGCAGACAGAACTTACAACCCGACTCATTGAAGCGGGCTACGATGTGACCCAGGCGACGGCAAGCCGCGACCTGCAGGAACTGCGCATAATGAAGGTGACGCTTGCCGACGGCACATACAAATACGCTGCGGCAAACGACAGCGACATAAAGATTAACGATAAGCTGCGCAGCGTGTTTGAACAATGCCTGGAGAGTGTGGACTACGCCATGAACATAGTCGTGCTCAAGACCATATCCGGTGCGGCACAGGCTGTGGGGTATGCGCTGGATTCCTTCACCTGGGAGGAGATTGTCGGCTCAATCGCCGGCGACGACACCATCATGATTGTGGTCAGGAGCGAAAAATGTGCAAAACAGCTTTGCGCAAAGCTCACAAAATATATGCGATAGCGAAACGGCGGTGAAAACATTGCTAAGACAATTAACCATAAAAAACATTGCGGTGATAGACTCCGCAGACATAGAGTTCGGCGTCGGATTCAATGTGCTCACGGGTGAGACGGGCGCCGGAAAATCCATAATCATAGATTCGCTCAATATGCTCAAGGGCGAACGCGCGTCAAAATCCGTCATCCGCAGCGGCGAGACCAAAGCACAGGTGAGTGCCCTCGTCGGTGTAAGCGACGAGACAGCCGCACTGATAAACGACGAAACGGGCATTGAGATTGAGGACGGCGAACTGATGATATCGCGCTCGCTTACGGCGGATGGCAAAAATGCCATCCGTGTGAACGGTACTCCCGTAACCCTGGCGGTGCTCAAGAAAATCGGCGATCTCATAATCAATATCCATGGTCAGCACGACAACACATCGCTGCTCTCCAAAAAGGTGCACATAAACTATCTCGACAGATTCGGAGGCAAGGAGCTTGGCGCAAAGAAAGAGGCATACAGGCTGTTGCACACGGAGTGCAAAGAAATCGAGCGCGCACTTAACGAGATAAGAACCGACGGTCAGGACAAACTGCGCCGTGCCGACATGCTCAGGTTCCAGATAGACGAGATAAACTCCGCCGACCTCACCCCGGGCGAGGAAGAACAGCTTGAGGAGCGCCGCAATGTGCTTGAGAACGCACAGGATATTGCCGATTCGGCAAACGGAGCATATGCCATAATAAATGACGGCGGCGAATTCGGTCAGTCGGCATATGACGCATTGTGGAACGGCATAAATGAGCTTGAAAATGCGGCAGACATCGACTCGAGCCTTGCAGGGATTCATTCGGCGCTAACCGACGCCGGCTATGCCATAGAGGAGGCACTTACGGAACTGAAACGCTACATAGACAACATCAGTTTCGACCGCGGTGAACTTGAGGAGATTGAGGAGCGGCTTGACACGATATACAACCTGAAGCGAAAATACGGCTCGGGTATAGAAGAGATTCTTGCTTATCTTGATAAGATATCGGAAGAACTTGACGCGATAGACAATTCGGACGAAATGGAAAAGAAACTTGCCGCAAAGCTTGAAAAACTGGATGCGGCTCGCGAAAAAGCGGCGGCGGAGTTGACCGCATTGCGGCGCGAAGACGGAGAAAAACTATCTGCGCTCATCATGCACGAACTGGGCGACCTGGACATGGCGAAGGTAAAATTTGCTGTAAAAATCGAGCCGTGCGCATACCGTGACGACGGTGCGGATGATGTGGAATTTCTTATTTGCACAAATGTCGGCGAGGATTTCAAGCCGCTTGCAAAGATAGCGTCCGGCGGTGAGCTGTCAAGAGTTATGCTCGCCATAAAGAGTGTGCTCTCCGACTGTGAGAGCGCAGATACATTGATATTTGACGAGGTGGACACGGGAGTGAGCGGTCATGCGGCGCATAAACTGGGCGTAAAGCTGTGCGACATGAGCCGAAAGGCACAAGTGCTGTGCATAACTCATCTGCCGCAGATTGCCGCCATGGCAGACAACCATTATCTCATAAAAAAAGGCGAGGCGGACGGCAGAGTGCGCACCACAGTGACCCTGCTCGACAGGAATATGCGCGTAGACGAGCTGTCGCGCACGCTTGGCGGCGACACCATAACGGATATAACACGCAAAAATGCGGATGAACTTCTGCGCCGTGCGGAAGAATACAAAAGAGGGAGTGCAGACAAATGAACGAAAGACGGGACAAAAACAACTATTACCTCGATATAGCGGAGACGGTGCTGGAGCGTGGTACCTGTCTGCGGCGCAATTACGGAGCGATTATCGTAAAGAACGATGAAATCGTATCAACCGGCTACAGCGGTGCGCCGCGCGGCAGAAAGAACTGCCTCGACCTCGGTGTGTGCAACAGGGAGCGGATGAACATTCCGCGCGGCGAGAGGTACGAACTCTGCCGCAGTGTCCATTCCGAGATGAATGCTATCATATCCGCCGCCAGGGAGGAGATGATAGGCGCAACGCTCTATCTTGTGGGCAGATATTACACGACGGGCGAGACGGTGCACGATGCGTCATGCTGCGCTATGTGCAAGCGCCTTGTGATAAATGCGGGCATTGCTCAGGTCGTGATAAGAAACGACAGAGACAACTACACCGTGGTTAATGTTGCGGACTGGATAGATAACGACGATTCACTGGAAGGAATCTTGGGCTACTGAAATCGGAGCGAGAATTATGACAGACACAAACTATAAATTCTTAAAACTGCTGTCGGGCGAATATCCCGACATAGCCTCTGCGGCGGCGGAGATAATCGGACTTAACGCGATACTCAATCTGCCAAAGGGCACAGAGCACTTTATGAGTGACATCCACGGCGAATATGAGGCGTTTCGCCACATATTGCACAGCGGCTCAGGGGTGGTGCGCAAAAAGATTGACGAGAAACTCGGAAACACCATATCCCTTGCGGAGCGCAACCGCCTCGCCACGCTGATATACTATCCCGAGGAGAAACTTGCGCTCATCAAACAAGATTGTGACAATCTGATAGACTGGTATCGCATAACCATCTACCGCCTTGTGGAGGTGTGCCGCTACATCGCATCAAAATATACGCGCAGCCGTGTGCGAAAATCCACTCCCGAGGATTTTGCCTACATCATAGATGAGTTGCTCAACAACCCAAAGGATGGCGACAACAAAGCAGACTATTACAGCGAAATTGTCAATTCCATAATTACAACCGATGTGGCGGACGAGGTGATAACTGCGCTTTGCCAACTGATATCGCGCCTGTGTATAGACAGACTGCACATTGTGGGCGACATTTTTGACCGCGGACCCGGCGCGGAGTATGTCATGGACACTTTGTGTGCATATCATTCCGTGGATATCCAGTGGGGCAACCACGATATATTGTGGATGGGCGCGGCAGCCGGCAGTGAGGCGTGCATAGCAAATGTGGTGAGGCTCTGCCTGCGCTACAACAACGCTGACACCCTGGAGGGCGGCTATGGAATAAGTCTGCGCTCAATATCTACCTTTGCTATGGAGCAGTACAAGGACGACCCGTGCACGGTGTTTATGCCGACGGACTTTGAGGGCAGGGGGGACGCTGCGGCCATTGCCAAGCTGAACAAGGCGATAACGGTTATTCAGCTGAAAATTGAGGGGCAGTTAATCGCAAACCATCCCGAATATGCCATGAAATCGCACGCACTGTTTGAGACAATCGATTTTGAGCGCGGTACGATAGATATTGACGGCAAGACATATGAGCTGACGGACAGCAACTTTCCGACGGTGAATCCCTATAATCCCAACGAACTCACCGACGGCGAAAGAGCAGTTGTGAACAGGCTGAAAGAACTGTTTATCCACAGTGAACGGTTGCAAAAGCATATAGAGTTCCTATACAAAAACGGATCAATGTACACCTGCTGCAACGGCAACATAATCTACCACGGATGCATACCGATGAACGAAAACGGCGATTTTGATGCATATCCGACGCCCGATGGTACCGTGTCCGGCAAAGAATTGCTTGACTATTGCGACCGCACGGCGCGCAAGGCGTATTTCGGCAAGGACGATGCCGCGGCGAAAGATTTTATGTGGTATTTGTGGTGCGGCCCGCTCTCTCCGCTTTACGGCAGAAACAAGATGACTACCTTTGAGCGGTGTTTCATTGCCGACAAGACGCTCCATGCCGAGCAGAAAAACAGCTACTATACTCTGTATCAAAACAAAGAGGTCTGCGAGAAGATTATCCGCGAGTTTGGACTCTCTGTCAAGTTTGCCCATATCATAAACGGTCATGTTCCGGTGCGTATAAAGCTTGGCGAAAGTCCCATAAAGGGCGGCGGCAAGCTGCTCGTCATAGACGGAGGACTTTCCAAGCCGTATCACAAGCAGACGGGCATTGCCGGTTACACGCTTATATACAATTCCTACGGACTGCACCTTGTGACGCATGAACCGTTTGAATCGACAAAAGCGGCGATAGAAAAAGAGGCTGATATTCACTCCATATCGGATTTCATCGAGAAAGCGCCGCAGCGGATGTATATTGCGGATACCGACAAGGGCAGAGAGATAATGAGGCGGATAGATGATCTGCGCGCGCTCATTGCGGCATATCGCGACGGTGAACTCAAGACACTGAACGATTGACTTTGATTCATTTTGGGTATATAATAAATGCGAAAGGATGATATATATGACAAAAATTGATATTTTTTCAGGTTTCCTCGGCGCAGGTAAAACCACTTTGATTAAAAAACTCATAAAAGAGGCATACGCCGGCGAAAAGCTCGTCCTCATAGAGAACGAATTCGGCGAGATAGGTATAGACGGAGGCTTTCTTCAGGACGCCGGTATTCAGATAACCGAGATGAACTCCGGCTGCATCTGTTGCTCTCTCGTGGGAGATTTCGGCGAGGCCCTCAAGAAAGTTATTGCAGAGTATGCGCCCGACCGTGTACTCATTGAACCGTCAGGTGTCGGCAAGCTGTCCGATGTTATACGCGCGGTGCAGAACGCCGGGACCGAGGGTGCTGTGCTCAACGGTTTCACCACCGTTGTTGATGCCAATAAATGCAAGATGTACATGAAGAATTTCGGCGAGTTTTTCAATGACCAGATTGAAAATGCGAGCTCCGTTATCCTCAGCCACACCGACACGGCGAGCGAGACTAAGACGGAGCAGAGCGTAAAGCTTTTGCGCGAGCACAATCCGAGTGCGGTTATCGTGACGACGCCGTGGGCGCAGCTTGACGGCGCGCAGATTCTTGAGGCTATGGAGAATAAAGACACTCTTAGCGCAGAGCTTGAAAGGCTTGAGCACGAGAGTGAGCACGAACACGAGCATCATCATGATCATGAACACGGCGATGGCTGCACTTGCGGCTGCCACGACCACGAGCATGAACATGAGCATGAACATGAACATGAACACCATCATGACCATGAGCACGAGCATGAACACCATCACGATCACGGTGAGGAGTGCACTTGCGGCTGCCACGACCATGACCACGAACATCACCATCATCACCATGCGGACGAGGTGTTCTCAAGCTGGGGCATCGAGACGACGGCGAAGTATACCAGAGAGCAGATCGAGAATATCCTCACCGCCCTTATGGACGAGAGCAAATTCGGCATCGTGCTCAGGGCAAAAGGTATTGTTGCGTCACCGAGCGGCGAGTGGATTCACTTTGACTATGTTCCGGGAGAGCCGGATGTGCGCTTCGGCACGGCGGCTGTTACCGGCAGACTGTGTGTAATCGGCTCAAAGATAGATGAAGCAAAGCTTAAAGAACTTTTCAATATTGACTGAAACGAGGGATGACATATGACAGAAGTGCCGATTTATCTGTTTACCGGATTTCTTGAAGCAGGCAAGACTAAGGCTATTCAAGAGACGCTTGAAGACGACAGATTCAGTGACGGAGAGAAAACTCTCCTGCTTGTGTGTGAGGAGGGCGAGGAAGAATACGACCTGACCAAGATTCCCGGCAACTGCACCTATATTGAGGTGGTAGACAGCGAAGGTGAGCTTACGAAACAGACGCTTACCAAGTTTAACAAGAAGTATTCGCCCGACCGTGTTGTGGTTGAGTACAATGGTATGTGGATGCTGGACACGCTCTATAACAATCTGCCGCGGGGTTGGTTCATATATCAGGAGATTTTCTTTGCGGATTGCGGCAGTTTTGATAGCTATAACGCCAATATGCGAAGCCTTGTTGTCGATAAATTGCGCACCTGTGAGCTGGTTGTGTTCAACCGTCCAAAGCTTAATACGGATCGCCTGAAACTGCACAAAATTGTCCGCGGTATCAGCCGTCAGTGTAACATAGGTTATGAGATGCCGGACGGCACCATGGAGTACGATGAGATTGAGGATCCGCTGCCGTTCGATATAAACGCCCCGGTGATAGAGATTGCCGACCGCGACTTTGCCATTTGGTTCCGCGATTTTGCTGAGGAGACAAAAAAATATGTGGGTAAGACAATCCGCGTAAAGGCGGTTGCGGCGGTCAACCGCAAGCTGCCGAGCGGCACAATAGTTGCCGGCAGACATGTTATGACCTGCTGTGTGGAGGACATTGCGTTCAAGGGGCTCATCTGTATTCTGCCCGAGGGTGCACAGGTTGAGAACAAGCAGTGGATAGACCTGACCGCAAAGGTGGCTTTTGAGTATAACGCGGTTTATAAACAGGAGGGCCCTGTGCTCCGTGCGACGGATGTTCGCCCGGCAGACGCGCCCGAACAGGAAGTTGCGACATTTTATTGATGATTAAATTTGAATCGGCACGGTTTGCAAACCGTGCCGATTCATTTTTTATATCACAGTTCAGTGCCTTTCTTTGGGATGAACAGGCCGCTCATGTCAACTTTTTCGAGTTCCAGCAGCTTGACTTTTCTTTCTATTCCTCCGCCGTAACCGGTCAGACTTCCGCTTGTGCCCACAACGCGGTGGCAAGGGATCATCAGCGAAATCGGGTTGTGCCCGACCGCGCCTCCGACAGCCTGAGCGGACATTTTTTCGATTCCTTTCCGGCGTGCAATCTCTGCCGCGATCTCACCGTAGGTCATGGTTTTCCCGTATGGAACAGTCAGCATGATGTCACAGACTGCCTTGCGAAACGGAGTGGAATCATAGCGGAGCGGCGGCAGAAAATCCGGCTCTTTTCCTGAAAAATATGTATTGAGCCAACGCTCTGCCTCGCGGAAAATCGACAGTGCCCTTCTCTCTGTCTGTCTCGGCAGTATGTTCCCGAAATGCCTTTGTCCGTTGAACCACAGACCGATGATGTATTCGCCGTCGGATGCAAGCGTTATCTCGCCGAGCGGCGAGGGGTATTCGTGCGTATAAATCATTTGGTTTTTTCGCCTTCCTTTTTTATGTTATGTATAATACGATATAATTAAAAATATTTATTGCTTGTAGCAATCTTCAGTTGCTTTTTGCGGAAATTAAGAAAAATGCAACAAGTGATGATTAGTGTTCGATGTTGATTTGCCCGGGCGACCACGCAGGGTCGCCCCTACGGTAAATCGGGGCTTGTGCGGTAGGGGTCGATGACCTCATCGACCCGAAAAATGAACCTGAAACAATAATCATTTTAGAGCGTACAAGTTGTTTCGTCATTAACAAATACAGCTGATACGGCTTTTATGAAAATATCTATATATTTTCCGGACAAATCATTGAATACCGTTATTGTCATGGAGTGTTCATCACCTGACACTTTAACTATTTCATCACTGTTAATATCATAGTTTTCATATCTAAGTTCTGTACATTCCTTGAATACGACAACAATCATGCCTGTTTCCGGCATTCTTTCATTGTAATTCTCCTGTTGCCAATAGCAGAAATCAATATAAATTTTGGCGATTAAATTCGTTTTGTCGTATTCGATTTTTTCAATAAGACTGTCATGTAGGTTGTAGTTTTGTATTAATTCATTGATCTTCATGATTTCCTCCTTGTTAAGGTATAATGTGCGATTTTTTCGAATTCTTAGGAGCGACCTATGTGTCGTTCCGAGTGAATAAACAATTACGCACAAACCGACAAATTACCGGGTCGATGACCTCACCGATCCGCGGATTTGCACAAATGAGCAATTATCTGTAGGGAACGGCCCGTGACCGTTCCGCATTTATTCACTTTTCATAACTGTCTACACAACTCATATTACCACATCTGTCGGCAAATGTCGAGTACCGAACGGAGAAAAATTGAAAAAATCACATCAAAAAAAGAGGCTGCCGCGCGGCAACCTCTTTTGAAAAGTTCAAAGATTTAGTTCTCTTTCGGCAGTGCGTCTTTTCTGGAAAGATTCATTCTGCCCTGTCTGTCAATCTCAACGAGTTTAACCATAATCTCGTCGCCCTCGTGGACAACATCCGTCACTTTCTCAACTCTCTTTGTGTCAAGCTTGGAGATGTGCACAAGACCCTCTCTGCCGGGCATGAACTCAACAAACGCGCCGAAATCCATAATCCTCTTGACAGTTCCGAGGTATATCTTGCCGATTTCCGGCTCTGCAACTATGCCTTCTATAGTTGCCTTTGCCTTTGCGGCAGCTTCTTCGTCGTTTGTGAGGATGAATACCGAGCCATCGTCCTCTATGTCAATCTTAACTCCCGTGTCTGCGATTATCTTCTGGATAACCTTACCGCCGGTGCCGATTACATCTTTAATCTTGTCTACGGCTATCTTCATGGTGATAATCTTGGGTGCAAACTCTGACAGATGCTCTCTCGGAGCCGGTATAGCCTTGAGCATTACTTCATCAAGGATGTAGTATCTTGCGTCTCTCGTCTTTGTGAGAGCGCTCTTGATGATGTCATATGTCAGTCCGTCCACCTTTATATCCATCTGAATTGCCGTGATACCCTTGTGAGTACCGGCAACCTTGAAGTCCATGTCGCCGTAGAAATCCTCCACACCCTGGATGTCTACCATGGTAAGGAAGTCATCACCGTGGGTGATGAGACCGCAGGAGATACCTGCAACGGGCGCCTTAATCGGCACGCCGGCATCCATGAGCGCCAGTGTGCTGCCGCATACCGAACCCTGAGATGTGGAGCCGTTTGACGAAAGCACCTCGGACACCAGTCTTATTGCGTACGGAAAATCCTCTGCCGAGGGGATAACCGGCAAAAGTGCTCTCTCTGCGAGTGCACCGTGACCGATCTCTCGTCTGCCTGGGCCTCTGGACGGTTTTGTCTCGCCTACGGAATATGACGGGAAATTGTACTGATGCATATATCTCTTTTCGGTGTGCTCGTCCAGCCCGTCAAGCATCTGTGCCTCGGACACTGCGCCGAGTGTCGCGATGGTAAGAACCTGTGTCTGACCTCTGGAGAACAGACCCGATCCGTGTACTCTCGGAATGACGCCTACTCTCGATGACAGCGGGCGAATCTCGTCAATCTGTCTGCCATCAACTCGCTTGTGGTCTTCATAGAGCCACTTTCTCACAATTTCTTTTTGAATTTTGTAGTAAACTTCGTCAAGCTCCGCGTCTCTGCCTTCGAAAAATTCTTCGCCGAAGTGTTCGATCATTTCGTCTGTCAGAGCTTTCATTCTCTCGTCGCGGACTCTCTTGTCGTCAGTGTCTATAGCTGCGCATATCTTGTCGTATGCATAGTCATATATCGGGTCAAAGAAGTCGTGGTCAACTTCGTGCGCAGTATAGGGCGCCTTGGGTTTGCCCACTTCCGCAACTATTGTGTCGATAAATTCGCATATTTTCTTGATCTCGCCATGAGCAAAAACTATTGCGTCGAACATTACATCCTCGGCAACTTCGTTTGCGCCTGCCTCTATCATAACAACCTTTTCCTTGGTGCCGGCAACCGTGAGTGCCATGTCGCTCTTTGCTCTCTGCTCGGTGTTGGGGTTTACTATAAACTCTCCGTCAATCATGCCGATCTGCACTGCACCGATAGGACCTGCAAAAGGCATCTGTGAAATGGATATGGCGATGGATGCACCGTTCATGGCAACGATCTCGGGAGAGTTGTCAATATCCGTGCTGAGCACTGTGGTGACAATGCCGACATCGTTGCGGTAGTCCTTGGGGAACAGCGGTCTTATCGGCCTGTCGATAACACGCGATGTAAGGATGGCTTTCTCGCTCGGCTTGCCTTCTCTCTTGAGGAAACCGCCCGGGATCTTGCCTACGGCATACATTTTTTCTTCATAGTCCACACTGAGCGGAAAAAAGTCCACTCCGTCTCTCGGTTTGTCCGATGCGGTAGCCGTCGCGAGCACGGTGGTGTCACCGTATCTCACCAATGCGGCGCCGCTTGCCAGCTGCGCCACTTCGCCGATTTCAACAGTGAAGTCTCTGCCGGCAATTGTGGTCTGAAATGTTTTTTTCATAAAAAATTACTCCTCCTTGAAATCACGATGTCCGGCATTAGCACTTAGATATACGCTTCCGAAAACAAGCGCAACCGAAGCGCATATCTAACTGCTAAAGCCCATCGTGTCCGAAAATTTTAATATACAAACAGGCAAAGGCGGATAATTGCCGCCCTTGCCTGAGTATTTTGACTACTTTCTGATGTTGAGTCTTGCAATGAGTGAACGGTATCTCTCAATGTCTATGCTTGCGAGATACTGCAAAAGACCTCTTCTCTTACCAACCATCTTAAGAAGTCCTCTCCTTGAGTGGTGGTCGTTCATGTTTGATTTGAGGTGTTCTGTCAGGTGGTTGATTCTGTAGGTGAGAATAGCAACCTGAACTTCCGGGGAACCGGTGTCGCCTTCGTGAGTCTTGTACTCGTCAATAATAGCCTGTTTTGTTTCTTTAAGCATCTTAAAAAAACCTCCTTAAAATTTTTTAACCGCCGCATAACACAGCATCGGTTGGAGTTTCCGCAAACCATGCCATGGGCTCGACTTATTTATTATATCACACAAATGAGCAAATGTAAAGACATTTTTGCTTACATTTTTTGTGTTTTCTATTTTTTCCATGTATACGGCGAAAACAATATCAGTATCGGGAAAATCTCCAGTCTGCCAATGAGCATATCGAGCGTGAGCACGATTTTTGAAAGCGGCGAATATATCGAGAAATTCCTTGTCGGACCCACAAGCGAGAAACCGGGGCCCATGTTTCCGAGAGTTGTTACAACCGATGAAAAACAGGTCGTGAAGTCAAAATTGTCTATGCTTATTACAATCAGCGACAGTGCAAATATCGAAAAATACGCCGCTATGAACACATTCACGGCTCTTACCGTCTCGTGTTCCACAGCTCTGCCGTTCATTTTTATCTTCATGGTGCTCTTAGGGTGAGCGCCTATTTTTACTTCTTTTACTATGCTTTTCAGCAATATGAGTATTCGCGACACCTTTATTCCGCCGCCGGTGCTGCCGGCGCACGCGCCTATGAACATCAGCGTTATGAGTATTGTCTTGCTAAACTGCGGCCACAGGTCAAAATCCGTTGTGGAATATCCCGTGGATGTCATGAGTGACACCACCTGGAAGAACACATGGCGCAAGCCTTCGCCGACGCTTGCAAAAAGGTTGTGGCAGTTGATGAATATCAGCGCAACCGCTATGAAGATTATCGACACATAGGCTTTCAGTTCGTCCGAGTTGAGCAGAGATTTGACTTTTCTGAGATATATCAGGTGATAGAGCGAAAAATCTATTCCGCACATGAACATAAACACCGTGATAACAATCTGTACATAGGCTGAGTACGGTGCGATTCCGGCATTAAGTATGGCGAATCCTCCCGTGCCGACTGTGCCGAATGTGAGCGTGAGAGCCTCAAACAGGCTCAGACCGCCAAGCAGCAGAAGCAGCGCCTCGCACACGGTGAGGATGATGTATATGACATAGAGAAGCTTTGCCGTCGATTTTATTTTGGGTACAAGTTTGCTTACGGACGGGCCGGGGCTTTCTGCGCGTATCAGGTGAAAATTATTGCTGCCGGCGAGTGGCAGAATAGCCACCAGAAATACCAGCACACCCATACCGCCGAGCCAGTGAGTCAGGCTGCGCCACAGAAGCATTCCCTTCGGCAATGCTTCAACATCAGTAAGAATTGACGCACCCGTGGTGGTGAATCCGGACGCTGTCTCGAACAGCGCATCAATAAAGTTCGGGATGCTGCCCGAGAGTACAAACGGAAATGCGCCGAATATGCTAATCACTATCCAGCTTAGTGCGACTGTAACGAATCCATCACGCGCATACATGGATTTGTTCTCCGGCTGCCTTATAGTGAGCGCCGTGCCGGCCGCCAGGCAGAACGCTGTGCAGATTACAAAGGCGCATATCGCACTCTGCTCGCCGTACACCGCTGAAAATATCAGCGGCAGCAGCATACACGCCGCCTCTATCTTGAGCACCCAGCCGAGTATATATGTTATTACCTTGTGATTCATGTCAAACTTCCCTTTACTCCAAAATGTCGCTGATGTCCTTGAATCCCGATTTCAGCGTGACCACAATTACCGTGTCGCCGGGCATTATGACATCGCGTCCGCGCGGAATGATTATGTTGCCGTTGCGGTTTATGCAGGCGATGAGAATGTTGTGCTTTAGTTTCAGCTTGTCAATTGATATACCCGATATCGGCGAATTTTCCTTTATGCGGAACTCGAGTGCTTCGCCCTTTTCATCCAGTATAAAATGCATTGTCTCTATGTTGCTGCCGAGCGAGTTTCGCTTTGCGCGCACAAAACGGATGATATATTCCGCCGTTATATTCTTTGGGTATATTGTCGTGCCCAGATCCAGGTTGTCTATCACCTCGTCATAGGCTATTCTGTTTATCTTGGTGACGACTTTGCCTTTCGTCTTGATTTTGGCGTAGAGCGACATGAGAATGTTCTCCTCATCTATGCCTGTCATTGAGACGAACGATTCTGCCTTTTCCAGCCCTTCTTCAAGCAGGAGCTTGTTCTCGGTGCCGTCGCCGTTTATAACATCGGCTTTCGGCAACAGCTGACACAACTCATCGCATCTTTCTTCGTCGTTGTCTATTATCTTCACATTTATGCCGGTCTGGAGCAGCTGTTTTGCCAGATAATACGAGGTGCTGCCGCCGCCGACTATCATGGTGTCCTTCACACGATTTGTCTTTATTCCGATTTTTTTGAAGAACTGTTCGCCGTTCTCTATCGATGCTACAATGCTGATGAGGTCGCCGCTGTGCAGCACAAAATCTCCGCGTGGTATGAATGCGTCCGCACCGCGTTCAACTCCGCACACCAGTATGTCGCACCCGAGTTTTGCAACTATATCTTGTACCTTGAGGTCGTCGAGCGCCGAGTGTGGCGGAATAAGAAACTTCAGAATCTCAACTCTGCCTTTTGCGAAGGTGTCTATCTGTATTGCCGTTGGGAAACGCAGTATCCTTGCTATTTCGTTCGCCGCTGCCTGCTCGGGGTTTATGAGCATGGCGAGTCCGAGCTGCTCTTTGAATATACCGATCGATTTCATATATTCGGGTTTGCGTACCCTTGCAATGGTGCGGCAGTTGCCCATACTCTTTGCCATGAGCGAGACTATTAGGTTTAGCTCGTCCGAGCCTGTCACGGCTATGATTATGTCTGTGTGTTCTATGCCTGCCTCGGTGAGAATTTCGGCATTGACCGCACTGCCAACTATGCCCATGACATCGTATTCATTTATTATATTGTGAATTACACCGGGTTTGGAATCTATGACGGTTATGTTCAGGTCAGTCTCTATGCTCAGCCTTTCCGCAAGCTTTTGACCGACTTTTCCGCAACCGACTATGATAATGTTCATATTACAGTTACCTCTTATATTATTTAATATACCAAATGGAATTATAGCAAAATACATATATAAAGTCAAGATAAGATTCGGTTAAAAAATGCGATGGTATGAAAATATTGTAAAATAAATAGCGAAAACCTGTTGTTTTTGTTCCGAAATTCTGTTTTTATTCGTGTTAGTATTGACTTTGCATTTGTTTTATAGTATAATCAAATTGTAAAAATGTATTTTATAATGTTGGATTTTAATTTCTTTTCTATTGTTAAGGAGGAATTGAATATAATATGAAAAAATTTTACACAAAAGAGATCCCTGTTTCGACTCGTATTGCCGATCTTAAGGCATATCTGTTCAAGGAGATGCCGCAGATTGAGTCCGACAGGGCAAGACTGCTAACGGAATCATACAAAGCTACCGAAAACCTGCCCATAATAGAGCGTCGCTCCAAGGCGTTTGCGCATATAATGGAGCACCTGCCCATAGCCATATGGGACGGTGAACTCATAGTCGGCACAAACACCAAAAAGCCGCGCAGCTGCCAGGTGTTCCCCGAGTATTCATTTGAATGGCTCGAGGCGGAGTTTGACACCGTTGCCACGAGGAGTGCAGATCCGTTCTACATAGCCGACGAGACCAAGGCGGAGTTGCATGAGATATATAAATACTGGCACGGCAAGACCACAAGCGACCTTGCCTCGGCGTACATGGCGCCCGAGACTAAGGCGGCAATTGATCACAACATATTTACTCCCGGAAACTATTTCTACAACGGCATAGGTCATGTTACGGTGGACTATCCCCTTGTTTTGAAAGATGGTTTTCGCGGCATAATTGCCAAAGCACAGGCAGAGATGGACAAGCTTAGCTTTGGTGACGAGGACTATGCATCGAGGAAATCGTTCCTCGGCGCTGTTATAGAGAGCCTGGAAGCAGCAATAACTTACGCCAAGAGGTATGCGGCACTCGCACGCGACATGGCGGCGGATTGCGCCGATACGGTAAGAAAAGCCGAACTTGAAAAAATCGCCGAGAACTGTGACAGAGTGCCGGAGTACGGTGCACGCAGTTTCTATGAGGCTTGTCAGTCGTTCTGGTTTGTGCAGATGCTCCTTCAGACAGAATCGAGCGGCCACTCCATTTCGCCGGGACGATTCGACCAATATATGTATCCGTATTTCAAAGCGGATCTTGATAAAGGGGCAATAACGAGAGAATTTGCCCAGGAACTGATGGACTGCATCTGGATAAAACTCAATGCCCTCAACAAGGTGAGAGACGCAGTGTCTGCGGAGGGCTTTGCCGGATATTCGCTGTTCCAGAACCTCATTTGCGGCGGTCAGGACGAAAACGGACTGGACGCGACAAACGATCTGTCATTCATGTGCGTGACTTCATCCATGCACATTATGCTGCCCCAGCCGTCGCTTTCGGCGAGGGTGTGGAACGGTTCGCCGCATGAGTTTCTCATAAAATGTGCGCTCCTCACACGAACGGGCGTAGGTCTGCCGGCGTACTATAACGACGAAGTGATCATTCCGTCACTGCTCAGCCGCGGACTCACCATGCAGGATGCAAGAGACTACAATATAATAGGCTGTGTGGAACCGCAGAAAGCCGGCAAGACGGACGGCTGGCACGATGCGGCATTCTTTAATATGTGCCGTCCGCTGGAGCTTGTTTTCTCCAACGGTTATGACAACGGCGAACGCATCGGCTTGCAAACCGGTGATGTGGCGCAGATGAAAACCTTTGACGAATTTTACAATGCGTACAAAGAACAGATGAACTACATGATTTCGTTGCTTGTAAATGCCGACAACGCCATAGACTGTGCCCATGCAGACAGATGTCCGCTGCCGTTTTTGTCGTCCATGGTTGACGATTGCATAGCGCGCGGCAAGAGCGTGCAGAACGGCGGTGCGATATACAACTTCACGGGTCCTCAGGGATTCGGCATAGCAAACATGGCAGACTCCATGTATGTGATAAAGAAACTTGTCTTTGAGGAAGGCAGATTCACGCTTGCCGAGCTTAAAGAGGCATTGGAGCACAACTTCGGCAAGGACGCCGGCGCAGACAGGGCAAAGAACATCACCATCGGTGTGGTCGCAGCCATGAGAGAAAAGGGCATAGATGTGTCCGAGAGCGACATTGCGGCAATTTTCTCCGATGTAAGCAGCAGAGTATCGGACGGCGAGTCATCAAGATACAGAGAGATCAAAGATATGATAGATGCTGCGCCGAAATTCGGCAATGATGTGGAAGAAGTGGACACACTCGCACGCGATGTGGCATACACCTACACCAAGCCGCTCGAGACATACAAAAATCCGCGCGGCGGTCACTTCCAGGCGGGACTTTATCCCGTGTCTGCCAATGTGCCGCTCGGCGCGCAGACGGGCGCGACCCCGGATGGCAGATATGCGCACACCCCGGTTGCGGACGGCGTTTCACCGTCTGCCGGCAAGGATGTACACGGCCCCACGGCGAGTGCAAACTCCGTGTCGCACCTTGATCACTACATTGCGTCAAACGGCACTTTGTTCAACATGAAGTTCCATCCCTCGGCGCTTGAGGGCACGACGGGTCTGGAAAGCTTTGTGGCGCTGATTCAGGCGTATTTTGACAGGAAGGGCAGCCATATGCAGTTTAATGTGGTCAGCCGCGAGACGCTCATAGACGCGCAGAAACACCCCGAGAATTATCAGGGACTGTGCGTACGCGTGGCCGGTTACAGCGCACTGTTTGTGACGCTCTCGAAGTCATTGCAGGATGACATCATAAACCGTACCGAGCAGAGGGGATTTTGAGTTGTGTGACGAATTGCAGAACAGCGAATCGTCTCGGGGTATATATTTTGTATCTGCCCGACACGCGCCTTTGCGGCGCTATGGATCTTGCAGATACAAAACATACACCCCTCGCCTCTGAGCAAACTATCGTTTGCGAGAACCAAAGGGCGGTGGTGGGATTCGTACATTCCTCAAAAATCGAAACGGAGCATATATAATGAACGATTATCTTAATACACAGGGAAGAATATTCGATATACAGCGGTTCTCCGTCCACGACGGACCGGGCATAAGGACAATAGTGTTTCTCAAGGGCTGTTTTCTCCGGTGCCGCTGGTGCTGCAATCCCGAATCTCAAAGCAAAGAGATTGAAAAAATGATTGTGGACGGCAAAGAGAAAATCATTGGAGAGGATGTCACCGTTGCCGAAGTTATGAAAACCGTCGAGCGTGACAGAGCTTACTACAGACGCTCCGGCGGCGGACTCACACTCTCCGGCGGGGAGAGCCTTGCTCAGGCAGACTTTGCGGCGGCGTTGCTGCGTGCTTCCAAGGAATTGGGCATAAACACCGCGCTCGAATCCACAGCCTGTGCGCACTACTCGCAGATACAAAAACTTCTGCCGTATCTCGACACATACCTTATGGACATCAAACACATAAACGGAGCGAAACACAGGGAATTTACCGGAGTTGACAACAGCCTGATCTTAGAGAACGCCGTAAAGCTGTCACACGATGTGAAAAACCTTGTAATACGCGTGCCGGTGATACCAACCTTCAATGACACCGAGGACGAAATTCTCGACATCGTCAAGTTCGCCTCGGCACTCGATAATGTCACCCGGATTCATCTGCTGCCGTACCACAGGCTCGGTGCAGACAAATACAAAGGTCTCGGCAGGGCGTACACCATGGGTGATGCACCGCTCATACCGGGCGAAAAAATGGAGCGATTCAAGCAGATTGCGGAATCTTCCGGATTAATATGCATGATAGGGGGATGAAAAAGTGAATTTTAACGACTTGGCAGCATCGGACAAACTCCGCATTATCCAAGAGCTTGTACCGGGCAAACAGATTACACTTGCACACATAATTGCAAATCCCGATAAAATTTTATACAAAAAACTCGGACTCGACCCGGCGGTGGACTACTCCAAATCCGCCATAGGCATAATAACCATGTCGCCGAGCGAGACGGCAATAATTGCAGGGGACATTGCCACCAAGGCATCGGGAGCCGAGATAGGCTTTGTGGACAGGTTCAGCGGTACTCTCATAGTGACGGGAACGGTGTCCGAGGTGGAGTCGGCGCTTGTTGCGGTTACGGATTACACCCGTGACACTCTGAAATTCACCGTGTGTCCCATAACAAAGACATGAAAAAGATGATTCTCGTCGGCAGGAGCGAGAGCGGCAAAACCTCTCTAACACAGGCGCTCAAGGGAAGGAAAATACATTACAGCAAAACTCAGTACATAAACTATCACGATGTGATAATAGACACCCCGGGTGAATATGCGGAAAACCGTGAGCTCGGCAGAGCACTGGCATTGTACTCCTATGAGGCGGATGTAATCGGACTTCTGCTTGCGGCGACGGAGCAATACTCCCTGTACGCACCCTGCATAACCGCACAGGCAAACCGCGAGGTTATAGGCATTGTGACGCAGATTGACCGTCCCGATGCGCGCCCGGACAGGGCAAAAGCGTGGCTCGAACTTGCCGGCTGCAAAAAGATTTTTTTCGTCTCGTCCGTCACCGGCGAGGGCATAAAAGAGCTGCTTGACTATCTTGCACAATAAAAAATAACAAAAAACAAACAAAAACAAAGAAAATCAAAGAAAAATATGTTGACTTATGTTGCATTATGTGGTATCATATTAAATGTAAGAAAACATTTATCAATTTGAGAAACTTATATAAAGGAGAATGGAAAAATGGTAAATGAGTTTGAAATCAAAAAACAAATCTGCGACATCGGAAAGAGAATTTACAACAGAGGCATGGTTGCCGCAAACGACGGTAACATCTCTGTTAAGATCAGCGACAACGAGTATCTTTGCACACCGACAGGCGTAAGCAAAGGTTTCATGACCCCCGAATACATCTGCAAGATTGACGGGCAGGGCAATGTGCTCGCCGCTAACGGCAACTTCCGTCCGTCATCGGAGATCAAGATGCATTTGCGTGTATATCAGCACAGACCGGATGTAAAATCCGTTGTTCACGCACACCCGATATACGCAACAAGCTTTGCCATTGCAGGCATTCCGCTTACTCAGCCGATAATGCCTGAGGCTGTTATCGCCCTCGGCTGCGTACCGATTGCCGAGTACGGCACGCCTTCCACAGAGGAGATTCCGGATGCGGTAGAAAAGTATCTGCCATACTTTGATGCGGTTCTGCTTGCAAACCATGGTGCACTGTCATATTCCGATTCTCTGCTTGCGGCTTATCACAAAATGGAGTCTGTAGAGTTCTATGCAGAGTTGCTTTATCATGCAAGAGCACTCGGCGGCCCCAAGGAGTTCACTGAGGCACAGGTTCAGAGACTGTACGAAATCCGTCGTCAGTTCGGCATGACAGGCAAACACCCGGCTAACTTATGTCCCAATGCCAAGGACGGCAAGATGAGCTGCCACACCTGCGGCGTTCCCAGCTGCTCACAGGCGGGCGCACAAGGTTTCGGCAAGGTTCAGGAATGTTCCGATGCGGATCTCATAGCACAGATTGCAAAGAAAGTTATTGAAGAAATGAACAAATAAATGCGGTGATGTGTCATGAATGAGAACACCATTTCGCAAATAGTGTCACAGGTTTTGTCCGATGTGCGCAGGAGTACCGAGGCAAAGTGCATCACCCTTTCTCAGGCGAGACGGCTGATTGCAAAGGTCGAGGAAAAAGCGGCGCAGATAGGCGTCAGGGCTGTTGTGGCGGTCACCAACACCGCAGCGCGCCCCGTAGCGGTAGAGTGCATGGACGATTCGTTCATAGCAAGCTACGATGTGGCACTTAACAAGGCTTTCACCGTTGTTGCGCTCAAGATGTCCACCATAGAGCTTAAATCAATAACGAAACCGGGAGATTCGCTCTACGGCATCCAGTTTACCAACGACGGAAAGATAGTTGTTTTCGGCGGCGGAGACCCGCTTAGATACAACGGAGCAATAATCGGCGGTCTCGGCGTCAGCGGAGGCACGGAGGAGCAGGATACCATGCTCTCTGCCTACGGCGCATCGGTTCTGCCGGAAATTATGAAAGGAGAAAAACATGAATAACACTGAAATAGAAGCAATAGTAAAACAGGTTATTGCAGGTATGCAGGGTACATCGAACACCTCGTCGGCAGCATCATCTCCCTCGGCGGCATCAGCCGGCATACCCTCAACGGCCCATGTGGCAATGCTCACATCGCTTGGACATTTTGATGTAAAGGAATTTCCAATGCCGGCAGTGGGCGATGACGATGTGCTTGTCAAAGTTGAAGGATGCGGCGTATGCGGTACCGATGCTCATGAATTCAAGAGAGATCCGTTCGGTCTTATCCCGGTTGCACTCGGTCACGAGGGCACAGGTGAAATTGTAAAGATGGGCAAAAATGTAACCAAAGACAGCGCGGGCAAATCACTCAAAGTGGGCGATAAGGTTGTAACCTGTATGATATTCAAGGATAACCCGGACATCACCATGTTCGACCTCAATAAGCAGAATGTGGGCGGTGCCGATGTGTACGGACTTTTGCCGGACGACGATATTCATCTTAACGGCTGGTTCTCCGATTACATATTGGTAAGAGGCGGCTCGACTATATTCAATGTAAGCGACCTTGATCTTGATTCAAGAATACTCATCGAACCATGTGCTGTTCTTGTGCACGCGGTTGAGAGAGCAAAGACAACAGGCATACTCAGATTCAACTCAAGAGTTGTAGTACAGGGTTGCGGACCTATCGGTCTTATCTGCATAGCAGTTCTGCGCACAATGGGCATAGAGAACATTGTTGCCGTGGACGGTGCGGACGCAAGACTTGAGTTTGCAAAAGAGATGGGCGCAGGCGCTACCGTAAACTTTAAGAACCACAACGGCATAGAGGAACTTACAAACGGCGTAAAAGCTGCATTTGGCGGATATTTTGCCGACTTTGCGTTCCAGTGCACGGGGTCACCGGTTGCTCACGCAAACATCTACAAATTCATCAGAAACGGCGGCGGACTCTGTGAGCTCGGATTCTTCATCAACGGCGGCGATGCAACCATCAATCCGCACTTTGATATCTGCGCTAAGGAGATAACAACAGTAGGTTCGTGGGTATACACCCTCAGAGACTATGCAACAACATTCGACTTCCTCAAGAGGGCAAATGCGATAGGACTCCCCATGAAGAAACTTATCACACACAAGTTCCCGCTTGAGCAGATAAACGAGGCACTCGAGACCAACCTCAGCATGAAAGGTCTTAAGATAGCAATTGTCAATAAATAATAAACAGTATATTAATTTTAGGAGGAAATAAAAATGGCACAGGAAGCATTGGGAATGATCGAAACAAGAGGTTTGGTAGCTGCAATTGAAGCTGCCGATGCAATGGTAAAATCAGCAGAAGTTACACTTGTAGGAACAGAGAAAATCGGTTCCGGACTCGTAAGCGTAATGGTCAGAGGTGATGTAGGCGCTGTAAAAGCTGCAACAGAGGCAGGTTCTTCGGCTGCTACAAAGCTCGGCGAGCTCATCGCTGTACATGTAATCCCCAGACCGCACGCAGATGTTGAAAAGATTCTCCCTACACTGGACTAATCTTTTTCGGTTGACGGGTGAAGTGCTATGGCTGAGAAAAAAACTTCCGTCTCCGGCGCGGAAAAGCCGGTGAAGAAAACCGCAGCGAAATCTGCGGCAAAGACGACCGCCGCAAAAACATCGAGAGCGGCGTCGAGGACAACAAAAGCAACGGCGACCAAAACTGCCGATGCCGTTGTTACACAAAACAAGGAGGTAAGGAAAATGTCACAGGAAGCATTGGGAATGATTGAAACAAGAGGTCTTGTAGCTGCCATTGAGGCTGCCGATGCAATGCTCAAAGCGGCAAATGTACAGCTCGTGGGAACAGAGAAAATCGGTTCCGGACTCGTAAGCGTTATGGTTAGAGGCGATGTCGGTGCGGTTAAGTCCGCTGTTGAAGCCGGCGGCGCATCTGCGGAAAAGCTGGGCGAAATCATTGCAATCCATGTAATCCCCAGACCGCACGGCGATGTTGAGAAGATTCTTCCGACACTTAAATAAATTGTGCATGGCGCAATTGTTGATTGAAAATTAACTATCGTTTGCCCGAACAGCCTTCCCCGTTTCGGGGAGGGCGCGGCGCAAGCCGACGGGCGGGGTGTAGCTTGCTTATGCTCAATTTCTGTCGGCAAGCGTCGGAAAGAACGATTTAACAGTTGCTTTTTTTGCTGTGTGAATTATGTTGAAAGGAATGAATCACAATGATCATCGGTAAGGTTATCGGCTCGGTTGTGTCCACAAGAAAAACCGAAAGTCTTGTGGGAAACAAATTTATGATAGTGGAGCCGCTTGATTCTATGATATACGCAAAGTCGCGTCTTGTAGCTACGGACAACATCGGCGCCGGAATTGGCGAGATAGTCCTTGTGGCAATGGGCAGCGCAGCACGGATAGGCTGCGACAGAGAAAATGCTCCGATTGATGCAGCTATTGTCGGAATAGTTGATGACGGAGAGGAGATGGAGTAACAATATGGAATTATCAGCACTTAAAGACATATTGAAAAACGGCGGTATAGTCGGCGCCGGCGGCGCGGGTTTTCCGTCATATGCAAAACTTGATAAAAGAGCAGACACAATTGTGCTCAACTGCGCAGAGTGTGAACCGCTTTTTAATCTGCACAGACAGCTTCTTGCAAAGTTTGCTCGTGAGATACTTACGGCACTTGAGGAAGTGAGAAAGGCAGTGGAGGCAGAGCGTGTTATCATCGCAGTTAAGCCTACATATACAAATGCAATAGATGCAGTCAAATTTTATTTACCGGAATTTAAGAATACAACAATTTCACTTCTGCCGGAGATATATCCTGCCGGAGATGAGATTGTTACCATATATGAAACAACCGGAAGAATTGTAAAACCGGGCAATCTGCCGATATCGGTGGGTGTGACGGTGTACAATGTCGAAACCATGCTTAACGCATACTATGCCATCAAAGAGGGCAAGGGCATTACTCATAAATATGTTGTTGTTGCCGGAGAGGTTAAGCATCCGGTTATGCTCAGGGTCCCGCTCGGCATGAAGTATAAAGATGTCGTAGCGCTTGCCGGCGGCGAGACTGTCAAAGACTACGCCTACTTAAATGGTGGTGTAATGACAGGTTTTCTTGCGACTGATAATAATGTCATCACCAAGACATCTAACGCTATTTTGGTGTTCCCTTCAGACCACCAGGTAATCCTCAAGCGCCGCACCAAGACGCAGATAAGCATTGCAAGGGCAATGAGTACCTGCTGTCAGTGCCGCTCATGTACGGATCTGTGCTCGAGACACACTCTCGGCTACCCAATAGAACCTCACAAGTTTATGCGCGCAGTGTCAAAGGGTATGGACAGCGATGCTTCGGCAGTGCTCAACTCCATGTTCTGCTCACAGTGCGGACTGTGCGAGCTTTATGCTTGTCCCCAGGGGCTTTCGCCGAGAACACTCATTGGTGTGGCAAAAGCGGAGCTTCGTAAAAACGGCGTAAAACCTGAGATTCCTGAGTTCCCCGGAGTAGATCCGGACAGAGACTACAAGAGAGTGCCCATGCACAGACTTCTTGCAAGGCTCGGACTCACTCAGTATAATGTCGGTGCGGATTTTGTTGAAGAAGATCTAAAACCGCAGGAAGTTAAAATACTCATGAGCCAGCATATCGGACCTCCGTGCACACCCACAGTCAAGGTCGGAGACACCGTAAATGCAGGCGATGTGGTCGGAACACCGGGAGACAAACTCGGTGCGTGCATCCATGCATCCATATCAGGCAAGGTATCGGCGGTTGCCGACGGCTACATAATTATAAAGAGATAGGAGTGGAATAACAAATGTCCAAAGCAATAGCTATGGTAGAATACTCAACGGTTGCAACCGGTATTCAGGCGGCAGATATTATGGTAAAGACCGCCGAGGTAGAGCTGATTGAGGCCGAGGTCGTTTGTCCCGGTAAATATATAGTTCTTATCAGCGGAGATTTAAGTGCGGTAAGGGCGGCTGTAGACAGCAGCAAGACCCATTTCCCGGCGAAGCTCATAGACAGCTTTGTGCTCGGAAATCCGCATGAATCCATCTTTCCCGCTATCTACGGCGCTACGGATGTGGAAAATCCGCGGGCACTCGGCGTTGTGGAAACATATTCTGCAGCGTCAATCATCGTTGCGGCAGATGTTGCGGCAAAGACATCTCTTGTAGATCTTATTGAGTTGCGCATAGCCAAAGGAATGTGCGGAAAATCTTATCTGCTTATGACGGGTGAAGTTGCGTCCGTTCAGGCGGCTGTGGATAAGGTCAAGGCTGACCTCAAGGATACCGCTATGTTCCTTGACAGCTCGGTGATTGCAAATCCTGACATGAAAATGTGGAAAAATATACTCTGATTTTGAATTGAGGTGTACACAGTAATGGATGAACAGTATATAAGCCGATTGGTTGAGAGTGTTATAAGGGCGATAGACAGCGGCAGCGTCGGCGGTTTGACGGTCGGCGGCGGTCAGAAGGGTGTTTTTGACACCATGACCGAGGCTCTCGAGGCTGTGCAGAAAGCATATAAACAATACAGAAATTACACTGTCGCACAGAGGGAAGAAATGATAGCTAATATCAGAAAACTTACCCTTGCCGAGGCGGATGTTATGGCAAAACTCGGCGTTGAGGAGACCGGCATGGGCAGAGTTGCCGACAAGGTGATCAAGCATCAGCTTGTGGCAAACAAGACTCCCGGCACAGAGGATCTTGAACCGAGAGTTAAGACGGGCGACGACGGACTCACGCTCATTGAGATGGCGCCTTTCGGCGTTATCGGCAGCATCACTCCGTCCACCAATCCGTCCGAGACGGTCATCTGCAATTCCATCGGCATGATTGCGGGGGGTAATGCGGTTGTGTTCAATCCCCATCCCCATGCGTGCAGAACCGCCAACTATGCGGTAGATCTTGTCAACCGTGCCATTCTTGAGGCGGGCGGCCCCGAGAATCTTGTCGTGTCGGTCAAGAAGCCAACCATGGACACATCAGATGAAATGATGAAGTGCGCAGCGGTTAAGATGCTTGTGGCAACGGGTGGTCCGGGAGTAGTGAGAACCCTCCTTTCGTCCGGCAAAAAAGCCATCGGCGCCGGAGCAGGCAATCCGCCGGTCATAGTTGACGATACAGCGGATATAGAAAAGGCTGCAAAGGACATCGTAGCCGGAGCAAGCTTTGACAATAATCTGCCGTGCATTGCGGAGAAAGAGTGCTTTGTGTTCAATTCCGTTGCGGATGAACTCATATCGTACATGACCGCAAACGGCGCTTACCTTGTGAACAAAGAGCAGAGAGACCGCATAATGAGTTTCTGCCTGATAAACAAGGAAGGCAAATATGTTATAAACAAAAAATGGGTTGGAAAAGACGCCCGTCTTTTCCTCAAAGAAATCGGCATAGACGCAGACCCCAGGCTCATCATTTGCGAGGCAGATGAGATGCATCCGTTTGTGCAGACGGAGATGATGATGCCCGTGCTCCCGATTGTGAGAGTAAACAACATTGATGAAGCAATAGACATGGCGGTTAAGGCAGAGCATGGTTGCAGACACTCGGCACACATTCACTCAAAGAATGTTGAGCGCCTGACAAGATTTGCACGCGAAGTGGAGACCACCATATTTGTGAAAAATGCTCCGTCCTATGCCGGAATAGGCGCAGGCGGCGAGGGTCACACTACATTTACCATTGCCGGTCCCACCGGCGAAGGGCTCACCAGTGCAAGATCCTTTACAAGACAGCGCAGATGCGTGCTTGCGGAAGGATTCCACATTGTGTGATAACAGACATTACAGAAAGGAATTGTTGATCCGATGAAAGCATTGGGTATGATAGAGGTATACGGTTTTTCCAATGCGGTCTTTGCGGCAGACGCTGCCGCAAAGGCGGCAGATGTCAGGATAATTGCATTCGACAGGAACAGACCGTTCGGCAAATTTCCCGTGCCGCTCATAATGCAGGTCAAGATGGAGGGCAGTGTGTCCGCCGTCCGCTCTGCGCTTGGGGCAGCGGAGAGTTTTGCAAAATCCGTTGACAGATACATAGTTTCACACATAATACCCAATCCCGGGGAAGGGGTGGAGAAACTTGCATACAGGATAGACATCAACAGAGATAAATTCAATAAAAAACTTCCTAAGAGTTTCCTCGGGGCGGATGAACCTGTTATAGAGAACAAGGCTGCCATAGCGCTGCTTGAGGTTGAGGGGCTTGTTGCGTCCGTTGTCGGACTTGACTCCATGCTCAAGAC
Organism: uncultured Clostridia bacterium; assembly: GCA_934454585.1. Classification (GTDB taxonomy): domain Bacteria; phylum Bacillota; class Clostridia; order UMGS1810; family UMGS1810; genus RGIG4708. The sequence continues at coordinate 34,448 of CAKSFP010000014.1, forward strand.
GGCAAATGTGCGCCTGATTCATTCCGAAAAGCGTCTCGGCGGACGCCTTGTCACCTATGTTGTGACCGGCTCTGTGTCCGCAGTGACGGCGGCGGTGCACTCCGGCAAAGAGGCGGCGTCGGCTGTCGGCAAGGTTTACGGTGACATAGTCATCGCAAATCCGCACGACGAGGTGCTTAAGTTCTTTGATATTTAATCTGAGGTGTATTTTATGAAGATTGACGAGGCAAAACTTAAACAGACAATTGCTCAGGTCATGAGCGAGATGAAACCGCAGATTGACGAAAGCAACGGAGAAATAAAGGTCGGTGTTTCTCAAAGGCATATACATCTCTCAAGAGAGGATCTTGATATTCTCTTTGGAAAGGGATATGAACTGACCGTAAAAAAGATGCTCATGGGCAGAGAGTATGCGTCCAATGAGGTGGTAACTCTTGTGGGGCCGTCGCTCAAAGCGATTCCGAATGTGCGTGTGCTCGGACCTGTCCGCGCGCGCACTCAGGTTGAGATTTCGCGCACCGACACATTCATTCTCAAGGTATCACCGCCGGTTCGCCCGTCGGGTGATGTCAAGGGCAGCGAGAGAGTCGTTGTAGTGGGGCCAAAGGGCTCTGTCTACCTTAAAGAGGGAGTCATCATTGCCAACAGGCACATCCACCTTACACCTGAGTATGCGTCCAAGCATGGAATAAAGGACAATGATTATGTGGATGTAGAGATAGAGAATACCGAGAAACCGACAAGATTCTACGGTGTGCAGGTGAGGGTTAGAGATGATTTTAATGTTGAGATGCATATAGATACCGACGATGCCAACTCGGCCGGACTCAAAAACGGCATGAGGGTTCGTATTATTAAGTAAGAGGAGTGTGATTTCGTGTTCGCACTGGAACGCCAAAAGAGAATTATGGATATGCTATCGCATGACGGCGCGGTGCTCGTGAGCAAGTTGAGTTCGGAACTGGGTGTTACCGAAGAGACCATAAGACGCGACCTGGAAAAACTCGAAAAACAAGAGAGTCTCAGGCGTACGCACGGCGGAGCAGTTCCCATAGATGAAACTACATACGAACTCAGCCTGGAAAAGAGAAAATCCACAAATGTGGAGGCAAAAAAGTGCCTTGCAAAGTCGGCGGCGGAGTGCGTAGTGTCGGGTGACACCATATTTTTGGATGCGTCCACCACAACATTTTTCATGGCAAAAGAGCTTAAGTCGATTAAGAACATCACGGTGATAACCAACTCCGTGAGAGTCATAAACGAGCTTGCCGGACATGACGGCATAAAGCTTGTTGCCATCGGCGGTGCCGTCAGCAAGAACCAGTCGTTTGTCGGCAACCTTGCGGAAAAGTCCATAGAGGAGAACTATTTTGCAAACAAGATGTTTTTCTCAAGCAAAGGCGTGACCGCAGACACGGGAGTACTCGACAGCAACGAGGAAGAATGCGGCATTAAACTTAAGATGATAAAAAATTCTACCAGGAGATATTACATCTGCGATAAGACCAAAGTCGGAAGGATAGGATTTGTCAAGCTTGCAGATTTTGGCTTGATTGACACATTCATCACCGATTCGCCGCTTGATGAGGCGATGGCTGCGCGCCTTGCGGATGCGCAAGTGAATGTAATAAGAATTTAGAAATTAAATTTTAGGGATGTAATATATTTTACATCCCTGTTATCATATTAAGCCGTCCACGCACGGCGAAAGGAGATAATTATGAAAAAAGTATTGGCTTTTGACCTCGGCGCATCCAGCGGCAGAGGAATCATCGCAACACTCGACGGCGGCAAAATCACGCTCGAGGAGATTCACCGTTTCGAAAACAATGGAGTAAATGTGCGCGGCACTTTGTATTGGGATATCATATATCTGTTTAATCAGATTAAACAAGGCATAGTCAAAGCGCGCCTTGCCGGCGGTTTCGATTGCATCGGCATAGACACTTGGGGTGTCGATTTCGGCATGATAGACGAGAGCGGCGATTTGGTTACAAACCCGGTGCACTACCGTGACACACGCACCGATGGTATACCCGATGAACTCTTTAAGGAGATATCCAAGCAGGCTGTCTATGACCGTACGGGTATTCAGATAATCAACTTTAACACCCTGTTCCAGATGTATTATATGGCTAAGTATAAGAAAAAGACCCTTTCACTTGCGGACAAGATTCTTTTCATACCCGATTTGCTAAACTATTTTCTCACGGGCGAGAAGAAGATTGAGTATACCATCGCGTCCACATCTCAGATGGTCAATCCCTACACCCGAGATTGGGACAAAGAGATGCTCTCTAAACTTGGCATTCCCACAAATTTGCTGTGTGACATAGTTATGCCCGGCACTATTCTCGGCAAGCTTACTCCCGACATTTGCGAGGAGCTGTCGGTAGACAGGGCTGATGTTGTCGCGGTTGGTTCTCATGACACCGCATCCGCAGTTGTCAGCGTGCCTACAACCGAGGATGATTTTGTATATATCAGCTGCGGTACATGGTCGCTGTTCGGCACGGAGCTGAGCGAACCGCTCATCTGTGAGGAGGGACTTGCGTCATCGTATACCAATGAGGGCGGTTATGACGGCAAGATAAGATTTTTGACAAACATCATGGGTCTGTGGCTCATCCAGGAGTCCAGACGCACATGGATAAAACAGGGTACGGAGCGCAGCTTTGCCGAGATTGCCGCTGAGGCAGGGGAGAGTGAACCGTTTAAGTGCTTTGTAGATCCCGATTATGCCGAGTTCGGCAAGCCGGGCGATCTGCCTAAGCGCATCCGTAAATATTGCGAGGCTACCGGCCAGACGATTCCGCAGACCATAGGCGAGGTGTCGCGGTGCATTTATGAAAGCCTTGCACTAAAGTATAAACATTCGCTTATTAATCTTAAAAAGATTACCGGCAAGGAGTATAATTGCATACATATAGTCGGCGGCGGAGCAAATGCGGCAATCCTGTGTCAGATGACGGCGGACGCTTGCGGAATACCAGTTCAGGCAGGTCCTGTTGAGGCGACGGCCATCGGCAATGTAGCGGTGCAGCTTGTTGCAATGGGAGAAGTTTCTGATATCAGACAGGCGCGCGCAATTATTAAAGATTCATTCGATATTAAGACATATCAGCCGTGCGACACTCAGCTATGGGAGAAAAAATATGAGGAATTTGAAAAGATAATCGCAAAGATGTAATTTTTGCTTTGAATTTAATGAATTGAAAGTTAATTGGTTTAGGGGCGATGAGGCCATCGCCCCCAAAACCTTATTGCAAATTGTGTTTGACATAAGTTTGGTGCTCTTCTGCCGATGCGCACAATTTGCGTTACTTTGCATCCAATATAGTGCGGGGTTGATGACCTCATTGACCCACTCGCATAATTATGCACGAATTAACCCATGGCGAAACGGCGCACAGCTTTACTCTTTTACTCTTTCAACCTTTCATCAATCCCAAAATCATCAACACAATATTCGCATCCCATATCAGCGCAATTAATATGCACTTAAACAGATTTCTTAATTTTTCTCGTTTTTCATTATTCATACCGATATTTTTCTCGAATCGGCGCTGTGTATACATAAAAATCTCCTAATCGTCAAAAATAATTTTCGGTGATTTCTATGTACGATGTGTCCGTAATTATCCCTGCTTATAATGAGGCGGAAAATATAAAAGCCACAATCTGTGACCTGGTAAAATATTTTGAACTGACCGGAATGAAGGCGGAAATAATTATCTCTGATGACGGCAGCACTGATTCTACGGTGTCTGTTGCACAATCGGTCGGCGGAGTGCGCGTGCTCATCGGCGAGCGAAACATTGGAAAGGGCAGCGCAGTCAGACGCGGGCTTGCCGCAGCAAGCGGTGCTGCGGTTGTCATAACAGATGCCGACGGCGCATACAAACCGTGCAACATAGGCTATGCACTGCCTCACCTGGCACACTGCGATGCGGTTTTCGGCATGAGGCGTTTCCAAGGCAGCTATCCGGTGCTTCGCCGTGCAGCATCGCTGTGTTATCGTGTACTTGCCTCTGCGGTGCTTGGCATATGGCATGTCGATTTTCAGTGTGGATTCAAAGTGCTGTCGCACCATGCTGCAAAATATGCCGCCTATACTCTGAGTGAGGACGGATTTGCCTACGATGCTGAACTTGCCAAAGCCCTTAGCGGCAGCGGCTACAGTGTGTCGTCAATATATATTTCTGTGGCAGAGCACGGCAAAAGCCATGTGCATTTTCTCGGTGATTCGCTCAAAATGCTCTCGGCACTTGTGAGGATAAGCAATGAAAAATAAATTGTTTTGCTCATATGATATTCCGCTCGTTCTGATTTACTCATTGCGGCTCTTCTATCCATATCGCCCCATGCTTGATGATTATATTCAGTATCATGTCTACAGCCTTCATGCTAATCCAATAAGGGACATTTTTTTCGGCATAGGGCTTTTTGCGGCGCGCCCGGCGGCGTCTTTTCTGGATATTACTTTGTGGTCGCACTTTTGGGAGCATCTTTGGATACTCTATGCGTTGTTTTCACTTTTTTATCTTGTGTCGCTCTGTGCTTTGCGCTTCTCTCTGCTGCGGTGCGGCGTACATCTCGGCAGTGTATTCATGTATTTTACGGCGCTCTGTCCGCTCAACATAGAGGGGACAATGTGGCTCTCTGCGTCCACACGGATCGTAGGCGGACTTTGTGCATCGGTTGCTGCAATCAGTCTGATATCAGAAGAAAATTCACTTCTGAATAAAATTGCCTTTGTTATACTTTGTTTTTTGTCATATTGCTTTTATGAACAGACGGCAGTTTTCTGCTTTGTTACGGTTTGTTTTGTATCGTTCGCAAAGAGGCGCCCATTCTATGCCATAGCAGCTGTGGTGAATTTGTGTTTTCTTGCTGCATGGTATCTGTGCTTCAGCCGGTTCAGCGTATTTGGATTTCGTGCCGCCGTCACAGCGGAAAATATTTTTTCTTTTCCGTTTCGTCTTGCCCGGTGCACCGCTGCCGCCGCTTGCATCTTTACCGATTGCGCATGGATTATGTACCTTTTGCCGTTGCCGTTTGCAGCGCTGTGGTTATGCGGATTCGACAAGCCTTGTGCTGACCGATTGAAGTTTTGGTACGGTGCTGCTGTTTCGTTGGCTTCTTTTGCTCCGCTTGTGCTCTCGGGCGGCAATGTGCCTTTTCGCTGTCTCATAGTGCCGCTCATCGGTCTTTTTGTTTTGCTCGACTGCATTGGCGGCAGTATGCGGCGCATTTTTCTTTGTACTGTTTGCTCCGTATTCATCATTGTGTCGGCAAATGAGTTTTGTTCTTATTATCAGGCCACGGTTTTGGACGAAAAATTTCTTGACGGCCTTTGTGAACGGATAACGAATGGCGGGGAATACGACCTTTCATCCGCTCCGCTCTATTATTCGGATTCACCGTCAAATCACGCAGAACATATTGCTGCTGTCACCTCGTCCGACTGGGCACTCACCGGTGCTGTCCGTGCACGGCTTGATGATGTGGATTTTCCGTTAATCAAGGTCAGGCAGAGCGGTTCATTTTAATCATATCTGCAATCATACGGTTGCGCCGGACCGCTGTTTGTGTATTAAACATGATTTATACCGGCCGGTTTTTTGTATTTGCTCGGCGAAACGCCGGTTTTCTCCTTAAAGCATTTTGAAAAATAACAGATATTGCTGAAACCGCACGCTGCGGCGACATCCGAAACCGAGAGTCCGCCGTATTCCAACAGTGATTTTGCCATGTTTATCCTCTCGTTTATGACGGATTTCATCGGTGTAATGCCGTATGTTTCCCGATACAGATGGGCAAATCTGCCTGACGAATATCCGCAAAGTTGCGCAAGCGATTCCACGGTGTGTTCCCTCTCGGGATTTTTGATTATTGCGTACCTCGCCTTTGACAGGCGCTCTTTTTCGAGTGTTATGACGCTGTGCGACACACGGTGCAGGTCTATTGTCATTTGCGTAACGAGAGCTTGTATCACATCGTCGCAGCCGATTTTTTTCATTATCATCTCGTCATTTATACTCTCCATGTATGTGCGCAAAAAATACTTGTTTCCTGTGCGGACGGCTGTATTGAGAGGTACGGGATATTTTTTTAATAATTCGTCCATTTCATTGCCTGCCACATACATCCAGTCGTTTACAAATCCGTTTCCGTCATCCGAGTAGTCGCCGTGATATACCGGCTCCCCGGGGGTGTTTATTATTATGTCACCGCCGGCACCGCTTAGGATTTCACCGTTTTTTTCATATTTGTACGGTGTGGCAAAACAGCTCACGGTATAGTGAGTGTATATATGGCGAATGCAAAATTCGCCCGGGCTGTGGCTTGTTGCTATACCCATGTTCAAAATCTTCATATCTTCACCCGCTTTAGCAGAAATATATAAAACTTTATCTGTATTATTCATGGACATATTGATTGTATCACATTAAAATATAAATGTCAAAAACAATTTCGGAGGTGCACGATATGGAGAAAATATGCCTTGACGGCACATGGAGAATGGTCGGCAACGGATATGACTGCACGGGAAACATTCCGGGGTCTGTCTATTCGTTCCTGCTCGGTAACAAACTTACGGACGACCCGTACTATCGCGAAAATGAATGGGATTATCTTGAACTTATGAATCACGATTATGCTTTTTCAAGAAAATTCGACTTTGAAAAACAATCGGACGACCGCAAAATTCTGCTGCGCTGCGAGGGGTTGGACACCCTTTCGGAGATTAGTCTTAACGGAAATTTCGTTGCGGCAACAAAGAATATGCACAGGACATATGAATTTGATGTGAGCGAATACCTGAATGACGGAGAGAATGAGATAAAAATCACATTTCGTTCGCCCAATAAATATATTGCGGAAAGATATGAAGATGAGGAGCTTTTCGGCGCAAGAGACGCGCTGAAAGGATTTATGCATCTGCGAAAGGCACACTGTATGTTCGGCTGGGACTGGGGCGCACGGCTGCCCGATGCCGGCATATGGAGAGAGATATCCCTTATCCGTGAAAATTCCGCAAGGCTCAAAGATGTGCGCATCACTCAGCGGCATGACGGCGGAAAAGTTTTTGTCACTGTGAATGCGGAGATTGACGGCAGTGCCGATGCTGAGATAAAAATTACATCGCCGAGCGGCAATGTGACATTTGCGGCAAACGGAGAAGAAACCGAGATAAAAAACCCGCTGCTTTGGTGGCCGAACGGTCTAGGCGAACAGAACCTGTATGATGTGACGGTTAATGTGACGGAGAACGGCAAGAGCGTTGACGCTGCCGCAAAAAATATCGGACTGCGCACGATGCGCCTTGTGAGGGAAAACGACAAATTCGGTCAGAGCTTTTGCCATGAGGTCAACGGTGTGAAGTTCTTTGCCATGGGCGCAGACTACATACCCGAGGACAACATTTTGTCACGAATCACACCGGAGCGCACGGACAGATTGATACAGCAGTGCGAATCGTGTAATTTCAATGCAATCAGAGTATGGGGAGGAGGATATTACCCCGACGACTTTTTCTATGACAGCTGTGACAGAGCCGGACTTGTGGTGTTCCAGGACATGATGTTTGCCTGCTCTGCCGTGTCCGCAGATGAGAATATGCACGAGGAGATAATGCTTGAGTGCATCGACAACTTAAAAAGAATCCGTCACCATGCGTGCATAGCCGTGATATCGGGCAACAACGAGGTTGAGGAAGAACTTAACGAGACAAGAGTCGAGGAGAGGAAAACATATCTGAAAATATTTGAGGACATGATGCCGTCGCTTATTGAAAAGCTTTGCCCGGAGATACCCTATGTGCCGTCATCGCCGAGTACTTGCGGACATTTCATCGATCCGAAAAACGAGAATTACGGTGACTCACACTATTGGCAAGTGTGGCACGGAAACAAGCCTTTTGCCGAGTATCGGAATCACTATTTCAGATATCTGAGCGAATTCGGGTTTGAATCGTTCCCGAGCGAAAAGACGATAAATTCGTTTACTCTGCCGTCAGACAGAAACATATTCTCGCGCATCATGGAGATGCATCAGCGCAACAGCGGTGGCAACGCAAAAATTCTGTCGTACCTCGGCGCAACTTTCAAGTATCCCAACGATTTTGCCACATTGCTCTACACTTCGCAATTGCTCCAGGCAGAGGCAATACGATACGGAGTGGAACATCTGCGGCGCAACCGCGGACGGTGCATGGGCGCGCTTTATTGGCAGCTTAACGACATCTGGCCCGTTGCATCGTGGGCGAGTGTGGATTATTACGGCAGATATAAGGCACTGCAGTATGTTGCAAAACGATTTTTCGCGCCGGTGCTGCTGTCATGCTGTGAGACAGGCGAGACAACCACACGGCCGTTTTGCACAATGGATTACACGAGAGCGGATTTTGCCACCAAGGCGGCATTTTGCGTGACTAATGACACGATGAGCGGATTCTCGGGTACTGTTAAGTGGAGCCTCAGAAGTGCGGATTCACGGATTTTGCAAAGCGGCGAAACCGAAGTAAGCGCAGATGCGCTGAGTGCGATTTGGATAGATGAAATTGACTTTGACAAAACGGATGTAAGGCACAATTATCTGAGCTATGCGCTTGTTGACGGAGAAAAAACCGTGTCCGAGGGAACAGCGCTTTTCACTGCGCCGAAACATTTTGAGTTTGAAGACCCGTCGCTCACATATGAGGTAAACGGTGATGAAATAACGGTGACTGCGCAAAGGTATGCCAAGTATGTAGAGATAGATTCGCCCGACAGCGATTTTGTGCTCAGCGACAATTATTTTGATATAAACGGCGGCGAGAGCAAGACCGTGAAACTGCTTGAGGGCAAATTCGGGAAGATTAATTTAAGAAGCGTGTATGATATAAGATAGAGATAACTGAAAATGGTGAGGATGCAAGACTTTTCTCAAAATTATATATGTAATGAGGTTGAAAAATCTTGCTGAAAACCATTAAGTTATACGGGGAACTAAGTCATTGAATATAAATTAATTTTATATATATCCACAATGCTCGTTTTGCAAAATAATTAAAGAATGGAATATTTTCAATTTATTACCTGTGTATTATTCTTGATTCTGCACAAATTATAGCTGTACCAAATATCAAGGAGGTGATTTCAATGTCAGGTAAGCATGTAGTTCCCGAGGCAAAAGAGGCTATGGAAAGATTTAAGATGGAGGCAGCCGGTGAGGTTGGTGTAAATCTTAAAAACGGTTACAACGGTGATTTGACAGCAAGACAGGCAGGATCCGTAGGCGGTCAGATGGTTAGAAATATGATTAAGAAGTATGAAGCAGATATGGCTAATAAGTAATTGACCCGAAAATTTTTAAGTGGTTTGTTGCAAAAAGGCTAAAGTCAAATATAAATGTAATGGACCCGGCAGTCTGTTTAATTGTATTGATGCAATACAATTAAACAGACTGTTTTTTATGTATTAAATTCAAAAATATGCATATCAATAATATTGAAAGGATGTGCATTTGACTTGAAAAAGAAAATATTCAAGATGTTTTTGACCGTTATGATGCTCTCGATGACTCTCATATTTGCATCATGCGGAAACGACAGCAACACAGACAACAACGGCACCGGCAACTCTGCAAGCGATAGAGCGGACGACACAAATAAGACTGACACAAACACTGCCGACGCGAAAAACGATAACATCGGCTCTGACATGAAACAGGATATTGACAAAATGGGCGATGACATAAAAGACGCAACCAAGGACACCGCCGATGGTATGAAAGACGCTGCCAATGGTGCAAAAAAAGCTATGGATGACGCCGGAAACGCAATGAAGGGTAATTGAACAATGCAAAAAACAACGGGCGCCGTGTATCTGCGGTGCCCGCTTGCGTCACAATTCGGATTTGCGCATCTTTGTCACAATTTGCTCATGCCGTCCCTCGGTGAGACATTATTTTCGCGCCGATAGATGCGGTAGAAGTTTGAGTAGCTTGCAAAACCTGCCTCGATGCACGCCTCTTTCAGGCTTGCACCCGTTTTTTTGCACAGCTGCGATACATAAATCAGCCGCTTGTGGTTTATATATCCGTTTACGGTGTATCCGGTCGCCTCTTTGAACAGGCGGCAGAGGTGGTATTTGGAGACGAACACATTCTTGCATATGTCGTCCAGGGTGATTTCGCTCTGAAAATTGTTGTTGATGTAGTCTATCACATTTTGTGCCTTGGATTGTGACGGCAAGGCGCGCTCAAAAAGCTCCACATTGCACATGGTGTATATCAGCTCAATCACAAATGCCCGTGCTACGGGGCTGTCGTGAGTTTCGCCGTTTTCTATGCATGCGCGAAGCTTTTGCACAATACTTTGCAGACCGCTCTCCATTGCTTCGTTTCCGTTTATTTTTCGGTTCTTTCCGGCGGAGTGGTCGGATAGAATTTTTTCGTATTTTGTCATGTTGTTTTCTGCAAAAAAATCGCTCGATATTCCCATAACCATACGCTTGTATACCGAACGCGAGTTGTGCAGCACTCGGTGCATTTCGTCCGGGCGGATAAAGAGGATGTCATACGGGCTTAAGGTGTAGCGTCTGCCCTCTATCACGAACGACGCGTCGCCGCCTATGAATATGTAGAGCTCGTATTCACTGTGGTTGTGCAGACGGAAGTGTTCGTTGTCGGACATGGTTTCCTGCCAGCTGACGGAGAGGTTTTTTTCTTGGTATCTTATGTTGGGTTGAATTTTTGAAGGCATGGTTTCGTTTCCTTTCCGATTTATAATGCGCGTAGCGCAATTCATGTGCCGTCAGGCACAATTCATGAAATTTACAATTTCAATTCATGCCGACAGGCAATTCATTGAGATTGCTTAGCCGTATTAATGGATGCTATGAGTAATTTGCGAATTTTACTGCATTTTGCAAACATAGTTTTGTACTGTATTTCCGTAAGTATATTTGTCCTTTTGAATATATCAAGCCAATAGTCGGTTTCATAGCACTCTTTCAGGGCAATTTGAAATTTGTTTATAAAATCGGCTTTGCTGGCAGCGTAGTTTCCTTCATGAATGTTTGCGCCTATGCTTGTGCCGCTGCGTAAGAGTTGATTAAGCAAGGGATTGCCTCTTTTGTTTTCTTTAATTTGCGCACATAGGTTTATTGTATCTACAGCAAACTGTTTTGATAATTCAATAAGTATATTTTCTTTCAAATCGTACACCTCGTTCAAAATGAATTGACAACAAAGTTGTCATGAATTGGCTACGCCATGAATACTCGCTACGCTCCATGAATTGAATTGCCTTTATAATGCGCGCATCGCAATTCATGTGCCGTCAGGCACAATTCATGAAATTTACAATTTCAATTCATGCCGACAGGCAATTCATTGAGCCTGCCTGTGGCAGGCTCATATATTATATCACAAAAAAGCAATATATGCAATGTTTATGAAAAAAATAATATGGTTTTTCTTCGCTTTTTGATGTATAATAGGGGCAAATAAAAAGCCGCACTGCGGCGGACGGAGGTCAATCATGTTAAAATATCACATTTCGGGATTTTCCGATGAAATCGATTCCGACATCAAAGTTCAGTTTGAACACCTAAACAAGCTCGGTATAAAATATTTTGAGCCGAGAGGCATAAACGGAACCAATATATCCGCCCTCACGCTTGATGAGGCAAAACAGCTTAAAGAGACTATGGATAAGTACGGCATAAAGGCATCGTCCATAGGCTCGCCCATAGGCAAGATAGGCATTAAGGATGAATTTGAACCTCACCTTGAAAAGCTCGCCCACACCATAGAGATTGCAAAAATCCTGGGTACAAAGTACATAAGAATTTTCTCGTTCTTCATTCCGAAAGAGGATGATCCGGCTATATATCGCGATGAAGTCATGGCGCGCATGAAAGCCATGACGGCGCTTGCCGAAAAAGAGGGAATCATCCTCCTGCATGAAAACGAAAAAGACATCTATGGTGACATTGCCGCAAGATGCAAAGATATCCTTGACACCGTGGATTCGGACAATCTGCGCGCAGTGTTTGACCCGGCAAACTTTGTTCAGTGCGACCAGGTAACCTATCCCGACGCATATGAAATGCTCAAAGACCATGTTGTGTATATGCACATAAAGGACGCACTCTTTGCGGACAACTCGGTTGTGCCGGCAGGTCACGGCGACGGCAGGGTACGGGACATTCTTCAGGTGCTCTCTGACAGAGATTACGATGGATTTCTCAGCCTGGAGCCGCACCTGGGTTCGTTTGACGGTCTGGGCGACCTTGAGGTGGGCGACGAGATGCTCTCTCTCACAAAATCCGATGCCGGCAAATTTACTCTGGCATATAATTCACTCAAAAAAATTCTTGACGATATACGATAAGGAAGGGGATTACAAAAATGGAATTGCTTAAAGAAGTAAGAGTAGGTATAGTCGGCTGCGGAAACATGGGTTCATCCCACGCAAAGATGATACACGGCGGCGAGGTGCCGCATATGAAACTGACTGCGCTGTGCGATATCGCAGAGGGCAGAAAAAAGGTTATGACGGAACTTTATCCCGATGTTGCATTTTTTGACACATCAGCAGAACTTATCCGCAGCGGTCTGGTAGACCTTGTTGTGGTTGCCGTGCCGCACTATGACCACGCTCCCATTGCCATAGATGCATTTGAAAACGGTCTCAATGTCATCACCGAAAAACCTGCAGGAGTATATACCAAACAGGTACTCGAAATGAACGAGGCTGCGAAGAAATCCGGCAAGCTGTTCGGAATCATGTACAATCAGCGCACAAATCCGCTCTATCAGAGAGTGAAAAAACTTATCGACAACGGCGACCTGGGCGCTCTCAAGAGAGTGCAGTGGACAATCACAGACTGGTACAGACCCCAGGCATATCATGATAGCTGCACATGGCGCTCCACTTGGAAAACCGAGGGCGGCGGCGCACTCATCAATCAAAATCCGCACCAGCTCGACCTGTGGCAGTGGATGTTCGGTATGCCGTCCAAGATTATGTCTCATGTGTCGTTCGGCAAGTATTATGACATAGAGGTGGAGGATGATGTCACGGCTTTTATGCAGTATGACAACGGCCTGACGGGTGTTTACATCACATCGACAGGTGAGGCACCGGGAACCAACAGACTGGAGATTGCATGCGACATGGGCAGAATCGTCATAGAAAATAACAAGCTTATTTTCAACAGAAATGTGGTGTCCGAGAGAGAGTTTAACAAAACATTTGACGGCATATTCGGCGAGCCGGAGTGCTGGAACTGCGAGATTCCGATCAAGGGTGCGCCCGGCGAACAGCACAAGGGCATATTCAAAAATGTTGCAAAAGTGCTCACACAGGGCGGAGAACTCCTTGCGCCGGGATATGAGGGTGTAAAGGGCCTGACCATATCCAACGCCATCCACTACAGTGCATGGACAGGCGGCTGGGCAGACTGCAACAACTTCCCGCATGACGAATTTTACAATCTGCTTCAGGACAAGATCAAAAACTCCAAGGTTGTAAAGAAAGTTGTTCAGAAAACAACCGGTACTGAGGGAACATATTAATTTTTTCGGAGAAGATTATGAAAAACGCTTGCATAGTCGGCTACGGGGCGATAGGTCCCGTGCACGCCGACGCAATAGATAAATGCCCCGATGCACACCTTTACGCGGTTTGCGAGATAGATACCGACCGTGCAAAGAAGTGTACCGATGCATACAGCGGCGTGATTTGGTATGCCGACTTTGACAAGATGCTGTGTGACAGCAATATAGATGTTGTGCATATCTGCACGCCGCACTACCTTCATGAACCAATGACAAAGGCGGCGCTTTGCGCCGGCAAGGATGTTGTGCTTGAGAAACCCGTGTGCATGAACCGTGACGAGATGACCGGCATAATCGACACGGCGGAGAAATGCGGTGACAGACGGGTGTGCGTTATGCTGCAAAACCGCACCAATGCCTGTATCCGCAAGATGCAAAGCATCGGTGCGAGCGGCGATGCGGGAGAACTCATGGGCATAATAGCCACGCTTTCATGGCATCGTGACGAAAAATACTATGCGCACGATTCATGGCGCGGCAAATGGGCGACAGAGGGCGGCGGACTCATGATTAACCAGGCTATCCATCTGCTCGACCTTATGGTGATGTTCGGCGGCAAGCCGATTCGGGTCAACTCCAATCTGTCGCACTGGAAGATAAGCAACATAGAGGTTGAGGACACGGCGAACGCTCTTGTGGAATTTGAGAGTGGCATATGCGGAGTTTTCAGCGCAACCAATTGCCATTCGTGCGATTCGCCGTTTTATCTGGAACTTGATTTTGAAAAAGTTAAGCTGAGGTATGCGGACGGTGTTCTCTATCGTATTGCGGATGACGACATAAGCATAATAGAGCGCGATGTCAAGCCGAATATCGGCAAAAAATACTGGGGCAGCGGTCACGCAAGGGTGACGGAGGCGTTCTATTCGTCGCTTGAGGGCAGAGAGAAGCCGTACACAACATTGCGCGATGCCGAGGATTCCATGGGCGTGATGTTCGCCATGTATGAAAAGGGTGTTATTTAATATTTTATAATTATCTGATCGTCTCGTGAGCGTATATTTTATTTTGGCTCACTCTGTCGTCGAAACAAGCAGCGCATCGTGCGCTGCAAATCGGAGATTTACAGCTTACTCGCTTTGCTGTTTCTCCTCTTTCCCAAAAAGGCACACTACGCTACCGCCTTTTTGGGAACCCTGCGCAGAACTCGCTTGCACAAAATAAAATATTCGCCTATTCGCCTTTGCATAATTTTTCGCAAAAGCGATGGGATATGTTGTGTGTCAGCAAGATTTATATACTGCGAGATTCAAACTGACTGACAGGAGGAAACAATATGAAAATGACTTTCAGGTGGTACGGGAAAGACGATCCCGTAACCTTGGAAAAAATAAAACAGATTCCCGGTGTGACGGGAATAGTCACGGCGATATACGACATCCCCGTGGGTCAGGCGTGGAGTTATGAGCGCATTATGCAGCTCAAGCAGGAAGTAGAGGACGCCGGTTTTGAACTTAGCGTAATCGAGAGCGTGCCCGTGCACGAGGACATCAAGATGGGCTGCGGCAAGAGGGATGAATACATCGCCAACTACTGCACCACTCTGCGTAACCTTGCAAAGGCAGGCATAAACTGCGTTTGCTATAATTTTATGCCGGTGTTCGACTGGACGAGATCCGACCTGGCGCATCCGCTGCCGGACGGTTCCAATGCGCTCATATACGACAGCACGACGGTTGAGAAAATGGATCCGCTCACGGGTGAGCTTTCTCTCCCCGGCTGGGATTCCAGCTACACCAAGGACGGCATGAAGGCTCTGCTCGAGGCTTACAAAAACATTTCCGAGGAGGATCTTTGGAACAATCTTTCCTACTTCCTCTCTAATGTGATAAAGGTTGCCGAGGAAGTCAAGGTGAAGATGGCTATCCACCCGGACGATCCTCCCTGGAGCATCTTCGGATTGCCCAGGATAATCACAAACAAGGCAAACCTTGAAAGATTTTTGAAACTGTATGACAGCAAGTACAACGGGCTCACGCTCTGTACGGGTTCGCTCGGCGTATCGCCCGACAATGACATCATAGACATGATTCATTCCTTTGCGGACAGGATTCACTTTGCGCACATCAGAAACATCAAAATCACGGGCGACAGATGCTTTGAGGAGGCAGGACATAAGACGGAATGCGGCTCTCTCGATATCTGCGGCATTGTGAAAGCATACTGCGACGAGGGATGGGACGGATATGTGCGCCCGGACCACGGCAGAATGATATGGGGCGAGACCGGAAGACCCGGGTACGGATTGTATGACAGGGCGCTCGGCGCCGTGTACATCAACGGACTTTGGGAAGCTTTTGAAAGAGCGGAAGGAGACAGATAAAATGAATTTGCCATTGAATATTGATCTTAAAGGTAAAGTAGCGGTTGTAACGGGTGGCGGCGGAGTGCTCTGCTCATCGTTTGCGCAGGCGATTGCCGCATCGGGTGCGAAAGTTGCCGTGCTCGACCTGAACGAGGCGGCGGCAAAAAAGGTTGCCGAGAATATAGAAAAAGACGGCGGCACGGCTATGGGCATCACGACAAATGTGCTTGAAAAGTCGAGCCTTGAAGCAGCAAAGAAGATTATCAACGATGCTTACGGCAGAGTTGATATTCTCATAAACGGCGCCGGCGGCAACAATCCAAAGGGCACCACGACAAAGGATTACTTTGAGGAGGCAGACCTTGCGGATGACAGTATAAAGACATTTTTCGATCTTGACCCCGCGGGCGTTGAGTTTGTGTTCAATCTCAATTTCCTGGGTACGCTCATTCCGACACAGGTGTTTGCAATGGATCTAAAGGACAGCGAAGACGCGACTATCATCAACATCTCGTCCATGAATGCCTTTACTCCGCTTACCAGGATCCCGGCATACAGCGGTGCAAAGGCGGCTGTATCTAACTTTACACAGTGGCTTGCGGTGCATTTTTCTAAGGTTGGCATAAGGGTAAACGCCATTGCCCCGGGATTTTTCCTGACAAAACAGAACCACGATTTGCTCATAGACAAAGACGGTAACTATACTGCCCGTTCGCAGAAAATTCTGTCGCAGACCCCCATGGATCGTTTCGGCTCACAGGAGGAGTTGCTCGGAACTCTGCTTTGGTTGCTCGAACCCAAGGCGTCAGGTTTTGTCACCGGTGTTGTTGTGCCGGTTGACGGCGGTTTCTCAGCATACAGCGGTGTGTGAGTGCGGCTGATTGCATTACGGATATTAAAAAACCACGCATATCGGAAAAAGTGATGTGCGTGGTTTTTCGTATTTATTGCAATTTTCTTTTCTAAAAACTCCACGGAAGATATGCCGCCGCGACCGCAAGCAAAACAGCCGGCAGCATATTTGCAACATTTATCTTTTTGCCCCAAACCAGATTTACTCCTATGCAGAAGATCAAAACTGCTCCGATTAACGATATGTACGCAATCGCGGTTTCGGTCAAAATCGGCGATATCAGCTGCGCAATCAGCGTCATGCACCCTTCAAACACAAACACGGGTATCGCGGCAAATGCGCAGCCGCGCCCCATGGATGACGACATGACCGCTATGATGATAAAGTCCAGCACCGACTTTACCGCGAGTGTTGAATAATCGTTCGAGATGCCGTCCTGCACCGCGCCCACAATAGCCATTGCGCCTATCGATACCGTCAGCGATGCGTTCACGAATGCATTTACGAATCCTGCGTCGCCGCCGTTCCCGGTTTTCTTTTTCAGCCACACGCCGAATTGCTCAAATCTGTCCTCAATTCTGAGCAGTTCGCCGATTATCGTTCCTATTGCAACGCAGAGCACAACGAGCATTGATTTTTCGCTGACGATTTTCATACCGTCAATTTGCAGCATGCCTTCCATCGCTCCCGCAATTGCTATAAATAGGACGCATATTCCGCAAACCTTGTTGAGCAACTTCTGCTGCTGCGACTTAAATAATTTTCCTGTAAAATGTCCTATTGCCCCGCCGGCTATTACGGCGGCGCTGTTTATTATCGTTCCCAATCCCAACATTTGTTTTTCTTCGTTTTCTGTGTGATGTTTTTGCCTAATCATTGTATCACATTTTGTTGATTAAAACAATGATTTTTGCGTATTGTTTTTCAATACACAAGTTGGCGGACGAATGATGTTTATAAAATCCACTTATTTTTTAGCGAATACCAGATTGTTCGTTTGTCATCATATCCGCTACCTGAGCGATATGTGATAGTTAAGTAATCAATCGTTTCGCCTTTAACTAAATTTCCTTCGTATGTTGAAATATAACAGTCGGTTTCTCCGCCTGAGTAAAGTCTGATATCGTAACTACCTAGGTTTGAGGTACTATAATACCATGAAGAGAGTCCTATTGGTCTCAGTTTACTTGTAACAACATCCGTAGAATAAATGATTTTGGAACATAGATCTGGTGAACTATATTTATTTAATTTTATATGTCCTGTTATGCAGGAAAAATCGTTGATAGTAAAAATATTGTCTTCCCCAAATTCATCTTCACATTTCTCAGGGGTCAGGAAAGCGTATATGGTGAGGGTACAGTTTCCCTTTTTATTATCATCCCAAAAGTCAAAAGTAACGGTATCTCCCAGTTTATACGGATGCTCTCTTGTTCCGTCGACTACTTTCGAGATATCGTAATTGCTGTTTTTGCTGATAAGAACCGAGTCTGTCATCTCATCCCATTTGACATTATATCCGAATGCCTCTGCCACATATCTTGCCGGTGCGAGAATTCTTCCGTTTATCATAACAGGTGTAACATCCATTTCAACAGGTGAACCGTTGATATATTCGGTTGTACTGTTCAATTTCATTTTAACTACTGTATTTTTCTTCGTGCTGATTGCAGTTTGGTTGACATCGTCCCATACAACCGTTGCCCCCATGGCTTCAAAGATTGCTCTTATAGGCACCATTGTGCGGTTATTGATACTTTGCGGAGGTGTATCAAAATTAATTCTTTGTCCGTCAATTCCCGAGTATTCCTCAAGATAAACATCAATTTCGTTATTCGCTGCAAAAGCGCAAATTGCAGATGAAATAACAATTAATAATGCGAAAAGTGTTGCTGAAATCAATTTTTTCATTTTCATAAATCCTTTCGTAATATGATTTTTTGCACTCTGAAATTTGCACCATGAAAATCCCCTCCCATAGATTTGTTTATTGCAAATAAAAAAGTGCGCCAACCGGAGTCGACGCACAAAAAACGCAAACCCCAATTGTCGCCAAACAAGTTTCAAGTTATTGATAGAGTATATTCTACACAACAGTCTTGATGGAATTTGCATTTTTTATAAATTCGCAAACTGTTGTGCACGACAATAAAAGCGTATTTTTTGCATGACAAAAATATACTTATCAATAATTCTATTTAACTTGTTTGGCAAATAAATTATAACATAATAATTTTTGTTTGTCTACCTTTTGTTTCTATTTCGATTTGCATATTAAAATGTATTGACATTTGTTGCGCAGCGTGATACAATACAACTAACGAACATTAGTTAGCAAGGGGTATGATAGCGAGATTCCTGCGTTTTAGAATGACGGTTTCGGGATCAAGAAAATCAGTATATATTAGGGGGACTTGAAATGAATTACAGAGTTATAGACAAAGAAAAATATTATCGCAAGGGTGTGTTTCGCCATTTTTCCGAGGATTGCAAATGCTCGACATCAGTCACTGCAAGGATCGATGTGACGGATCTTAAAGAGTATTCAAAGAGAACAGAAACGAAATTCTACATAAACTTTTTGTACATACTCACGAAGGTGCTTAACTCGCGCGATGATTACAGGATGGGATATCTGTGGCAGACCGACACGCTTATCTGCTATGATAAAATCAACCCGACACAGTATATATTTCATGATGATACGGAGACTTGCACGCCCGTTTACACCGAGTATTTTGAGGATTACAAAGTCTTTTACGAAAGGTGCGCGGCGGATATTGAGAGAGCCAAGCAGACGCGCGAATATGGGCTTGATACGGCAAATCACCCGAACTGGTTTGACGCGTCATATATCTCCTGGCTGAGTTATGATTCGCTTAACATTGAACTGCCCGACGGGTATTTGTTTTTCGCGCCGATTGTAAACTGGGGCAGATACAGAGAGGAAAACGGACGACTGATGATGCCCGTCACGGTGCGGCTCAACCATGCCATAGCCGACGGATATCTGGTCGCAAAGGTTTTTAAGCTGCTTGAGGATGAAATTTGCCGTTTGACAACCGTGTAACGAAAAACAAAGGCGGATGCCTGATGCATCCGCCTTTGTTTATGTAATTAAAATTCAATCTTTTTATTTTTGTCCCACAAACAGCGTTCCGACAGACTTGCCGGCAACTATGTCATATATGCCGTCAGGGTGTTTGCCGTTTGTTATCACCACATCGGTGCCGTTGGATGTGGCGAGGTGCGCCGCGCCGAGCTTGGTTTTCATTCCGCCGGTGCCGCGTCGCGAACCGGCACTGCCGGCGAGGGAAAACAGATTTTCATCTATGTGTTCTATCTTCTCAATGAGTTTTGCGTGCAGATTCAGTCTCGGGTCACTATCATACATTCCGTCTATGTCCGACAGGATGATGAGTTTTTGTGCTTTGCACAGCACCGCAACCACAGCGGAGAGCATATCGTTGTCGCCGAACAGGCGGTCTTCGGATTCTATCTCCTTGTAGCTGACCGAATCGTTTTCGTTTACCACAGGTATTATGCCCATCTCAAGCAGGGCATCAAATGTGTTTGTGATGTTTTCTTTCTTTTCCTCGTCCTCTATGTCGTCTGCGTTGAGCAATATCTGCGCAATCGTCTTGTCGTAATCGCCGAAGAACTTGTCGTACCAGTACATTATACTGCACTGACCTACTGCCGCTGCCGCCTGCTTCATGCGCATCTCGGTCGGTTTTGATTCCATGCCGAGTTTGTTTGAGCCAACTGCTATTGCTCCGGAGGAGACGAGTATCACTTCATAACCCTTGTTTTGCACATCTGCCAGCACGCAGGCAAGGCGGTCAAACGACCTTAAATCGCTTTTTCCGTTTTCGTTTGTCAGAGTGGATGTGCCCACTTTAATTACAATCCTGTTTTGATATAGTTCCATTAATTACACCTCTTGAATTTTCTGCCTGTTATATTGTATCATATGTTTTCGGTTAAAACAAGGGGTTTGGGTTAATTAATATTAAAATTAAATGACAATGTGGCTTAAACACGCGATTTCGGTTGACAAAACAAGGGTATTCGGTATATAATGATAGACACACGGAGATAATATATTATGTTTTTGATGTGCCTCGGGGGCGTAAAGGTTTCGACGGGGATTATGAACAAAGAGGAGCGAGTAGCGGCGGGCACCGCTTAAAAAGCCTAAACTTAAATATAAAAGCTAACGATAATATAGCTTACGCTGCCTAATTAAAGGCGGCCGTTCTGTCCGAGCAGACCGCGGCACGGATAAGGGCGTCATTCTGCGGTGAACATGAGCGGTCAAAGCTTTGAGACCGCCACGACTTATGAAGCTACCGATGTGCACAGCTTGTCTGTGAGCTGTGCGTTGGGGGAATCTTGATCACAGACTGCACTCGGAGAGCCTCTTTTGGATTGGTTTTCGGACAGGAGTTCGATTCTCCTCGCCTCCACCACAACGCAGAAAGCGCCCTAAAAGAGGCGCTTTCGTTTTTTAATCCCGCAAAAATCCCTGTTTTGCACTATGCAAAACAGGGATTTTTGACAGTCCGAAACCACCCGCTGGGCGGGTGGTTATGATTTAATTCAAAATACAACTCACTCCGCAAACATCGGTGTAGACAGATATCTGTCGCCGGTGTCGGGCAGGAGAGCAACAATTGTCTTGCCCTCATTTTCGGGGCGCTTTGCCAGGATGGTTGCCGCATAGACCGCCGCACCGGACGATATGCCCACAAGCACGCCTTCTTTGCGCGCTATAGCTCTGCCGGCGGCAAAAGCGTCCTCGTTTTCAATCTTTATTATCTCGTCATAGATCTTTGTGTTGAGCGTGTCGGGCACAAATCCCGCGCCTATTCCCTGAATCTTGTGCGGACCGGGTTTGCCCTCAGAGAGCACCGGAGATCCTGCCGGCTCAACCGCAACTATCTTGACATCGGGATTTTTTGACTTGAGGCATTCGCCGACGCCTGTGAGGGTGCCGCCCGTGCCTACTCCGGCAACGAAGATGTCAACCTTGCCGTCAGTGTCGTTCCATATCTCGGGGCCGGTGGTCGCACGGTGAACTGCCGGGTTTGCCGGGTTGGTGAACTGACTGGGGATGAAGCTGCCCGGTGTCTCGTCCGCAAGCTGTTTAGCCTTTTCTATGGCGCCTTTCATGCCCTTTGCACCGTCTGTGAGCACAAGCTCCGCGCCGTATGCCTTGAGCAGATTCCTGCGCTCAACGCTCATTGTCTCCGGCATGGTGAGAATTATTCTGTAGCCTCTCGCCGCCGCCACGGACGCAAGGCCTATGCCTGTGTTGCCGCTTGTCGGCTCAATGATCACCGAACCGGGTTTAAGCTGACCGTTTGCCTCTGCATCGTCTATCATCGCTTTGGCAATTCTGTCCTTCACGCTGCCTGCCGGGTTAAAATACTCCAGCTTTGCAAGGATTTTTGCCGAAAGGTTGTTTTCTTTTTCGTAGTTTGTAAGTTCAAGCAGCGGTGTGCCGCCGATTAAGTCTGTTGCTTTTGTGTATACATTCATGATTCATATCTCCTTTTAACTATGTAAGTTTAATTTTTGCGTTTATGTTAAAATTGTATGTTCCTACATCGTTTGCGGTTCTTCATAACTGCCACCTCACAATTCCTATAATGCCTACTTGCTTTGTAGGCATTATTATATCATTATATATTTTATTTGTCAATAGCTTTTTTGAATTTTTTTGAAAAAATTTTTTCATATGCGCAAAGTTTAACACAACTGTGAGCCGTTATTAAATTATCAATTTTGTGCGGCGGTAAATTTTCAGTAAAATTATCAAAAAAACTTTGACTTTTTTGTCGAATGGTTATATAATGTATGATTGGAATTTGTATTTTCAGTTCCGAATAAAAATTTTTACTAAATTAATGGAGGCGCAGCGATGTTGGCACAAATTTTCGCGATATCGATATTCATATTGATGTTCGCACTGGTAATTTCGGAAAAGCTCGAAAGACATGTTGTAACACTGCTTTGCGCCGCCGCCACACTGGTGTTTGTTTTTGGACTGTGCATGCACAGTTACGGGGCAATCAGCGCCACACTCAATGTGCGCAGTATTTTCACATTGAATTTCTGGCATCAGTCTGGCGCCGGCGAGGAGACATCTTCGGGCATCAACTGGGCAACGATTATTTTCATCATGGGCATGATGGTAATGGTTGAGGGCATGGCAAAGGCGGGATTTTTCCGTTGGCTCTGCATAACCATTGCAAATCTTGTGAAGTATAAGGTCATACCTATATTTGTTACATTCATGCTTATGTCGGCGGTGTTGTCGATGTTTATAGACAGCATAACTGTCATACTCTTTTTGGCGGCCGTTACGGTGGAACTGGCGCAGATGCTGCGTTTTGACCCCATACCGATGATACTGGCAGAAATCTTCTGCGCAAATCTCGGTGGTTCGGCGACAATGTGCGGAGATCCCCCGAACATAATCATTGGCACATCTCTGGGTTATTCTTTCGGAGATTTTATCACCAACACGGGCATAATTGCCGGCATATCGATTGTGATTATGATTGCATATTTCCTTCTTGTGTTCAAAAAGGAATTAAAATCGGATGACAGTGCGGTTGATTCAAAGAATTATCCCTCGCCGTCATCGGCAATTACGGATAAAAAGAGTTTTGCGAGCAGCTGCGTGATATTTGCGATTGCCATAGTTCTGCTCGTCAGCCATGCACAGACCGGACTTACTGTTGCGTTTATAGGCACATTCATTGCGATAATCACTCTAATTTCGTCCGGCAGGGATGCAATAAAACTCATTTGCGGCATAGATTACAAAACTTTGCTTTTCTTTGTGGGGCTCTTTGTTGTTGTCGGCGGACTGGAGCAGACCGGAGTGCTTGAGATAATTGCCGGTTTTATAGAAAAAATATGTCAGGGCAACCTCTATCTCATGGTTGCGATTATTATATGGATATCGGGAATTGCGAGCGCATTTATAGACAACATTCCTTTTGCGGCAACCATGATACCCATTATTAAAAGTCTTGCGGCGGCTTCGGGCTTGGATACCGAGGTGCTTACATGGGCGCTTTCCATGGGTACCGATATCGGCGGCAGCGCCACGCCTATAGGTGCATCGGCAAATGTTGTGGGCACATCCGTCGCAGCAAAAGAGGGTTATCCTGTGGGCTGGGGGCGCTATTGTAAGGCTATGGTGCCGGCAACGGTCATTGTTCTTGTTATATCAACGGTATTTATTTGCGTTAGATATTTATAATATAGGGAGGAAAAATCATGGGTACGAAACAGATGATTATCTCGGTCGGCCGTGAATTCGGCAGCGGAGGTCACGAGATTGCGGAAATGATTGCTGAAAAATTTGCCTTGCCGCTCTATGACAACAATCTGCTGCGTGAGATTGCCGATGAAAAAAATCTCAACTTTGAGAAGCTTGAAAAATATGATGAAAAGCCGAAAATTAAGCTTTTTTCGCGCAATGTGCAGGGTTACAGCAATTCTCCCGAGGAGAACATTGCCAACATTCAGTTCGATTTTTTGCGCAAAAAGGCAGAGGCTGGCGAGTCGTTCGTGATTGTCGGCAGGTGCGCTGAGGAAATACTTAAGAACTATGACTGCCTCACCACGGTGTTTATCCTTGGTGACCTGAGCGCAAAGATTGAGCGTATAAGCCGCATATACAATGTGTCTGCGGACAAGGCGGAGAACATCATAGTCCAGCGTGACAAAAAGAGAAAGTCGTATCACAACCATTATTGCAAGAACAAATGGGGCGACTCGCGCAATTATGAGCTTTCGGTGAACAGCAGCAGGATCGGTGTGGAAAAGACCGCAGAGCTGATTGAGGGTTACATAAGGACAAAGTACAATATGTAACAATATGATGAATTGCCTTGCGGCATGAATTGAAATCGGTGATTTCATGAATTGTGCCATGCGAATTAAAAAGGCAATTCAATGCATTACGGGGCGATGGGGTCATCGCCCCTACAAACGCAGTGTCGGCAATTACCCGTAGGGGCGACCCTGTGTGGTCGCCCGAGCAAATTAACACCTTTGCACGAATTAACACTTATCCGGGAACGACCTGTGTGTCGTTCCGCAAGCAAGTTCCGCACTTCCTTTGCATACATTTGTATGAGAACAAATATATGCAAAGGGAGTGTATTTTTTATGAACAGCATAATAATCAGTCCATATACAAAGGGTGTCTCGGGCACTGCGGAGCGCGTGTGCACCGCGGATTCTGTCTCCATTCGGTTCGATATGAACCACCCGGCATATGCCGACGGCGATATGTTTCGTCTCTATGCCATGTCCACCTCTCATGCGGCGGAGCAACCGTATCTCATCGGTTATTATGAGGCAAAAGGGCGCAGCGGCACAGTCTCGGGTGAATTTACGGCGAAAGCTGTATCTGACAAGAGTTTTAATATATGCGATGCTGACACATATCTTGTCACAAAATATGATGGCGACAGTGAAGAACCTGTTGCGGCAGCTTTTTTCGGACTTGAGTGGAATGCGGCAAGATTTTTGACCGCAGACACGAGCGGCGAGACGGGTACGGAGCATAAAGCCGCTCAAGGCCGTGAAAAACACGAAAAACCGGGAAATCATGAAAGGTGTGGAAGTCTTGAAAACAGCGGCGTTCAAGACGATATGGCCGTGGCAAATGCAAAAAAAATCCTCGGCGGAATGAAAAACGGCAAAAAGATCAGCCGCGCCAAGATAAACGAATATGTATCCGGCATAAAAAAGAATCTCGCAGCTTATGAAATAATCGGCAGCGATACGGAGCTTGAGTCGGACGGATACGAATGGCACCGCGTGACAGGGGGCAGCGGCATAACTAACCTGTCGTCGGTGCGTCACATACTCTCGGGCAGATATGCCGCAGCGGCGGTGGGCAAGGCAGGGTACTACATAGCAGGAGTGAGGAAAGACGATCCGTGCCACATAGCCATTGGCATACCTGAGTGCCGCCATGTGTGCCCCATGCCCCAACTGAGAGATTGCTGCGTTTTCAGCGGCGGATACCACATCGCCGGGGTTTATCTTGCCGAAGACGGACAGTATTTCGAAAAGTACTTGCAAAATGAGTCATAATTGGTTATAATGGTGGTATACTGACGAAAGGAGAAAACCAATGTTCAAAAAAATCTTCAAGTTGAGCGCACTTGTGATGTGCATGATGCTCGGCATGGGCGGCTGCGGCAGCGATAACACCGCACCGGCACACTCGAAAGTAAAGTTTGAAATGGAGGACGGCACCACTTTCACCGTGGAACTCTATCCCGAATACGCACCGAAAACCGTTGAGAACTTTCTGCAGCTTGTGAATTCCGGCTTCTACAACGGACTCACATTCCATCGTGTGGTTCCCGGCTTTGTGGTTCAGGGCGGATGTCCCGAGGGCACCGGCATGGGCGGCAGCGGCAAAAATGTTGAGGGCGAGTTTGCCTCCAACGGCTACGAGGGCAACACGCTTTCGCATAAAAAAGGCGTCATTTCCATGGCAAGGGCAAACGATCCAAACTCGGCAAGCAGCCAGTTCTTCATCTGTGTGGACGACGCATCATTCCTGGACGGCAACTATGCAGCATTCGGCGAGGTTATCGAAGGATACGAAAATGTGGAGAAAATTGCGTCGGTAAAAACTGACCCCAATGACAAACCCATGACCCCCGTCGTTATGAAAAATGTGTCGGTTGTGACTGAGTAAAAGATATATTAAAACCCCCCGGCTGAGTCGGTTTTTGCGGCTCGGCCGGGGGGTTGCTATATGAAACTGCAGGGTGAAATCTGCGATTCGTCATAATGCGACGCATCGAAAATTCTGTCACAGCTTGCGTAAGCGGCGCCTTTTATCGTGTCGTCCACGCCCATGTTTATTTCCTTGATTACAATGTTGTCGAGCAACGAAGGGTACGCCCTTTCGTGCATGATTCGTTTTGCTTTCTCCACGACATCGCGCAGCGGGGCAAAATCGCCAATGTTTATGATTATCGTCGTCGGCTTAAACAGGTTCATGAGGTTTGCAAACGCAATGCCCAAGTATTGGGCACATTCGTTTACCGCGTCGTATGCATGTGTATCGCCTGCTTTGTAGCGCCCCGCGACATATTCAAAATCAATGTCATCGCAAGCCGCACCGGAGTATTCTTTGTAAAGGCGGGTGATTCTTGACGGGGAGCACATCGCCTCCAGGCAGCCTCTGTTGCCGCAAAAGCACGGCTCGCCGTCTTTTTCCACCGTGGTGTGGCCTATCTCGCCGAGCATGGCACTGTTCAGCTCTCCGCGGTAAAACTGGCAGGCGCCTATGCCGCCGTCGAGATCTATGAAAATTATGTTTGAATATCTGTCCTCGATGTTTTGCGAACAGCATACGCAAAATGTAGCTTTGACTGCCGACGGATTGTAGAGAAACACCGGGATGCCCGTCTCTTTTTCCAGCAGATCGACGGGGTTGAATTCCCTCAACCTGTGTGTAGACGAAAACAAAAATTGATTGTTGTTCAGAATTATTCCCGATATTATTATGGAAATTCCGATGATTTTTTTTGTGTCATATCTGTTTGTCAGGCGCAGGATGTTTTCGCCGATTGTTTTCTCAAGGTTCTCGGAATCGGCGGCGGTGAAGCCGACGCAAAACCGCTCCAGAATGTTCCCGTTCAAATCCGTATATGAAAAATCAACCGTATTGTAACTTATAAAGACGCATATCAGGTTAAAGGACTGCGCATTGAATTTTAATAGTGTGCTTTTTCTGCCGGCGCCTTCGGAGTTCTCGGTTCCGCACTCTTTCAGCAGCTTTTTTTCAATGAGGTATGATGTGATGTTTGTCATCGATGCGAGTGACAAATCTGTACCGCACGCAATTGTCGGGCGCGATGTACCGGGGTACTTGCGCACATAGTTCAGCACACGCAGTCTGTTTAATTTTTGAATGTATTGTGAATTTGCAGCCAAGTTATCATCACTCCGTATATTGTATTTCCTAAACGATTATATCAGAAAATTTGTAATTTTTCAATATTAATCAAAAGTTGTAGTCGACCTCAACGGGTCTGTGCGTCTTTGCGCTCTCTACCGCGGCAAGACATATGGAAACCGTCGCTGCGCCCTCCGCCGCCGAGAGAACGGGCTTTCTCTGCTCGGCAATGCAATTGCAGAATTCGTTGACTTCTTCGAATATATTATGATTGCTTATCGAAACGGGAATTTTGATTTCCACTTCACGGGCGGCACTGCCGGCAAATTTTTCTCCGTTTTCGATTTTGCTCTTGAACAGTGAGAGAGACGGAGATGTGTTGTCGACTATTATTGTGCCTTTTGTACCGTAGAGAACCGTCCTCATGGTGTAGTTCCTCTTGCAGCCGGTTGAGCAGAACACTTTGCCTATGACATCGTTCGGGAATTTCATAATGGCAACGGTGCAGTCGTTCGTGGGCCAGTCGGTGAGGACTTTGTGATTTGCATATGCAAACACCTCGCTCGGGTTCCCGGCAATCCACCTGAGCAGATCGACGGCATGGCAAGCACCGCCTACCATTCCGTCGCGGAGAGGATCGTTTTTTCTCCATTCGCAGGTCATGCCGGAATAATCGTGCGCATATTCGCTTTCCACAAAGAACAGCTCGCCTATCGCACCTTCGTCAACCAGCTCTTTTGCCTTTGCAAACGACGGCGTAAATCGGCAAATCTGACCCACCATGAGGTAGTTGCCGCTTTCTGCGGACGCCTTTATCATCTTTTTGCACTCGTCGATTTTCAGCGCAAGCGGCTTTTCGCAAAGCACGTCTTTGCCGGCGTTCAGAGCTTTTATGGCGAACTCACAGTGCAATTGATCGGGAATTGCCAGTGAAACCGCGTTTATCTCGCTGTTTGCCAATATTTCATCGTAACTTGCGGTGTATGGAATATTATATTTTTCCGAGGCTTTTTTTGCGTAATCTTCATTGCAGTCGCAGATCATTACAAGCTGTGCATTCGGATTTTCGAGAAAACCGCGGATGTGATAGTCACCGAAACCGTTTACTCCTATTACCGCCGCTTTTAATGTTTTGTTGCTCATTTTTGTTCTCCTTTCGATATACAACAGATTTTTCGATAATTAATTCAAACAATAAATTAATAAGAATACAGCCGTTCCATTGGCTGAATTATAACACAGAACTCAAGCGTTGTCAATATAAATTCGCATAAAAGGTATAAAAAATCATCTTGAAATATATTTTTTCTCCAAAGGGATTGCGCACAATTAATTTATGTGATATAATAATTGCGGCAATGAAAGGGGAGGGATAAATAACATGATGAATTTTTATTTGGCACAGGCAGTCGGCGTTCTCACAACTGTTTGTTCCGTAACATCAATGCAGTTTAAGAAAATGAGGAATATTTTAATCGGTGAAATAATTGCAAATCTGCTTGTTTCGCTGAACTATGTGCTGCTTGGCGGCATATCGGGCGCGGGGGTTTGCCTGCTTGCCACCGTGCAGACAATATGGATATATCTTTTGGGCAAACGGGGAAAGAACTTTCCCTTGCCGGTAAATATATGCTTTATGGCGGGGTATGCGGTTGTGTCCGCACTGTCGTTTAACGGTTTGCCCAGCGTGCTGTCCTGTGTTGCGGCGCTTCTGTATGCAATGTCCGTAACGCGCGAAGAATCGAAATATTGCAGAGTATACATGCTCTTTAACAGCCTGATTTGGATTGTTTATGATGTTTACACGCATGCATACACCACAATTTTGACTCATGGCTTGCTTGTCGCGTCGATACTTTTGGCTATGATTAGAATCGACAAGGCGTCGGGCAAACAGGAATATCCATCGAAATGATGTCTTGCCGTGCCGTTCGTTATGAAAAATGTATCAGTTGTGACGGAATAAAACCATAAAATTTGTGTTATTTTTTTAACAAAAAATATTGCATAAACAGGCGTTTTATAGTAGAATATATAGTATAGTTATATACTAAAGGAGGAATTTTGAAATGGCAGTTAAAGTTGCTATTAATGGTTTTGGTCGTATCGGCCGTCTGGCTTTCAGACAGATGTTCGGTGCAGAGGGTTATGAAGTTGTTGCAATTAACGACCTCACAAGCCCGAAGATGCTTGCTCATCTTCTCAAGTACGATTCTTCACAGGGTAAGTATGCTCTTGCAGACAAGGTTACTTCCGGCGAGGATTCCATCACAGTTGACGGAAAGGAAATCAAGATCTATGCTTTCCCGGATGCAAACAATTGCCCCTGGGGCGAGCTTGATGTAGATGTTGTTCTTGAGTGCTCAGGTTTCTACACCTCTAAGGCAAAAGCTCAGGCTCACATCAACGCCGGTGCAAAGAAAGTTGTTATCTCTGCTCCCGCTGGCAATGATCTCCCCACTGTTGTTTACAATGTAAACCACAATACTCTTAAGGCAGATGACACAATCATCTCTGCTGCATCCTGCACAACAAACTGCCTGGCTCCTATGGCTGACGCACTCAATAAGTACGCTGCAATCCAGTCGGGTATCATGTGCACAATCCACGCTTACACAGGCGACCAGATGACTCTGGACGGTCCTCAGAGAAAGGGCGATCTCAGAAGATCAAGAGCCGCTGCAGTTAATATTGTTCCGAACTCCACAGGTGCTGCAAAGGCTATCGGCCTTGTTATCCCCGAGCTCAACGGCAAGCTCATCGGTTCCGCACAGAGAGTTCCCACACCGACAGGCTCCACAACAATCCTCACGGCTGTTGTAAAGGGTAAAGATGTTTCGGTTGACGGCATCAACGCTGCAATGAAGGCTGCATCAAACGAGTCTTTCGGCTACAACACAGATGAGATTGTATCTTCCGATATAGTCGGCATGAGATACGGTTCACTCTTTGACGCTACTCAGACAATGGTAGCTCCCATCGGTGATGATCTCTATGAAGTACAGGTTGTTTCCTGGTACGATAATGAGAACTCCTACACAAGCCAGATGGTTAGAACTATTAAGTATTTCGCAGAGCTTGCGTAATTTCTTTGGCTAAATAAGCTGTTCATTAATATTTTTTCAAGAAGACAAGGCTGTCGTTTCGGTAGTCTTGTCTTTTTTTGTGGTGAATTAAATATTTGCGTGGTGATTAGTTGACATGATATTTCAAAAAGCGTATAATTATAATATTAAATTTAAGACGGGTACTTGGGGGATGACAGAGTGAAGATTGCAATATGCGACGATGAGTCGCTGTTTGTTGATGTAATATCCGAACATATTTTGAATATAATGCGGCAGTATGATGACATTGATTGCCGGATTTACAATTGTCTGAGCGGTGATCAACTGATTAATCTGTGCCGCCGCGAAAACATAGAGATGGTCTGCCTGGATATCGCCATGCCGGGTCTTGACGGCTGCCAGACGGCGCAGAAACTCAGGGAGATAAATCGGGATGTGGTGCTGATATTTATATCAAACAACGAGACGATGGTTTTCTCTACATATGAATATGAGCCAATATGGTTTGTGCCGAAGTCGCGCATGATTATGCTCGAGTCTGCGGTAAAAAAGGGCGTGGCAAAGCTGCAAACGGTTAAATATCACAAAAGATTTGTGCATATAAGCATAGATAACAAAGCTGTGGAAGTTGACACCGACAAGGTGAGTTATTTCGTCACGGAGGATCATTATGTCAAAATGATCTATGTCGACAATTCCGATTCGGCAAGCTATCGATGCAAGCTCGATGAGATCGAAAAACAGCTCGGAGGCGAGTGGTTCGTCAGAGCGCACAAGAGGTATTTGGTGAACTGCCGCAAGGTTCGGGCGATAGAAAACTCGTCTTTTGCGCTCAAAAACGGCGACATGATTCCGATAAGCAAATCATATATCAACGAGGCAAAGAGTAAATTTCACGAATATCTGAGGAGAATACGCTGATGAATGAGATTGTTGAACTTAGTGCAACTTTGATACAAATCTTTTTACTGACATGGTTTATTTCAAATTTTTTCGGATATAAGTATACCGGCGCACGGGCAAAGATTGGATTTTTGTGCTGCTATGCCGTGGTCATTGCCGAGACGATGTTTATAAACAAAATTGTGGTGTACGACAGTTTCTATGCCGGTATAGTAGTCGCGACGCTCTTTTTGTATGCGCGGCTGTGTCTTGACGGCAAGGCGCTGTTTCAGATTTTTATCTCGCTGTTCTCCATGACGATTATATTCTGTGTAGGCAGCGTTACAATATTTTTTATTTCCGCTGTATCGGCGGTCGGGTCGGAACAGCTCATTTCCGATTTTTCAGGGTGGCGCATTGCCGTCATAGCTATAAGCAAGCTGGCGGAATTCGGCGCGTTTTGGGCAATTATACACATCAAAAACGATTACTCGCTGTCAAATAAAGAGTGGATACTGTTCATATCAATGCCGTTTTTTACCTGGATTTCCGTCACGCTGCTGACCAAGGCGACCATCGCATCGCCCGGGATAACCCGTTATGCGCTGTTCACTGCGCTCATGGTCGCGTCGACAAACATAATTATATACTATTTCATGCTGCAGATAAATCAGGATACCAAGGCAAAGACGGAGCTTGCATTTCTGCGTATGCAATATGAAAATGTAAAGAACAATGCCGACAGCATGAGAACTCTCTATGAGAACACATATTCGCTCAAACATGACTTGAAAGAGCACTTTTTGGCGATTGAGACGATGGCGAAGAAAAATATGACGGACGAGATAGTAGACTATGCGGAGCGCGTGATACAAAAACCGTTTGATTCGGTGCGAAACACTGTTTTTACCGATAACGATATTTTCAACGCTGTCATCAACACCAAACTGGAAATCTGCCGTCAAAAGGGCATCGTGCCCGTGATAAATGTGTCGAATGCGGCGATAGGGTACATACGCGCGGAGGATATCGCAGTCGTTTTCGGAAATCTTCTCGACAATGCCATAGAGGCGGCTGAGAAAACCGAGAGCAAGTTTGTCGCACTAAATGTGATGCTGCAAGGGTCATATGTGGCAATAAATGTAGAAAACAGCTTTAATCCCAAGTTTTCGGACAGTGGACTCAAGACTACAAAATCGAACGAAACCGAACACGGATTTGGCATAAAAAATGTCAAAAGAGTCGTCGCGGAGTATGATGGAATGATTGATTTTTGCAGCGAAAAAGACTTGTTTTCGTGTGATGTTTTGTTAAAAATATGCGGATAAGGTCCAAATTCGACAAAAAACCGTCCAAACTCGACATTACTATAGCATTTTTAATACTAATCAGTTATACTTAAGATAGAAATCATTCGGAGGAAAACTCTAATGAAAAGATTGTCTTCATGTATAGCTGATTTTTATATAAAACGAAACATCATAAAACCGAATGACAGAGAAGTGTATGAATATGGCTTGTCGCTGATTATTAACGATGCGGTGACATTTTTGCTAATATTCGCCATTTCTGCAATATTTGACGAGGTTCGCTTTGCGGCTGAGTTTTTGTTGACTTTTTGTGTGTCGAGGGTGTTTTGCGGTGGCTATCATGCAAAGAAAGAGTGGATATGCCGTTGCCTTATGATCGGCATATATCTCGGAGTGAGCACATTGTCCGCTGTCATTGCACCGTTCGGCGCTGTGCCGGCCGCGGTAATTGCGGCGGTGTCGCTCGTGGTGCTCTTTATACTGATTCCGGTCAGGCATCCCAACAAGACGCTTGACGAGGCCGAAGTGAAGAAAAACCGCAGAAAGGGAATAATAACGCTTGTCTTGTTTGATTTTTTATCATTGTGCTTGAGTGTATCGGGCAACCGGGACGGCTTTATTATAGCTCTGTCACTGTTTGCCGTTGCGGCATTGGCGGTGACAGGCACATTGTTATACGGAGGGGGTGAATTTCATGAAAAAGATTGCTGACAAGATTTTGGCGTCAACTGCTGACGCTGCCCTTGAGGCGGCTTTGGCTGCTGCGGGTCTTGCATCTCTCGGCGGTACATATCAGCCGAAGGAACCCAAGGCTCTCAAAAAGCTTGCGAAAGAGAGAAAAGAGGTTAAATAATACATGCAAACGGGATTTGAACCCAACATGGGTCTGTCTCCCGTTTGCTCAACCTCAAAACTCGATTTTCCAATTTCCAATTTATTGTTGTGCCGGTCAGCATTCATTTTACCAATTCGCTGATCGGCACAATGATGTTTTTATGAATGCTTTATCAATAATTCAAAATCACAATAAGTCTGTAGGGGCGGTTCGGTTGTGACCGCCCGAACAAACAATTGCTCATGAATTGGCACATTACCCGGGAACGACCTGTGTGTCGTTCCGCAAAGACCGCACAACCTCACCTGTGAGATAGTTTCTTCTCTTTTAACAAATCAGCTTCAAGGCGGTAGGGGTCGATGACCCCATCGCCCCGCGAATTACGCACAAATTGGCACACAATGCAAAAGATGTCAATACACCGCTCCGCAAAAACAGATCAAACCACGGCATTGCTTTTTGTACATTTTTTCAGTCCTGTTTTGGCAAAAGTGTCAAAATCATAAAATTTTATAAAATAATATTGCAGAAACTTTTCTCCTGTTGTATAATGTGTATAGGAACAAAAAATTTAATATGTCCGGGAGGTAATTGCAATGATTAATTTGATAGTTGGAAAAAAAGGAACCGGTAAGACTAAGGCGATCATTGATTCGGCAAACGGCGCAAAGGTGGCAGAGCAGGGAGATGTCATTTTCATCTGCGACGGTGCAAGACACCTGTTCGATATTGACCATTCAGTTCGGCTTGTCGATATCAATGAGTACGATCACGAGGATTTTCGCCTTTTCCTCAGTTTCATTAACGGAATCCTTGCACAAAACTATGATATCACCCATATATATATTGACAGTCTGCTTAAGATAGTCACCGACGATGCGGATAATCTCGAAAAATTTGTCTCCGACCTTGCGGTGATAAGCGATGCCAAAAATGTCAAATTCACCGTGAGCATCAGCGCAGATAAAGCAGACCTCCCGGACGGTATACAGCAATATATAATGTAGATTAATGAAAACTGAAAGGAACTTCAATGGCGGACGACAGCATATATATATCCGTTGACAAACAGTCTGAAAGTGAGATTGTCGAAAAAAAGTCGCGGTTCATATGTAACATGAAACACATAGAATCCGAGGATGAGGCGCTTGAATTTATAAGGAAAATAAGGAAAAAATACTATGATGCCCGCCACAATGTCTATGCATATATCGTAGGTGACGGCAGAATAAAAAAATGCTCCGATGATGGTGAACCGTCAAAAACTGCCGGACTTCCCATTATGCAGATGCTTGAGAGCGAGCGCGTGACGGATGTGGTGTGCGTTGTGACGAGATATTTCGGCGGCACTCTCCTTGGCACCGGCGGACTTGTCCGTGCATATACCCTCAGTGCCAAGACAGGTCTTGCGGCAAGCGGACTGCATACCATGAAGCTGTGCGATGTGTATTTTATCACGGTGCCTTATTCTCAGCTTGCCACGCTTGAATATATCATAAAGAATCATTTGGCGGTTGTTGAGGACAAGGCGTTTTCGGCAGATGTGACCGTGCGGGTGCACATTGCGACGGAATCGGCGGCGGCTTTTATTGCCGAAATCGGCGAGAAATTCGGCTCTGCGGCTAAGACGGAGTTTTGTGAAAGGACATACAGATAATGAACAACAAAAAGGTTACTTGGATACTGACTTTCTTTTCGGTTCTTTTTCTCGGACTGATAGTGTATCTGACAACCATAGATATTTACTATAACGACGACTACACCCAGAGCACCTACAATCAGCGCAACACCGCAGCAGAGGCGAAGATATTGCGCGGCTCGATTTATGACCGCAGCGGAACTCTGCTTGCAGAGAGCCGGATTGACGATAAGGGCGTGCAGATGCGCAATTATCCTTATAAAAATCTCTATTCCCATGTCATCGGCTATTCGTCTGTTCAGTACGGCAAATCGCTCATAGAAAAACAGTATAATCAGGATTTGCTCGGCAAGAATGATATATCACAGGTGTTCAGCCTGAAAAATCTTTTTGACGCTCAGGGTGATGCCGGTAATGACATTACTCTGACCATAGACCACCGCTTGCAGAAAAGAGCGGCGGAGCTTATGAAAAATTACACCGGTGCGCTCGTCGCCATGAATCCGAAAACCGGTGAGATTCTTGCGATGGTCAGCATGCCGGATTTTGATCCGTCGCCGGAGGCGCTCTCCGAGGAGTGGTCAAATCTTAACAGCAGTGATGATTCACCATTTCTCACCAGGGCAACAATGGGACTTTATCCCCCGGGCTCTACATACAAAACCGTCACGACGGCTCTCATCATAGAGTCGGGCAAAGACGGAGAAGTCGTGGAGGATACTAAAGGCAAAATACACCTTGGAGATAAAGATATATCAAATGCCGGCGGCGATGTCTACGGCAAGACTGACCTGAAACGCGGCTTTGTCAAGTCGAGTAATGTATACTTTGCTTCGGTCGGCTCGGGAATTGAGGATACTTTGCATAAAGATATCGCAAAACGATTTCTTTTCGGCGGAAAGCTCGGATTTGATTTTCCTTATAATAAAAGTAAGTTTGAGACGGGCAGCATGGGGCCGCTTGAGTGTGCGGTCGCATCCATAGGTCAGGGCAAAACCCTTGCCACACCGCTGCATCTGGCGCTTATCACCAGCGCTTTTGCCAATAACGGCTATATGCCGAAACCGTATATCGTGTCTAAGGTGACCCATGGCGACAGGACGGTGTCAATGAATACATCATCGTCGCTTGCTCAGCCGATAAGCAGTGAGGTGGCAAACCGTGTGAAAGACCTTATGTATGAGGTGGTGCAGATTGGCACAGGCACGCGCGCACGCATAAGCGGCATAAAGGTGTGCGGCAAGACCGGCACTGCCGAGAACGAGCGCACTACCACGGACGAGAGCAAAACCCATGCGAATTTCATAGGCTTTGCGCCGTATGATGACCCGGAGATTGCGGTCAGTGTTGTGCTGGAATACGCCGGTTACGGCGGAAGTGTTGCCGCACCGATTGCACGCGAAGTTATGAAAGAATATTTTAACCGCTAATCGCCTCCTTTGCCAAAGGGATGGATCCGCCATTAAATAATATTTTGTAAAAAATATCATTTAATGAGTAAGGCGGTGGAGGGATTCTAACACGAAAAATTTTGTCTGATTCTTTTTTGCTTTTTTAATTGTTTGTTTGTATAAAAATACCCCTTTTTTCGGATAATATTTTAAGAACAATATTTCCGAGGGGGTATTTTTTTGAAACTTGAGAACAGCGAAACAATGCATAATCTCATGAGGGCGTTCGCCGGCGAGAGCCA
Organism: uncultured Clostridia bacterium; assembly: GCA_934454585.1. Classification (GTDB taxonomy): domain Bacteria; phylum Bacillota; class Clostridia; order UMGS1810; family UMGS1810; genus RGIG4708. The sequence continues at coordinate 71,601 of CAKSFP010000014.1, forward strand.
GGCGCGCAACAGATATAACATGGCGTCGTCAAAGGCACGCAGTGACGGATTCTTTGCCGTTGCAAAACTTTTTGATCTGACTGCAGAGCAGGAGAGGGCGCACGCCACGGTTTTTTATCACCATCTCAAAGAGGTGAATTACAGGGTTTTTGACATAACCGCATCGTACCCGATAAATGTGCTCGACACAACGATTGAATATGTGCGCGCCGCTCAGAAAAACGAGGCGGCGGAGTACGAGACGATATATAAATCCTTCGCCGAGACTGCGCGCAAAGAGGGATTCGACGGCATCGCAAACAGCTTTGAACTCATCGCAAAGATAGAGCAGACCCACAGTACAAGGTTTGAAAAACTGACGCGCGATATGGGTGAGAACACCCTGTATCAAAAAGACGGCGAAACTCTGTGGACCTGTACCAACTGCGGACATGAATTCAGCGGAACCGGCGCGCCGCTGGTGTGCCCTGTTTGCGGCAGGGTGAGAGGATATTTCCTTGAGAGATCATATTTTACTATTCTGTAATGCATATTCTCGGCATATGTATTATGGGGAGTGATTTGTGTGTTCAATGCGTCGGATTTCAAATACAAAGAAGTAATAAACTTAAGCGGAGAGCGCCTCGGCTGCGTTTACGACATGGAGATAGATGTCGGCACGGGCAGCATTGTCCGCCTCATTGTGCCGGGCAGAGCGAAACAGTCGCTTTTTTCGAAAAATCAGGCGATAAAGATTCCCTGGGAATCTATACGCAAAATCGGCGACGACATCATACTTGTGGATCTCTCGGCGGATGCATAACATCCGCCGCCGCGAGGTATAATATCTGCGAAGGGGGTGTGACAGATATGATGAAGAAATTCGCAAGCGGCGTGATAGTGGGCACCATAGTCGGTGCGGCAATGGGTATGCTCGTTGACCCCATTAACGACAAGACCCACAGAAAAATGGAGAAACAGACTTGCACCATGTTTCGCAATATCGGTTCTGCAGTGGACAACATAATGTCTATGTGGATGTAATTGAGCAGAGGGTATATTTTATTTTGAACCAAAATAAAATATACCCTCGTTTGTTATTGAAAATTGTTTGCAACGACGCCGCCCCTGCGGTGGTCCGGCGCGGCAGGTGCGCGTGACTAATAATTACGCACAAAATTGCAATAAGGCGGTAGGGGTCGATGACCCCATCGACCCGCGAAATTCGCACAAATAAACACTTGCCGCATTTTCGCATATCCTTGCGATTTTTGTTGACAACAATGTCATAAAATGTGTGTATTGTATACATTTTCTTTTTTTGCAATTATTATTGCACAAAAAGAATTTTGCCCTTTTGTGCATTGCTACAAACATAAAAAAACTCCGTAAAATCACTTGATTTTACACCGAAATGCATTTATAATTAAATCATAATAAAAGGATGGCGGAGACTGTCTGCAAGCAAAAACTCCTGCAGATTTCTTGGTGTCATCAAACAATTTTTCAGAAAAGGATGGAGGAAGATTATGAAAAAGAATCTTTGCAAGACTCTTGCGTTGTGTCTCGTAATGCTTATGGCATTTTCGGTGGCGGCATCGGCAGCCACTATCAGCAGAGACACATCCGCGACAGACACAGTAACAATTTCAGTAGCGGGTGTCGGCGCTTCAGATGAGGTTACTCTTCTTGTGGTTCCGACAGGTGCTGACCTTGCAAGCATTACGGCAGAGAGGATCATCCACATAGATCAGACCACTGCCGGCGCTGACGGTAATGCAACTTTTACTTTTGCAACACCCACGGAGAAGTTTGATGCTTATTCCGGTTTCACAACAATGAATGTTGCAGACGGTGCTCTTTCGGATACTTATAAGGGCGATACACCCGATCCGGGAGCAGACACCCCGACAATTGATACTGCAAAATCATTTATGTACGATTCCGCTTTCAAAATGAAAGGATTTAAGAGAGTATTTGTTAAGTTGACTGAGAATAACGGACAGTGGATGCCCACTCACAAAGATACTGATTCCGCTATCTACTATTCGACAGAGCGAGAGGGATACGATGGTCTTATTAAGTCAGATGCTGGTGACATTGCAACTGCTCTTACGGAATTTACATGGAAGAAAACATCACCAACAGATGATCAGACAATAAAAATGTATGGTAATGTTAATGGCGACAAAAAAATCTCTGCAGGCGATTATATGATGATTGTTGACATTTTCATGGGTGAAACCGAAGAAGATCCTACAATTAAGGACTTACTTACAGCAGATGTTTCTAATGATTCTAAGATTAGTGCGAGTGATTACATGGCAATTGTCGAGAAAATAATGGATGATGCGTATGTTTTCCCGGTTCTCGAGGATGAGTAAAAACAACATTGATTTATAGGAGACTTATATTATGAAAAAGATTGTATCAAGTATACTAGTGCTTGCTCTACTTTTAACACTCATGCCTGTTGCACTTGCGGCTGATGCCTATAATGTCTATCTTGATAAAAGCGTTTATGAAGTGGAACCGAGTTCTGAATTTGATGTTCCGGTATATATTTCGATGCAGGATGGCGCAGAGGCTAAACTTTTAACAGTTCAGGTTAATGTAGCTATTCCGGACGGATTTACAGCTACTGCAACGGCTGGTTCAGCTGACAGAGCGAATGTAACAAGAGGTTATGCAGTGTTCTTTAAGGCAGTTGACAAATCAACTGGCGGATATTCGTTCACAAAGGATGAGGCGATTGGAACAATAAAATTGACGGCGCCTGCAACCGAGGGCACATATGATCTTACAGTTGAAGATACTGAGTTGTATGGAACAAATGGTAAGATGATAGCCGCAAGCCTGATTAATGAAATAAGTGCTAAGGTAGTTGTAAAGGCGCCTGCAAGTAAGGAATTAACTGGCATAACGGTAGAGCCTACGAATATTGAGAATATTCCTTACAACTTAAAGAATGATGAGACGGCTAAGGCTGAGTATGTCAAAGAAAAGATCACAAAGGTAACTGCAAACTATAGCAATGGTGATTTAGAGGAAGTTGATAAGAGTGCGTGTGATATTACCACTTCCGGAACGGTTGCGACAGTTAAGTATTTGGATAAGACGGCTACTGTTGAACTTGCATTTGCGGCAGAGCCAACAGAAAACAAATATGCAATTCAATTAGGCAAGACTGAGTACTCTGTTGAGGCAGGACAGTCTGTAGAGGTTCCAGTATATATTTCAATGCAGGACGGCGCAGAGGCTAAACTTTTAACAGTTCAGGTTAATGTAGCTATTCCGGACGGATTTACAGCTACTGCAACGGCTGG
>CAKSFP010000015.1 GCA_934454585.1 uncultured Clostridia bacterium
GAGATTACAACCTGTGATTGTAATGATCAGTGTGCAAGATATGGCTGTTCTAATTGCACGGCAGCAGATGATGCGGAACTTCTGATAAATCAAGAGAAATCCATTCTTGATTTTGAAGAATCGGATGAATTTTATTTCAAGGAAGAAGTAAAGTTCATCATAAAAAAGTATCACGGCTCAAAAAAGGGGAAAATTCCGGAAAGTGAAATTGATATGATACTTAAAGAAATCAAACGGGAACTTAACTGCTATAACAAACGGTTGGAATAACAGAAAGATTTGGAGGTAGATACATATGGCGAAAAACACGATTTTATATGATGGCGTACTCTCGCCCCAGACTTATCTGGAAATTATGACGGGTAAGTATTTTTGTCTTAATGCGGATAATCAGCTTGAACTTGTAGAAAGAATTCTTGATGACCAATGCGGCAAAGGATTGTATTGGAGTTTTGCACTTGATGACATTGACGAGGTAATAAAAAACGGATATAAGGTTGTTCTCGTTGAAATCGTAAATATTGTTATGAAAGGCGATAAAGCGGAACAAAAAACAATCTACCGTTGGTTTGAAGTTCTGGGAGAGTGGACAAAGGCAGAATTTCAAAAAAGACTAAGTAAGATTGAATAGAGATTGGGGCTTATACAATATGTGTAAGCCCTTTTTAATATGTTGGTAGATGTATTTGGGGGATATTGTATTTTGTATTACGAAAATTTAAGCCTTCTGTTAATTTCTGCAACCGTGCGCAGAAAAAGATTGAGTTCTGATGAAGAAAATTGTTTGTCATTGCAATTTGGAGTAGCAGAACAAGCCATCCCGAGTGCACCTACACATTTGCCATCTTTTAAAATTGCTTTTCCTATCCCAATGTGCATAAGTTCGTTATTTATTTGAGATGTAGTTTTTATATATTGTTGTTTTTTCACTGCTTTAAGCGCCGAACACAGTGCGGAAAATGAATCAATACCTTCCCAGTCACCGTTTTTCGGTGTGCCGTATTTTTGAAATAACTTAAATACCTCATCACGCGTCATATGTGACATGAGAATCCGACCGGTTGCGGTACGGTATATGTCATCCGTAAAAATTTGCGCATTGTGGCTGAATATGTTTTTGTTTGAATCAATTTTATCTATAATAAATTTTTGGTTATTTGCAAGTACCGCAAGTAAAACGGTTTTTTGAGTTTTTTTTGCGAGGAAAGTAAGCAGCGGATGGCAAATCGATATGAGTGTTTCGTTATATTTCCCGAATCTGGTGAGAAGATATGCATCCGGTCCGAGTATATATTTTCCGCTTAATCCGAAATTTTGTGCAAATCCTTCTGCGCATAATGTTTCAAGTAAATGATGGCAGGTCGATTTTTCTATTTTGGTTTTTTCGGATATTTCTTTAAGTGATATGCTTTCAAAGGGTGTATCGGAAAGTACTTTTAGTATATTAAGTGCTTTTTGAACTGATTTTATCATTTTTTCACAACCTTTAATCCTTTTGTCTTTAGTATACAGACTTTTAGAATATTTGTCAATATTTCATAATGTGAAATGTTGTTGCTTTTTTAGCCCCGATATAATAAAATGTTGCCGAGGTGAGTCGAGGAATGATTTTGGCTGATTATTTTTATGCGGAGCATGATATAATGTGGGATTATGCAAAGCAATGCGGAGTTGAGGGCGCTGTTGTCAGACTGCCGGAGGACGGCAGATTTGATGTAACAGACAGGGAACACTGGCGGAGTATATATGACCGCTTTATGAGCTTTGGTATAAGACCTGTGGTTATAGAGCCGATGCCGAATGAGCTGCATTCACACATAAAAACGGGTGATAAAAAATGCGATGAAAGCATTGAAAAGGTCATAAAGATGTTTCCGCATATGCGTGATTTCGGAATAAATACGATATGCTTTAACTGGATGGCACATATTGGCTGGCTAAGAACGTCCTACAGTATTCCCGAACGTGGCGGAGCTTTGGTGACGGGTTTTGATATTGATAACTTTATTCCAAGCGACAAAGCAATAACAAGCGATCAGCTTTGGAATAATTATAGGTATTTCATAAATGCGGTAATGCCGTACGCGGACAAATACGGCATAAGGCTTGCACTTCATCCGGATGATCCGCCGCTTGACAGGCTTGGAAATGTTGAAAGAATAATGATAAGCAAAGAAAACATAAAGAAGGCAATGGACATGTATAAAAGTCCGAACTTGGGAATCACAATGTGTCAGGCGACTTATTATATGATGGGTGAGGATGTGTATTCGACCATAGAGGAATTAAGCAAAAAAATATTTTTTGTGCATTTTCGAAATGCTGTCGGGACAAAAACGAATTTTCATGAAACCTTTCACGATAACGGAGCTATCGATATGAAAAGGGCAATCGAGCTTTATAAGAAATATACGCCGAATGTTCCGATTAGAGTTGACCATGTACCGCTTATGGCGGGAGAGAGTCAAAAGACTGCGGGATATACCGCTCTCGGCCGGCTTTTTGCAATCGGATATTTGAAGGGGCTTATGAAATAAAAATACTATGTAAAAGAAGGAGAAAGAACAATGAACTTTAATGTTAAGGAAGAAATAATAGCGCTTACACCTCAATGGAAGGGAGAGCGCCTTTCTGACGGAAGACCAAAGGTTGATGAAAAATATTTAAAGGCACTTAAAACCCTCACTCTTGAAGAAGTGTGGAAACCGATATTTGTAAAAGGATATGAAAGTCAGTTTGAAGGAAGATTTCATACCCTCCATGATGACGGAAGAAAACTTATAGGTCGAGCTGTTACAGCAACATACTGTCCTTACAGACCGGACCTTGATGAGGTTGTGAAGAATATAGGCAGAAGTGAAGGAAGAACAGGTACATATAATCAATGGGTTATTGACAACCTTCAGGAATATGATGTTCCCGTAATAGATATGTATGATAAAATTTATAAAGGAACATTTATTGGTGGGAACCTCACGACAGCCCTTAAAAACAAGACAAGAAACGAAAACGGCGGCGCTGTAATATGGGGCGGAATTCGTGACACTGAACAGATGAAAAAAGTTGAGGATACACAAGTGTATTATCGTGGAATTGACCCTACGCCGATTCGTGATTTTATAATGACAGCGTATAATACGGCAACAAGAATAGGAAATGCAATCTGCTTACCGGGTGATGTGGTGTTCGGGGCAGGCGGAGGTGTTTTGTTTATTCCGAGCCATTTAGTCGAAGAGGTAGTCGGCGGAGCAGCAAAAACACAGGTTAAAGATTTATTCGGCTTTGAAATGATAACACAAAATAAATTTACAACTGCGCAGATTGATAAAAATACATGGACAAAAGATATGCTTGATTTGCTTATGGAATTTATCGAAAAGGATGATAGAGCGGCACAATATCGCGGGATGGATTGGTCGCATGAGTACGACCTTGCAATAAATGGTGATCCGAATGATACACAGTCAGCACTTTGATGTTTATGCCGCATCGTGTGCAGAAGACGGCGGCATAGTTAAATATGAGTTTTCAAAAGGGCAGTTAAAATACGAGTATAAAATACATCTTGACAGACCTATGTATCTTGAAATTAAAAATGATATAATAAGTGCAACACTTAGGGAAGCATATGGGGAAAACAGCGGCTTTATCCGCATTAAAGATAACAAAAATGCTTTTATAACTACAAGACCACCGCAGAATACTTTCGGAAAATGCGCTGCGCATTTTTGCACAGTTGGCGATGCAGTGTACTGTGCAAATTATTTATCCGGCAGTGTTATAAAAATACCGGATAAGGTGGTGTTCCACAGCGGTCATGGCAAGAATCGGGATAGACAGGCTGCACCGCATCCTCATTTTATATGTGAAACTCCTGATAGTCTCCTGTTAGTATGCGATCTTGGGACAGACAAGATAATTGTATACACGAGAGAACTTGAAAAAATAAACGAGGTTACGATTGGTGAAGGCAGGGGACCAAGACACCTTGTGGTTGACAAACAAACAGGGTATATATATTGCGCCAATGAACTCTCGTCAAGCGTAACAGTGCTTGAATACAAAGAAGGTTATATTCATGTGCTGGGCGAATACAGTACTCTTTTTAAAAATAATGCGGAAAACTTTCCAGCAGCAATAAGACTTTATGATAATATGGTTTTTGTATCAAACCGTGGAGATAATTCGGTAAGTATCTTTAAAATATATGGTGACAGTCTTGAACTTTGCACAGTGACACCCTGTGGAGGAATATGGCCGAGAGATATTAACATATTCGGCGGATATCTTTTGTGTGCAAACGAAATGTCGGATGACATAAGTGTGTTTAAGATAGAAAAAGAAACACTTAAAAATTGCAGTAGTATAAAACTCAAAAAACCTGTATGCATTGTTGGGCGAACTATAGGAGGATAGTGGATAATATGGAATTTGAAAATAAAAAAGCTCTGATAACCGGTGCAAGCCGAGGAATAGGAAAGGCTTTGGCAAAGGAGCTTGCACTGTGCGGTTGTGAGATTTATGTAAATTATGTGGGGAATGACAAAAAAGCAGAGGAAACCAAAGATGAAATAGAGAATGTTGGGGGGAGATGTACTCTTGCGCGAGTAAATCTTGAAGAAACGGACTGTGCGGAAAAACTATTTAAGATAACGGGTGATGTTGATATACTCATACTTAATGCGTCAATCCAGTTTAGGAATAGGTGGACCGATATTACCGCGGAGGAGTTTGAACGGCAGATAAATTGCAATCTTCGTGCACCGATGTTTCTTATGCAGAAGTATATCCATGGAATGATAAATAAAGGCTGGGGGCGTGTTGTGACAATCGGAAGCGTTCAGGAAGCGAAACCTCATGCGGATATGCTTGTATACTCGGCGGCAAAATCAGCGCTTACTTCAATGGCAAAGTCGGTTGCCATTCAAACGGCAGGAACGGGAGTCACGGTAAACAGCGTTGCCCCCGGGGTTATATATACGGACAGAAATGTTGATGCCCTTGCCGACAGCGCATATGCCGAGACGGTAAAAAGCAAAATTCCGATGGGAAATTGGGGCGAGCCAAAGGATTGCTGTGCGATTGTAAAAACGCTCTGCTCGGACGGAGCAGCGTATATAACAGGACAAAACATATTTGTGGATGGCGGCATGGGAATAAAATAAAAGAAACAGACGTTGTAAAAAACACTTTTACAACGTCTGTTTTAGCGTATACTATATCATTCTGATTTTAAACAACGCTCCGATTGTAATATTTTTAAAAGTGACAGATTCGGAGTCAAATACTGCGGAGGTTTTATCCTTGCCCCACACGGGAACAAGCTCAACACTTTTGATGTTTGAAAGGTTTATTTTAATGACATCAACCGAAGGAACATTTTTAAGGTCTCTTAAAATATTTTCCCAATTATAATCGGTATTGCGTATGTATCCCAATGTTACGGTTTTTCCTTTTAAAATAAGAACATCAACGTTTTTGTCCGAAATGCTTAACGGTTCAAATCCTTCTTTGTCAAACGTTACGTTTGATGTCAGGAGACTGAGCGGCTTGAACAATCCGTACAGGTTTTTTGCCTCGACGTATCTTTCATCCCAGTGCCATATACAGCCCGCACCGCAGCTTTTCATAAACAGCGGAGTATAGACTGCATCTGTAAAAATAATTCCGTCATCATCATTTACATAAAACTTAAACGGGCCGCTGTGACAGTTGTTTACGGCGCCTGTTTCGGCAATATAGACCGGTTTGTCTGTATCAACCTTTTCAAACGCGCCGCGTATCATGTCAATCGGCGAACGGTGACAATCATCATAACCCGCACCCTGGTCAAGATACCTGTGGATTTGAACAAAGGAAACTTTGTCCCGACAAAAATTATCATACATTTGTTATGCATATTTCGAATCAAGGCTGCCAAGTGAATTTACCACAAGATGATTTGGAAACATATTTTGCACTTTGGGAAGAATTTGTTTGTTCCAGTCATAAATATCAAGATAACTGTCGCGAACACAAAGACTACGCTTTGATTTTGACCGAGCCGGAAAAATCCGGGGTGTATCGGCATTTTTGATGTGCCGCTTCCGAGATTTCCGTTTTTTCAATACCCTCCGAATCATAACTGACGGTTATCGGCTGATATATAAAGGGATAGACGGTGTCCTCGCTGCCGTCGGGACGAATAATTTTTATTGAGTCTGTCGGAACATCAAAATCAAGGGTTATTCGGGAATATTTTTTTAATTCGCCGCTTATTTTCATAATAATCTCCATTCCGCTGCCCTGCATCGGCACAAATAGTAATGAAAATCTCTTATCGGCAAGGCAAGGAATGATAAGAGATTATTAACGCCCATGTGCGTTCCGAGCGTAGTGAGGAAAATTTCGCACGGGCAATTTAATCCTGCCGAAGGCTAACGTGAAAGAAACTTTCACGTTATAAAACCTCTTTTCTCGGGGTCACTTTTGCAACGGTCGGATATTTGTTTTAATGATACAATATGAAATAATTAAAGTCAAATAATTTCATAATATATTTTGGGGTGCGTTTCGGTATTGAAGCGGAGTCATATTCATTATCTGTTTAAAGGTTCTGCAAAACGAACGCGTGTCATTGTAGCCGATGCTTTCTGAAATCTTGCCTATCGAATAATCGGTTGAACGGAGCAAATAACAGGAGTTGGTTATACGGTACTTGGCAAGGTAGTTGTGAAAGCTCGTTCCGGTGGCAAGTTTAAAATTCCTACAAAAATTACTTTTTGAATAACCCGACGCGGCGGCTGCCGCCTCAACGGTTACATCAGATTGATAATTCAGGTAGATAAGCTCGAGCGCTTTTTCGATTTGACGCTTGCCCGATTTCTCCGATAACGAAACGGAACTTTCGCCGTATGCGGAAATAATGGCTGAGGAAAGCCTGAACAGCTCGCCTATTGTACGCAAATCCGACGCGGCGCTTTTGTTGCCGCAGGTATTAACCAATTCGTATATGGAATCACGAATAGCGTTAAAAGCGCTGTTTTCGGAATCGGAAAAAGACAGTATGGGGTTATCGAATTTTAGCTCGGATAAATAAGTGAATTTTTCACGCAAAAGCATAGGCCCAAACTCTATCAAAAGGAGCGAGCAACCGTCCTTGCCGCCGACAAGTTCGTGGTCGGTCATGCTGCCTATAATTAAAGCCTCGTCGGCTTTTATAAGATATTTTATTCCGTTCAACTTTGCATGGAGCGTGCCGCTGATGCAGTACAAAATCTCGATTTCGTGATGCATATGTACCTGAAAAGAAGCAAAATGTTCACTTTTTCTTACAAAATAAGGGGTGGAATATTCCAATAAAGGCTGATAAAGCATAAGTGTCACCTCGGCTTTATTTTAACATAATCGCGGCGCTGTGTCAATTAAGAATTTTTGTGCATTTTATAAGAATACAGAGTATTGCAAACAGCTTTGAATTGATATATCATTTAAGTGAGCTTTGGGAAAAGCAAAACAACATAAATTGTTACTGTGGGAGGTAAAAAATGAAAAATATAGGACTTCAGCTTTATACGGTAAGAGAACATTTAACAAGTGATGAAAAAATCAAGGCGTTATTTGAACAGATAAGAAATATAGGCTATACGGAGGTTGAGCCTTTCGGTGCAATAGAGAATATGGAGGCTCCAGCAAGGATAGCGAACGAAACCGGCTTGGACATTTCGGGAACAATATCCAATTTTAAGGCATATGAGGATCGTGAAAAGACGGTTGAATTTTGCAGAAGGTTCGGAATTAAAAATTTAGGCTTTTCGGCGAGCGAGTTTGAAAGCGCTGCCGAGATAGCGCGGCTTATCGGCGAGGCAAACGATCTTGCGGAGTATCTCGCTAAATACGGGATTACAATCTCGTATCATAATCACAGCCATGAGTTCAGAAAATATGAGAACGGAAAAACCGCTTATGAAATGATGGCTGACGGCTTTGATAAGGGCAAAATCGGATTTGTGCTTGATACATACTGGATTCAGCACGGCGGCGGAGATATAAGACATTGGATAGAAAAGCTTGACGGCAGACTGACAGCGCTGCATATGAAGGACATGAAACGGGTGGAAAACAATGCTGTGGCCTATGCCGCAGTAGGTGAAGGAAACCTTTGGTGGGACGGAATAATTGCGGCGGCAGAGAAAGCCGGAGCAAAGCACTTTGTTGTGGAGCAGGATGTGTGCTACCGCGACTGTATTGAGTGTATCAAGGACAGCGCGGCATTCCTTAAAAGATATATAAACAAATAAAAAATATATTACGGAGGTTTCATTATGTACAGAGTAGGAAAAGAAGAGGCGGAAGCGGTTTCAAGGGTTATATTGAGCGGCAGTTACTTTAAGACGAGAAACGTCTACAATGAAACGGAACAGGCTGAAAATGAAATAAAAGAATTGTTCGGCGTGAAAAACGCGCTGACTATGACGTCCGGAATGGCGGCGCTTATCTCGGGCTTAACGGCACTCGGAATAGGACCCGGTAATCAGGTTATAGTGCCTGCATATACATACATAGCAACCGCAATGGCTGTTGTGGCTGTAGGTGCGATTCCTGTGATTGCGGAATGTGATGAAACGCTGACAATCGACCCGGAGGACGTAAAAAGAAAAATTACCCCTGCCACAAAAGCGATAATTCCGGTACATATCCAGGGATTTCCCTGTAACATGGACGCTATATGCGCTATTGCAAAGGAGCATGATCTGAAAATTGTTGAGGATGCTTGCCAGGCAGACGGAGGAAAATACCACGGCAAACGTCTTGGAACAATAGGCGATGCGGGCGCGCTGAGTTTTAACATGTACAAGCTGATAAGCACAGGCGAGGGCGGCGCACTTTTGACAAACGATAACCTTTTATATCAGAGAGCGCTGATATATCACGACAGCAACGCGGTAGCGTTCTTCGGAGATCAGCTGAAGGATGTACAGGAAAAGATGTTCTGCGGTGTTGAATACCGTACAAACGAAATTCAGTCGGCAATGCTCCGTGAGCAGCTTAAAAGAATGGATTCGATGATAGACAGCCTGAGACTTATAAAGAAAAGAGTTATGGACGAGCTTGACGGTGAGTACAGATTCATTCCATCAAACGACATAGAGGGCGATTTGGCAACAACGATTGCTTTTGCGTTCGATACGCCAGAAAAGGCAAACAAATTTGTGGAGGCAAAGGGTGGAACAGTTCCGATTAACACGGGAAAGCATATCTATAAGTATTGGACGGCAATTATGGAAAAACGCGGCGCGTACAATCCGCTTATGGATCCGTTCAAAATGGAGGCGAACAAGGATATTATTCCGGATTATACTGATGATATGTGTCCGAAAACGCTTGAGGTTCTGGCAAGAACAGTATATGTCGGCATACATCCCGATATGAAGGATGAACAGGTTACTCAGCTTATAAGCGAGTGCCGCGAGATTTTAAAAACTTTGTAAGGCTACATTATTATAAGTATAGTCAGAAGATTCGGAGAAATGTAAACTGCGTATTTGTCATATAACATTTGGTAAATGAAGGTGACGGAGGAAACGAAATTGTACAAAGCGGTAAAACGATACTTAACGATTACCTTGGGAACAGCAATGGTTGGCTTTGCTGTCAGTGAATTTTATATACCAAACAAAATTGTAAGCGGCGGCGTTTCGGGCTTGTCAACAATTCTGTTTCATACGCTCGGTATAGCGCCGGGACTGTCGTTTGCAGTAATCAATGCAGCGTTATTGGCGGCGGCGCTCCGATTCTTGGGTAAGTCGTTTGTGATAAACTCGCTTATAGGAGCAACGCTCCTATCTGCTTTTGTGCAAATATTTTCGTATCTTCCGAGTATTTGCAATGATGTATTTTTAGGCTCGGTATTCGGGGCAGTTCTGTACGGCGCAGGAATAGGACTGACGCTGGTCGAGGGCGCGTCAACGGGCGGAACCGATATATTAAGCAGGCTTTTGCAGCGTTTTTTTCCGCACATAAAAATCGGAAATCTTTTGCTTGCGGTAGACGCTGCGGTTATTGCGGTGTCGCTTGCGGTATTCGGACGAACCGAGCTTGCGCTGTACGGAATAATTGCGCTTGCAATATCCTCATATGCCGTGAATTGGCTTATACTTAAGCTGAATATATCAAAGCTTGCGTTTGTCGTTACCGACTGCGGAGAGGAAATCGCACGGTACCTTGTGTCAAATTCGCCGCGCGGAGTAACCATTGTAAGGGCAACCGGCGGATATACGATGGAAAATAAAACGGTTTTGATGTGTGCGCTGAAGGAAAACGAGGCGGAGCACTTTCAGAAACGCGTGCTTGAAAAGGATTCGACGGCGTTTATAATCTTTTCGGAATCCTCCCAGATTGTTGGGAACGGATTCAGAGTATACAAATAATTTAACTTACATATAAAAAATACGATGGCTGCGATTTAATGAGCCATCGTATTTTTTATATATGTTTATGTTTGGCTTGGTATGCCGACGGGGTAAGTCCGGTACTTTTTTTGAAAATCACGCTGAAGTGCTGAGCGGTTTTGTAGCCGATTTCATTCGCAATTTCATCTTTTACATCGGCATGCTTCATATGCCCCCACCAAAGGAGAACATCCGTATTATCCAAAACCTCATCAGACAATCCGTGATCTTCCATATCCCAAGTTGCTGCTCTGATACTAAATTTTCCCGACGGCGAAAGCTTTTGGTTAATAGCACCGTGAATTCCTTCCAGGTAAATTTTGCAATATTTTCATCCAGTTTTTCGTGACAATACTCATTCCATATTGTAACATTTATCTTTCTCATCCCAATCTTCCTTCCTTTTATTGCGTATTTCAGGTTACAGCTTAAGCTATTTGAATTATGCCACAGTCAAATAACAATTTCAAGGCATAAACCAAGCTGATTTTATTGCATTTTTCGACACGAATATTGACAGGCTTTATTCTCAATGATATACTATATTTACAGGAGGCTGATATAAATGTCCTTAACCAGCATAATAGGCTTAAAGCAATTATATTACACCGATTTTGAAATTTATAATGTTTTTGCCATGCGGCAAAAATAGATTAACGGTGCAGTCTTTCACATGAAGCAGCGCAGAAAAAGCACCGGAATAATTTTTTTGAATAATGTTCAGGCTTCATATGTATGTAAATCACAGAAAAAACTCGTAATAAAAGATAAAAGCGTTGTATGCCTTCCCCGGGGAAGCGAATATACCTGTTTTAATTTAGCTTGTACAGAAACATTCAATGATGCCATGCTTGTGGAAATTAATACAAAAAAAGACGGTGTTGAATTTTCTTTTTCGGATGAGCCTTTTATAATAAAGGATATTAACATTTTACTTATTGAAAAATATTTCGAAGATATTATCCGTTATTACGAAAGTACAAAACCATCACCGATTCAAATCAAATCAGCTGTTTATAATTTACTCTCCTATATATGTAAAGAAAAGAACGAAAAAGAAAAAAAGATTTTCACAAATAAACAGCGGGATTGAACTTATAGAATCCGATATTTTATGTAACTTTTCGATAGAAGAAATTGCACAAACCTGTAATGTCAGTGTTTCTTATTTCCGACGGTTATTTAAAGAGTATTCGGGAAAGAATCCGAATGAATATCGGTTGGACATGCGCCTGAACAAAGCAAAAAAATGCTCGAAAGCAGCGGAGCTACTTTAGAACATATAACAGAAGCTTTAAACTTTCAAAGCTCTTCATACTTTTGCCGGATATTTAAAAAAAGTTCGGTATAACGCCCGGTGATTACCGGAAAAGCATATAGAGTAAATCAAAATGGCGCAATGTCTGTTTCGGCTATAAAAACAAGTACAGAGCTGCAGGACAAGAAAAAAGAATTATGTATAGATACGGTGAAACAGTTGAAACAGAGATATGGCAATTTGCAGGTGGCAGACACACGGGAGGCAAGCCCGATATGCCCTGTGATTAAAAAAAGCCGTCTTTTTGAACCGTTGTCCTTGCAAGGCGTCAGCCTTGCTTCGTCCGCCGGAAACAAAAACCTGTCAATTTATATTTATAAAGTATAGCATACCGTAATGCTTCAAACTGTGATTACGGCATGCCATATTTTATTTTGAAGTTATTAATGTAATTTACGGAGGAATACCTTATGTATTTTTAAACATATTCCGGTGCGGCGGCAAGGACTCTTATGCGTTTGACCGACAGAGCAATCCGAACCTGCCTGAATTGAATTATAAGCAAGACAAAATAAGGTAATAAACACAAAAATTGTGAATTTACAGATTTAAAAAGATGTGTTATAATTTATGATGTATATTTTTAATTTGAAAAAACAGACAATAAGTTAAGAATATATGACAAAAGCGGATGAAGAAAAGGTGTAATAGGATGAAGTTATATAAGCTGATTATTGTTGATGACGAACGTTTTACGCTGAGAACATTGGCAGATGCTGTTCCTTGGAATAAATATGGCTTTGAAACTAAATGCTTTGTTTCCCCGGAAGAGGCAATCGGTTGGGCAGAAGAAAACTTTGTTGATGCTGTTATAACTGATGTTAATATGCCGATTATAAACGGAAATGAAATGATGGAAAGAATCAGAAAGATTTATCCCGATGTCGTGTTTGCTGTGCTCAGCGGATACGATGAATTTATCTATGCTCAAAAAGCGCTGCAGCTTGGGGCGATTGATTATATTATTAAGCCGATAGGATTTGATGCAATTGAAGCATTGTGCAAAAAAATTTATGAAAGATTAAACAAAAACGAGGCTGATGAAAAGAAAAAAATATTATCCAAGGTTAAAGAAATAATGAGAAACGCTGTAGTTGGTATAAAACCGGAAGCGTTGTATAATATGCAATTTCTATCCGATAATCCTGTTGCAATCGTGCATTGCAACAACGAGGCGTTAAAGGAGTATCTAAAATCATCACAGTATACAAAAGACGATTTATACCGTGCGATAGATAATATCGTATTGTTTAACGATAACAACAGCAGTAATATATGGATGCGACTTGAGCTGAATATAGGCGACCTGGACTTTATTTCCATAAAACTATTTCAGAATGATGATTTTCAACAGTCTTTGATAAATGAAATTAACATGATTAAGAACGACATAGAACAGTTTTTGGGATTCAGCCCCGGGCTTGACATAGTTGACACCTATGATAACATTCAGGCTTTTATAAATGAACAAAACAAAATTTCTGAGCACGATGACCTGGTTCAAAAGCTTTACAAGCTTATAACGGAGGAAAGTGCGGATACTGCACACGAGGCTATACAAAGTCTTTACGATAATTGCATTAACAGCAAGCTTAGCTTTAAAAAAGCAGTTAAAGATGTACTTAAAAATTTTGGCGATATAATTGATGTTTCATCCGTGTCAGACGAACAGGCTTTTGCGCTTCTGATGAATCATATAGAAAATAATATCCGTAATGAGGGTAATACTGAACGGAATAAGGCGGTGCTCAGAAGGTTTAAAAAATATATCGATGAACATTATATGGAGGATCTGAGTCTTGACGACATAGCCGGGTATATGCACATGTCGCCAAGCTATTTCAGTAAATATATAAAAAAACTGTGTGGTGAAAAATATATAGATTATCTGATCTCCGTCCGCCTTGAGCATGCGGGAAAATTATTGCTGGAAGAAGATTGCACGGTAAGCAGGCTTTATGAAAAGGTCGGATTCCGCTCATCCCAGAATTTTTACAGAATGTTTAACCGTTATTACGGTTGTACCCCTAAGGAGTATAGAGAGAGATGTTTATACAAAGAAAAGTAAATAAGACAAGAAGCAATATATATACTAATTATAAATGGACAAGCATTTTCTTTAAATACTTGATTCTGATAACTTTGTTTTTTGTGGTTCCAACCGTTGTTGTCGGAATTTTTACAATAAGCTATTACAACGAAAAAAATGAGAACGCCCAAAGAGTGGAGTATATAAATATTGTTTCCAAATGCAGCGGAGTTATCGAAAAATCTCTTTCGATCGTATATGAAGATGCGCAGTATATTTCAATAAATGAGCGGATCGGAAATCTTTTAAAAAGTGACAACGTGTTAAACAAGAAAACAATTCAGCTTGCAGCAGAAGTCTATAACACGGTAAATGACAGAGTTTGCGATTCCGTATATCTTTATTCGTTAAAAAGCGGATATGTTTTTTCCTGCAAAGGCTTTGGAAGTAATTACTTTGACAGATTTCCAGATAAAAACTGGCTTGAAAGATGCGGTGAACCGATGCCGATATACAGGCATTTTTTATACGCAAACAGGAGCTACGGATATATTTCGGTAATTACACCTATTTCATACCTTAACGAGCACGTAGGATATGCCGTACATAATATTGATACATGGTCTTTTGATGAAGAACTGATGAACATTCTGAAGCAGGAGGATTGCCTTTTGCTGACGGATAACGATGGTACCGTAATATATGCAACCGATAAGACTCTCATTGGAACATCCGTAAACGTTGAAGAATATAAAAACGGAAAACCGATAATAAGGTATGCTGATGATGAGATTTATGTTTCAAGCGAGATTGAGTCAAACGGCTTGAACTGTATTATAAAAGCGCCGCGGTACCCGTTAAAATATCAGAGGTTTACTTTTGCCGGAGCTGTTACGGCAATAATGCTGCTGATTATAATTCTTTCGATATTTTTGGTATTTATAATTGCAAGTAATTTTTACAGGCAAATACAGAATATTCTTGATCTTTTTAACGGAACACAGGAGGAGGTTGCTGAAAATGGAATTAATGAGTTTTCTTATATAAGTGCAAATATTATTGGACTTATGGAAAAAAACAAGCTAACAGAAATACAGTTGGCAGCAAGAATTGAACAGGTAAGAGAAAGTCAGCGGATACTTGCCCAGTCCAGAATTAATTCACATTTCCTGATGAATACTCTTAATCTTGTGAATGTTGTTATTATGTCCGTTGTGAAGAAAGAGAACAAGGCAACATATGCGATTAAATTATTGTCTGATATGCTCAAAAGCTCTTTGAACAGCACAAGGACTATAATCCCTTTATCGGAGGATGTTGAATTTGCAGAAAAATATATGCAGATTGTAAACATGAGATATGATAATGTTGTAAAAATAATATGGAATATTAAGGAGGAACACCTGGGGGTTTATGTTCCTAAATTAATGTTGCAGCCAATTATCGAAAATGCAGTAACCCACGGACTTTTACCCTCAAAGAATGAAAATAAAACAATAGAAATCTCATCATTTGAAGAAAAAGGCAGCGTATATGTTGTTGTGAGCGACAATGGGGTAGGTATCGAAGAAAACAAGCAAAAGGAGATTAATCTGATGATGTCTGAGTCCTTTGAAAAGTGGTCTTATTGCATGATAAAGAAAAATCGCTTTGGTCTTGATAATACCAACAAATGTCTGAAGCTTATTTTTGGCGATGAATACGGGTGCCGTATTGAATCAAATCCGGGACACGGCACGAGGGTTTATATAAAAATTAAAAAAAGCTGAATACAGCACTCATTTCAAAAGCATATGTTGTCTGAATTGCAAAAGGACAAAATAAAGGAATAAACGCAAAAATTGTGAATTTACTAATAAAAAAAGATATGCTATACTTTTATTGTAAAGCATATCTTTTTTTTATGAAAAAGGCAGAAAATAATAAAGACAAGAGAGGAGACATCAGTTGATGACTGCAAAATCGCACCGCACTTCAATGCATAAGAGGCAGTTTGCACTTTACAAGGGGGCAAACCGCGCCTATTGGGCAATGTGTACCATTCCGTTGCTTTTTATAATACTATTTAATTATATACCGATGTTTGGTATTGTCATTGCTTTTAAAAACTACAAATTTAACAAAGGAATTTTTGGCAGCGAATGGATCGGTTTTGAAAATTTCAGACTTTTTATTAAGAGTAATGATTTTTTCAGAATAACACGAAACACTCTTGTGTTAAATTTTATGTTTATTATTCTCGGTATAATTGCTGCAGTTGCACTTGCTCTTGCATTGTTTGAAATTACAAGCAGAGCAAAAACCAAGCTTTATCAGACGGTATTAATTACGCCTAATTTTATTTCATGGGTAATAGTTGCGTATATGGTATACGCAGTTTTAGAGCCGCGGCACGGTCTTGCCAATCAGCTTTTGGGCACTTTTGGGATAGACGCAATTGAATGGTACTCTGAACCCGATAAGTGGCCGGGAATTCTTGCAATATGCTATTTATGGAAGTCGGTAGGAATGGACAGTATTATTTATTACGCAACACTTATGGCGATAGATACCTCGTATTTTGAGGCAGCGCGGATAGACGGTGCAAATCGCTGGCAAACGACAACCAGGATAACCTTGCCGTGTCTGACAACAATTATTATGATAAATGTTATACTCAAAATAGGCGGGATTTTCCGTGCGGATTTTGGTTTGTTCTATCAGGTGACACGAGATGTCGGAACCCTTTATCCGACAACAGATGTTATTGATACATATATATTCAGGGTTATGCGTGAAATGGGCAATATGAGTCTTTCTGCGGCAGTAGGTGTTATGCAGTCGGTTGTCGGGTTTGCAGTGGTTATGATTACAAATTGGGTTACGCGGAAAATTAATCCTGAAAATGCGTTGTTTTAAAGGAGGAAAACAGATATAATGAGAAAGTTTTTCAGTTTTCAGACAGTTTTAAATGTTTTTCTTGCGCTTTTGTGTGTGGCGGTTATACTTCCGTTTATAATGCTGCTTTCGGTTTCTCTTTCAAACGAGAAGGATATATTGGAGTTTGGATATTCATTAATTCCAAGAAGCTTTGAGCTTACCGCCTTCAAATGGATATTTAAGGAAAGCTCGGGAATTCTCAGAGCATATGGTGTTACAGCCTTATTCTCGACTGCATATATGGTGTTGTCAACATTTTTGATGTCGCTGATTGCATATCCGCTCAGCAGACCGAGATTTCGTGCAAGAAACAAGGTTTCGTTTATTTTGTTTTTTACAATGCTTTTCTCGGGAGGCCTTGTTCCTTCATATTTGCTGATTACACAATATTTACATCTTGATGATACAATATGGGTATATATTTTGCCGGCAATGATAAGTCCTTGGTTTGTATTCATGCTGAGAACTTCAATGGCAGGAATTCCAAATGAGTTACTTGAGGCGGCTTTGGTTGATGGCTATGGCGAATTTTCAATTTTTTTCAAGATAATTATACCATTGTCAAAGCCTACATTGGCAACGGTTGCTCTTATGCAATTTTTGAACAAATGGAACGACTGGAACACGTCGCTTTTATACATAAACAATCAGAACTTAATATCGCTTCAGTATTATTTGCAGAGAATAATGGAAAATATAAAGTTTTTGCAAAATGCGGAAAGTGGAGCGTCGGCTCTGCTGAATACGGCAGATGTTCCGTCTGAAACTGTGAGAATGGCAATGGCTGTATGCGTTGCGGGCCCCGCTCTGTTTGTGTTCCCGTTTTTTCAGAAATATTTTGTTAAAGGCATGACTGTGGGCGGAGTTAAAGGCTAAATTAAAGAGTAAAAAATTAAAAAGTATATATTTAGGGAGGTTTTATAGTGATGAAAAAAGGTTTAAAAAGAGTTTTGGCTCTTTGTCTTGCGGTGGTTACGGTTTTTTCGGTTACTGCCTGCAAGAACAAGAAGACAGTCTCCGACAGTGGTGAATATGTGAAGCTTTCGTGGTATCTGCCCGGGGATCCTCAGGAGGACACGGCTCAGGTTGTTGAGGCTATGAACGCTATTATTCGCGAGAAAATTGGAGCAGAGGTGGAAATAACATTTCTTGATGTTGCCGCATATAAACAGAGGATGAATATGATGATGGCATCCCGGAAAGAGTTTGATATTTGCCACACAGGATATGCTCTTCCCTATATTGAAACAGTGAATAACGGGGGCTTGATGGAGATAAGTGAAGTTATTGAAAAGGCCGCCCCTGACCTTTGGGAGGTTCTTCCCGGCTATGCAAAGCATGCGGTTGAATACAACGGCGAGATTTACGGCATCCCCAATATTCAGATTTACGCAAAAACAGTTGGTGCAAAAATACGTAAGGATTTAGCTGAAAAGTATAATCTTGACGCATCCAAGATACATAAGATTGAAGATCTTGAACCGTTCTGGGCACAGGTTCGCGACAATGAAAAGGAATATTATCCGTTAAGAGTCGGCGTAGGACTTGACGAGCTTGACTACAAATCGATTTCACCTATTGGCGCTTACGCTTATATTGATAACCAAACCGGGGAAATATTCAATTATTTGGAGTCAAAATGGAACAAAAACCGTATCAATATGATTCATGACTGGTATCAGAAGGGCTATATAAGGGCCGATATTGCAACTGTCGGAGATGATTCTTCGGAGGTGAATGCGGGGAAATATGCTTGTGAAATAGGCGTGTACAAGCCTGGCGTGGCTGAAGAAACCTCAGCGATGCGAGGAATTGATTATATTGCAATTCAGCTTACTGAACCCGTAATGGAAAACTCAATGCCCAGTGCAACCATTGCATCTGTGAGTGCTTGTTCAAAAAATCCTGAAAAAGCTGTGGAATTGTTATATTTGATGAATACAGATAAAAAGCTCTATAATTTACTTTGCTTTGGTATTGAGGGCAAGCATTATAAGCTTCTGGAGGATAATCTCCATGTACGACCCGATACCAAGAGCGGCTACTATGTAAACTGTTCATGGAAGTTTGGCAACACCGCAAATGCATATCTTGTTGAAGGCGAACCCAGCGATAAGTGGGAGCAAACTGCTAAACTGAACGAGGAGGCTCTTCAGGTTCCTGCATATGGATTCCGGTTTAACAATCAGTCGGTCGGAACGGAAATGGCGCAGCTTTCAACTATTCAAAAAGAGTTTACGGGGCTGTACCAGGGGGTTCTCGATCCAAAAACGACGCTGCCTCAATCCATTGAAAGACTTAGGGGCGCCGGCATGGATGTGGTTTATGAAGAAGAAGTTAGACAGTTTAAAAAATGGCAGAAATTAAAAAAATAAAAGGAGTGTAAAAAAATGAAAAAGCTAATTTCGGTATTAACAATCTTTTCGATGCTGACTGCAATGCTTGTAACGGCAAGCATTACGGGAGCTGCGTCAGACACACCGTCTGCAGGCTTTGAGCTCGATCTGGAAAATGCGGTAATCGGAGTAAGCGGAACACAGGGTGCCAATATTGTGAAAGCAAAGGAAGGCGGAGAAATCGCGGTAATAGCTGACCCAACCAATGCCGGCAGAGGAAAAATTCTGCAGGTCAAGCCAGTGCAAACCCACACGGGAACAATAAAGGCAAGCACGTCTGAAGAGTCAAACGTTACAGCAATTGAAGGCAAAGCCGGTATAAACAAGTTTACCGTTCCCGTACGCGGGGTAGAGGGCTACAGTGATGAAAAGCCTTTGACGGTAGTAAGCTTTGATTATTATGTAAAAGAAAGAGGCGATATGGTAAGCTCTGCTTTGGCACAGAGCATAGGTAACGGAAATCCCATGGATCTTCTGAGCTTTGGCGGAAAGAATACTCCTATTAACTGGCATAACGGATTAGGTCTGCAGAAGGAAGATTATGCGGCTAGACGTATTGGCACTGCGGATCTGTATGCAACAGGCAAATGGATAAGCGTTAAAAAGGTATATGACGGCAGTGCATACAATGAAAACAGCAATGTTATGACCTATATTGTTGACGGGGAAAGAAAAATGGGCATAGGCAGAAATGCCGGATATTCGAGCGACTGGCAGAATGTATCAGACAAGGAAATGTTCTTTGACTTTGAGACGGTGACAGGAAACAGTGAATATTACTTTGACAATATTAAGGTGGAAAGAATGGCGCATCTTACGTTCAGTGATTTTGCGGCAAAGGAGGACGGAACAGTTACCTTTAAAGCATCGGCGCCCGTTGATGCGGCAACGCTTCAGTCAGCGCTCAAAGTAACAGCGAACGGAGCGGAGGTAGCGGGAGTGACGGCGGCTGTTGCAGAAAACGGAACGGATATAACGCTGACGATTCCCGGCGTGGAAAGCGAAACAGATTATACGCTGACCGTTAACAGAGGTTATGCGGCAAAATCGGGTGCAATTACAGCTGCCAAGCTTTCTCAGACAGTTACAACACCGGCCACGACGCCAGTTATAACACCGTCTGCAGGCTTTGAACTCGATTTGGAAAACGCGGTAATCGGAGTAAGCGGAACACAGGGTGCCAATATTGTGAAAGCAAAGGAAGGCGGAGAAATCGCGGTAATAGCTGACCCAACCAATGCCGGCAGAGGAAAAATTCTGCAGGTCAAGCCAGTGCAAACCCACACGGGAACAATAAAGGCAAGCACGTCTGAAGAGTCAAACGTTACAGCAATTGAAGGCAAAGCCGGTATAAACAAGTTTACCGTTCCCGTACGCGGGGTAGAGGGCTACAGTGATGAAAAGCCTTTGACGGTAGTAAGCTTTGATTATTATGTAAAAGAAAGAGGCGATATGGTAAGCTCTGCTTTGGCACAGAGCATAGGTAACGGAAATCCCATGGATCTTCTGAGCTTTGGCGGAAAGAATACTCCTATTAACTGGCATAACGGATTAGGTCTGCAGAAGGAAGATTATGCGGCTAGACGTATTGGCACTGCGGATCTGTATGCAACAGGCAAATGGATAAGCGTTAAAAAGGTATATGACGGCAGTGCATACAATGAAAACAGCAATGTTATGACCTATATTGTTGACGGGGAAAGAAAAATGGGCATAGGCAGAAATGCCGGATATTCGAGCGACTGGCAGAATGTATCAGACAAGGAAATGTTCTTTGACTTTGAGACGGTGACAGGAAACAGTGAATATTACTTTGACAATATTAAGGTGGAAAGAATGGCGCATCTTACGTTCAGTGATTTTGCGGCAAAGGAGGACGGAACAGTTACCTTTAAAGCATCGGTGCCCGTTGATGCGGCAACGCTTCGGTCAGCGCTCAAAGTAAAAGCGAACGGAACGGAGGTAGCGGGAGTGACGGCGGCTGTTGCAGAAAACGGAACGGATATAACGCTGACGATTCCCGGTGCAACGATTGCAACGGATTATACACTGACCGTTAACAGAGGTTATGCGGCAAAATCGGGTGCAATTACAGCTGCCGAGCTTTCTCAGACAGTTACAACACCGCGTTCAAGCGAGCTTTGGATAAGCAGCGCTCCCACCTATACAAAGGGCACAAATTCCATTACCGTATCAGATCTGGCTGTTAAAAATGAAAGCAGCACTGCTCTCAACGGTTGGCTCGTTGTTGCAGCGTATAACTCAAATAATGCATTGATAGGCGTAAAGGCTGAGTCGCTGGCAAATGTTACCGGTACTGTTTCGTCAACAATCAACACTATTGCTTTAAAGACCCCGGCAGAAGATACAGCATATGTTCATGCATTTTTATGGAACAGTTCAGCAGAGCTCGTTCCTTATCACGGGCAGGTTGAGGTTACCTTGGCTCAGTAGTACGGGCTGCATATTCCTGTTTATACATAATATATGCTTTAGTCAGCACGGCTCGGCGGTTCGGCATAATAATAAGCGGCAGACTTGAAAGTATTGGTGTATATTGATATTATTTGGCGCGTTGATATATAGGAAGGATGCGGTACAGAGTGCGTTTTTTCAATATTCAATGCGCCAAATATGTATATAACAGGGCGGGTTTTAATTGACAGAATGCTCCCCGGGCAGTAACTGCCGGGTCAACAGAACCGTTTTTTATTCCTTATGAGGAGCTTGAATGTTATGGACTTGCCAATTTTACGATATTTTCCGGCGGCTATGCTGAATTTAAAGGAAAGCGCTGTTTGTATTACGGCACTTGCGATATCCGTATATGTGTTGCCATAGCTGATTGAATTATCCGGAGGTAAAGGAATATTTATATGTTTTGTTATTGCAGCTTATAGCTCAAATAATGCAATGATACGTACAGCGGATGTATTTTTATTAAAGGAGACTTTCTATGAAAAATATACTTAAATTATTTTTTGCTTTATCGCTGGTTTGTATTTCTACTGCTGTCTCTGCGGAAGCAAATATTGGATATACAATAGAAGACGGAAAGCTTATTCTTGATGAAATGACAGGCGATAAGGTTTCAATACTTTTTGTGAAGGATGGGGTTTCGCAGGATGCAATCACTGCAGATAATTCATTTGTTATTCTTGCCAGGGCGAGCGGAGAAAAGCTTGAATTTCCTCTTCTTTGTACAGATGTCGGGGAAGGTTTTCTTTCGGCTGACTATATACTTACAGTGACTAATGACGGCAAGACTGTCATAAAGGAAACATTAGGTTACATTCCGCAGCAGAAGCTTGATGCTTTTATTATGGCAATGTCACAAAAGGATGAGAGCGGAATAAAGGCGGACCTTCAAAAACATTTGGCAGCTTTGGGAATGCCGGCAGGCGCAAATGCAGGCGATGACCAATATATAACAGAGATTGCTTCCATAATCAGGCAGAACAGCACTGAAACTATGACCTTTGCAAAATTCAAAGAGATTAGTACTTTTTATAATGACCGAAAGAAATTTTTAAATGAGCTGAAAGAAACGGTTTTGTGGAGTCAGATTCCGGTATTGGTTGATAAATACGCTCATATATTTGCTGACAGCAGCATTAACACATATGGAAATAAGGTAAGCGCAGCTTACACAAAATTTGTCGGAGCTGCTTATACAAGGATAGAAGATTTTGAAAAAGATTATATTGAAAGCGTGAAGAGTGCATCGGATGCAGGCAACGCTTCATCAGGCGGCAATAAAAACAGCGGCAGCTCCGGCAGGGGCGGAGGCGGGTTTTCTCCGCGTCCGGCAGAGAATGGCGGGGGTACAGCTGAGGTTCAGAAGGATCAGGACCCTGAAACGAAAAAACCGTCAGCAAACGGTATCTTTGCCGATATGGCGGATGCTGAATGGGCGGCTGAGGCGGTTGAGGCTCTTGTAAAAGCCGGCGCAATCAGCGGCGTTGACGGTAAAAGCTTTGAGCCAAACAGCTATATAACACGTGAGGCGTTTGTAAAGATTTTATGCGTTGCTTTTGCTATTGAAGGTACGGAGGATGCAAGCGGATTTAATGATGTTGATGAAAAAGCCTGGTATGCGCCGTATGTTGCGGCAGCCAAAGGTGCCGGCCTTGTAATGGGCAACGGTGAACAATTCGGAGTAGGTGAAAATATTACACGTCAGGATGCAGCGGTTCTCCTCGGGAGAATTGCCGGACTGCAGGAAATAAGTCTTAAAAACGGTGACGCTGATTTCTTTGACAGAAACGAGATTGCCGGGTATGCAGCAGAAGCAGTAGGAGACTTGAGAGCTTCCGGCATAATAAGCGGTATGGAGGACGGCGGGTTTTATCCCACAAGGAATATGACCCGTGCAGAGGGTGCGAAACTGATTTATGAGCTTATGAAGCTAAAGGAGGTAAAGTAAATGAAACATTTAAACAGATTTATTTCATTGTTTATGACTGTTTGTATGCTTTCTTCCGCTGTGACAGCTGCAGCAACGGAAACCAGCGGCAAGGGAGCGCTGGAGCTTCATCATGAAATTTCAGGGTTGTTTGAAAAATACGGCTTGATAAATGAAAACACCGACCTTGGGGCAATCGTTACGCGAGGCGGCTTTGCTGCAGCACTTGCAAAGCTGGAGCTGGGCGGAACAATACCTCCTGCCGAAAAGCGTTTTGCGGATATAAATGACGAAGAAACGAATTCATCTGTCAGCTGCCTTGTGGATATGGGGGTTATCAGCGGCTATCCTGACGGGAACTTTTATCCTGAAAGAAAAATAACTTACGGACAGGCGCTTTTGATGCTTCTGAGAACAATAAATATCACATACGGACTTGAGAATGAGTACACCGTTTTTGCAAAGGCACATAGTGTGGGGCTTACCGATAAGCTTGATCTTTCGGTAACCGATACGTTCGATTATTCGCAGTGTTATGCCCTTCTTTATAATCTGCTGTTTGCCGAGATCCCTCATGAGGCATACGATATTATTGGTACGGCGAATGATTTGGCCCCATATTACAACCGCAGACTTGCACTTTTTTATATTGAGGGAATAGTTACCGATGACGGAATGAACAGCTTTACCGGTGAAAGCAGCCTGCATGAGAATGTAATCAAAGTGGATAATATAGCTTTGAATTATAGCGGAGACAAATCCGGACTGCTTGGAAAATCCGTGATTTGCTGGTATGAAGAAACGAATAATGATATGTATGAGGTTGTTTGTCTGAGCGAATCAAAAAGAAACAGAATTATAAATGTCCCGTCAGAGCTTTTGTATGATTTTACCAACAATAAGTATGAGTATTCCCTGGATGAGTTTGAAGACAAAACATACAAAACCTCGATTTCCAATGAAAGTGTCGTGGTTTATAACGGTAAAACGGTCAGCCGCGCAAACGCTTCGAATTTTAACGCAAACATGCTTACTCCGGAATACGGCCGCATTATTCTTCTTGACAATAACTCTGACGGATGTGCCGAGCTTGTCCGTGTTGAAGACTATAAGTATTTTGTTGTAAGCAATGTTGATATATACAATGAAAAGCTGTATTTCAGGCAGACTGCGATTGACGGGGAAACACCTCATGAAACAATGCTTGATTTAAGCAGCTGCGATTATTCAATACGAAAAAACGGTTCGGCCGTTGCGATTGACAGGCTTGCAGTCGGGGATGTTTTGGCTGTTATGAAAGACTTGAACAACGATTACATTATTGAAGCTTCAAACAAAACCGTTTCAGGCTCGGTGGAGGAGCTTATAACCGATAAAAACAAGGCTGTAATAAATGGCGGAGCATATATATATTCAAAAAACGTTAATCTTTCGGGCGGAACAGCGGGAAAATTCTTTCTTGCATTTGACGGAGTTATTGCATATTTTGAATTGCAGGATTCTGAAATGATGCTGGGATATCTGTACGCAAAGTCAAAACCGGAATCACTTTCTCAGACCATAAAAGTGCGTATTTTTGATCAAAACGGCGTAAACAATACGTTTGAGCTTTCAGAAAAGGTATATATTGATGATGTTCGTTACACCGACGGACAAAAAATGTATGATGCGTTGGATGCGGATCCTCAGAATGCAGATTCTTTTGCCGGAATAGTGATGTATAAGTTAATGGGCGGAAAAATAAAAAAAATTGATTTGGCGGCTCCGGCATCAGAGAACTGGACAGACGGATTTAGAATTGCACAGCAGGCGGCAGACCGAGAGACCGGGACTTATTTAGCTAAAAACGGTTCCGGTAACTGGAAGTTTGTTATTACAGATCAGACTGTCTGCTTTAAGGTTGCAGCTGATTCATCCGAGATGGAAAAGCGGGCAAAGGTTTACAAAGGTCCTGCTTCGAACGCTATATCAATAAAAGATTGGACAGCCTATTATACATCGGGCGATAAGCTTGGCGCAGATGTATTTCTGTATAAAACGGGCGGGGGAGAAACTGTAGGCGATGATGAGAGAATTCAGCTGATAACAGATACCAAACTCGTTTATCGGGATGAAGAAACTATGTACAGCATTACATATATTGGTCAGGGCGGCGGACAGAATACTAAGTTTGCTGAAAAAGAAGACGTTGAGAAGACCGTAAATGTAAACGGTACAGATATCACCCTGACTCCGGGACCGGGAGATCTTGTAAGAACGGCTTCTTCGGAGGATCAGATAACCCTGATGGAGTATGTATATGATTATGACAGCGGTTATTTGAATACTGAGCACAGCTTATTAACAAACAACAGTAATGCGGATTATTATGACCTTAAACACAGAGTTGGATTTGGCTGGATAGAAAAAACGGATCAGAATGCATTTTATTTAAAACAGACGCTTCCTACTGTTACAAGCGGCGGAGAGCCGATTGACTATGTTTTTGCAAATAATTTTCCGATATACATAGTCAGGAATGAGCGAAACGGTCTTGCCGTAACAGGAGGAAGCTTGGCTGACATGAAGCCGAGAAATGTAATTAGCGATCAGCCGTCGTTTGTCTTTTATTCAACGAGATTTGCATATCCTGACTATGTTGTAATTTATGATGACGTGGATGATGAATCGGATGTTCCGGCGGCTGTAAGAATGAGATAAGGGGGATGAGGTCGGATGAAAAGAATTTTTGGTATTGTTTGCTCGGTGGCAATTTTGTTTTCGTGCTGCGGCTCGGCGAATGCCTCCGGTGTAACCGTTACGGAACAAGCCGAAAAGGTATATGAAGAAAGTGTTGTCTTTGAGGATGATCTCAAAACAAACGGTGAAACGGTAACTGTCGGAGAAAGCTTCTGGAAGGACATAAGGGTTTCGTTGAAGCTTAGCCCGGGGAAAACTGCAAATGCCGGGATATTACTGAGATATAAAGACGAAAATGAGCATCTTGAGCTTCGTTTTTACCGTAACGGAAATGTTTTTTTGCTTCAAAAGAAAAATAGTATATGGTACAGCAAGCTTGCACAGGCGAGTATATCAGATTATTCCGGAACGCATTCCGTAGAGGCTGAAATGCTGGGCAAAAGCATAGCGGTTACTATTGATGGAAAGGTCCGCATGAAATCAGAAAGGGTTGCGGTGGACAGCGGCTGCGCAGGTATTGTTTCTGCAGGCGGATTTATATCGGCTGATGACGTAAGGATTAGCCTTTTGTCCGAAAAAGACAGGGTCAATTATACACAGTACGGTATGGTTGACCATGCAGAGGATATAGGTATGCCAACTTCTTACGGAGCTCTTGAAGGCGAGACAAACTATCAGCAGTATTTATCGTCAAGAGCGGAAATTCCCGGGCATTTTCCGATGCTTGCTCCAACGACGCCAAGAGGAACGGAAAAAGAGCTGTTTGTTTCTTCCGAAGGGGATGACAGTAATCCGGGAACTATTGATGCGCCTGTAAAAACAATTGCTAAGGGAGTTGAGCTTCTTAAAGAACTGAAGTATGAAAAGGGAGCTGCACTTTATCTTCGCGGCGGAAATTATAGCGTGAGCGACACTGTTACATTGAGCAATATCATCGGAAGCAAAGAATATCCGGTATTTATCAGTAATTATAACAATGAAAAAGTTGTTTTATCGGGAGGCACGGTAATAGCTCCTGAGTATTATGAAGAGCTTTCCGCTGGCGAGCTTGCCCGTGTTCCGCTTGTGTCTAAGGATTTTGTAAAAAAAGTAGATTTGAAAAAATTGGGGATAACAATTCCGTATGAAAACAAGCTTACAGGAACGGAAACAAAAATGATATATAAGGCAAAAGTGCCAACCGCTGTTTTGGGAGTAAGCTACGGAAGTATGAATATGATTCCGGCAAGATATCCAAACAATGATTTTGTTCGTGTCGGTGAACCGATAAACCCGGGCGGACACCGTTATAACCCCGATACTCCGTACCCGGAGGTAAAGCTTCTTGATGACCGGCCGCTTTCGTGGAAAATGACAAATGATATGTGGATATACGGCTCAATTCATCAGGAATGGGATATTAATAACTATCAGATTGGCGAGGTTAAGAAAGAAAGCAAAAGTATTGTACTTGATTCATATAATGAATGGCCTGCAGAATATCACGGAGATAACCGTTACTATTATTATAACATAATGGAGGAAATGGATCTTCCCGGCGAGTATGTGATAGACAGAACCAACGGTGTGCTTTATTTTTACCCTGTCGGAGATAATGATGATACGCCGTTAACATTATTAACAGGCGCAAATACAGTGCTAAATATTGACAATAGCTGTAAGCACATGGTTATTCGCGGCTTGAATTTTGAAAACGGTAAAGGCGGAGCAATTAATTCTTGCGGTTATGATATTTCTGTGCAAGGCTGTTTGTTTGAATCATTTACAGGTGCGGCACTGTCTATAGAGGGGGAATTAAGCGGCGCGGCATACAACAAAATCGTTAATTGCGGAAACTCTTATACGGCAGCTTCCGTGACCGGCGGAAACAGGTGGTCGCTGACGCCGGCAAGAAACTATTTTCAGAACAATATTGTTTTTGACGATTCCGATTCGGGTGTCGCATTTGCAATCATTTCCGCAGTCGGATGTCTTGTTTCGCACAACTTATTTGCCGGTGCAAAGTCGCATCTTTTGTCCGAGGGGTGGTGCAACGAGGTTATAGTTGAAAATAACTCATTTGCATACGGTGCTTTGGTCAGCGCTGACGCAGGGGCTGTATATGTGTGTGGCACTGACTTTATAGGAAGGGGACAGCATGTAAGAAATAATTATTTTCAGGATATGTCTGCTTATGGCAATACGAAAAGCACAAATGCTGTATACTTTGATGACTTTGGACAAGGAAAATATGCTTACAACAATGTAGCGCAGGACGGTAACCTATATGTTCATGGCGGACGCGATCACGTTATGGATAACAATATAACAAACGGGACACTGGTTATTAACGCAAATTATTATCGCGGGAAGGATGATTTGTGGAAAAGAAGCATGGTACCGTATGTAAATGCTGCAGCGGGATTTGTGCATCCGAATATGAAGCCTTACGAAGCCTTGTGGAACAGCAGATATCATGACATGGTCAGATACCGTGAGCTTTACAACAAGTACGCTGAGGAGTACAAGAAGGAAGGATATACCAGAGAGCAGGGAAACTATGAGGATCAGGTTCGGCTTCCTGCAAACAATATATTGCTGAATAACATTGCTTCCAGCATAAATCTTGATCCGCTTGTGGTAGAGTACGGAGAGAAAATAGACGGAAATATTGATTCTGAAATGCCTCTCGATAAAAGTATTACCTTTGAGAACGGTTTGGATGATGATGCGGAATTTATTGCGTCTTTAACCCCGAATTTCAAGATTCCGGATACATCTGAAATGGGACCGGTTTTTCTTGAAGGAATTCTTGACAAGCCTGTTCTTGCACCGATTGAAGCAATAACTCCCACTGACGGCGGCAAGGGTCAGGTTATATATGACGATGTTATTTTTAAATGGACTCCGTCCTTCGGTGCCTATTATTACACAATAAAAATTGCAACAGACGCAGAGATGACAAATATAATAGAGGAAGCAATTGCAAATGATTCGAACTATATTCCGTCAAAGCTGAGCGACTTTGGAAACACCTATTACTGGCAGGTTGAGGCGCATACAACCTTGCGCGAGATTGAGGAAAAGTCTGTTAAATCTCCTGTATTCAGCTTTACCACCATGACATATGACGAGGCGGTTCAGAGAGTTCCCATTGATAAAAAAGCTTTTGAGGATGATGCTTCAAGACTGAAGGCGGAGCTGAAAACAATAAAGGAAAGTGGTAATGCGGGCGATTATGCTGTCGGAACCGCGGAAAAAATCAATACTTTAATTAAGACGGCGGAAGAAAAGGTAAAAACAGCAAAAATTAACTCAATCGTACGTGAGGCTGAAGGGGATATTGCAAAAGCACGCAATATTCTTTATGCAAGCACAAATCCGGTTACATACAATGTATTTGATGATTTTGGAAAGGGCAGGCTGTTCTTTAAAGGGGAAAGATGGAATACTGTAAGCAGCGGAGGCTTGATTTCATTTGCTCCGAAGGAAGGATTTACAACATGCATAGATACATCTCCCGAAAAGCTTGCGAGAAATGCAAAAATTACATTTAAAATGAAAATTGAAAAAATGGCAAACTGGATGGGGATTGCATTCCGTCAGAGCAATCCTGCGGGTATGTTTGCAGCCGACGGCAACAGCTATGATTTCATAATAAAATATGATTTAATCGAATTACAAAAATATAATGGCGGCAAATCATACGGTATTGTTCAATCTGTGGAGAATAACGGAGAGTTCATTCGTCCAAACGAGATGCATGATTATGAAATAAATGTAAATAATGTGGATTCGGGTGTCAAAATTCAAATTTTAATAGACGGCAAGCCGGTTATAGATTATCTTGATGAAAACAGTTATATTGCAGACGGCGGACATGTTGGTTTACTGCTTAACTCTGTAAACGGAATGGTCACTTTAAGTAAATAGAATTGAGTATATGCAACACATTGCAGTCTTGCAGTGTGTTGCATAAATAGGGGTGATTATGATGAAAAAGGCTTTTAAACAAATTTTTTCTGTAATTTTGACAATAATGCTTGTTTGTTCCGTACCCGGGAATATGGTGCTTGCAGAGGAAACGGCGCTTAACAACGAGTATGCCGAAATTTTTTCTGCGCAAAAAACCGGCGACAGGATAAGTCTGTCTGTTGCGATGGGATATTCGTTCAAAAATGAATTTCTTACTGTGTATGTGACTGACGGAGAATATGATACACCGGAAGCAGCTATTGAGGCGGACAAGCTTGAATATATTAAATTATTTCAGCTTGATAAAAACGGTAAGCTTGAGGCTGCCGTTTCTTTGATAAACACCGATGCATCAAATTTATTTGTTAAGGCGGAGAAATTTACAGTTAAAACGGATTTAAGCCTGGGCAAAGTTGTTTTTTCGGGAGAAAAAAACTATAACAAAGCTATTAACGTGTTTTGCGAATTGCCGGGCGAAAGCTCTGCTGTTTTGTCGGTTGACGATGCTGAAGTTAATATGAGCGGCAGCGGGTACGGTTTTTCTGCTGGTATAAGCAAAGCTGCGTCCGAGGAAAGTATTATAAGCGTAACGGCAAGTAAAAATGCTTTTACAGTTCCCGCACTTGCATTGAAGTATACAGCAGACCGATTTGGACTGCTTACGGGTACAGTTCCCGTAGACGGAGATAATCTTTGGGAGCAGTTTGAAGCAAGGCGCAGAGAGCTGCCGGACGAAGTTGCGGTTATGCCCGTAAAGGCAGTAAGGGGGAACAAAGAAATTTACGTTGCACAAAACGGTAATGACAGCACGGGTGACGGCAGTATTGACAAGCCCTATAAGACTTTTGAAAAAGGTATTGAAGCATTAAGGACTGCCGAAAAGTCGGGCGGAGCTGTTTTATGGATCAGAGAGGGTGTTTATTCCTTGACCGAAACTCAAAAGCTTGACTCTTTGTACAGCGGAAGAGAAGAAAAGCCGGTATTTATTTCAGCCTATCCCGGAGAAGATGTAAGCGTTATCGGCGGAACGGTTATTGAAAGCAGCAAATTCAGAGCTTTAACTTCGTCTGATGCGGCATACAGCAGAATACCAAGCTCAATAAGAAGTTCTGTTATGGTATTTGATGCGAACACAGCAGGTGTGTCTTTGCCCGGAATAACAGCTAAAACAATACCTACTCTTGCGTCGGATAAGGAAAAACTGACACTTGCGCGTTATCCCGATAAAGGGGATGCCAACGTTGTACTTAAAAGTGTAAGTAATGTTACTGATGATACATTTTCTTACACCGTTTCCGATAACGAAATGCTTTCATGGGGTGATCTGACAAACGCATGGGTTTACGGTACGTTCAGTGCCGATTGGGATGAGTCACATTACAGCTTAATAAGCAAATCGGAACTAACCTTCACCGCAAAGCAGAGGGCAAATTCCAAAGTAACAGAAGACACTTCATCAATAAACAGCACAATAGGACATTATTATTACAATGTACCCGAGGCATTGAATTTGCCCGGGGAGTGGTATATTGATACAGAGGACGGAAAGATTTACCTATATCCTCAGGGCGGTGAAACAAAATATACTCTTAGCAGGAACGAGCCGTTTACGCTTATGACTCTTGACGGAACGGAGAATATTGTTATAAACGGTATTGAATTTGCCGACGCAAAAACAGGTATTGCAATTGTCAACGGAAGGGACAATCAGATTCAGAACTGCGCATTTCGCCGCACAACAGGTGAAGCAGTAGTCCTCGAGGGGAGCTATAACGGAATGATATATTGCGTTGTTGAAGATTTGGAATCGAGATATTCAGTTTCGCTGACAGACAGACGACACGAAAGTATACCGGATGAAATCGGTGAAAAGCCGAGCACGGATTTCCGTGAGCTTGTACCTCAGAGAAATTACGTACAGAATTGTGAGTTCTACGATAATTCCACGATGTGGGTATGCTATGCTCAAAGCTGCATTATTTCACATAATAAATTTGATACGACCATGTGTGCTGTAAACCTTTATCATTCCATAGAGTGTATAATAGAATACAATGACTTTGTTGCCAATAAATACACGACAAACGATATGGGGATTATTTATGTAAACGGCGCGCCTGAGGGGCGTGGGAATCATATACGGTGCAATTATATGCACCGTGATGCAAATGTCGGCTATACGGCGTGGGACAGACCTTTATACAGCGTTTACTTTGACGACATGAGCTCAGGTAATTTTGCCTATGAAAACTATATTGCAAGAGGACGCCTTTATATTCATGGAGGGTCATATAATATTTTTTATAATAATGCTGTAAATGAATCGATAAACATAAATGATGATTGGCTTTCGCAGGGACGTGATAAAGACTGGGCTAATCATTCAAGCAATCCTGGAACTATATATCAGTATTATTGGCATCATGCTTTTTCGGACGGTGTACCTAATATATGGGCAAAAAGATTTCCGTATTTTAAGCTCAATCATGATAAGTTTGACGCTTATAAAAAAGGAACTGTTACGGATGCAACCTGGCTGAGAGCGCCAAAGGATAACATTATAAAAAACAATATTGTTTCAGGAGCAGGTATCAGGGCTCTTATTAACTATGACCTGACAGGAACAAATGCGGAAGGGACAGCAGCAATACTGAATAACTATGAAAATGAAAATTATTCAGGGAAAGATCAAAGTCTTTCATCGCTGGTAAATATTAATGATACGGGAATTACACCATCAGGCAAAGCAGCTGAAAAATTGCCGGACTTTGAAACAATCCCACCCTTGACACAAATGGGTGTTCTGCAAAAAAAATGTGATTCTGATTTGGTGATTACCAAGAAAACTATTACAGACGGTAAGGTAAGCTTTAAAGTACATAATTATTCAAATGCGGATATAACAGGATACGGTATAATTGCATGCTACAATAATAAATTAGAGAAAGTATTTTCAACAAAACCGATCACCATGTATTCAAATTCGGAAACAACAATTTTTGAGGACTATAATGTAGAAAACTATAGCCTTTATGATGAAGTATATGTATTTCTCTGGAAAGAAAGCTTGTGTCCGATAACAGAAAAAAGCAGGGTACGGTAAGCTAAAAAAGGAGGAAGTAAGTATATGATGTATAGACAGACAGTATTACCATACCGCAAGGGCTTTAATTTGAGTTATTTGATGTGCCCGCAAAAAGGTATAGATGCAGGCAATCAGGAAAACTACAGAAAGGAATTGCGCGAACAAAATCCGATATCATACGAGCTTATTAACAGTGACCTTGAAATGATAGCGGATCTCGGATTTAATTTTGTAAGATTTCCGTTGAATTACATTAACTTTATTCAAAATTACAATGATTTTTGGAAAGGCAGTGATTTTGAATTTAAGGAGAGAGAAATTGCAATAATTGACAAGGCTGTTGAGAGAGCAGCAGAGCTTGGCATATATGTAGAGCTTTCGCTTCACCGCGCACCCGGCTACACTGTCGGAAGAATAGAGCCTGACCCGTACAGTCTGTGGAAGGATGATGAAGCAGATAAAGCCTTTGTGAATATATGGAAAAAGCTTACAGAAAGGTACAGAGCTGTTTCTGCAACCAAGCTGGGCTTTAATCTTGTAAATGAACCATACTCAAAATATGCCGGCCGAAGGCTGCTTGACATAAAAAAGCATAATGCCGTTATGCGAAAAACAGTTAATGAAATCAGAGCACTCGGAGATAAGCGAACAGTTTTTCTGGATGGTACAAACTGGGGCAGAGAGAGTATTCCTGAGCTTTGCGATTTAGAGGGAGTGGCACAAAGCTGCCGCGCCTATGATCCGAGGGAAGTTACACATTTTTCGTTTTCGCAGGATGAGGATGAAAACGGATTTGTGAAGTGGCCGGATATGCCCGGGAAAGAGAGCCGCAAGTATGAGAGACAGATTATTTGGACAAAAGAAACATTATATAAAGAATTTGAAGACTGGGCTAAGCTTGCGCAAGAAAGGGGTATCGGCGTTCATTGCGGCGAGGGCGGGGTTGTGAACAAATGCCCGCATAATGTTGCGCTTTCATGGTTTAGTGATGTAACGGATATACTTAATGGCTTCAATATTGGTTTTGCGCTGTGGGAGCTGAGAGGAATTTTCGGAGTTATTGACAGCGAAAGAAAGGATTGCAAGTATGTGGATTACAAAGGGCATATGCTCGATAAGGAAATGCTTGATATTATGAAAAGAGGCTTATAATTATGGAATGCAATACATTGCGCTTTGGAAAGATTAAGATAAAAGGAGCCGAGCTGGGAGAAAGCAGTTGTTTGCCTGATATAAAAAATGATGATTATATTCATGCAGCGGTTAATGTTTCGGAAAAGGTTTCGGCCGAGGATAAAGCTAATCTGGGAAAAGGGATGATTTCAACACTGCTGCCGTATCAAGTTCAAAACGGATATAACAGAGAAAGGAAAGAGCTTGAATTTGACGGAGCAATTTTGGAAAACGAGTATTTAAAGGCTGTATTTGTTCCGGAGCTTGGCGGCAGGTTATGGTCACTATATGACAAAAAGAAAAAAAAAGATTTACTTTATGCAAATGATGTTTTTCAGCCTTGCAATCTTGCACTCAGGAACGCATGGTTCAGCGGCGGAGTTGAGTGGAATATGGGAATAAAAGGACATAACCCTCTGACCTGTTCCAGGCTTTTTACGGAAGAATGTGAGGACAAGAGCGGAAATCCAATGCTCAGAATGTATGAGTTTGAGAGAATAAGGGAGGCTGTTTATTCGATTACCGCCAAGCTTGAAGAAGACGTGCTGCTTGTGAATGTTACACTTGAAAACACATCGGATGAAGATAAATATATGTACTGGTGGTCAAATATAGCTGTTGATGAAACTCCGGATACGCGGGTAATAGTTCCTGCCGAAGAAACATTTTACTGTTCATACACGGAAGGCGGATATTTTCTGGATGTGTCAGCATTACCGTATATGGATGGGGTTGATGTTACATATGCGACAAATCTGACTCGCTCAAGAGATTTCTTTTATAAAATTCCTGAGGAAGAGCAGAAGTGGATTGCTGCGGTCGACAAAGACGGATATGGACTTGTGCATATGTCTACAAAGGAATTGAAAGGCAGAAAGCTGTTTGCCTGGGGTCAAGGAGCCGGCGGAAAGCACTGGAACAGATGGCTGTCGGACAGTCAGAAAAGCTATATTGAGATACAGGCAGGTCTTTTAAAAACCCAGCTTGAACATTTTGTGATGAAAGCAAATTCAATAATATCATGGACAGAAGGATATAGTCCGGTAAATGCAAATTCCATACTTGTACACGGAAAAGATTTTCATGCTGCTACAGATGAAATAAAAAATAAAATTTATTACAAACAAAAAATAGTCCGGAGTGCAGATTTGACAGTCGGAGAAAAGGCTGTTCTCAGGTATAACGGCTCCGGCTGGGGAGCGTTGGAAAATATGTTTCGCGAAAAGCCTGTAAGCAACATTGTATGTTTCCCGAAGGAAAGTATACAGGATGATGAAGCGGAATGGCTTGAATTATTGCAAAGCGGAAAAATGATTACTCCTGATACAAGGAGCCGCATAAAGAGTTATGTTAAAGGTAAAAAATGGCTTGAATTGGTGGAGAAAGCAACAGATAGCTGGTATAAGTATTATCAGATGGGCGTTATTCTTTATACGGAAGGAAAAACAGACGAGGCTTATTCAGCATTTGAAAAATCAATTGAATGCTCTCCTAACTGCTGGGCATACAGAAATCTTGCGCAAATAGAAAAAAATGAGTATGGAAATGCGGTGAAGGCCGTGTTATATATGGAAAATGCAGTAAGGGAGAAGAATGATTATCAGCCTTTATGGGTGAATTATGCAGAAGCATTGTTTGCAAACAACGGTTATGAGAAATGGATAGAATTATATGAAAACGAAATTCCGGAGGATTTAATGAAAAACGGCAGACTCAAGATGCTATATGCTTTAGCCTTAAGCAAAACGGATTTGTATATGAAGGCCCTTGAAGTGCTGACTGACAACTTTGTAATGCCGGATATAAAAGAAGGAGAATTTTCCATATCACACATCTGGCTTGAAATACACAGAAAAATGTTATCCGAAAAAGGAATACACGGACTTAATGACAGTGAAATCTATGAAAAATATCCGTTGCCGTATGAATTGGATTACAGAATGCACTGATTGGAGGAACGGCTTATGACAAAGATACCGAGACCTTGGACTCCGGTTAAATGTAAAAAAACGAATGGAGAAATTGCGGTTGATGTTTGGGGAAGAAGCTATAAAGCAGGGAAG
This sequence comes from uncultured Clostridia bacterium, assembly GCA_934454585.1. Classification (GTDB taxonomy): domain Bacteria; phylum Bacillota; class Clostridia; order UMGS1810; family UMGS1810; genus RGIG4708. The sequence goes on from CAKSFP010000015.1 coordinate 36,452, forward strand.
AAGTCATTTCTTCAGTCTGTAGCTTCGCAAAATAAAGAGCTTCTGGCGGACTCTGTTTGCCTTGTTGGTATCGAAAACGGTGAGGAGCTGCATTGGGGAGATTTTGAAAATTTTGTAATGAATGGCTCGAACGCTGAGTCGGCAACGGTTTGTTCAACGGCGCAAAGTCAAGCGTTTATTGTAAATTCATCTGCAAAAATTGAATATGACGGATGTGTTGACCTGCATATTTCTATTATGCCTCAAGGGAGAAGCGTAAACGAATGGTTTGGGCTTGGTGAGCATAAGGTGCCGGGCTATAAGCTAACCAGACTGTGGCTTGAGATACCTTTAAAAACAGAAACAGCAAGCTTTTATCACGTTTTCCCCGGCGGTAATATCAGAATAAACGGAGAAATGATGAAAGACAATCCTGTTTTGCAGTCAGGCAGCCTGCCTGAAAAGCTTCAGCTGCCGTTTAAAGAGCAAATCTATCTTGGGAATGATGATGTGGGTCTTGGTCTTTTTTTTGAAAGTGATAAAGGGATCCGACTTGCAGATGAGAGCTGTGCGATAGAAGTTATAAAAAGCGAAACGAAAACAATTCTCAGAATACACCTTTTGGACTCTGAGCCTGAAAATTGGATAGATAAGGGGATAGAAAACGGAAAAGAACTGTTCCCCATAAGCTACAGAATTGGGCTTATGGCAACACCCGTAAAGGAATTCCCTGAAAATCCGTATGAGGAACGCAATATTCATATTGACTGTTTTAAAAAAATACCTGAAAAATATGAGGATTTTTTAATGTCACCGTTTGAGGATACAAGCGAAAATCCGTTTGAACGCTTTGAACGACTTGGGGTAAATACACTGTATATTCACGAGAAATGGAACGATATTCAGAATTCTCCGTTTATCACAGAGGAAACAGCGGAAAGACTCAGGCTTATTGTAGGAGAGGCACACCAAAGAGGCATAAAGGTTATCCCTTATTTTGGATATGAAATTGCATCACTTTCACCGTACTGGGGCGAAATGGGTGCTGATATTATGAGGAAACCCGGAGAAGAATATTATGATATACATTGGTATCGCTATCCGTGGCAGAGGGATTTAATTGTATGCTATAAATCAAAATGGCAGGATATATTTGCAGACGGAATAGCAAAGCTTATTGATGAATATGGTTTTGACGGAATATATCTTGACGGAACCATCAGACCTATGAGCTGCACAAATGAAGCGCACGGATGCGGATACAGAGATAAGTATGGCAATCTGCATGCAACATATCCTGTATGGCAAGTAAGAAATTTGATGAAAAAGCTGTATAATATTATTGACAGAAGAAACGGTATTATTAATGCGCACGGAAGCGCAGCATTTACGCTTGGCGCCTTGCCTTATTGTCACTCGCTCTGGGAGGGCGAAATGATACAGGCGCAGCTGATGCACGGAGAAATCAAAAAGCTTCCGGAGGGATATTTCCGGAGCGTGTTTCAGGGCAGAAATTTAGGTATGCCGATGTATATGCTTTGCTATTCCAACCCACCCGCATGGGTATTTTCACAGGCTCTTGCATTAACTCTTCCGTTTGGAATCCTGCCAAAGGCGGTAGACAGCGGTGAGCCACTGGAGATCATGTCTGAAATTTGGAACATTATAGGCAAATTTGACTTTATAAATGCAAAATGGAAGCCCTATTATGACAATGATGTGTTTACCTCACCGAATGAAGCAATAAAGGTTAGTTACTACGAAAATGAAGGAAGGTATCTTATATTTATTGCAAATACATTGGATTGCTTTGTTGAAACAGAAGTAAAGCTTGGAAACAGGATAGTTGAGGTTACAGAAAAATGTTCATCATGCGGGATTGATTGGGTTGATAAAACGCTTAAATTTAAGGCAGACACCTTTGCTTATGCAATAGTTTTAGCAAGTGGTTGTTAATATTAAGTATGTGAAAAAGGAGAAGAAAAAAATGAAGAAAGATGCGACAAAAATTTTAAAAAGATCAGAATATAATCCTATTATGTGTGTTGATGATTATCCCGGAATAGCACAGCTTTTTAATCCGACGGCGGTAAAAATAGGTGACGAATATGTAATGCTTGTGTCTGTGGTTGAACATGCAGCGCCTCTCAGCAAAAGCGGTACAATTGCTGTGGGAGTGACAAGAGTTGCCAGAAGCAAGGACGGAATACATTTTGAACTTAGCGATAAGAATTTTATTTCAGGGGCTGATGTGCCGAAGGAGTGGCCTTATGCGGAATACTATGCTCACTTTATAGATAACCGGCTTACAAAAATTGAAGATACATATTATATGATAACTCCTGTTTGCGGAATTCCGGGTTTTCAAAGTCCTGTGGGAATGTTAGGAAAGACAAAAGATTTTGAAGCATATGAGGCAATTGATATAATTACAGCTCCAAGGAACAGAGGAGCCTCACTTTTTCCTGAAAAAATAAACGGGAAATATTATAAGCTCGACCGTCCCGGTGCAGGACCGGCTCCGGGAGCCGATATTTGGATCTCGGCAAGCCCCGATCTTGTGCACTGGGGAGAGTTTAAACCGGTATTAGCGCCCGGGTATCGGTTTTGGAATGCAAGCAAGGTGGGACCCACTCCCCCTATTAAAACAGATAAGGGGTGGCTCGTTATTGTACATGGCGTATTTATGCCTGCAGGCGGGGCAACATATTATCTGGGCGCAATTCTTCTGGATTTGGAAGAGCCGTGGAAAGTAATTGGAAAAACCAATAGCTATATTTTAGCGCCCGAGATGCCTTATGAGTTTCATGGGACATGTGATAACACGGTATTTGCCTGCGGCGCTGTTGCAGAGTATGAAAACGACAAAATTATACTTTATTATGGCGGTGCAGACAAATATATCTGTCGTGCCGACGGTTGCCTTTCTGAACTTGTTGATGCATGCATTGAGGGGATTTAATCTCGGAACAAAACGGTATACGGCAGAGCTTGCTTGAAAAGCGACAGAAATACTTTGCCGTGCAAGAACGAATATAACGGAGAAAAACGCTCCGGTTCCGGGGCTGCTTGAAAGGATGAGTGCTGACAGATATGGCGGTTATGCTTAATGCACATTCAAAGCTGCTTGTGATAAACAAATCAGCGATTCCGTAAAGTGCTGCAAGGGCATAAAACCGGGCGGGCGGCGGAATAGGCTGTGCACTGGTTGACAGTATGGAAAATGCAAAAATAACCGAGGAAAACATAATTGAGAAAAGAGTTTACCATACAATAAAGGAAGTTAAGAACGGAGCAGGTGCACCGCCGATAAAGACAAAGGACGGCTGGCTGCACATTGCACACGGTGTCAGAAATACTGCGGCAGGACTGAGGTATGTGCTGTATTGCTTTATGACGGATTTAAAAGACCCTAAAAAGGTTATATACACTCCCGGCGGATACTTCCTTGCACCGCTCGGCAGTGAGAGGGTTGGCGATGTGTCGAATGTAGTGTTTACCAACGGAGCAATAGAAAAGGACGGGGATATTTACATATACTATGCTTCGTCTGACACAAGACTTCATGTCGCAAAAACAACAGTCAAAAAAATGGTTGATTATTGCAAAAACACACCCAAGGACGGCTATACAACGCATACGAGCGTGGAAAACATTTGCAGGCTTATTGATATGAACAACAGGTGATTATATGAATTACGAAAATGAATACAAAAGGTGGCTTGAAAGCGACAAGCTGGCTGTTTCAGAGAAAAATTACTTAAAAGAATTAAGCAGGGAAGAAGCCGAGGACAGCTTTTACCGTGATTTGGAGTTCGGCACGGGCGGACTGCGCGGAGTTATGGGGCTGGGCACAAACAGAATGAATATTTACACCGTGCGCCGTGCAACGCAGGGGCTTGCGAGTGAAATTCTTGACTGCGGAGCTGACTTTGCCGAAAAGGGCGTTGTTATAGCGCACGATTCACGGAACAATTCCCGCGAGTTTGCGCTTGAGGCGGCAAATGTGCTATGCGCAAACGGCATAAAAATATATCTCTTTGACGATCTAAGACCTACGCCTGAACTGTCATTTGCGGTTCGTTATCTCAATTGTGCAAGAGGTATTGTAATTACCGCAAGCCACAACCCCAAGGAGTATAACGGCTACAAAGTTTACGGAGAAGATGGTGGGCAAATACCGCCGCAGACTGCAGATAAAATCATAAAGTACATAGATGATACCGATATTTTTGACGGGGTCAAACTTTGTGATGAACCAAAAATAAACATAATCGGTGAGGAAGTTGACAGCGCATACATAAAGGCGGTAAAGGAGCAGTCGCTCGGCACAAAAATTCCTGATGAATTCAAGGTGGTATATACACCTTTACACGGTTCCGGAAATATTCCCGTACGCAGAATTTTGACGGAAACAGGAGTTAAAAATGTCTTTGTTGTGCCGGAGCAAGAAAAGCCTGATGGCAATTTCCCGACCGTAAAATCGCCCAATCCCGAAAACAGTGAGGCATTTGACATTGCCATAGAGTATGCCAAAAAGCAAAGCGCAGATCTCGTTTTCGGAACAGACCCCGACAGCGACAGGATAGGGGTTGTTGTAAAGACATTGGACGGCGAATACAAGGTATTAAACGGCAATCAGACAGGCTGCCTTTTGTTGGAATATATTCTTCGTAAAGAAAAAGAAAATGGTATGTTATCTAAAAATGGAGCTGTAGTAAAGACAATAGTTACAAGCGAACTGGTACGCAGAATTGCCGATAACTACGGTACAGAAACGATTGATGTACTTACAGGTTTCAAGTTTATCGGTGAAAAGATAAAGGAGTTCGAAAAGAGCGGAGAGCACAGTTTTATTTTCGGACTGGAAGAAAGTTTCGGATATCTTAAAGGAACCTATGCACGCGATAAGGATGCTGTTGTAGCCGCAATGCTTATATGTGAAGCGGCGGCAGACTACAAGCAAAAAGGTATGACACTCTATGATGGTCTTATAAAGCTTTACGAAAAGTACGGGTTTTATGTGCAGAAACTTGAAACACTTACATTGAGCGGTATAGATGGAAGCGAAAAAATCAAGGAAATGATGTACAAATTCCGAAACGAAAGTATGCCGTTTGATGTTGTAAAAAAACTCGACTACAAGGACGGTCTGTCCGGACTTCCTAAGACAAATGTACTGAAATTCATATTGCCGAACGGTTGGTTCGCAGTCCGCCCGTCCGGAACTGAGCCTAAAATCAAGTTTTATTTTGAGATTTTTGGAGATACTTTGGAAAATGCATATGATGATTTGAATGATTTGGCAAAGGATATACTTGGTATTAACGGTCGTAAAGGTAATTGTGAGGAGTAATAGTAATAAATTTAAAGGGCAAGAAAGTTTTGTTCTTAGGGGGATAGTATAACAGAAGGTGTTGGAGCATCATCATATGATAAAAGCTATGTACCGATGTTTGTTAAATTATCAGGAGCAGAAGCGCAAACAATGGCGTCGGCGGAACGAGAATTGCAAGGCAAGTAAATTTCATTGGAGAAAACTTATGTGACAAAGATTTTTTAATGCGAGCCGATGAAATGGATGATGACGCAGATATAGTAATTGTATTCGGCGGAACAAACGATTACGGTCACGGTGATGCGCCAATGGAGGATTTTGAGTCACGGGACTAGCAAACTTTTTATGGGGCGTTGCATTGTCTTTGCATACAGCTTTTGAATAAATATCTGAATGCGAATATTTTGTTTACGACACCATTGCATAGGGAAAATGAAGATGCGTTTGTGAGCAATGCAGGAATCCCCAAATTACCGCTTTCAAAATATGTATCGGCTATAAAAGAGGTTGCCGGATATTATGCTTTGCCTGTTCTGGACCTGTATTCCGTAAGTGGTATACAGCCAAATGTTGATGTCATAAAAGAACTATATATGCCGGATGGGTTGCACCCGTCCGATAAAGGTACAAAGCGAATAGCAGAGAGACTGCACGGATTTCTTTCCACAATATAATAAAAACAATGTGCAAAAATATGCTATTTGAATGACAAAAGGAGAGTGTGTGCAATGTAAAGGTGGTCGATAACTATAATTGACCACCTTATTTTTATCTACACTGTTAAGGACACATAATTTGATTGCCTATGAGTTAAATCAATGACTGTTAACTTATCGGACAATGTGTTAATACAATTTTTAGATGTGCAGACTGTTTATTTATAAACATATACTGCAAAAATATATGCAAAAACGGGGCGTAAACATGGCGTTATTAATAATTGAAGATAAGCATTTAATACATTTTGTTATGATGTCTCCGCATTAAAATATTTGACGGCATACACCTTGGCATAGCAGAGGCGTTATATGGTTTTGCTATGCGGAGGAGTAGATGTGTGCGGACACCGACGGTATATTTTTCTGTTTTTTCCTACAACTAAATAACTTATTATTAAAGGACAATATAAATCCGATTAAAGGGGTTTATATTGTCCTTTTTATTTTGCCTGCTGTCAGAGGACCTCCACAAGTATTCTTCTACACAAATGAAGATAAGGAGAATACATATGGATACAAATAAAATTAAAGATTTTTATGAGAATGTGAGCAAATCAGACAAGCTATTTCGTGATTATATTATAGAGATGCAAAATCCTGTTCAAAAAATTTTGAATGAGGAGAAAGCCGCTATGATTAACAAAAGTTTGGTAGTCAACCAATTTAAGAAAAGGATCAGAACATCATTGAGTAATTTTCGGATTGATATCTACAGGGTTTATTCAAAGCTTAAAGAAAGAGAAATTTTGACTGATGAACTTTTGGGTGTGGAGTACGAAATTTGTGATGACTATGATTTTTTGGAAAATAAAGTAGTTGTTATGAATTTCAAAATGACAGTTAAAAACGATCTGCTTTATGAAGTATTAAGCTCTATGGAACAGCAGCATCGTGACATTATTTATCTGAGCCTCTGTGAAGATTTGAGCGATAGGGAAATAGGTGAAAGATTAAAACTGTCCAGAGCTAAAGTTCAAAGGATAAAGCAGAAACTAAAAAAAGAAATATATAATGTGATGACGGGAGGCGCAAGAGATGGAAACAAAGGATAAGAAGAAAGACTTAACATACGAAATTATTCGCGATGCTGTAAACGGAAATGCCGAAGCGGAGGAATTTATATTCGACTATTACGAGCCGTATATAATCAGACTTTCAAAAATTCCATTTATTGATAAGCATGGACAAGTTAGTTACATAATTGACGAGGATATATATATGAGTCTCAAACTAAAACTACACGAGTTGATTATCAATTTTAAGGCGGCATAATTGTTAAACACGGGATAGGCTGTCATACAACTGAGGCAAGCCTATCCCGATAGTTCGACAAATTGTGATTTTGCAAAAGCATATTAAGCAGATGATATGCTTTTGCAAAATGATAATTTATATCATTTATTTGATCTTTGACAACTGAATAGCTTGTCCTTTATACAATAATTCTTATGTGAGCACTTCAAACGATACGCTTGCGATTAATGTCGGTTTGCAAAACAGGAGTGGCTTCCTGTCTGCCATGATACATAAGAAGGATAATGATACTTGCACAATGGGGTGTTCCGCGCGGATGCGGGGAAGTGGCTGAGGTGTTTGCTTAATGCGGCATTTCGGGCATTATGTCGGTTGCCGAATCGGTAAAGGACAGCATTAAAAAATTATGGAGGTAATTTCTATGAACACAGGAAACAAGGTGAAATCAAATGAACTTGTTGATATTAACGATGTAGTTATCAATCCTGCGTTAGATAAAGATAAGCGAGTGCAGAGTTTTGTTCAGCAAATAAAAAACCCATTATGCTATAGGTGTGGAAATTATGTAGTGAAAATATCATTTTCCGACAACGAAGAAAGGACCATTGAGGATTGTTTTGAGGATTACTTGAAAAGCTTGTAGAGAGAGTCAATCGACAGAAAAATTCATTTATAATTAAAAATATTGACTTTTTCGACTTTTTGTGATAAAATCAAGGAGTAATTTATAAAATTTAATAGAATCTTTATTCTAACTCTTAGCTGTTAGTGGGTTTGTTACACCATTAAAAGTTAGGAGGTTTTTTTATGCCCAAAAAATTTAAGGCAATGTATAAAGCGGGTATATATTTAAGGCTATCGCGAGATGATGGCGACAAAGCGGAAAGTGACAGTATATCAAATCAGCGTGCGCTTATCAGGGATTTTGTATCACGAATTGATGATATAGAAATTGTCGGCGAGTTTCAAGACGACGGATACAGCGGCAGTAATTTTGACAGACCGGGATTCTCTGAATTGCTCAATTCAATAAAAGAGAAGAAAGTGAACTGCGTTATAGTGAAGGATTTGTCAAGATTCTCCCGTGATTACATCGGCTCCGGTATGTATGTTATGAATTTGTTTCCAAAGTGGGGAATTCGTGTAATCGCCATTAACGACAATTACGACTCCGTAAATCCACTGACAGCAAATGATGAACTTATGCTTTCATTCAAAAGTATAATAAATGATGTTTACTTGAGAGATATATCTACAAAAATCCGTAGCCATCTTGCAGTCAAAAGGAAGAACGGAGAGTATATAGGTCCGTTTGTAGTCTATGGATTATCAAAGTCACCGGATGACAGACACAAGCTTATTATTGATGAAGATGTATCAGAGGTAATACGCAAAATTTTCTCGTTGAAGATGGATGGAATGAGTCCTGTTGCTATTGCAGACAAGCTCAACGATTTATCTATACCGAGTCCATCCGAATATAAGAAAATAACAGGTTCAAAACACTGTGGGTTTAATTCGAAAGGCGGAAAAGCAAAGTGGACGGGACAGGCTGTGAAGAGAATACTTCAAAATCCGATATATATGGGTACTCTTGTTCAAGGTAAAAAAACAACGATAAGTCATAAAGTGAAAAAAACTATTGAAAGAGACAAATCGGATTGGAGTATCACCGAGGCGTTTGTTCCACCAATCATTTCAAAAGAGGTATTTGATGTTGTTCAGAATATGCTTAGCAGGGATACTCGCAGCGCTACCAGACAAGCTGATACAAACATCTTTTCGGGTATGCTGTTTTGTGCCGACTGTAAGAACACAATGGTGAGGCAAATTTCCAAATACAAGGACACGGCATACGCCTTTTATCGTTGTTCAACGCAAAAAAATGACGGCGGATGCTTTAATCATAATATCCGGGAAGGTTCAATTTATGAAGTCGTTTTGGAAACAATCAACGCACATATTCAGGCTGTTATCGGACTTGAAAAATCGGTCAAAATGCTTGATAAAGCAGATTTGAACCGAAGCAGCCGTGTTAAAATTGAACGCCTTGTCAAAGAAAAGGAAGCAGAAATAAAAAAGCGGAAAAATGATATTTTTATCACACATCAGATATTCATTAACGGGACAATTACCGAAGATGAGTACAAAGATTTCAAAGCAATTTATAATATGCAGATTTCCGAGGCACAAAAGTCTATCGGGAGATTAAGAGAGGAAGAAAGCAATTTTACCAATGATGTGTCTAAAATGTGTGACTGGATGAAGGAATTCAAAAAAGTGGGCAAGGTAACTCAACTCTCTCATAAGCTGCTGATTTTGTTGATTGACAAAATCTATATAGGCGGAGATAAAAGCATTGAAATTTGTTTCAGATACAGAAATGAATTTGAAAGTTTGTCCAGGCTTGTAGAAACAGCGAATGAAAATTCGTTTGTTACTCTTGTAGGATAAGGGGGTGGCTTAAATGGCAAGGAAAAGCAGAAAAAGCATTCAAAGTGTTGTAGCTGATGTTCAAACAACAACAAGGCAATTCAGTGCAGCGTTGTATGTAAGATTGTCGAACGAGGAGAGATTTGACAGAGCAAATAAAAATTCGTTCAAGAACCAAAAGGCATTTTTGTTGAATTATGTGGAAAGTCACCCCGATATATCCATTTACAAAATCTACGAGGATAACGGGAACACAGGCACAAATTTTGACCGACCGGCATTTTCGGAGATGATGTATGATGTTTCAAACGAAAAGGTCGATTGTATAATTGTAAAGGATTTATCTCGTTTCGGCAGAGAACATATAGAAATGGGAAAATATCTGGATTATCTGTTTCCGATGATCGGTTTACGGTTTATAGCTATCAATGACCATTATGACAGCTATGATAAGATCAAAGATAACGATATGATAGTACCGTTTAAGAATATTATCAATGCGGTATATTCAAAAGATATTTCCCGAAAGGTTATAAGTTCCCTGTCTTTGAAACAGCATAAGGGTGAGTTTTTGGGCGCTTACGCTCCATATGGATACAAACTGGATGAAAACCGATGCTTTGTAAAAGATGATTATGCAGCGCAGATTGTAAATAGCGTTTTTGATATGTTCATAAACGGAGCTAATATGCGCGAAATTGCAAGAAAAATGACTTTTGACGGAGTGGATACCCCTGCGGTATATCACTACAAAAACGGCTTGATAAAGGATAAAAATTCTATCGGCAATAACCTGTGGAACGGCAGTACGGTTAAAACGATGCTGACAAATCCATCATACCTTGGCCATATGGTTCAGGGCAAGACTAAATCACTTTTTCTCGAAACCGGAAATAAAAAGATGATGGGTGTTGACAGAAAGGCGTGGATTATTGTTGAAAATACGCATGAAGCTATTGTTTCAAAAGCAAAATTCGATGCAGCACAAAAAATACTGGCTGAAAATTCAAAACCACACAAGAGAAATACAGTAACAGATAATATTTTTCAATCAAAACTTTACTGCGGAGAATGCGGCTCAAAGCTTGTAATGAGACATTTAAAAAGGTGGAAGTTTTATGGATGCAATATTCACGCTCAATATCCTGAAAAATGTGACTTTATGAGCATTAACTATAAAACTCTCAGCACAGCCGTATTCAAATCAATTAAAACATATATTTTGGCTATGTTGGATTTTGAAAAAGCGGTTGACAATGTAAAAGGAACAAGTCAGATAAGACAAAAGATGCAGCATTATGAGACAAGCATCAGGAATTTAACGGGTAAACTTGATACGGTTAAAAAGCAAAGGTTTGATTTGTTCAGAGATTATATTGATGAGTTAATTATTGATGAAGAGTTTAACTTTGCGAGAGAAAGGTACACATCCGAGGTTGATTTGTATGAGGAAAGAATTAAAATCCTCAAAAATGAGTATGAGAGTTTCAGAAAAGCGTTGGAACCAAAGGAATGGGTGGGACGGTTCAAGCGGTACCGCTCGTCTAAACATCTTACTAAAGAAATGATTGATTACTTTATTGACAGAATAACGATAAGCAAGGATCAAGACATCAGCATTAAATTCAAATTCAGTAAAGAACAGCTTCTTGGGAAGGAGAGTGAGAACTATGAAAGAGACATACAAAATTCTGAAGTACCTTCGATTGTCTATTGATGATGACGGGGACGGAGAAAGCAATAGTATACATTATCAGCGTAAGTTAATCGACGGTTATATAGAAGAACATTTTAGAGGAAAACAGCTCTATATTGATGAAATTGTCGATGACGGTTACAGCGGAACGAATTTTAGGCGTCCCGGTATAACTCGAGCACTTGAATTACTTGATTCAGGGAAGTTTAACTGTATCATAGTTAAAGATTTATCGAGATTGGGTAGAGATCATATACAGATAGGTAATTACCTTGAGCATATATTTCCGGCTATGGAAATAAGGGTAATCTCTATTAACGATCAATACGACAGTGATGAACACATAGGCTCTCCGGGTGGAATTGACATTGCTCTTAAAAATCTGATATATGAGCTATACAGCAAAGACCTTTCACAAAAGGTTAAAGCAGCAAGGCAGACTATTATGAAAAGCGGCAAATATAACGCTCCATTCGCTATTTATGGCTATTTCAAGCAAAACGGCTCTTTAATAATAGATGAAAACACTGCTCCGATAGTAGCTCGCATATTTGATATGATTGATTCGGGGCTTACAACCACGCAAGTGGCGTCAATCCTGAATGAAGAAGGTGTTATGACACCGGCTGAATACAAAAAATCGCTGAAATACAAAAGAAAGTGGATCAGTGAAGATAAAAAAGTGTCCTGGTCAGATTTCACGATAAGAAGAATTACATCGGATGAAAAATACACAGGAAATATGATCTTGGGAAAGACGGAAAGATTAAAAGTCGGAGATCCGTGCAGTGCAAGACGAAAACCGGTTGATAAGTGGATAGTTGTTAAAAATACGCATCCGGCTATAGTTACGCAAGCGAAGTTCGACAGCGTAGCAAAAAAAATTCATACCAAAGTGAAACATCATGGTAATAATGTCAATCATAAACCTGGCATATATTATTGTGCTAATTGTGGACATACGCTTGGTAAATCCGGTATAAAAAATGTTGCATTAAAGTGCAGATACTCAATTATGACTTCAGATAATGAGTGTGTAAACGAATACATACAACTGAACGAAATAAAAAGTGTATTGGGGAAAATCCTTATTAAACAGTTTGGAATTATGCAATCGCAGGCTAAAGCGTATAAAGAAAGCATTGAAACTATTTCCGCAATATCTTTTGATTCGGTCAAAGCTGAAATTGAAGTGCTAAAAAGGCAGCGGTTTTCCACTTACGAAAAGTTCAAGGACGGAAACATATCAAGAGATGAGCTTGATGAAGTCAGAAGTCGGATTTCAAATCGTCTTGATGAATTGGATAATCTCTTAAAAAAATCGGATAAAAATGAGGAGGTTTCCGAGTTGAAAACTCATAAAGCAGAAATAATTCTGAACTATGGTGATGAAGATGTTTTTGATGATAATTTCATTAACTATTTTGTCAAAAAAGTTATGGTTCATAAGGACAAGCAACTTGATATAACCTGGAATTTTGGCTTGGGTGAATTTCTTGATGAAAAGGGAGGTAATTTGTATGCATAGATTATTTTTTTCTAAAAGAAAAAGGATGAAGGCGATTGAGGAACTTGTAAGAATAAATTTCGAGAAGGATCCAACTCCGATTATTTGTATTAAAGATGCAAAAATTAAACCGCTGAGCGAGGGTGTTGCTATTTATGCCCGAGTTGCAAATGATGAAAATAATGATTTGACAAAGCAAATTTGCAATCTGAGAGAACAGGCAGCGGGAGTAGGAGATGTGAACTTCACGGAGTATAGTGAAGTAGCAAGCGGCATCTCAAAGAATGAGAGTAAGCGCAAGAGTTTACATAAGCTTCTCTCTGATGCCGAAAACGGTTTGATAAAGAGACTGTATGTGAAAAACCGAGATAGGTTTTCGCGGGATTTTGTTTTCAATTCAGAAGTAATAAACAGGCTTAATAAAAGCGGTGTAGAAATTATTGAAACTTTTTAGGAGGTTGCTATGAAAAGGGAAAACAAAATTATGATTTATTTATGCGTGAGAAACAAAGAACAGGCAGAAGAATATGATAAGGAAAATGACAAGCGTAAAAAAATGAAAAGTCGAATTTCTGAGATTGGAAATGAGATTTTTAATGACATCAAATCTGTAAAACTGTGCCTAATTCGCCCACAAAAATATATAAAATTTTAAGAAAAAATTTCTTGTCTTTGCTTGACATAATCTTGGAAGGATTATAATACATTGACTCCGCTTCTTACAAGCATTGCAGAAACAGTTGAAACAACTGACTGATTATATTAAGACATTGTTGCGGGTGCAAGTTATTTGTGCCCGCAATTTTGCAGAATGGAGTTTTGTATGATAAATATGAATATTAATAAATTTGCGATAATTTGCTGCATTGTTGCTTTGCTGACATCGGCTTCCTTTGTGGTTTCCTATGCGGATGAATTCCAAGATGACAATCTTATTGCAGATTCTGATATAGAAAATGCGGACAACGGTTTTTGCAATCCGTATATTGGGAATTTCCTTGGTATTACAACAGAGAAAGCGCACAGCGGTGAGAAATCGGTAAAAACCAAAGTGCCGAGCTCATGGGCGCATCTGGTTCAGATTAAACCGACAGCCGGACTTGTGCCCGGCAAAAAATACATTATGTCTTTTTGGTATTACACCGATGTAGAGTATGTCTCCGCAAGATTAATAACGGTTTTGAACAACGGTTCGGCAATTACATCCGGCATGACCCAGTCGCCGGTAGTTACCGGAAAGTGGACCAAGTATACTTGCATATTCACTGCGCAGGAGGGCACCGAGCAGATAAACTATATTTACCCTGCCGTGGTCAACGGCAGCCCATATTCTGCGGATAACATCATGTACTTTGACGATTTTGCACTGAGGGCAATTCCGGACAACCGGACGGTTCTCGAGAGTGCCGCCGTTGACGACAACAGTGCGGACAACGCCCGTTTTTCGTTTGTATATAGCGGACAACCCGAGATTTTTGATATCGAAAATGCACTTAGCTTAAACGGCGCCAAGCTTTCGGACGATGATGTTTTGCTTGATATGACATACGAAAACGGAAAGTACAAGGTTACCGTAACACTAAAAAAACAGCTTATCCCCAATGCGTCATATGACTTGGAGATAGATGAAATCAACGATGTTTACGGCATCAAAATTGATAAAAACGACTTCAATAAGGTTACATTTACCACTCCGCCCGATGTAGATGTTGACGGATTTTATTATAAAACGGCTGACAATGGCAAAACCCCTGTCAGCGGTGTCGTGAGCGAAAATATATCGTTTTCGTACAAATTAAAGAATAATACTTCTTCGGACAAACATTGCTATCTTGTTTATATGCTTGCAAGGGGTAATAATATCGTAAAAGTTTTGGGCGTTTCCGAAGAAACTGTTACCTCAGACAGCCCGACCGCTGAAAACACATTTGTTTTGGGTGAGATTCCTGCCGGATGTTATGTAAGGACATTTTGCTGGACTTCTTTGGATGCAAACCGTCCTATGGCGTTTAACGAGATAATAGAACTTAAGTAGCGTATGGGTTGTTACTAAGAAAGGAACAATTATGAAAAAAACATTATTACTGTCTCTGATTGTGTCTGTTGTATTTTCGACATATGTTGCGTCAGCAGCCGAGCTTTATGAGACAAAAATAAATTATTCAAACAACACGGTCACAATATCCGGTGACGCCGGTGCCGAAAATGCGGGCAGATATGTAACTCTTATTGTAACAAACCCCGATAAAAACTTTTCGGATTTTTTGTCGGAGGATAATGTTCTGAACTGGGCAGATCAGACAACTGTTAACAAGGACGGAAGCTTTGAATTTTTGTTTTCTCCTCGGGGAGACACTGGCGATTATTCGTATTTTGTTACGGTCTCGGATACGGATATTGTGCTTAATTGCTCCGAACCGTACAGGTACTACAGCGAGGACGAGGCGGCTGTAGTATGGGGAAGGATTAAAAACGCGCTTGAGCGCAATGACCCGTCCGATATACAGTGGGCTATAGAAAACCGAGCGCAGCTGCTGCAGATAGACGATTCAAAATTTAATGCCCTGAGCACGGAGAACAAGACGAGAGTTTTGAGCGGAATTATGAAACTCAGCATTGCCGATCTCGATGAATTTAAGGTTAAATATGATGAAACCATAAGGGCAAATGCATTGTATACCGAGGATGATCCTGATGTGTTTAAGTCATTGTTTGAAAATGAACTTTCGGGATTTTCGCCGATAACGGTGCGGATGTATAACGAAGCAGACAGCGATGACTCCAAAAAGTCTTTAATCAGGGCAAAATTAATGGAGAGCGACTTTTTGAATTTGGATGAACTGGAAAAAGAGTTTAACAATATCGTCTTGATTGAAAAACTGAACTCCTTGGTTTTGTGGACGGAAGTCGATACATTCATCAGAAATGAGTACAAAGCGTGGGACAGCGCTGAAAGCGTGTATGCACAGCTGAAGTATCCTTCATCGGCGGCTGTGATTCTTTTGGGCAAACTCCCTTATTCCGATATGGATGCTTTCAAGGCAGATCTGTACAGTACGGCTGAGAGCTGCCGCAGAAGCGAAACCGACAACGGAGGTTCAAACGGGAGCATCAGCTCAGGCGGCTCGTCAAAAAAGAGCGGCTCCAACATAAGTTTTCAGGCGCCGTCGGTTTCGGATGACAGCAGTAAAACCGAACCGAATGAGACCTCGGATTTTTCGGATGTGACAGAAAGTCACTGGGCGTATAAAGATATTATAAAAATGTATCAAAAAGGTATAATATCCGGTTATGAGGACAAATCATTCAAACCGGACGAAAATGTGACAAGATCCGAATTTGTTAAGATGGTGACATCTGCATTTGAGATAACTCCGAAGTCAGGTGACGAAATGATTTTCTCTGATGTATCGGCGGACGAATGGTACTGGCCATATTTGTATGCAGGGTATACAAATAACATAATAAGCGGCAGTGACGGCGGACGCTTTATGCCTGACGCCTATATAACAAGGGAAGAAATGGCTTCGATTCTGTACAGAACACTGAAGCTGAAGAGCGTTGTATTGCCAGCCGGTAACGCGAGCGTGTTTGCTGACGATGCATACATATCCGATTATGCACATGAGGCTGTTTCGTCTTTGAGCGAAGCAAAAATAATCAACGGTTACGAAAACGGTGAATTCAGACCGGAATTTAATGCAAGCAGGGCGGAAAGCTCCGTTATGATAAACAGAATTTTTGAATTTATGGGAATGGAGGAGTGATTTCTTGTGAAAAAAAGAATAATCAGCACTCTGCTCGTTGTTGCGTTGCTGCTTTCGTTTTCAGCGGCTGCTTTTGCCGACGGTGGCGACGGATATTCACTGCGTAATCAGGAACTTTTTGAGTCACAACAGGAGTTTTTAAGAACGATAGGGTTGTTGGATAAAAAAGAGACAATCCTGCCGTCGGATATAATAACAAGAGGCAGATTTGCAAAGCTGGTGTGTGACGCTGTGAAGATGTCCGCAAATGCACCGGCGGATGATGAAAAAACCGTGTTTTCGGATGTTGAGGCG
Source organism: uncultured Clostridia bacterium (assembly GCA_934454585.1). Classification (GTDB taxonomy): domain Bacteria; phylum Bacillota; class Clostridia; order UMGS1810; family UMGS1810; genus RGIG4708. Next base: position 53,439 of record CAKSFP010000015.1, read on the forward strand.
GGTCACATCTATTCCGATTCGATTTATGCACTGTACTCTATGAAGGTGATAAAGGGTGACGGCGCAAAATTCTATCCGAATGACGGCATATCTTACAGTGAAGCGCTCCATATGTTCCTTTGTGCAATGGGCTACGGCGATTACATAGGATACAGCGGCGGTTATCCTGCCGGCGATTATAAAATAGCCAAAAGAATAGGAATTGATAATTACGGCGAGAACGATACAAACGCGGAAAATCTGATTGCTCTCGCAGTTGACTGTCTCAAGGCGCAAATGCTCGAGATTGTTTCATATTCAAAAGACAATGCCGAATATGATAACAAAGATTCAGATACCATTCTTGAGAAATATTTCGGCATAGACTACGGTGTTGGCATTTTGGAGAGTGACGGAGTCGTTTCTATAAATCCCGCCTGCAAAGCTGACTCCAAAACCGTTGTTATTGACGGGGAGTCGTTTTCCTCGAATCTGAAGTTCGGACAGAGGCCGGGACTCAATGTTGAATATTACTATAAGAGCGACAACAAAGAGCTTGTTTACCTGTATACCGATGACGAAAATGATGTATTTGAATTAAATGCTGATGACATAATCGAATTTTCGGATATGGCATATAAGTATGATGAAGGAGGACGCAGCAAAACCCTGCGGCTCAAACAGAGCATTGCTGTTGTATACAATGATGAATTGATGCAGAATTTTGAATCGTCATTGATGGTTCCGGCAGACGGTCATGTTATGCTTATCGATAACAACCGTGACGGAGCATATGAGGTTTTGTATGTGTTCTCCTACACATCATTTCTTGTAAGGGGTGTTACCGAGGGTGACGACAGCATTACTGTTTTTCCGGACAGCAAACTCGGAATTAAACCGCTTAAGATTTCGATGGATTCAAGAGAGAAAACACTTATCCGCAGCGAAAAAGGTTTTGTTGATTACAAGGCGATAAAAGCCGGTGTTTCTGTGTCGGCATATCTTGTCGATTCGGGTGCTTCGTACTATACCTGTCACGAGGCAATTGTGTCCGGCAAAACTATTAAGGGAGATATCACATCCGTCAATACGAGTGAAAATACCTATACGATTAACGGCAAAGACTACAAATTTACGCATCTGTTTGAAACAGTCAAGGCATCCGGCGTGGGTGTGACTTCGGGACTGACTTTTTATCTGAACCATGAGGACAAAATTGTGGATATCGGCTATGATGATTCGGGAGAGATGGCATACGGTTACATTCTTGATGCGGGGAGCAGCAATAATTCCTTTGACGGAACGGTCATTCAGGTTAAAATGTTCAGCGAACTGGGCAGGATAGTAATATATGATTTATCAAACAAAAAGATAACTGTTGACGGAACGGCATACAAAAACAATACCGCCGTTGCTGTCGAACCGAAGCTGTTCAATACGGACGGAAGTGTAAAAAAACAACTCATACGCTACGGAGTAAACAGTGACAAAGAAATAGTCGAAGTTGATTTTGCCAATGATATAATTCAGTCATCAAGGGCAGAGGACAACAATACTCTGTTCAGATTAATACCTGAGACAACGCTTTATTACAAGAAAAACATAACCACATTTTCAAACAGGATTAAAATCGGCGATTCAACACTTATCATGAAAATGACGGGAAGTGCGTCGGCGGATGACGAATCCGAATTTTCAATAATAACGGCGGATGATATAACAAGTGAAGGAAAATATCTTGTGGAGGCATATACAAAAGATCCGCTTGCGGTCAATGCGAATGTGGTTATATTAAAGTATAATTATGACGATTTGCCCATTGACTCCAAGCCTGTGATTGTCAAAAATGCTTTTTCAGCGTTAAATGAAGCGGGGGAAAAATCCGTTTCGCTTATAGTTGACGGTCAGGACGGAGAACAGAAACTTGTTTGCAAAAATGCCGATGTGGCGAATAAAGCAAAAGCCGTCTCGGTCTCGGATTTGAACACATATAAGGTTAAAGTCGGGGATGTTGTAAAATATGCAACGGACAAAAACGGTGAGGTTGATACCATCAGAATTATTTATAAATATGACAGCGATACAATGTTGAATGCATTTACACCCAATATGTCCAATGTATTTAATAACAACAGGGTAATCAAAGGCTATGTATATGATATTTCTCAGAACTATATAAAGGTTATGTATACCGAGCCTTCGGGTCTTTCTTCAGAGAGTGTCATTTCGGCGGCGGATTATGAAATTTATGATTTCTCCGGATTTACTTCATTTGTAGTTGAAACATCGGCGGCAACAAGAGGAAATACGGTTGTGGATTACGGTTCATTGAGCGATATCGACTCATATACAAATAGCTGGAATTCAAGTGAGATTATAGTGTGTACGGATAACGGAAACGGAAGGCTGCTTATTATAAGGAGATAGCTATGACACATTTTTGGAAAAACAGATTATATAGACAATTAGGAATAGCCATTTTTGCGAGCTTTATTATTGCACTCACGGTTTTTTCAATAAAAGGTGCGCAAGCCTCCGCATTGTATAGTACAAGTTTCAAGGGAACGGTTTGCACTGACAAACAGTATAATATAGTTTTTGACAAAGCCGTCGAAGCTGAGACGGTTTTGCCGGAGAATTTTTATCTGAACAGCGAAAGACTCACGGATGATGATATTTCGGTTGAATTGGGAGCGGATTTAAGAACGGTTAATTTCATTTTCAGGACACAGCTGTTCAACCCGGGAAGCGAGTATTCTCTCACTGTTGACGGTATCAGGTATGCCGACGGAGAATATGTTAACATTGCGCAGCTTGATGCTGTCGGTATGGGAGAGAATAGATTTGAAAACAGCTGTTACCTTTTGTACGGCGACAAAAAGTATACATTTAACGGCAGAGTAAAGGGAACTTTAAGCGGCGAAAGTATTGTCCAAAACAATTCTTCGGACATAAAATCATTTGAAGTTTGCTTTGAAATTTATGAGAACGGTGTGTTGGCAAAGGAGGTTTTCGGTGACAGCGTAAGCATTAAACCCGGGGAGCACAAAACCGTGTCTGCCGATGTTGATGTTTCAAAACAAAATGATGTGTTCATGTATGTCAGAGAGACGGGCGGTGGCAGATGTACCCAAAGTGTGGAAGTTACGAAGCAGAGAACCGCAAGCGGGATGTATCTTGTGGAGGAAACCTTTTCCGACACTTTATCGGATGCCCAAACGGGAACGCCGTTGCTTTCGGGTTGGTCTTTTGATTTGGGCGGCGGCAAAGTCGGCAAAAATAGCGGGGAACTGGTGATAAATGATGTCTCCTTGAGCGCCGGCGTTACCGCAGAAAAAGATTTTATGGCAGTAACATCGGGCAGGATTACTTTTGAAACATCATGCCGCGGCAGCGATACCATAAACGGTTTTACCATAAAACTCGGGGGATACAGAAAGAAATATGACGCTGCTGCAGTGTATCTTATATTCACAAAAGGATATCTCAATGTCTATAACGGAATAGAGAGAGAACGGATTTCGGCATACGAAAATGACAAGAGATACAACATCAAGGTTGTGACGGATTTGGACAGCAAAACATATGATGTTGTTCTCAACGGTGTGACAGTCGCAAAAGGATTTGGATTTTTTCAGGCTGTGGATACTATATGCAGTATAGAGTTTGTAACTACCGACAGGCAATCCTTGTCGGCAAATGTCTCCTATGTTGATGTGTACACCGGATATGAGTTGAATGAAAAATTCAGAAGTTCTGCCGAAGGTTCATTTTCGGATGAATGGCAAACAAGCGGAAATGTTCGGGCATCCGCCATTGCCTCAGGCAGGACAAATGATTCGTTATCTGCAAATATTATAAACGGTTCATTCGCTAAGCAATTAAATATAGCCGATGAGACGGAGTTTGGTTTTTCATTTATGGTCAAGTCGGGCACATTTACCGGTGATTTCGGCGGTTTGAACATTACTGTCGCCAACAACAAATTATCGGTTAACGGACAACAAACTGCGGATATCATTAAGAATGTATGGTACGATGTAAAAATTCTGAAAACCCAAAATAATCTGAATAGGGTGTATGTAAACGGTGTGCCGAATGATACGGTTTCTGTTGCGATTCCGCAGAGCGTTACCGTTTCATTCAGCGGAAACGGCAATGTTTTGGTTGATGATATCTATGCCTTCGCAACATATTCATATCCCGAAATAAAAGTTGAAAATGCGTCAGACAGTGGATACGATGTGCATATGCTCAGCTATAATATGTGGCGCGAGGGAACACACTTCGGTTGGGACAGGCTTGTTCCTTATTATGAGCGGACGCCTTATCTCGGATATTATGATGACGGAAACAGGGCGGCAATGGATGTTCAAATTAAATGGCTCAGGGAACATTCTGTTAATACCTTGGTATTTCCGTTTGTAAGGGACAGTTCAAATGCCGGAAACCCGATAAAGCGATATTTGAGGGATTACGCGTTGAATGACGGTTACCTTAACTGTGATTTGAGCAATGAAATCAAGTTCGCGATTATGCTGTCAGGTATGGACACGAGCAATATACTTGGTTCCGATGATTTTAGAAATAATGTAGTGCCGTATCTTGCCGAGCATTATTTCAGAAATCCTAATTACGCGCGGATTGATAATAAGGCAGTTATATATATGTACACACTGTCCTCTTTTATAACCGTTTTCGGCAGTGAAGATAATGCGAGGGCGGAAATTGAATATCTAAACGATTATGCCAAGCAACTCGGTTATTCCGGTGTATACATAATATCATCGTGCGATGCAAATGATGATACGGCTGTAAAATCGGCAAAGAATATCGGGGCAGACGCAACATTTTTGTACAGCGCACCAAACATTGCGGGATATCGGAACACTCAGAGCACATATAATGCCGTTGCTCTCTCGGCAGCGCAGAACAATGGCTTGGATTTTGTTCCCAATGTTTTTATGGGGTATAACGATATTGCCTGGAGAAAATCACTGACATACGGTGACGGTGCGCTTACGCCGAGGTCGTTTGAAGCATTGCTTTCGTCCGTCAAAAATAAGATTGACAACGGAGAATGCCGCTTGGTTGCGTTGGGCGTATGGAATGAATTCGGCGAAGGTCATTACTTTATGCCGTCAAACAAATACGGATATATGTACTTGGATGCAACAGAGAAGGTCTTTGGCGGAAAACAATACTCATCATCCGATGAAATGCCGGGTCTGGAACTCAGAAACGAATGCGGCTGGCTATATATGAAAAATCGTGATGTGGAGCCGCTGTTTGACGAAATTGAGTACAATCCCGAGCAGTTGTCTGTTATAAGACAGTGGGATTTTTCATCGAGCGATACACAAGGTTGGGCGGCAGACAGCTCGGCAAGCCTTGTTTGCGAAAACGGAAATCTGGTGATTAAATCTCCGAAAAATACTACCCCGAGAATAAGGATTGATTTGTCGGGCGCAGAGATGAATGCAAGCAGATTGAAGTTTTTGCGCATAAGATTGGACGCCGGTTCCGGGCAAAACGGCTCGGTATACGGAATAATGTACTTAAGTACCGGTGCTTCCTCGGGTATATATGTGAGAGTACCTTTGTATAAGGATGGAATTGGCACATATGTTGTTCCCGTTGATTCGGGAAACGGAGGCAGTATTTCGGAAATTGTGTTCTGGCCGATATACTTTAGAGGCGAAGCCCGGGGTGAACTTGCCGATGTATTAATAGATTCAATAGAGTTTCTCGGCTGATGATTTTATGGTGAGTTTAATCCATAATGAGATAAACATAGGACATACAAAAAAATCAGTCAATATGATATAATTCAAAAAGAAAGAGGTGTTTATTTTGAAAAAAAATATTAAAAAAATCACTGCATTACTCATGACAACTGCTGTTTTGGTGCTTTCGGCAACAGGCTGTGCACAACTCACAGGAAAAACGCAGGAGGATGTTATCGTGTGGTATATGCAAAAACCGACAAGCGATATGTCACATCAAAACATGGTTGAGGAAGCTGCAAACGAAATTATTTACAAAGAATTGGGCGTCAAACTTAAGTTTGAGTTTGTTGACAGCGGCGCTTGGGCAGAAAAGAAAAATGTGCTGATTTCATCCGGAGAGGAATTTGACATAATTTCTGATAACGGTACATCTTTCGTAAATAATGCAAGCAAAATGGCATATGTAGATATCGGCGAATATCTCAGTAAGTATGGCGAAGATATTTTGGCGAAGGTGGATAAAAACGCTTGGGAAGCAGTTAAGGTGAACGGAAAAGTAGTGGGAATTCCCGGACAGAGTTTCTATGTTCCGTATAACAGCTTCGCATTCAAAGCCGATATTGTTAAAAAATATAATATCGATTACAAGGATATAAAAACAATAGAAGATCTGGAACCGATACTTGAAACAATCAAGCAAAACGAACAGGGAATATATCCTATATGCGCTTTGGCGAATACGCCTATCCCGATGCAATTTTCGGACAACGAGGTTTATTCAACGGTAAGCGGTATTATGTTCGATATAGAGAACGACAAGTTTATTTCGGAAATCGATTCGCAGTGGTTTTTGAAACGAACCAAAATCACAAATGATTTCTATAAAAAAGGTTACATACCGGCAGACGCAATTTCAAAGACGGAAACCGTTTCGGAAATTAAGAGCGGCAAGTACGCGATTTTTACAGGCAGAAGAAATGCCGAAAAAACGAGCAGCCTTTACGGATTCGAGTGTGTAGAGTCTGACCCGACTTACGGATATATTAATTCGGCAAACATTCTTAACTCGGTGAACGCCGTAAGCAGGACTTCAAAGCATCCTGACAAAGCAATTCAGGTTTTGAATCTTATTTGGAAAGACAGAAATCTTTCAAACCTTCTTGCATATGGTATAGAAAATGTTGATTATGAAGTAGTATCCGGAAAAGGAACCGACGATATATCTATCCTGCCTAAATCGGGTAATGAAGTCAAATGGTCGATTTGGCACAACTGGCTTGGACCCCTTTGGGATCAGTGGGATTCAACTTGGAACCGCACAGAGGCACTCGAAGAAATGCGCAGACTGAATGAAGAGGCGAGTTGTTCACCGATATTAGGTTTCTATCCTGAACTTTCCGAACTCAAGACGGAGTGCGCAGCTATTTCTTCAATTCAAAAGGAAGCTGCATCGGTATTCTGCACGGGAAGTATGCCCGATTATGATGCGTATGTTAACACTGTTAAGACAAAGTATAAAGATGCCGGTATCGATAAGGTAATCGATACAATGCAGAAACAGTATGAAGAATGGAAAAAGACTAAAGCGGAGGATTAATATATGAACAGGGTATCTGCACCAAAAATAGGAATAACATCCAAGCTAAAACTCTCCAAAGATAACTTTGCTTTATTGGTACTGGCCCTTCCGGGTCTTATCACACTTATTTGTTTCAGGTATATTCCGATGTTCGGATTGTTATTGCCGTTCAAAAACTATCAATATGACAAAGGCCTTTTCGGAAGTGATTGGTGCGGATTTGAAAATTTCAAGTTTCTTGTAAACAGTAAGGATGTCTTTCTTGCTACCGGAAACACATTGTTTTATAATTTTGTGTTCATTATATCGGGCATTGTGTTGGGGATTATTACGGCTTTGCTGCTGAATGAATTATCATCAAGATTTGTAAAGCTTTATCACACGATACTGTATATTCCGCACTTTGTTTCCTGGGTTGTTGCGGCATACATCATCAATGTTTTGCTTAATGTTGATAACGGTATCATAAATCATCTTCTCATAAGCCTGGGGAAAGAACCGATATCATGGTATACCGAGAGTAAATACTGGCCCGGAATAATAATCATTGCAAACATATGGAAATCTGTAGGAAGTTCCGCAGTTATCTATTATGCGGCTTTAATAGGCATCAATCCCGAGTATTATGAAGCTGCCAAGATTGACGGCGCGGGAAAGCTGAAACAGATAATGTATATATCAATTCCCATGATAAAAAATGTGGTTATTGTAATGTTCATTATGAGTGTCGGCAGGATTATGTATGCTGATTTCGGATTGTTCTATAATGTGCCTATGAATTCATCGCTTTTGTACAGCACGACGGATGTTCTCGATACATATGTGTACCGTTCACTTATAAACTTAAATGACATTGGTATGTCGTCTGCGGCAGCTTTTTATCAGGCAGTCATAGGATTTGTGCTGGTAGTGATTACAAACTTTGTTTGCAAAAAATTTGACCCTGACAGCGGTTTGTTTTAGAGAGGGGAGTGAACATATTATGAATTCAAACAGCAGCATTAATGCTTATTCCGGTAAGAGAATTAAGCTTTCCAAGGTATTCATACACCTTGTTTTGATTATGATGTGCGTCGGGATTGTTCTTTCCTTTCTGATGGTCATAGGTGCATCGCTGCAAAGCGAGAAGGAGATACAAACACTGGGATTTAGAATTTTTCCGAAAAAGCTTTCATTTGACGCATATAACAGTGTGTTTCATAATCCGGCTACATTGCTGAGATCGTATTATGTTACTTTTATTACAACGATAATCGGCGCTTTTTTGGGAACCCTTTTTACCGCCGGTTATGCATATGCACTTTCAAGGAGAGATTTCAAATACCGCAAAATGTTGAACTGGCTTAATATTATATCGCTTCTTTTCAACGGCGGATTGGTTGCGACATATATTGTTATGACGCAATGGTATCATTTGAAAAACAGCATTTGGGTACTTATACTGCCTTTGATTTTCTCTCCGTGGAATGTCATAATGATGAAAAGCTTTTTTTCATCACTCCCGTTTTCGATTATTGAATCGGCAAAACTGGACGGTGCCGGTGAGTACAGGATTTTCTTTAATTTCGTCATTCCTATGTCGAAACCGATTGTAGCGACAATCGCACTGTTTTTGACTTTGGTAATGTGGAACGATTATCAGCAATCCTTGCTTTATATAACGGACGAAGGGCTGTATAAACTTCAGTATCTGCTTATGAAAATCTTGAATGATATGACATTCCTGAACACAACGGCGGCAGAAATGGGAGTTAATTTGGAAGGTATGGTTTTCCCGACATCAAGTTTGAGGATGGCTATGTGTATTATAGTAGCCGGACCTATACTTTTTGTTTTTCCGTTTTTTCAGAAATATTTTGCCAAAGGTATATCCCTCGGCGGCGTGAAAGGTTAATTGTATGGTGAAAATAGGCACGAGACTGACAGAGTAAGTTGTCTTGTGCCTATTTTGGATAAGGAGAGAAGACTATGAAGAAAATTATTTCTATATTTACGGCGATATGCATTGTTCTCACATTGACGGGAGTATCGGCGGTGACAATAAGCACTAATGACACATCGAAAGAAAATACTAACATAATAGCCGAGCGAGAAATAAACGAAACAGTTAAGTATGACACCGCTATTTACGGCAATGCTCCCACATATTTGATGGAGGACAGCTTCAGCGGCGGCAAAAACGCCGTGTACGGCTGGGATACCGATTTGAGGGGAGGCGGACTCTCGGGTTTGGAATGGGGAGAATTCCAAATGGTTGATACAAGTGACTCGGAATGTGTTTCCATGCAAAAGCATTTTATTCCCCATAAAAGCGGAAAAGTCACATTTGAGTCTTGTGTGAGACCATATGAAATTACAGACGGTTTTTATTACGAGCTTACTGGAAACGACAAGAGACTTTTCAAATTTATGACATATCGCGGTTATCTGTGTCTTGATTTTTCAAACGGAAGTTATCAAAGACTTGCGAAATACAATGCCGGAGAAAGAATAACCGTTAGAGCGGACATCGATTTGGATAATCAGAATGCCGTTATTGGTGTAAACGGAAAGACGATCGGCGAGTTTGATTTTTATGAGCAATGTGACCGGTTGGACGGGGTTATGATTTCCACTTCAAAAGAAAATGAAATGACAGTTGCCCTTGAATACTTTTATATTTATATTAATTATATCATTAATGAGACATTTATGTACGGCGGCGACGGAGTGACACCGGATGACTGGATTTTGGAGAGTGATTCCGAATATCCGGGAATACAGTACGATTCCGGAATGTATTATCCGGATGTATGGGCTTATGTGCTGGACGACAGATCTTCTGTGGATTCCGTAAAATTAAGCAAAGAATTTGAAACACAAAACAATGATTTTGTGTATGAGGTGGCATTCCTGATTAAAAATAACCAAAACGGAGTTGCCTTTTCGTTGGGGAACGATAAAACAAAGACGCTTAATATTGAATCTGTTGACGGCAATTTGGTCTTGAACGGCAGCGATATTTTGATAAAAGACTACAGAGAGAATTTTTGGTACAGATTAAAGGCGGAGGTATCTCCTCAGAACGGCACTGCTGATTTTTATATTAACTATAAAAAAGTGCTTGAAGATATAAAATTTACTTCCGGTGAATTTAATTTAATATCTTTTTCTACAGATGTTACAAGAAAAAATGAAGTTCGTATTGATGATGTGAGATTATATAATAAAATCGTTTTACCCGATGATTATGTCGAAGCGCCGGAGGTTGTCAATGCAAAGGGCGGCATAAGTGTCGGTATGCAGCATTACGCAATGTGGAATGAAGGCAACCACTACGGATGGGACAGAATTAACTCTTACGCGGACAGAATACCCTATATTGGATTTTATAATGAGCGCAGCCCCGAGGCGGCAGACTGGATGATAAAATACGAGGCTGAACACGGCATTGATTTTGCGGTATATGACTGGCACAGACCTAACAACGGTACATTTAATAAAGGTGTAAACAATCCGATTAAAACACCGTCAAGATACCAGGCGCTTTATGAGGGCTATTTTAACTCGCAATACAGCAATTACAGGGATTTTGCCATACTGTTCTCGGCTATTTCGGCAACAACGCTCGGCGGATATGATGACTGGACAAATAATGTTGCTCCATACCTCGTTGAATATTTCTTTAAGGATGAGAGGTATAAAAAGGTAAATGACAGACCGCTTCTGTTTATATATGACCCACAGGCATATGTAGATGCAATGGGCGGACTTGAGCTTGCAAACAGAGGTATTGATTATCTTGACGAGCTTTGCAAAAAAGAAGGTATGGCAGGCGTTAGATTTATGTTGGACGGTTCTTCAACGGTGACGGCAGATGTGTTGAATTTAAGGGGCGGCTACGCCTATGCTTATGCACAGGTTGGGGCTACATACAAGGGTGAAATAGACAACAACAATCGGGTTGAACAGCAATTTGAAAACCCCATACGCTCCATTGCTATGGGATGGAACAAAAACCCCTGGCAGAACGACAGTGCAAGCCATTATTTCCTTACTCCGGATGAGATAGGCAGTCTTGCGGATTTATATGTGGATGAATATATGCACTGGGGCGAAAACGGTATAGACAGAGATAAGGTTCTTATGCTTACCTGTTGGGATGAGTATGGCGAAGGACATTTCTTTAATCCTACACGGGTAGACGGTTTTGAAACTCTTAATGAAATCAGGGAGGCTGTTACGAATGAGGGCAAGAGAGAAAGAGAAGAACTGCCGGATTCGCTGTCTTTAGCAAGAATGAGTTCGCTGTATGAACCCGGAAGAAGGGCACTGATGGATCATCAGCTGGATTTTCCGGACAGACCGGATGTTCTTGCCGATGTTACGGAGGACGACCTTTATACGGTGGCTGAATTTGACTTTGCCGACCCGGAATCGATAAAGAATTGGAAGGTATTCCAGTGCGCTGATGATATTCATTGGGAGAACGGAGCAATGGTATTCAAGTCTACCGACCGCGATGTCGGAGTCGCTCTCTATGGACTTAATATTCCGACTGATGAAATTGTTTCCGCAAGAGTTGTATCCGACACGCCGGACGGCGGTATAGGTATGCTCTTTTATCAGACAACGGAGGACAGCAACATGGGTACGGGCGGAAAGAGATTTAATATACTGCAGCAGGGAAATGGCTGGGAGACAAATGTAGGCTTTGCTTACAATTTTGATAAATTAAAAGGAACTATCACGGGAATCAGATGGGATCCTGTCGATGATAATAACCCCGGAAGATATTTCAAAGTGAAGAAAATAGAATTCCTCGGTTACAAGATGCCCGAAGAAAAGAAAAAAATATTGCAGGAATATGAGGAGCTTATTGCAACAAAAGAGCAATATAAAGTCACCTATATGGGAGGCAGCACAACAAGAGTTATTGATCCGTTCCTCAAAGATGATGTTATGTATGTTTCTGCATGGCAGTTCCTGAGAGACGCCGAGTTTAAGGTTAAGTATTCTTGGACCGACAAAACACTTACAGCCGAGAGAGGTGGCAATACGCTTGTTTTAACCGAAAACAGCGACATTGCAAAAGTCAACGGAATTGATGTGAAAATCGCCGGAGAATGTTATTACGGAGGCACTTCCTGGTATAATTACGGAAACTTTTTTATGCCGCTCCGCTCTGTTGTGGAGGCGCTTGGCGGAACTGTTAATTATAACGACGGAAACAATACAGCTGATGTAAGATTCCCCATACAGTCGGACGGATTTGATTACCTGGACAAGCCTGACAGCACGAAACCGATGAGCTTCATGTTTGATACGCGCACAGAATTTGAAGATTGGACTCCGAATTCTCATATTACGGCTATGACTCTTAAAAAAGGTATGTTAAGACTCAGCATATCCGGTGCAGACCCTCAGTTGAAAACGCCCAAATTAGCGGTAAATGCATCAGACTACAAGTATCTTAGGATTAGAATGAAAAATGAAACATCGGCAAAACAAGCCATGCTTCTGTTTGTCACCTCAAGTAATCCTAAATGGGGCGGAAACCAGAAGTATATGATTAGCATCACTTCAAACGACAAGGAGTTAAAAGAATATATTGTGGACTTGAGCACTGCACCGTGGAACGGCACAATTACCGGTCTTAGATTTGACCCTGTTGACCCGAGTACACTGGTTCAGGGAAATGTGTATATAGATTCAATCGAGTTTTTGGATGAAATTGATGATGAAGAAATGTGATTTTGATTAAGGAGCTGGACAGCATGAAAAAGACAATAGATATGAACGGGTTATGGACGATGTATTACTCACCGAATTTTAATGTCGGAATAGTTAACCCACATGATGATTTTGAGGTTGAGAAAACCGCTGTTAGCGTCAATGTCCCTTGTAATGCGGAAACTGCATTAGCGGATGCCGGAGTGATTGACGCGGAACTTTTCAAAGGTATGAAAACCCGTGATAACATGAAATTTGAGGACTACCATTGGTGGTATGAAAAAGAATTTGATTTGCCTGAGATTAAATCGCATCAAAAGATTTACATGAAATTTGATATGGTTGATTGCATTGCCGAATATTACATCAATGATAAACTTGCATATTCATCCGACAATGCTTTTCGCACCCATGTGTTTGAAGTATCTGAACTTGTAAACAGCGGAAGAAATAAGGTTATGATACACATCAAACCCGCGCTTCCTTACATTCTGAGCAAGAGATATGCACAGGGAAACATATATTCACATCAGAGTTTTGCGACAAATTTGAGAAAACCTGTATATTGCTTCGGCTGGGATATTATGCCCAGAACCATAAGTGCCGGAATAACGAGAGATGTGAGCATCGTTATTGATGACGGTTGCAAAATAGATGAGTTTTCATGGTGCATTTTGCAGGCAAATGAAGATGTGGCAATTGTGAGATTTTATGTAACAATTGATATGCCTTACTTGGAATACAAGAAGGATGTCAAACTTCATCTTGTAGGAAAATGCGGCGATGACATAATTGAAGATTTAAGAGATTGCAAGCATTTCAATTCATGTGTCATGGGTATGAACATAAAAAAGCCAAAACTTTGGTGGCCGTATGGTTATGGAGACGCAGATGTTTATGACCTGACAGTTGAACTTATTGTTGACGGTGAGGTCAAAGATATAGTATATGAAACTATGGGAATAAGGTCGGTCAAACTTGACAGAAGTGAGAGCGTGCTTGATGCAAACCCGAGATTCCGGTTTTACATTAATGAAGTGCCGATCATGTGCAAGGGAAGTAACTGGGTTCCGACAGACCCATATCAGAGCCGTACAAAACAGAGATACAAAAAGGCGCTTGAGCTTGCATCGGAATGTGGCTGCAATATACTCAGAGTTTGGGGCGGAGGTGTATACGAACAAAAGGAATTTTATGATTATTGTGACAGGCACGGCATAATGATTTGGCACGATTTTATGATGGCGTGTTATTCTCCGGCAAGAGACGAGAAAATGATATCCGAACTGAAAAAAGAATTTGAGTGGGCTGTCAAAACCTTGAGAAACCACCCGAGTATAGTTTTGTGGTCGGGTGATAACGAAGTTGACACAGTTGCTGTTCCGAAAGCTATAAAACCGGATGCAAACGCAATTACCAGAAAAATCATTCCCGAGATTCTGAGTTTACATGATAAAACAAGGCCTTATATACCGAGCTCACCATATGTATCATCGTGTGTGGCGGATGATTATAAGGAAAATTTTGATGTACTTGTCGAAAATCATTTGTGGGGTACAAGAGACTATTTCAAATCGAACTTCTACAAAGATTCAAAGGCTTGCTTTGTAAGTGAAATAGGTTATCACGGCTGTCCGGCGGTTGAATCTGTCAGAGCTATTGTTGACGATGATAAGGTTTGGCCGATATATAACGAACAATGGTCACTTCATTCGTCAGATCAATCCGGCAGTATGGCGAGAGTTCGGCTTATGGATGAGCAGATAACACAGTTGTTTGGCATAAAAGCGGATAACATCGAGGATTTTGCAACGGCATCGCAAATCTCACAGGCTGAGGCAAAGAAATTCTTTATCGAAAATTTCAGAATGAAAAAACCGTATACCGGCGGAGTTATGTGGTGGAACTTAATCGACGGATGGCCACAGATGTCAGATGCCGTTGTTGATTACTTTTATAACAAAAAACTTGCGTATTACTACATAAAGCATTCTCAAGAGCCTTTTGCTCTTATGATTGGTGAACTGAGAGATTGGAACTATCCGCTTTATGCAGAAAATGACACCCTAGAGAAAACGGACGGAAAATATTCTGTTTTTGATATTGAGTCGAATGAGGTTCTTGCCGAGGGTGAATTTTCCGTATCTCCGAATTCATCTGAAAAGATTGATTCGATAAGAATGTATTACTCTGAACATCGGTTTTTGGTTATAAAATGGAGCGTCGTGGGAAAGGATTACTATAATCATTATCTTTGCGGTATGCCGCCCTTTAGTTTTGAAAGATATAAAAAATGGCTTTCGGATTATCGGAAAATTATAGGAGAATAGGCAAACGGGAGAAACATATAATCATCTATTTGAGCAAAGGGGAGAGTTGAAGATGAAAATATACTTATTTGGAGCGTCAACAGAAACTGATAATTATCCGACTTTTTCGGATTTTCCCTGGCAGGGATGGGGATACAGACTTAAGGATTATTTTGATAATAGTGTTGAAATTATAAACCTGTCATTGGCAGGCTGGAGCCTTAAAGCGCTCACGACCGTCAGTTATGCACGGCAATCTTCCGATAATAGGTCGCAGTGCCGTGATTCGTAATTTGGGTGATAAGCCGATTCAACTGCTTACCGCGAAAAGTGCTTCATTGCAGTTGCCGCAAGGAAGAGATTTTAGACTAACGCACTATTCCGGCGACTGGGGCTCCGAATATCAAAAAAATCAAGTTAAGGTAACAAAGGCCCGAGTGCAAATTGAGACAAATCGCTTGACAGATGCGGCAAATCATCAATTTCAGTTTTTTGCACTTGATGAAAACGGAATGGCGACAGAAACATTCGGCGAGGTGTATTTCGGTATTCTTCAATGGAGCGGAGATTTTCAAACAACCGTTGAAATGCAACATACTCAATATTCAAAACAGTTAAGTGTGGTATCAGGATTAAGCGATTTTTCGGCACAAATTCTGCTTGCATCACATGAGAAGTTTGAAACACCCACAATTTTGATTGGATTTTCCGACAGTGGTTTTGAACATATGAGCGAAATGCTGTATGATTTGCAAATTGATTATGTACTGCCGAAAGAAAAAATGACGGATAAGGCACATGGAGTGAGACCTATAATTTATAATACATGGTACCCGTATGAATTCGGCATTGATGATAAAAAAGTTTTGGATATTATCCCGAAGGCAAAGGAAATCGGCGCAGAGTTGCTTGTTATTGACGACGGATGGATGAAAGGGCGTACAGATAACAAATGCGGCTTGGGGGATTGGGTAGATTATGACAGTGTTGTGATGACATGGAAAGGTACCGAGATATCAAAAAAATGATAGTTCCGAAAGTGATATATTAATGGATATGTTAAAAAAACTGTATGTTGAACCGTCATCTGCCTGCAACCTTAACTGTAAAATGTGTTTCAGAAACGGCTGGATAAATGAAAAACAAGAATTAATGACAGATGAGATATGGGAAAATGTCATATGCTCAATACAGCGTTGCAAAGATATTGAAACGGTTATGTTTGCGGGAATGGGCGAGCCGCTTACACATCGAAATATATTCAATATGGTTAAAGATGTGTCCGCTCTTAACATCAGCCCGCATCTGCTTACAAACGGCACAATGCTTGACCGCGCTTGTACGGATAAGCTTCTCGAATGCGGTCTTGATATGCTTTGGATTTCAATTGACGGTTTTTCCAAAGAAGGCTATGAGAGGATTCAGATAGGTTCGCGATATGATTTGATACATAACAACTTGAAGTATTTCTCGAGTTGCAAAGGGAAATGCAAGCTTGGAATTACATTTGTTGTTATGAGAGAGAATCAGGATGAGCTTCGCAAAATAAACAGCTTTGCCGATATGTTCGACGCCGATGAAATAAATTTGAGTTATGCTATACCATCACAACCCACAAAAGCTGAAGATGCTTTGTATGACAGCGGAATACCTGTGGGAAAGACAGATAGATTACATAATAATGCAAAAAAATGCAAATTGAATTTTTGCCCTTTTATTGATGGAGGTATGGCATTCGTTAAATCTAACGGTGATATATGTCCTTGTATGCAGCTTTTGCACAGTTCATATACATATCTTTTTGAAGAAAAACGAATGGTTTTGGCTTGCAGTTTCGGAAATGTATCGGAAAGATTCATTGATGATATTTGGCTATCCAATGAGTATTCGGATTTTAGAGAAAAAGTGCATGAATTTAATTTTCCCGATTGTACATTGTGTGACGGTTGTGATGATAGGTTAGAAAACCGAAAAGATTGTATGTTTAATTGCTTTCCTACCTGTGGAGCTTGCTTATGGGCTCAGGGTGTGGCGAGATGTCCGTAAATACGGAAGAAAGGTTGGGTAAAAAATGCTTACGAGTAAAATGATTAAGGAAGCAGCGCTTGCAGCAGGAGCAGATAAGTGCGGTATAGCACCGATGTCGCGTTTTGACGGTGCTCCTGATGAAATGAATCCGCAATTTTTGTTCCCCGAAGCCAAAAGCTGTATAGGGTTTGTATTCAGAATACCAAGAGGTGTTCAGCGAGGCATTGAGGAGGGTACACAGTTTTATCAGTATCCGTCAATGGCTTATGGCGGAATAAACGAAATTTTTGCACCTGCTGTTTTGTATCAGGTGGGGAAAGTAATCGAGGATGAGGGATATGAGGCTTTTGTTTACCGTAATACCGGCGCAAGGGGCGTTGTTTCCGATATGGATGGTAGTCCCGGAAACACGCTTTCGCCTGAAGAACAGATAGAAGTTAATGAAATGCAAAAAACCTCTACTCCGCACCATCGAAGTGTACAGTTTACTCGTCCGACAAGAGACGGGAATGTTGCGCCGGATTTGCAATTTCAATTCAGAATTGCCGCTGTTGCCTGTGGGCTCGGTGAAATGGGATGGAGTAAGATGTTGCTGACACCGGAGTTTGGCCCTTTGCAGCGTGTTGCATTTATATTTACCGATGCAGAACTTGAATATGACGAAATGTATTCGGGAAAACCGCTTTGTCGCCGTTGCGGAGCTTGTGTGCGTGAGTGCCCGGGTTCGTGTATCCCTGCGATAAATTCAGGCAAAACCGTTAGAGTTAATCTTGACGGCAAAATTCTTGAGTGGGGAGATATCGATATGTGGAGATGTTATGCATTTTACACTCACGCAGGGCGATATTATAACCCATTTGTGCCGAAAGAGGTTTGGGACAAAAATGAGGACGGTGCGCTTAATCTTATGGAGGGGGTCACGGATGTTGCAAATGAGCAAGAAATACTGAAAGTATATAGCGCATTGCAAAAGTATTTCCCAAGCTGGGTAGGTTACAATATGGCTAAATGCGGCGGATGCATAAGGGCTTGTGTGTCTGTTTTGGAGAAAAAAGGCGGTTGCATGGAAGGCCGATTCAAAGAACCGCTGCGTACAAAAAAAGCATGGAGGTTGGACAGATGATACAGAAGATGAACTTTAATGGTGAATGGTTTCATGTGATGTGAAATTCAATACTTGGAGAATTGGTTTTATAAAATATGCCGAAAGATTTTCGATGGTTGAGTATCTTGAGAGACATCTTGAAACGGACGAGGCTTTCATTTTACTTGACGGTGAGGCAACATTGCACACATAGGATGAAGAAGCAAAAATTGAAAAGCGCACGGTTTATAATATACCGAAAGGTGAGCGCCATCACATAACGGTGTCCGATGACATAACGGTTATGGTTATGGAGAACAGCGACACTTCCCCGGAGAATACGGAGAAAAGGTATATATAATGAATTACATCGGACAACTTGTAGGAATGGCTGCAATAGAGGTTTCGTTTTTCATATACATTCAGACAAAGAGATACAGGATGGTAATGATGAAACTCATCACGGATTTTTTGTGGTTTGCGTACCATGTATCGATATTTGGTTGGGAATGGCAATTGAGTCTGACGGAAATATTGCACTGCCTCAGCGCAAACATCAACAAATAACGGCAGAACACGATAGTACAAATCCTGAAGTTGCTTATAATTCAATCTACCGTGACAAGATGCAGGAAATACAAATGGATTTTTTGGAAGCAGGCGTAAAATGCGGGCTTGGTCAAAAAGGTTTTGACAATGCTTTGCTAAATGATGATTTTGGTCTGATGATAAGGAGTTGTTTTGTATTAACGGATGCTGAATTTGATGAAACACCTATGTATGAGCCGCATCTCTGTGATAGGTGCGGTAAATGTCAAAAGGCTTGTCCCGGTAATGCAATAGCTGATAATGGGGGTGTTGACCCATGGCAATGTACGGTTTACTACAACGGTGCAAAAGGAACAAAAAATCCGTTTATGCCTCCTGATGCTTTTGAGGATTTTGATATAATTGCAGGAGAAGCAAAGGTGACAGAAGAAACAGCAAGGAAAATTCTCGATCACATATACTTTTATCCTCCGGCACAGCACGCATATCAGTGTTCAATATGCGACAGAGCTTGTGATATTGCTTGTTATATTAATCTTGAAGAAAAAGGTGTGTTGAGGAAAAAATTCAAAACGCCATTTAGAAAAAGGGATGATTGGAAATTTGACATGATTAGTTTTAAGTAAGCAAGTTATTCATAACCGGATGCAATTGTTCTTGTGAAATAACTTTCTTGCAAATAAATGATACATTATAAGTCTTATGGGAGTGAAAAAGATGAAAGCAATACTTGTAAATGATGACAGAAGTTTGAGATGGGACGATGTACCCAATCCGCAACTTAAAAATGACGAGGTGCTAGTTGAAATTCATGCGGCTGCGCTTAACCGAGCTGATTTGATGCAGCGTGAGGGTGACTATCCGCCGCCGGAGGGATGCCCGGAGTGGATGGGACTTGAAATTGCCGGCGTAATAACCGAAATGGGTGATGAGGCAAAGGCAAAGTCAAATTGGAAGCTTGGCGACAGAGTATGTGCGCTTTTGGGTGGAGGGGGATATGCGGAATATGCCGCTGTTAAGTACGATATGCTTATGCCTGTTCCAAAGGGGTGCACAATGGAGGAAGCAGCCGCTATACCCGAGGCTTTTGCGACTGCATATCTAAATCTGTTTATAGAGGGCGGAATAAAGGAAGGCAACACTTTGCTTATGAATGCCGGTGCTTCGGGGCTTGCAAGCGTAATAATCCCGATGGCAAAAGCTTTTGGAGTGAGGGTTATTACTACGGTATTAACTGATGAAATTGCAAACTCAATAAGTCACTTGAATGCCGATCGGATTGTGGTAACAACAAAAGAAGATATCGCGCAGGTGCTCAAGGAAGAACTTGATAACGGTCATGGTGTTGATGTTGCAATCGACTGTCTTGGCGGCGAGGTAATGGGTAAGTGTATTCATTATCTTACACATGGCGCAAGATGGATTATGATTGCGGCTCTTGCCGGACAAAAAACAGAAATCGATTTGAAAAACATTTATGTGAGAAATGTAAGAATAATCGGCAGTACATTGCGTTCAAGAACCCCGAAGGTTAAAGCACAGATTCTTGCGGATTTGGTTAGAGATGTTTTCCCGAAGATAGAGAGCGGCGTGGTTAAACCGACCATTTACAAAACGATGCCTATAACTGAGGCCGATGCAGCCCACGATATACTCTATAGAGGTCAAAATGTCGGCAAGGTAGTATTGACAGTAAAATAATATAGAACACACGACCATGCAGCCAAAGACTGTCCCGCGTTCGTGGCAATCTTTGGCTTTCTTTGCCTGGTAAAATGTTTTTGCGACAATCAATTTCTCGGCATACATAATTGATTATGATGAATATGAGCGCAGCGACAATCCTGATTACCGAAACGGCGTAAAGCACAAGAAATTACGCAGTTCATACGGCAAAATACCAATTGATGTTCCGCAAGACCGCGACGGAGATTTTGAACCACAAATAGTGCAAAAACGCAAAAAGGACATATCTGCAATAGAGCAAAAAATCATTGCAATGTCGGCTAAAGGCATGACTAC
>CAKSFP010000016.1 GCA_934454585.1 uncultured Clostridia bacterium
AAACATATTCAAAATCGGGTATGTTTTGATAGGCTGATAATAGCTTAAAATAAATGTTCTTTGACAAAGAAAGCGCATAGGCGCAGTATAGACAGTCTTTCAACATTCAGTCATAGCAGAGCTTATACAGTAAATGCGCCACGACGTCGGGGCAAGCTATAAAATATTCATTTTCGCATAAATGCAAAAATTCACTTTTTCCGCTGCCCCTCCTTTTTCCCAAAAAGCCTATCGGCTTTTCGGGAGCCCTATTAAAATGACAGAGCGAGAAACATTTTTACCGTAAATGCAGAATAAAAGGCAATTCTGCACAGCAATGATGCTATGATGAAATAATGATACTCCCGTCTTGAACGCGTCACTGCATTGGGCGGTTGCATAAGAACTATGCGGAGGGTGCAAGTCCCGTGAGCCGTGCCACCGGCTGTCAGACTGTCGTTAAATAAACTGAAAATGAAAGGTAAATAAATATGAGTAATTTAGAGCATATCGAAAGCAAACCGGCAGATATGAATACTCTTAATTCTACATACAAAGCCGGAAATACAACTTATGTTGTGAACAGTCATTTTGCAGGTAAAGAAAAAATAGGTAATTTGGTATTTGACATATTACGCAAAAAATCATCAGTGCAAAGCGCTGAATCTCTTACACAGGCATAGACAAAACAAATAAAGCGCGTTATAATATACCCATACAATTATTCTATTATATCATTGTCCTGCATTTTGTAGGAGGTAATAATTTATGCTAATGCACGATGATGATTATAATGTGGGTATTTACTGTCGTCTTTCAAGAGATGACCATAACGGCAGCTTAGAAAGTATGAGCATTGCCAATCAAAGACAAGTTCTTATGGACTATGTAAATGAAAAGGGGTGGAAATTAGAGGATTGTTATATTGATGACGGATATACCGGCACAAATTTTAACAGACCGGATTTCAAAAGAATGATTCACGATGCCGAAATAGGCAGAATAAATTGCATTGTTACAAAGGACCTTTCCAGACTCGGACGAAATTATGTTGAAGCCGGATATTATACCGAAGAATACTTTATTGAACACGATATTAGGTTTATTGCGGTTAATGACGGAATAGACACAATAAAAGACGATAATGACATAGCAGCTTTTCATCACGTACTAAACGAAATTTATCCAAAACAAGTTTCAAAAAAGGTACGACAAGTAAAAAAGAAAAGCGCTGAGCAGGGAAAGTTTATGGGTAGTCAAGCTCCGTACGGATATATGAAATCTCCGGAGGATAAGCACATTCTTATAATTGATGACGAAGCCGCATTTATTGTACGCAGGCTGTTCAATGATTTTGCAAATGGTGACAGTGCCCGTATGATAGCGGACAAACTCAACAAAGAAGGTGTAAGCACACCGAGATTTTATCATTATGAAAAAGAGGGTAAGACAAATCCATTATCCGAACAGAAAAATGTTTGGGGCAGTGCGACGATAACACAACTATTAAAAAATCAGGCGTACATAGGAAATATGGTGCAGGGTAAGCGGCAGGTTGTTTCATTCAAAACAAAGAAAATGCGGACTGTTTCACCCGAAAATTGGATTGTTGTTGAAAATACACACGAAGCTCTTGTTGAAAAAGAATTATGGGACAGAGTTCAAAAAAGGTTTAACCGACATCACCATACCGTTGTGAGGAGGACAAAAAACGATATGATAGGTCTGTTTTCAGGCCTTATAAAGTGCGCGGACTGTGGTATGCCTTTGGCATATATGCGTAAGCAGTTAAAAGACCGTGAAAAGGGTGTGTACCGTTGCAGTAAGTATAATAACAACGGCAGCAAGGCTTGCTCATCACATTACATTGACGAAGATCATATAAGCACATTTATTCTAAATGATATACGCAATTATGCAACTCTTGCCGTAAATGAAAGAGAACATTTGGCAGATAAACTTTACAAGGCGTTAAAGAAAAGCAATCGTGGCGAAATGGGTAGTGTAAAAACAAAAATTAAAAACATAGAAACACGCTTGCTTGAATTAAACGATAGAATTAAATGCGTATATGAAGATAAATGCACGGGGAAAATGCCGGAAGATATTGCACTTGGACTTATGAAAAATTTCACAGATGAAAAGGCAGAATTGGAAAAGAAACTGCCAATTATCAAAAATAAACTCTGCGACATAAGCGAAACCGAGAGTAATATTAACGATTGGCTTGATATGATTAGTCGATATGAAAATATAACGGAGCTTGACCGTGAAACTGTGTTCGGACTTGTTGAAAGCATAACCGTTTACGAAAAAGACCGAAGCGGCGAAAATGTAACGCAGGAAATAAGAATTGAATACCGTTTTATCAAAAATCTTTTGCAAAAAGAGAAAGAGGACATTGCTTGATTTCTCAAACAACATCCTCAACTGTTCCGTAAATACACTTGCTTGTCCAAAAGTGTATTTATGTAATGGCGGAGAAGGAGAGATTTGAACTCTCGCGCCGGTTACCCGACCTACACCCTTAGCAGGGGCGCCTCTTCGGCCTCTTGAGTACTTCTCCGTATGCATCACCGACAGCCGAAATTGCCGATGAACTCAAACAAATATTAAACTGTGTTAAAGTGGCGGAGAGGCAGAGATTCGAACTCTGGGTGCTTTCGCATCACTAGTTTTCAAGACTAGCTCCTTAAACCACTCGGACACCTCTCCGTGCGTTGAATCGCAAAATAGCGAAATCGAACACATCGAAATCAGCTACCTATATATAATACCACGCAAAAGCGCGCTTGTCAACAACTTTTTTCAAAAGTTGCGTGAAAAAGCGTGAAAAAGCGTGAAAAGCGTGAAAAACCGATTTGCAAAAAGAAAAATCTTGTAAACCGCTTAAACTTATGATACAATATCATTAGTTGATTGTAAAATTACGAACTAAAAATTGTGGATTGATTTTTGCATTTTTTGAATCCCTCAGTCACCTACGGTGACAGCTCCCTTTAGCAAGGGCGCCTTTCGCTCGGTCGACAGTTTGTGCTGATGGAGAAAGCCTCCCTTGCCTTAAAGGGGCGATGGTTGCCGGCGGCAAATTGCCTCCCTTGCCAAAGGGAGGGGGACCGCCGTAGGCGGTGGAGGGATTCGATCGCCGACCGAACCGGAGGTGAGAACGGGACCGCCCACTGATTATTATTTTTGCAAAAAAATAATAATCATGTGAAAAAGGCGGTGGTGGGATTCATAAAGTGGAGAAAACCAAACTTGTTTATGCAATTGAAATGCGCCTAAGATGTGCATTTTGGTGATTTTACAAACGGCTATACAATATCATCAAAAGGAGAATGATAGCCATGAAAACATCAGAAAAATTTGTGCTGCGCAGCATGGCAGACAGCTATGTTGTAGTGCCGGTGGGCGACAACATAGTTGACTTCGGCGCAATGATAACAATAAATGAAACGGGAGCATACATATGGAACCTGTTGCAGAACGACACCGATTTGGACGCGATAGTATCGGCAATGTGCTCCGAGTTTGATGTAGACGAGGCAACCGCGCGTGCGGACGCCGAGGAATTTGTCGGCATATTGCGTGATAATCGGGTGCTCGAAGGATGAGCGTGATAAAAAAACAAATCTTCAGCATAGCCGACCTGGCACCGTTTATTGCCGAAAGAGTGAGCAGCGGTGCATCCGTGCGGTTCACAGTGACGGGCAACAGCATGTTTCCGCTGTTTTCAAACCGCCGCGATCAAGTGACCGTGACCGCCCCAACAAATGTCCGCAAATATGACATAGTGCTGCACCGCAGGACCGACGGCACATACATATTGCACCGCGTGATAGGCAGACGCGGCGATGTGCTCACCATAGCCGGCGACAACGAGACGGAAAAGGAAACCGGTGTGAACATATCTCAGGTGATCGCCGTGGTGACCGACTTCACGCGCAAGGACAGGGATGTATCCGTAAATAACCCCGTCTACCGCACATACAGTCGCCTGTGGCTCGCCGTGTTTCCGGCTCGGCACATAATTCTGGCAGTCCTGCTGATTGTTAGGAGGGCTTTTTCTCATGCAAAAAGATAAGGGGAACAACAAAATGCGTGAAAAGAGTGAAAAGCGTGAAAATCGTGAAAAAACGGTGCAGTGGATTTTTCGCAATGCAAAAAAATCAGTCCCTGCAATAATTATACTCGCCGCTATCGGTGCGGCGATGTCGTATCTGTCCGTGCGCTTTGCCTTTGTGTCGCGCTCTGTTATGGACATAGCCGTGGGCAGCGCGGACGGCAGCCTGGCACAGGCGGTAGCGCTGCTCTTTGTTCTCATTGCCCTGCAGATGGCGGCGCACATTGTCTACACCCTTGTTGAGGTTCGCTCGCTGTGCACCCTTTCAAACAATATTCAAAGCTCCGTTTTCCGCACTGTGCTCGAGTCGGACTATCTCAGTCTGTCCGCCGTCCATTCGGGAGAGACGGTCAATATGCTCTCAAGCGATGTTTCCGTGATTACATCGGGAGTTCTCGGCACAGTGCCGAAGATTTTTACCGTGATATCACAGTTGATTTTCAGCCTGTGGGCGCTGTTTACGCTGGATTCTTACCTGGCACTGATATGCGTTGTTGCATTTCCGCTCGTCACCGTCGCCGCCAGGCTCTACGGCAGACGCATGAAAATGCTGCATAAACAGTGCCGTGCAAGTGACGGAAAGATTAAATCCTATATGCAGGAGATGATTCAAAATGTTCTTGCAGTAAAAGCCTTTGTGCGAGAGGCAAGCTGCGCCGCACGCCTGGGCGGAATGCAGGCGGAAAACCGCCGTCTCAATGTGCGCCGCGGCATAATAAGCATTTTGTCCAATCTCATGTTCTTTTTCATAATGACCGTCGGCTACTATCTCGCTCTTGCCTGGTGTGCCTACAAGATATCGATCGGCATAATGACCGTGGGTACGCTTACTGCCGTGCTGCAGCTTGTGGGGCAGCTCCAGGAACCTTTCGGCGATTTTTCGTCGCTCATCCCGGGGTGGTATGCAACGCTCGCCTCGGCTGAGCGGCTGATTGCTCTCGAAGATACGACGCATGACCCGGCGGTGCGCACCGTGAGCGGGTTTGAGGGGATAGACGCCGAAAATGTCGGTTTTGCGTATGGCGGCGAGGAGATTTTGCACTCCGCCTCGCTCAGTGTGAATAAGGGTGAGATAATAGGTATATCCGGAATATCCGGCATAGGCAAGAGCACATTTATGCAGCTTGTCATGGGTATTTTGCACCCGGAGAGCGGCGAAATCAGCGTGCGCTGTGCCGAAGGGCGCATTGTATCTGACGGTTCGCTGCGCTCGCTCTTTGCATATGTGCCCCAGGGAAACATGATCTTGTCGGGAACGGTGAGGGATAACATTGCGTTTTTTGCCGAAGATGTGCCGGACGAGATGATAATCAGCTCGGCAAAAGCAGCGTGTATTTTTGATTATATATCGTCACTGCCGGACGGATTTGACACCATGCTCGGAGAGGGCGGCGCCGGACTGTCCGAAGGTCAGATTCAGCGCATAGCAGTGGCGCGTGCGCTGTGCACCGACCGCCCGGTGATACTGCTGGACGAGGCGACATCCGCCCTGGACGCAGAGACGGAGAAAGAACTGATAGCGAACATCAAAAAAATGAGCGGCAAAACCTGCATATTCATCACACACAAGACGGCAGCACTGGAGATTTGCGACAGGGTGATATCGATAAAAAACGGCTCGATTATATGAAAGAATTCTTCGGGGAGAATACGGGGGAAAAATGTCATATGTTAAAATATACAATAGATTATCCCGTCAATTATGTGTTTTACACAAAATATTAAATTATCAAAAAAAGAGCGTAAAAATGCTTGACAAACTCTGCGCTGTCTGTTAGAATTTAGGTAACAATTAGATTTAAGAATAGGGAGATGTATGTCTAATGAAAAATAATTTATTAAAGTCGGTTGCGGCGGCTGCAACTGCATCGGCATTATTGTTCTCGACTGTGACATCGTTTGCGGCGGCAACGGCAACGACGGTTACTACATACTCGGGTAGCACGGTTAGTGTAAGTTCGACGATTACCGGTGTTGCAGCGAATACAATGGTAACATACCTTGCAAGTGCTAATTCTGACGGAAGTGTTAGCAAGTCTGGTGATATTCTGTATATAGGTCAGAAGACATCTGATGGTAGTAACGCTATTACTTTTAATTATAACTTGCCTTCATCTGTTACTGCTACAGCAGGTAATGTGCTTGCCAAAGTTAAGTACGGCGCAAGCGATGAAACCACAGCAGGCTTACTTAATGCAGACGCATCAACGGAAGTTAAGTATGGTGCGTTGGCAATAACAAAAAACAATTGTACTATTAAGATTGGTGAAACTGTGCTTACAGATAATACAACAGCGACTGTTGGTAACGGTGGTAGTGTTACAGTTTCTTTTGAAGCTGATACAGGTTATGCAGTTAAAGAGGTATACTTGAACGGTGAGTTAAACGCAGATGCTGTACCCCAAGGAAAAATTGTAGTTAATTATGACGAAGATGGCATGGAACTCGTTGTTATTTGTGGTGCCGTTGATAAGGAAAATAGTAGCCCCGCTGTTGTACCGGTTATGAGCATTTCAGAAGAGGGCACGGATCAAGTTGGCTTGATTTGCCATAAAACAGGAACAGCAAAAAGTTTTGGTGTATATGCTACTTTGAGCAATGGTGCGGTATTTGAGATGGATGACTACAAAGGTTATTTCCCGGCAACTGTCGACGAGGATGGCTTCTATGCAGTGCAGATAGTTAATGACAGAACTGGATATTCTTTCCCGGAGGGTCTCTCACTTAAACCTGCATATGAAACGGTAAATGACGGAGTTTATGTATACGCCGGTAATAATTCGTGGGAAAAACCCGCTAATTAAAACTTAACAAACTTAGCATATAAATATTGGAGGGAAGATATCATGAGAAATTATACAAAGCCTTCGGCTGAGGTTGTTGAGCTTGCTGTAAAAGAACCTGTCAGCCTTGTTAAGCCTACAACTAAAACGGATCGTACATTTGGTTTTGGTTCAAAACAACGCAAAATCACATTGACAAGTTTTGCAACTCAGGATGCGTCAATTATCACAAATGGCTAATACAACCGAATAAAATCTCAAACGGTGCAGAAAAATTCTGCACCGTTTTTTGTGTTTGTCGCTGCAAAAGGTTTATCCCTGAGGGCGATGCATTACACTCAAATAAACACTTAACAAAAAGGCTCCCCTTGAGAGAAATGCCTCCCCTTGCCCCTAAAGGGAGGTGCCGCCCAATCAATATTATTTTTTGAAAAATAATATTGATTGAATAAGGCGGCGGTTTTCCCAATCGGTCGTAGGGGCAAGGTTCTGATCTGCCCGATTTTAGGCAATTCCCCCAAATGACCGTAGGGGCGCCCGATTTTAGGCAATTCCC
This sequence comes from uncultured Clostridia bacterium, assembly GCA_934454585.1. Lineage (GTDB taxonomy): Bacteria > Bacillota > Clostridia > UMGS1810 > UMGS1810 > RGIG4708. The sequence continues at coordinate 7,442 of CAKSFP010000016.1, forward strand.
CCAAATGACCGTAGGGGCAGGGCTCTGCTCTGCCCGTGTTTTGCCAATTCCGCAATTCCACAAATAGGGACCCCACCCCTACGGATTATTTCCGATAGTGCGTTTCAGAGGCGAAAGACCTGTAGTAATGTATAATATGTGTTTGATGTGATTTTGTGGTTGTCTGCGGAACGACACATGGGTCGTTCCCTACGAAAACCACAAAAACGCAGCAGAGAGAAATATTGCGATAAATCGACAACAACCGCAAATTAACACTCGGTTGCAATTCTTCGTCTGTCGGTAGGGAACGACCTATGTGTCGTTCCGCAAAGAAAATCATTTTATTATTTTCGGTCAAAAATAATTTTGAGGATACCGTACCGCAAAATCTACGCAACCCTTGCCTTTAATATGTTTCCCTCTCGCGCCGAACCTGCATCAAGCCGGTAGGGGTCGATGACCTCATCGACCCGAGCAACCTGACACAAAGATGAATCAACCACTTTTGCGCAATATCTCCAAAAACAAAAAAATCACCATTGACAAATCGCCGATGATGATGTATACTAAAAATACAAAAAGGCAAGACCTCAAACGGTTACGCCACCAGAGATATTTTCTAGATAGCCCTGACTTGGACGGTGGGGGCTATCTTACTTTTACAGCAAGTGTCATCAAAAACACAATAACCAAAACAATAATTCTCGTTATGTATTTCATCGCAACAACCACCTCCAATCCCGACTAATAGTAAGGATATTCGCGAAGGTGGCATAACCGCCCAGCTTTTACACTGTTTTCAGTCTTACCTTGTCGAAAATTATCGACAACCATATTATACAACAATTTTTCTCAAAAATCAAGAAATGTTTGTCATATTTTTTCGGGTTGATGTGGGCATCGATCCGCAGTGCATAAGCGAAAAACTTATGGTAATGTATAATATGTGTTTGATGTGATTTTGTGGTTGCCGGCGGAACGACACATAGGTCGTTCCATATGGATAAGTGTTAATTCGTGCGAGTTTTTAATTTGCTCGGGCGACCACACAGGGTCGCCCCTACGCACACCCACAAAATAATATCCATTTATGAATGACCATAAATTCGGTCAATTCCGTTATTTTCATTTTTTGCGGTTTTCCCAATCGGCCGTAGGGGCAGGGCTCTGCTCTGCCCGTGTTTTGCCAATTCCGCAATTCCACAAATAGGGACCCCACCCCTACGGATTATTTCCGATAGTGCGTTTCAGAGGCGAAAGACCTGTAGTAATGTATAATATGTGTTTGATGTGATTTTGTGGTTGTCTGCGGAACGACACATGGGTCGTTCCCTACGAAAACCACAAAAACGCAGCAGAGAGAAATATTGCGATAAATCGACAACAACCGCAAATTAACACTCGGTTGCAATTCTTCGTCTGTCGGTAGGGAACGACCTATGTGTCGTTCCGCAAAGAAAATCATTTTATTATTTTCGGTCAAAAATAATTTTGAGGATACCGTACCGCAAAATCTACGCAACCCTTGCCTTTAATATGTTTCCCTCTCGCGCCGAACCTGCATCAAGCCGGTAGGGGTCGATGACCTCATCGACCCGAGCAACCTGACACAAAGATGAATCAACCACTTTTGCGCAATATCTCCAAAAACAAAAAAATCACCATTGACAAATCGCCGATGATGATGTATACTAAAAATACAAAAAGGCAAGACCTCAAACGGTTTGAGCCTCAGCGTTTTTGATTTTTCACAATAACCGCCGGGACAGGGCGGTTATTGTGCGTTTACTGCGCCTTTATAGTGCAGACTATAATGGTCGCAATAATTGTGAGAATGGCTACTGCCAATCTTTTGCGCATAATCGCAATGCTTATGTTTTGTATGTACCATAAGCACCCTCTCCTTTCATAGACTCGGATATATGTCTATATCCGGCGTATAAAATTCGAGGCAATGTGATGTGCAATCCGAAAAAGATTTCCGAATGTGCCGCCACTTGAGTGTCGGCGCGCAAGTCAAAATGTTTGTGCGCGGCACTCTCAAACCGCCGGTGATATCACCGTTAAGAGATCTTACCCTGTCGAAAAATATCGACAAGTACATTATATGATATATTTCCATAAAAATCAAGATAAAATTTCAATATTTGCAAACTGCCACTTCAACCGGTAGGGGCGATGACCCCATCGCCCCGAGCAAATTAACGCAAAGATGAATCAGCCGCTTTTGCGCAATATCTCCAAAAGCAAAAAAATCGCGGATATGTTTTATGTTCAAAACATATCCGCGTCGGTTTACATAACAATTATTTTTTTGTTGCGCGCAGCCTTGCAACCGCTCTGCCGAGTGCAGCGCGCGAATGATAATATTCCGCCTTGCTCTGCTTGCGGCGCAGCTGTTCCTCCGCCCTCTGCTTTGCCTCGCGTGCACGGCGCACATCTATCTCCTCGGGGCGCTCTATGGTATGGGCAAGCATAACCACCGTGTTGTCGATCATCTCAACAAAACCGCCGGTCACAACCGCCTCCACCTTTTCGCCGTCCTCTTTTTCAAGGCGGACAGTACCCTCAGCAAGAGCGCACGCCATGTTGGAGTGGTTCGCCAGGATGCCCATCTCTCCGTCATATGCCGGCACAGTGAGTGACACGCATCTGCCGTCAAAGAATTTTCTGTTGCCGGCTATGAGTTTCAGTCTGAAAGTGTTCATAAGTTCACCCCATTACAGAGTTTTTGCCTTTTCAGCAACATCGTCTATCGTGCCGACATTGAAGAAAGCTGCCTCGGGATAATCATCCGCATCACCGCCGATTATCGCCTCAAAGCCTTTCACAGTCTCTGTGATCGGAACATATTTTCCTGAAATTCCTGTGAAATTTTCCGCTACATGGAACGGCTGCGAGAGGAATTTTTGAATCTTTCGCGCACGGTAAACCGTCTGTTTATCACTGTCTGACAATTCATCCATACCGAGAATGGCTATGATGTCTTGCAGTTCCTTGTACTTCTGCAGATACTCCTGGACCTTGCGCGCCACCTTATAGTGACGGTCACCAACGACATCTATCTCCAGAATACGCGATCCGGATTCAAGCGGATCGACAGCGGGGTAGATGCCCTGTTCAACAATCTTACGCGATAGCACCGTCGTCGCGTCAAGGTGAGCGAATGTAGTCGCCGGGGCAGGATCGGTCAGGTCATCGGCAGGCACATAAACAGCCTGAACACTGGTGACAGAACCGTTCTTTGTGGACGCTATGCGCTCCTGAAGGGCGCCAAGCTCCGTGGCAAGGGTAGGCTGATAGCCAACTGCGGACGGCATTCTGCCCAGCAGTGCCGACACTTCGGATCCCGCCTGGACAAAACGGAATATGTTGTCTATAAACAAGAGCACATCTCTGTGGTCATGATCTCTGAAATACTCCGCCATAGTAAGTCCCGTCTCCGCGACACGCATACGCGAGCCGGGCGGCTCGTTCATCTGTCCGAACACAAGTGTGGTTTTATCTATAACTCCCGATTCTTTCATCTCTGTCCACAAGTCGTTACCCTCTCGTGAACGCTCTCCTACTCCGGTGAATATGGAATATCCGCCATGTTCTGTCGCAATGTTATTGATAAGCTCCTGAATAAGCACCGTCTTACCGACTCCGGCACCGCCGAAAAGACCAACTTTGCCGCCCTTTGCATAAGGTGCAAGCAGATCAATAACTTTTATGCCCGTCTCAAGTATCTCTACAGCCGGACTTTGCTCCTCCAGGGTGGGGGCATTGCGGTGAATCTCCCACTTTTCTTCGTTTTCGAGACTTTCGCCGCCGTCTATGGTCTCTCCGAGCACATTAAAAAGTCTGCCGAGTGTTGCCTTTCCGACAGGCACTTTTATGCCGCTGCCGGTGGCGGTGACTTCCATGCCGCGGCTAAGTCCCTCGGTCGCTGCAAGCATGATGCAGCGCACGGTGTCGCCGCCGATATGCTCGGCAACTTCCATAACACATTCTCTGTCGCCGAGAGTAACTTTGAGTGCCTCACGCATTTTCGGGAGTGTGCCGCCGTCAAACTCGACATCCACGACAGGTCCCGAGACCTGTACGATTTTTCCTTTATTCATAATGCACGCCTCCTTTTATTAAGTAATAGTGAAAAGTGAACAGTGAATAAGTGATGTTGAAAATCGCTGCGGCGATTTTCTTCAATCAATTTTATTTATTCATTTTTCACTTTAAGTTTTATTTTTTCTTCGCCTTTGCGCCGCCGATAACCTCGGTTATCTCCTGGGTTATTGCCGCCTGCCTGCTGCGGTTATACTGCACCGACAAATCGTGCAGCATATCGTTTGCGCTGTTATTTGCCGACTGCATGGCAGTCATGCGCGCATTCTGCTCACTGCAGAACGATTCAACCAGTGCGCCGTAGATAAAACCGGCTATATAGTTTGGCACGATGGAATCTATCACCGCATTTGCATTCGGGTGAAACTCCATCTCGCCCGGGTAAATATCCTTGCCCATCTGCGCAAGTTTGAGCTTTGCAAGCGGCAAAATCAACTCTGCCACAGCCTCGCATTGCATGGCGTTGCGCATCTTTGTGTAAACGATATACACCTCGTCAAGCTGTTTGCGCTGATACAGATCCACAACGGTGTCCATTATGTCGCGCGCCGCGTGGATAGACACATTCTGAGGAGTGTAGTCAAAGTTTTTTGCCATTTTCATGTTCTTTAACGCAAAATAATGTCTGCCCGTCTCGCCGACCGCCATGATGTAGTTATCAGCCTTATTGGGCGACATGACTTCTTCCGCTTTTTTGATAACATTGAGATTATATGCTCCGGCGAGTCCTTTATCCGAGGTTATCACCAGGCAGCCGACTTTTTTTCTGTTATCGTTATCCGCAAACGGATTGCGGAAGAAAACACTCTCCACATCCGGAGCATGACAAAGAATGTTGCCTATTGTGCCCGAGAGGGCGTTAAAATAGGGTTCCGATGCCGCAAGCGCCTCTTTTGCCTTAGTCAGCTTTGATGATGATATCATATACATGGCGCCCGTTATCTGCTGAGTCTGCTTGATGCTCTTTATTCTTGCCTGAATTTCGCGTGCGTTAGCCATATGCAATCACCCTCAATCCTTGTCAGCGGAAGGCTGCTGATATTTTTCTTTGCAAAAATTCTCCGCCGCCTTGACTATGCGCTCCGAGAGCGAATCCGAAAGTGAATTTGTCGCTTCTATCTCGTCTATTATATCATGGTGATGCGTAACAAACTCATCTGCCAGTTCGCGGCGAAAATCCGTCATGTCCGAAATCGGCACAGGCATAAATGCCTTGTGAGTTGCAGCACACAATGTGACCACCTGTTCCCAGCGCGGCAGGGGAGAACAGAGCGGCTGTTTGAGCAGTTCCATTAGTCCTTTGCCATAGGCAAGCTGGCGCTTTGTGTTATCGTCCAGATCTGAGCTGAACTGTGTGAAAATTTCCATTTCACGGTACTGTGCCAAATCTATACGCAAACTGCCGGCGGCTTTTTTCATAGCCTTTGTCTGAGCGGCACCGCCAACACGGGATACCGACAGACCGACATTGACGGCAGGCCTCATGCCCGAGAAAAACAGACTGCTCTCAAGGAAAATCTGACCGTCGGTAATGGAAATGACATTCGTCGGAATGTATGCCGACACATCACCCGCCTGGGTTTCTATGATAGGCAGAGCTGTTATCGATCCGCCGAGGTCATCGCGCAGATTACACGAGCGCTCGAGTAATCTCGAATGAAGGTAGAACACATCGCCGGGATATGCCTCACGCCCCGGGGAGCGCTCAAGCAAGAGCGATATCGCCCTGTATGCCACGGCGTGTTTTGACAGGTCATCATACACAATGAGCACATCTCTGCCTTTGTACATGAAATATTCCGCAAGTGAAGTGCCGGAATACGGCGCTATATACTGCAACGACGCCGGTTCGCTTGCCGACGCACTGAGCACCACAGAATAGTCCATAGCGCCGTGTTTTTTCAGCGTATTTATAACCTTGGCAACCGTAGATGTTTTTTGACCGATTGCGACATATATACACACAACATCCTTGCCTTTTTGGTTGAGGATGGCGTCAACGGCAATAGAAGTTTTGCCCGTCTGCCTGTCACCGATGATAAGCTCTCTCTGACCTCTGCCGATAGGAAACATGGAGTCAATGGAAAGTATGCCTGTTTCCATAGGCACGGACACGGATTTTCTCTCGGCAATACCGGGTGCTGGATTTTCTATTGGGCGGTAGTTCTCCGCCTTTATCTCTCCGCCGCCGTCTATCGGTGCGCCGAGCGCATTGACCGCTCTGCCGAGAAATCCATCACCAACCGGTATACCGGCGTTTTTGCCGGTGCGCACAACTCTTGTTCCTTCGGCTATGTTATCATCCGATCCAAAAAGTATGCAGCCTATTTCATTTCGTCTTATCTCCTGAACCATGCCTTTTGTGCCGTCGTCGAAGATCACTATCTCACCATACATAACATGATCCATGCCGTCCACACGCACAATACCGTCGCCGACCCATTTTACAAAGCCTACTTCTCTTATTTTTGCCTCAAGTTCAAAATCTTCCGTCTTGCTTTTGAGCAAAGATATAATTCCGTCTATGCTCTCGCCTTTGCCCGGGTGCAGATTTTCTATCTGCTCCTTATATTGCTTGAGTCTGCCGGCACTGCTCCAGTCGTATTCATCATTGCCGACGGAGATTATAAATCCGGAAATAAGACTCTTGTCTTCTATCATAACAAGGTCTATTTCGGCATTATATTTTTTGGAAAGAAATCTTAATATTCCGTTCCTCTGTGCATCATTCGGAGCGGTGACATATTTCACAACCGCGCGCATCTTTCCGGCTGACACGGGTTTCTTTATGCGATACTGAGCAAAAACGCTCGATATCAGATCTGCATCGTCATCATCGCATATCAGTTTGAGAAAATCCCTCACTTCAGACGGAAAAACCGTATCTGCTATGGTATGTTTTCTGCTTATATCCACAGTGGGGTTGCACAGCTCGTCTTTTATCTCGGGCACTGCCTCAAAAATTCTCTCCGACTGTTCGACAGCCTCATGGGATACTCCGAATTCATGCAGTTCCTGCACATATTTTTCAATTCTCTGATTCACTGTCGTCACCCGCTTTATTCAAAAATTCATCATAGAGCCTGCCATCGTCTGCCTTTGCCTCTTGCACACCTACGATTTTTGCCGCAGCCTGAGCTGCAAGTTCGGTTATGTGGCTCTGCATCTCCTGCATTGCTCTTTCTTTTTCTGCCTGAGCGTCCTTTTGCGCTCGCTCGGTTATATTCTGTGCGTTTTTCTCTGCAGATGTCACAATACGGTCATACTCCGCTTTCGCCTTCGCTCTGGCATCGGATATAACGGCTTCGCCGTCTTTTTTTGATTTTGCCAATCGTTCGTTATATTCGTCATAGAGCTTTTGCGCGTTTTTCTGCGTTTCATCTGCGTCTGAGAGTTGTTTTTCTATTTCTTCCTGTCTTTTTGCAATGATGTTGTTGACAGGCTTAAACAGAAATTTTCTCATCAGTGCATACAGAATGAGCAGGTTGATTGCCGCAAACAGCAAGCCCCAGTTTAAGCTTAACATATATCTGCACTTCCTTTCGATAGATTTTGATAGTGATTATAAATGGTATAATGTATATTTTATTTTTGCACGCATAAAAAACTTGTGCTGTCTGTGTATGTGTTTTTTATTCTTGCCGCCTGCGTCGAAACAAGCAGCGCATCGTGCACTGCAAATCAGAAGATTTACAGCTTGCTCGCATTGCTGTTTCTCCTTTTTCCCAAAAAGGCACGCTACGCTACCGCTTTTTGGGAGCCCTGCGCTGAACTCGTCGTCTAAGAATAAAAAACACATACACATCCTTTGACGGAATACTTTCAACGCATTTTTTATAAATTCCGCAAATTTCAAAATAAAATATACACTGTCACAAACCTATGAATATCACTATTTATAAAATTACAGCATGAATATTACCAGAAGTGCAATAACAAATCCGTAAATAGCTGTTGCCTCGGCAAGTGCGCAGCCGAGAAGAAGAATCTTTGTGATCTTGCCGTCTGCCTCGGGCTGTCTCGCAACCGCCTCTGCCGCTTTTCCCGTTGCTATGCCTATACCAATGCCGGCGCCTATGCCTGCAAGAGCGGCTATTGCCGCACCAATTGCTGTTAATGTCATGATAAATTACCTCTTTTCCAAAGATTTTTTTATTCCGTTGCCTCTCTTATAAACAACGATGTGAGAAATACAAACACATATGCCTGGATAAGTCCGTCGAACACATCGAAATACAAACTGAACGGTATCGGGAGAATGAGACCGCACAGATGCTTGATAATCTCCATAATTACGAACGCACCGAGGACATTTCCGAAAAGTCGCATACACAGCGACAGCGGACGGATGACAATCTCAAGCACATTGAGCGGAGCGACTATCGCTATCGGCTCGGCAAAACTCTTTGCCCAGCGTTTGACTCCCTTTGCCCTTATGCCTGCCGCCTCTATGAGGATTATGCTCATTATCGCCAGAGCGGCGGTAACATTGAGATCCTTCGTCGGCGGTTTGAATCCGCAAAGACCGATTAAGTTTGCCACGGCAAGATATATAAGCACCGTGACGATATACTGCGCATACTGTGCCGCACCCTCGCCGAGCATATCTTCCGCCATGCTCTGAAGTTTTGTCACGACAAATTCCAGTGCGACCTGGCGTTTGCCGGGGTTTTTTACTTTGAGGTTGCGCGTGAGGAGTATTGCGACAACGGTGAGTGCCGCCATGATTATCCATGTGACAACAATGGATTCGTTAATGTCTATTGTGCCAAGGTGGGGTATATTAAAGCTGAACACCGCCTTACACTCCAGTTGGTCTTTCAGTTCCTCTGCCAGAGTTCTCATGTTTCTCACTTCCTTTCAGGGTGATTTTGATACTAAAAAACTGCGTCATCTTGCATTGTATATCAGATGTCGCAGAGTTTCAAAGTTCATGTCATTAATATATCACAAAAAGTGCGATTAATCAATATTAATTATGCACAAAAAAAACCGCCATTTTATGCGCGGAAGGTTAATAAATTATATTGATTTATTTGTTATTTTGGTATATAATAGACTTGTCGATGTTTTTCGACATGGCAAGACTGAAAACAGCGTAAAAGCCGGGCGGTTTGGAGCGCTGTCCAAATCTTTGATTTGGGTCACGGCGCCCATGCGATAGCACCCCGTAACTTGTTTCGGTTCGGTGCGAACCGCTATGTCGCAACCACTACTCAACTAATGGTCGAGATTGGAGGTGTGACATATATGGATTGTGAATACATAATATCATTTATGATTCTTTTATTACTTTTGGTAATCTCCATAAAAAATAACACGCCCCGTCAAAGCCGTGTTATTTTTATAACGCTTATTTGACATAACCGTTTGAGGTCTTGCCTTTTTGTATTTTCAGTATACATCATTAATTACGATTTGTCAATAATTTTTTTGTAAAAAGGACACCGAGAAATTCGGTGTCCTTTAATGAATTTTGTTTTTTAAGCACAAGGCTCAATAAAATCAGATACAGAATGTGCAATCTGAGTCCCGAGCGTTAAGGGCGCGGAATTTTGAGTGCAGTATGAGTAAATTGAATCCCGAAGGCGCATACAGATACGCCGAGCGGTGAGATTTACTCGTAATGTGCCAAAATTACCGTCCTTAATTGAGGAGTGCTACCTCTGTTTCCTTATCAAACAGATGAATCTTGTTGATATCAATACCAATCTTGATGTCATCGCCTGCTTTAACCGCACTTCTCGGATTTACACGAGCAGTGAAGTTATTTTCATGAACTTTCATGTAGAGATAAGTCTCCGCACCGAGCATCTCGGTAACTTCAACATGAGCATCGATAATTGAATCCGGGCTGGAAGCAAGGAATGTCTCTTCGTCGTGCATATCCTCAGGTCTGATACCGAGGATCACTTCTCTGTTCACGCAATTAGCTTCTCTAACCTTTGTTGCAACACCATCCGGAAGTTTGATTTTGTTTGTACCGAACTCAAGAGAGATTGTGCCGTCTTCCTCTTTAACATCGCAGGTAACAAAGTTCATCTGCGGGCTGCCGATAAATCCGGCAACAAACATATTGCAAGGTTTGTTGTAAAGGTTAACCGGTGTGTCTATCTGCTGAACAAAACCATCTTTCATAACAATGATTCTTGAACCCATTGTCAAAGCCTCGGTCTGGTCGTGTGTTACATAGATGAATGTTGTCTGCAGTCTCTTGTGGAGTTTGCTGATCTCTGTTCTCATCTGTACTCTGAGTTTTGCGTCGAGGTTTGAGAGAGGCTCATCCATGAGGAACACCTTAGGCTCACGCACGATGGCACGACCAAGAGCAACACGCTGTCTCTGTCCGCCGGAGAGAGCCTTCGGCTTTCTGTCAAGGAGATGTTCTATGTCGAGAATCTTCGCAGCCTCAACAACTCTTCTCTTGATTTCATCCTTAGGAGTCTTTCTCAATTTAAGACCGAAAGCCATGTTCTCGTAAACGGTCATGTGCGGATAGAGAGCATAGTTCTGGAAAACCATGGCTATATCTCTGTCCTTTGGAGCTACATCGTTAACGAGCTGATCGCCTATGTACAGCTCACCTTCGGAGATTTCTTCAAGACCCGCAATCATTCTCAGAGTGGTAGATTTACCGCAGCCGGAAGGACCTACAAGCACGATGAATTCCTTATCGTCTATATCAAGACAGAAATCGGAAACTGCTGTAACGCCGCCGGCATACTTCTTGTAAATATGTTGTAAACTTAAACTTGCCATAATTCTATATACCTCCTGAAAAATTACGCTATCGCATATTTCTTTATGCTAATAATATAACACAAATCAGCGCAAAATGACAATGGTTATTTTAACAAAATATTATTGCTTATTCGGGGCACTTTGCACAAAAGCCGTCAAGCCCCGAAAATACTTGAATTTTTGCGAATTTTTCTTATTATTTTTGCACAAAAAATTCTCATATTGTTTTATGCACACTTGTTTATTTTCCCTCTCAAACTCAATTGTGTGCAAACAAAAAACAAATATTTGTTAGATGTGCACAACCGAGAAAATTAGCACATAATTTTACGCGGATTTTTAGTGAATTTTACTTTTCTATTTTAGTTTTTCCGCCCATATAGGGTACAAGAACATCCGGAATTGTGATTGTTCCGTCCTCATTCTGGTAGTTTTCCAAAATTGCCGCAACTGTTCTGCCGATTGCAACGCCGCTGCCGTTTAGTGTGTGCACAAACTGAGCTTTGTCTTTGGGATTTCTCTTAAACTTAATGTTCGCTCTCCTTGCCTGGAAGTCCTCAAAATTTGAACATGACGATATTTCCACAAATCTGTTGTAGCTGGGCATCCACACTTCTATATCATATTTTTTTGCCGCAGTGAAACCAAGATCACCGACACATATTTTTACCACTCTGTAAGGAATCTTAAGAAGCTGCAAAACTTTTTCGGCATCCCTTGTGAGTTTTTCGAGTTCCTCATAAGAAGTCTCCGGATCGGCAAATTTAACAAGCTCAACCTTGTTGAACTGATGCTGACGGATAAGACCCCTTGTATCCCGTCCCGCAGATCCTGCTTCGGCACGGAAACAAGCTGAATATGCCACATGCTTTATCGGCAAATCTGCACCGTCAAGAATCTCGTCACGATACATATTTGTAACCGGCACTTCGGCTGTGGGAATGAGAAAATACTCAGTTCCGGCAACCTTGAACGCATCTTCTTCAAACTTAGGCAACTGACCCGTACCTACCATACTTCTCCTGTGCACCATATAGGGCGGAAAAATTTCCTTGTATCCGCTCTCCGTGGTGTGAGTGTCGAGATAAAAATTAATTATTGCTCTCTCCAGGCGCGCTCCCATGCCTTTGTAATAAGTAAATCTTGCGCCTGTAACCTTGGCAGCTCTCGGAACATCGAGAATATCCAGTTCCGCACCGAGATCCCAATGTGCCTTGGGTTCAAAATCAAACTTTGTCGGCTCCATAAATCTGCGCACTTCCACATTATCCTCGTCTGTGTCTCCGTCCGGTACATCATCACAGGGAATATTGGGGATAGAATACATTATCTCATCTATCTTAACATCAAGGTCTTTTACCTTTTCGTCGTCCGCTTTTATTTTTTCGGAAAGTTCCTTCATCTCGGCAAATATCGGAGTCACATCCTCGCCGTTCTTTTTCATCACAGGGATTTTCTTGCTCTCCTCATTCTGCCTTGCTTTAATCTGTTCCACCTGGTAAAGAATTTCTCTCTTTTGTGCGTCCAGTTCCAGAAGCTTGTCCACATCAATATCCATTTTTCTGCGTGCAAGTGCAGCTTTGACAATCTCCGGATGATTTCTTATCAATTTAATATCTAACATCTGTTTTGCATCTCCCTTATTTGATAATCTTATTATAAATATACAACTGCTGTTCTGTCAACTGTTGTTTGTCGATTTGTGCAATTTTTTGTTCGGCCTCGTCATGTTTTCCGTTCTCGTCAAGTATAAGTGCATTAATAAGCAAATCCGTTGTGTTTGATTCCGCCTCAAGTGCAGCAATTTTTACCTCGTTGTCGGCAATCTCTTTTTTGCTTGTTTCGAGTTCATTGTTTATTACCTTCATGCTGTCGGTGAGGGTCTGATACTGTTCTGTTATCTCAACCAGGTTTTGTTTTATTCCCTGATTCTCGGCAATCTGTTTCGCATAGTTATTTTGTGTCAGTCCGGCAAACAAAATAAGCACCAATGCAAACGAAAACAAAATTGCAATATAAATTAGTAAAAATTTCGTATTCTTTTTCATTTTTTATTTTCCGCCTTTCTTTTTCGGAGATATATGCTTAAAACACTCAAAAATAGATTTTAAGACATTTTTAATTTCAAATGTAAATTTATATTATGTATATATTTTTAATGCAGCAGAATGAATATAATTTTACATTATTTGTTTGTAGATTCTATAATTTTTACAATTCTTTCAAGATCGTCGTTGGAATAATAATCTATAGTTATTTTTCCTTTTCCATTATTATTTGAGATTTTCACTTTAGTAGAAAACAAATCCGAGATTTTTTTCTCTGTTCCCTCGATGGCAAGTTGAAAATTCAAATCTGTTTTTTTCTTATTTTCTTTCTTTTCTTTTGGCTTTTTTACAAGCTTTTCGAGTTCCCTCACACTCATGTTATTATCGACAACCAACTGCGCAAAATTATCTCTGATACTTTCATCGTCCACCCCAAGCAAAACTTTTGCGTGTCCAACGCTTATCTTGCCGTCGGCAAGCAGCGAAGCACATTTTTTACCCAGATTAAGAAGTCGGAGAGAATTTGCAATTCCGCTGCGGCTCTTCGAAATCTTTTGAGATATCTCTTCCTGGGTAAGACTGTAGTCGTCCATAAGTTTTCTGTAGCCGAGTGCCTCCTCTATCGGGTTGAGATCCTGTCGCTGAAGATTCTCTATCAGAGCAATTTCACAAACCTTCATTTCATCATAATCTTTTATAATGGAAGGAATAGTTTTTTTACCGGCGAGTTTTGACGCTCTCCAACGGCGCTCACCGGCGATTATTTTGTAAAATCCGTTTTCGGAGCGGTGAACCAATATTGGTGTTATAACACCGTGTTCTTTTATGGATTCGGCAAGCTGATTGAGTTGTTCGTCATCGAATGATTTTCTCGGTTGTTCTCCGTTTGGTTCTATGTCCATAATTTTGAGTTCATTTACAACCTCGCCGTCAATCGGTGCCGATTCAGACTCTATATCTGTTTTGAACAAAGAATCAAGACCTCTGCCGAGACCTGTTTTTACTGTCTTTTTAGGCATTTGTTTCTCCTTTCGTATGTATGTTTTAGCCGTTTGTAAAATTACTAAAATGCACATTATAGGCACATTTCAATTGTATAAACAGGTTTAGTTTTCTCCACTTTGTGAATCCCACCACCGCCTTTTTCGAATGATTATTATTTTAACATTAAAATAATAATCATTCGGGCGGTCCCCCTCCCTTTAAGGCAAGGGAGGCTTTCTCCATCAGCACAAACTGTCGACCGAGCGAAAGGCTCCCTTGCTAAAGGGAGCTGGCGGCGTAGCCGTCTGAGGAATTCAAAAAACGCAAAAAGTTATCCACAATTTTTAGCTCTCAATTTTACAATCGACTGATCAATGAAATATTTAAGCGATTAGTTCGGGGCGAGAGGGTGTATATTTTATTTTGAGCGAGCGAGTTCAGTGCTACTGCACTGCTGTCTGAGCGAGCCAAAATAAAATATATACCCCGAGCCGCCACACAAATTATTTTTTATTTGCCTTTATCACTTCGCGTGCAAGAGAGAGATAACTCTCGCAGCCTTTTGATGCACTGTCATAGGCGTTTATAGGCAGACCGTAACTCGGTGCCTCACTCAAGCGCACATTTCTCGGTATCACCGATCTATACAGTTTTGCACCGTAATATTTTTTAACTTCATCAGCCACCTGAACCGAAAGATTTGTGCGGGTATCATACATTGTAAGAACAATTCCCTCTATATCCAGACTTTTATTCATCTGTTGTTTGACCATGCGTATAGTATTGGTCAACTGGCTGAGTCCTTCCAGTGCATAGTATTCACACTGGATCGGTATTATTATGCTGTCGGCACATACAAACGAATTAAGTGTGATGAGTCCGAGTGACGGCGGACAATCTATGATGACAAAATCATAGTCATCTTTAATCTGAGATACAGCGTCTTTAAGACGCGTCTCTCTGTTATCGGCAGATACAAGCTCAATCTCCGCACCGGCAAGATCTATGCTTGACGGACAAATGTACAGTTTACCGTGCTCCGTCTTTACGACAACATCATCCATTTTTTCTTCATTTATTATAACATCATATATTGATTTATCGAGTTCCGTTCGCTCTATACCGACACCGCTTGTTGCGTTTCCCTGGGGGTCAGTATCTATAAGAAGAACTTTTTTGCCGAGCTGAGCAAGGCACGAACTAAGATTGACCGAGGTTGTTGTCTTGCCTACGCCTCCTTTCTGATTGGCTATAGCAATACACTTTCCCATTAAATTCACCTCTTTTGTGAAAATCTAAAATTAATACTAATATATTATAACACATAACTGTTCCACATGGAACATTTTTTTATAAAAAATATAGACAAAAATAAAATTTTATGATATAATACAATTACCACATGATATAAATTATTTAATAAAAAGAATAAATAGCGTTTGTAAAATTACCGAAATGCACATTGCAAGCGTATTTCAATAGTATAAACAAGTTTAGCTTTCTCCACTTTGTGAATCCCACCACCGCCTTTTTCGAATGATTATTATTTTAATGTTAAAATAATAATCATTCGGGCGGTCCCGTTCTCACCTCCGGTTCGGTCGGCGATAAACGGTTGCCACCGGCAACCATCGCCCCTTTAAGGCAAGGGAGGCTTTCTCCATCAGCACAAACTGTCGACCGAGCGAAAGGCTCCCTTGCTAAAGGGAGCTGGCGGCGTAGCCGTCTGAGGGATTCAAAAAGTGCAAAAAGTTATCCACATTTTTCAGCTCGTAATTTTACAATCCCCTATAAAAAGAATAAAGTGTGGATTAACAAAAAACCACACTTTATACTTTTTGAAATGTTCCACATGGAACATTATTTATAAATTTTTATGTTATATTCAAACCTGTCGTCATATTCCTGTTCGTTGCTTACGCAATTTTTTCCGCTGCGGTTCATTATCTCAACAGCTTTTTTGATGGTGTTTGAAAATATTCTTACATCTTTGACGCGCGGTATATGGTTTTTACTTTTTCTGCAGTTTGCGTCATCACCAATCATTTTTTCTATCAAATCATCGGTCTGCTTAACATTAAGCGTCTTTTCCAGTATAATATCAAGTGCCCGAAACTGACTGTCGGCATCAGGCAGACGCAGCAAAGCACGAGCATGACGCTCGGTAAGACCGTGCTCATCTATAATGGTACGAACAGCTCGCGGAAGTTTGAGCAGTCTTACTTTGTTTGCAATGGTTGATTGATTTTTGCCAAGTTTGATTGCAAGCTGTTCCTGTGTATATCCAAAATCATTTAATAGTTTGTAATAAGCATTTGCTTCCTCAAGAAAAGATAAATCACAGCGCTGCACATTTTCTATAAGTGCCACAAGGGCACTGTCTATGTTGCTAATGCCCACAACTATTGCCGGCACACGCATAAGTCCGGCAAGTACAGACGCTCTCACTCTTCTCTCACCGGATATAAGTTCATACAAACCGTTGCCTGTTTTTCTTACAGTTATCGGCTGTATTACTCCGTAAATTCGTATAGATTCCGAAAGTTCTTTTAGATTATCCGATGAAAAATATCTTCTCGGTTGATTCGGATTCGATTTTATAGATTTAATCGGTATCTGTACAACCGAGCTTGTCCCCGAATTTAATTTGCGCGGTACAAAATTGTTATTTTTCTTTCTAATTGCCGTCAGTATTTCCATATAATCACCTCATCAGTATAAAAGTTAATTATATATGACATTCATACATAATTTTTTCTTTATTATATATTAACATATATAATGTAGTTTTGAAACAAAAAAAATTCGTATTAAAAATTCATAATTAATTAAAAATTTTCAAAAATCGTCTTATTTACAATAAAATCATGACGATTGCTTAATATTATTTTTGAAATATAATATTAAATGACGATAATTTTTTTATTAATTAAAAAATCATACTTTTCACAGTATAAAATAATTTTTAGGTATTTTTCTATTTTTTCAAAAAAAGCGTTGCAAATCGCTGATTTTTTTGTTATAATAATATTGGTGATTTTCTGATTATTATTAATATGTTGATAAAATTAATTCAATCAGTATCGTTTCAACCAAATAAACATCAAGTTATCAACATTGTTGATAAAAATGTTAATAACTTTTAATTACATAAAGATATCGGAGAAAACTATGGAAAATATAACGACAATATGGTCAAGGGTTCTTGAACTGATAAAGCCTGATATACTTCCGGTGAGCTTTTCCACATGGATAGAGACAATCATCCCTGTGGAAATGGATGATAACAGCATACTTTTGCAGGTACCCTATGAATATAACAAAACAATGATTCAGGAGAGATATTCCGAACTGATAAAGAATTCTCTGCTCTACCTCACAGACAGAGATTATGAAGTGATAATAAGAGTAAAAGAAAAGGATGAAAAGCCGGAGGAAAACGGCCCTAAGCGCAGTTTCGGACTCAATCCTTTCTACACCTTCGAAAACTTCATCATAGGTGATTCAAACGAGGTGGCTCATGCCAACATCCGTGCGGCGGCAAAGGCGTGCATAGAAGGTACATACTGTGAATACAACCCTCTTTTTATATACGGAAATGCCGGACTCGGAAAGACTCATCTTATGCATGCCGCAGGTCACAAAGTAATAGATGACACAGACAGCAAAAAAAATGTTCTCTATGTAACGAGTGAACAATTTACAAACGAGCTTATCAACTCAATAAAAGAGAACAATAATCAGAAATTTCGCGACAAATACAGAAAAGTGGATATTCTGATGATAGACGACATTCAGTTTATATCAAATATGCCCGGTGTTCAAAAGGAAATTCATCACACTTTCAACGACCTTTATCAGAACAACAAGATAATAATCATATCCGGAGACCGTCCGCCAAAGGAACTTCACGGAGTGGAGGACAGGCTGATAACAAGGTTTGAATCAGGGGTTATGTGCAAGATAGAATCGCCCGATTTTGAAACGCGTGTTGCCATACTGAAAAAGAAAGCCGAGCAGCTTAACACCGAAATGGACGAGAGTATATATCGCTATGTAGCCGGAGTTATAACAACAAACAACCGTGAACTTGAGGGAGCGATGAAAAAAATAGTCTCTCTGCACAGACTTATGAAAAAGCAGATAACACCCGATCTTGCAAAAGAGGCACTGAGGGATTTCAACAGCGGATTAAATAAAAAAATAACCGAAGAAATGATAATAACAACGGTGGAAAATCATTTTAATCTCAGTGAAAACGCCCTTAAATCCACATCAAAAGCAAAAAATATCGCGTATCCAAGGCAGATTGCCATGTATATAATGAACGAACTGATGGACAAAAAGCTGAAAGACATAGGCGATTGCTTCGGCGGAAAGGACCATTCAACTGTTATTCATGCAATAAACAAAATAAAATCAGATATGGACAGTGAGATGTCGGTCAAGGCTACGGTTGATGATATAATTAAAGATATAAAGAACTAATGAATTTGCGTGCAAATTCAATTCATGGAGCGAAGCGAGAATTCATAGCGAAGCTGATTCATGACAACAAAGTTGTCAATTCATAAATAATAATGAATTGACTGACGGCATGAATTGAAATTAAAAAATTTCATGAATTGTGCCTGAAGGCACATGAATTGCACATTCTGTGCATTATAAAATGAATATGAACAAAAATATATCCGAAATTACACTCATTACATAGAGTTATCAACATGATGTTAATTAATATATCAACATCATCAACAAAATCGACCGATATTTACACGATTCGATTTTTGAAAGAAAAATCATAAAATAAGATATCCACAGCGATATTGATAACATCTGATTTTATCAACAAGGGTATGAACGATAAAAATGCAGTAACGGCATGACTTGAGATGAGTTTTCCACACTGCCGACATACCTACTTATACTACTATAAATTTTTATTATATGATTATTTATATATAATAAGCGTTTGAAAAAAATTTACCCTTTGAGTAAAGGAGATAAAAAAATGAAATTTACATGCAACAAAAATATACTTCTCAATTCGATAGGTATAGTTTCAAAAGCCGTGAGCAACACAGCGGCACTTGATATCTTAAAAGGAATAAAAATAGACGCCGAAGAAAATATCAGACTAACCGGAAGTGATCTTGATCTTTCCGTGGAAAGCGTGTTTGATGCGGACATAAGAGAAAAAGGAAGTATTATAATAGACGCAAGAATATTGGGTGAAATAGTTCGCAAACTTCCCGACGGAGATGTTGAATTTGTCACTGCGGATAACAACGAAATAAAAATATCATGTGCCAACACAAAATTTAATATTCTTTATCTTTCATCGGAAGGTTATCCCGAAATAAAAAAAGTAGAGAAAGGCGACAGTATAAAGATATATTCGCGTGACCTCAAGGAAATAATAAAAAACACTATTTTTGCAATATCCACAAGTGAAAGCAGACCTGTACTCACCGGATCAAAATTTGAAATAAAAAAGAGTAATATGAAAGTCATATCAATAGACGGCAGCCGCCTTGCATTGCGCAATCAGATTATTCCTGAGACAGGTTTTGAAGATATGTCATTCGTGGTGCCCGGCAGAGTGCTCAATGAGATGATGAAAATTCTCAAAGATGACGAAACCATAGTTGAGATAAATATAAAAAACAACAGCGTAATGTTTGCTTTTGATTCATTTACCGTCATCGCACGCCTTCTTGAGGGAGAATTTTTTGATTATAAAAAAGCCATTCCTACAAATTGCACCATAAAGGCAACAATAGATATAAAAAAATTCACCGATATGATTGAAAGGGCGGCAATAATCATTAATTATGATGATCCCAAAATTCCTATCATTCTTAACATAAAGGATAATATTATAAATGTGGAATGTATATCAAACAAAGGAAATTTTGACGAGAGTATAAATATAGACAAACAGGGAAATAACCTCAGAATAGGAATAGATTCGCGGCTTTTGCTTGATGCACTAAAGAGCATCGAGCACGAAAAAGCTGTGTTCGAATTCAATACGGAGATAAGTCCGTGCGTTATAAAACCGGTGGAAGGTGATTCGTTCTTATACATGGTTCTGCCGAGAAGGCTGTAAAGGAAAGGATAAAAAGATGGAAGAACTTAAAATAAATACCCCTTTTATCAAACTTGACAGTCTGCTTAAGTTTTCCGGTATTGCCGGAGACGGTACAGACGCGAAAATTCTGATATCAGAGGGTTGTGTAACCGTAAACGGCGAAAAAGAAATACGCCGCGGAAGAAAAATATATCCCGGATATGAGATAAAAGTAGAGTATGAGGGACAGATTGCGGAATTGAGAGTATGTTCATAAACAAAGTATATCTTGAAAATTTCAGAAACTATGAAAAACAGGAGATTGAGTTTTCCGAAAAAGCAAATGTTATATACGGTCTCAACGGTCAGGGAAAAACAAACATTGTGGAGGCTTTATATTTCTTTTGCCGCGGAAAATCATACAGAACTCCGAGAGATGCCGATGTAATAAAATTCGGTGAAAAATATTCGCGGTTTTCAATAGATTTTAATGACGATGTGCGCGACAGTAATGCGGAGATTTATATCGGAGAAAAGAAAAACATAAAAATAAATTCCGTGCCGATAGAAAAGCTGAGCGAGCTTGTCGGCATGATAAATACGGTCATTTTCACGCCGGATATGCTCGGTGTGGTGAAAGACGGTCCGGGAGTGCGGCGGCAGTTTGCCGATGTACTGTTAAGTCAGATAAAACCGGTTTATTTTCGCACACTTCTCATGTATTGCAAGGTACTTTTTCAGCGCAACAACATACTTAAGAGCAGAAAAAAAAATATGCTCGCCACACTGCCTGTGTGGAATGAAAAGCTTGCCGAGTACGGCACACTCATATGCTCATACCGTGTGCGCCTGACAGAAATGCTCACGGAGCACACATCAAAATTCGATTGCGGCGGAGAAGATGAACGCATATTGTTTGATTACCGTCCAAGCATAAGAGGTGATTTTTCTGACAGAGAAAATTTCATATCTCAGCTTGAAGCAAATATTGACCGTGAGATTGAAAAAGGTATAACTCTTACCGGACCGCACAGGGATGACATAGAGATAATGTTTGGAGGAAGGGATCTAAAAAAATTCGGTTCCCAGGGACAGATACGCACCTGCATATTAAAGATGAAACTTGCAGAATGTGACATTATACGCGAGTCTGTCGGCAGAGAGCCGATACTGTTGCTTGACGATATATTAAGTGAGTTGGATGCCGACAGGAGAGATTTTTTTCTCAACAATATAAAGGACAGGCAGATATTTATCACTTCCACGGAAAAAGAGATAATAAGAGACAGCAATACAGGATATTTCCATGTGGAGTGCGGAAAGATAGTAGAATAAAAAGGAGATGCTTCGATGTTTCTACATCTCGGCGGAGACATATCCGTCAATGAAAAAAACATAACCGCCGTGATGGATCTTGAGACAACATCCGTCTCTAAGATAACAAAGGAATATCTTTCCCGGGCGGAAAAAAGAAAAGAAGTAATTAACATAAGTGATGCGGATCTGCCGAAATCGTATGTAATAACGGTTGATCCGCAGGGTGTAAGAAAAGTATATATTTCACCCATATCATCGGCAACGCTGATGAAAAGAATGAAAAAAATTTAATCAACACAGCCAAGTGCTTGAGAAGGGATGATAAAATGAGTAATTACGATGAAAATCAAATTCAGGTTCTGGAGGGACTTGAGGCAGTGCGAAAAAGACCGGGTATGTATATCGGATCCACTACCTCAAAAGGTCTGCACCACCTTGTCTATGAGATTGTGGATAACAGTATAGACGAGGCACTTGCCGGATTCTGTGATCTGATAAAGGTCACTATAAATAAAGACAACTCCATAACCGTTGAGGATGACGGCAGAGGAATACCTATCGGAATTCATCCCAAAATGGGCATACCGGCTGTTGAAGTTGTTTTCACAGTACTGCACGCCGGCGGAAAATTCGGCGGCGGCGGGTATAAGGTGTCCGGAGGTCTTCACGGAGTGGGTGCGTCCGTAGTAAACGCCCTGAGTGAAAGTCTCGAAGTAGAAGTTTATGATGGTGAGCATTCGTATTATCAAAAATACGCACGCGGAAAAAAGATGTGTGATCTCACAGTGACAGGAGACACAAACAAGCGTGGTACAAAAGTTCACTTCAAGCCGGATTATGAGATATTTGAGGAACTCATCTACGATTATAATGTTCTCCTTCACAGACTCAGGGAACAAGCGTTTCTAAACGGAGGTGTGAAGATTCATCTGCGTGACGAGAGACTTGACGAACCCAAGGAAGAAACACTCCATTATGAGGGCGGTATAAAGAATTTTGTAACTTACATAAATCAAAATAAAAATGTGCTGCATGATGTAATCTATGTAAGCGGAAAGCGCGACGGAAGCGAGGCGGAAGTTGCTCTGCAGTGGAACGACAGCTACACCGAGACAATAGTCTCTTTTGCAAACAACATCTCCACAACAGAGGGAGGCACGCATGAGACCGGATTCAAAACAGCACTCACAAAGGTTATAAACGACTATGCAAAGAAATATAAATTTCTTAAAGATGACGAAAAGCTCTCCGGCGAGGACGCAAGGGAGGGTCTGACGGCAGTTATTTCCGTCAAACTGGAAGAACCTCAGTTTGAGGGGCAGACGAAAACAAAACTCGGCAACTCCGAGATGAGAAATCTCGTTGAGGGAATGATAAACGAAAAACTGGCGGATTTTTTTGAGGAAAACCCTGCCATAGGAAAGATAATCATAGAAAAATCACTCATGGCATCCAGGGCGCGCGAGGCGGCGAGAAAGGCAAGAGAGGCAACGAGAAGAAAATCTCCGCTGGAGAATAACTCCATGCCGGGCAAACTCACCGACTGTCATGAAAAAGATGCATCCAAAACCGAAATATATATCGTCGAGGGAGATTCTGCGGGAGGTTCGGCAAAGGGCGGCAGAGACAGCAATTATCAAGCTATTCTTCCGCTTTGGGGAAAGATGCTCAATGTAGAAAAATCCCGTGCGGACAAGGTTTACGGCAATGAAAAACTGTTGCCGGTAATCATAGCTCTCGGAGCCGGAATAGGTGAAGAGTTTGACATAAGCAAACTGAGATATGACAAGATAATAATAATGGCGGATGCCGATGTAGACGGCGCTCACATACAGACACTGCTTTTAACATTCTTCTTTCGTTTTATGCGCGAACTGATAGAGACAGGTCATGTATATCTTGCAAAACCGCCGCTCTATAAACTGTCCAGAGGAAAAAAATCTCATGTGGCATATTCCGATGAGGAGAGGGACCGGATAAGTGAAGAATTAAAGAACGGCGACCAAAATGCCAAGGTAGAAATAAGCCGGTACAAAGGTCTCGGTGAGATGGATCCGACGGAGCTTTGGGACACCACAATGAACCCCGAGCACAGGATTCTCCTGCGCGTAACGCTTGAAGACGCAATCGCAGCGGATAAGATTTTCACCGTGCTCATGGGAGACGAGGTTGAACCGAGAAAACAATTCATCGAAGAAAACGCACAGTATGTAGTTAATCTCGATGTGTGATGAGAGGTAAGATAATGGAAAATAACAGAAGTGATTTTGAAAAACATCTTGAAAATCAGACAATTATAAATGTTGACATTGAAAAGAGGATGAAAGAGGCTTTTATAGATTATGCCATGTCGGTAATCATCAGCCGTGCGCTGCCGGATGTGCGTGACGGACTTAAACCCGTCCACAGGCGAATACTCTACTCTATGTATGAGGAACACCTCACTGCCGACAAGCCTTTCTTCAAATCCGCAACCACGGTAGGTAATGTTATCGGCAGGTATCACCCCCACGGCGACGCGTCGGCTTATGATGCCCTCGTCCGCATGGCACAGAATTTTTCACTGAGATATCCGCTTATAGACGGTCACGGAAACTTCGGTTCTGTGGACGGAGATCCACCGGCTGCTTACCGATACACCGAGGCGAGGATGAGCAAGATATCCAACGAACTGCTTGCAGATATAGACAAGAACACGGTTGACTTTATACCCAACTTTGACGAAAAAAGGGTTGAGCCGGTTGTGTTGCCGACCAGAATACCGACTCTGCTTGTAAACGGTTGTTCCGGTATCGCCGTCGGCATGGCAACTAACATACCTCCGCACAATCTGCGCGAGGTCATAGACGGCATCATAGCTCAGATAGACAATCCGTACATAACGGTTGAGGAGCTCATGGATCACATAAAAGGACCTGATTTTCCGACCAGCGGCATAATTATGGGCAAGAGCGGCATCCGCAGCGCCTATAACACAGGCCGCGGCAGAGTTATAGTGCGCGCAAAGGCAGAGATAGTTGAGGACAAAAACGACAGATATTACATAAATGTCACCGAGATACCTTATCAGGTGAACAAAAAAGTGCTTGTGGAATCTATTGCCGAACTTGTTAAAGACAAGAGGATAGAGGGTATATCCGCAATAAAAGACCTCTCGTCCGACAGAAACGGTATGCAGATAAAAATTGAATTAAAGCGTGATGCAAATCCGCAGATTGTTCTCAATCATCTGTTCAAATTCACAAGGATGCAGGATAGCTTTTCCATAAATATGCTTGCCATAGTTGAGGGCAAGCCGAAAGTAATGGGACTCAAAGACATACTTGCTCACTTTATAGATTTTCAGGAGGAGATTGTTCGCAGACGCACTCAGTTCGATCTGGATAAGGCTCTTGCAAGAATGCACATCCTGGAGGGCTTGCGCATTGCGATAGACAATATAGACGAGGTTATATCCATAATCCGCAATTCATATGACGATGCCAAGGAAAAACTCATGGCGCGCTTCGGTTTCTCTGAAATACAGGCACAGAGCGTACTTGACATGAGGCTTGCTCAGCTGCAGCGACTCAACGGAGAAAAGATTGAGACGGAGTATGCCGACCTTAAAGAAAAAGCGGAGTTTTACCGTGAGCTGCTCAGTGACGAGACAAAGCTTTTGGGTCAGATAAAAACCGAGCTTGCCGCAATTGCGGAAAAATACGGCGACGACAGGCGCACTGCCATAGAAGCGGCTGTGGACGATGTGGACTATGAGGACCTCATAGAGGAAGAAGACTGCGTCATCACCATGACTCATTTCGGATATATCAAAAGAATACCGGCGAATACCTACAAGAGTCAGCATCGCGGCGGCAGAGGAGTTTCGGGTCTTTCCACCAGGGAAGAAGATTTTGTTGAGGATCTCATTGTGGCGTCATCGCACGACTATCTGCTGTTCTTCACCAACATGGGCAGAATGTATAAGATAAAAGCATACAGAATTGCCGAATCGAGCCGGACCGCAAAGGGCACGGCAATAGTGAACATACTTCCTCTTGAAAAAGACGAGCATGTCACAGCTATGATACCTATGCGGGAGTTTGAGGAAGGCAAGTACCTGACCATGGTTACAAAGAGAGGTTTTGTAAAGAAAACCGCGCTTAACGATTATGCGTCCAACCGAAAGGGAGGACTTATCGCAATAGGACTTCGGGAGGACGACGAGCTTATCAGCGTTAATCTGACGGACGGTTCGCAGTCCATCATCATCGGCACAAAGAAAGGTATGTGCATACGCTTTGCCGAAACAGATGTACGCCCAATGGGCAGAGGCGCAACAGGCGTTACCGGCATCAGAATGAAAGATGAAGACTATGTAATAGGCGCAAGCGTTTGCGATGACGAGGCCGTTTTGCTCACCATAACCGAGAACGGATTCGGCAAAAAGACTCCTGTGTCGGAATATAAGATTCAGTTCCGCGGCGGCAAGGGTGTCACAGGATATAAAATTACAGATAAGACGGGACTTATTGCCGGCATGAGTATTGTCACAAACGATAATGATGTCATGATTATCACCACCGAGGGTGTTGTTATAAGAACAGATGTTGCCGAGATAAGTGAGTTCGGCAGAGTGACTCAGGGTGTGAGAGTGATGAAACTTGACGAGGGAGTAAAGATTAAATCTATAGAGAAAACCGCTAAGGAAGAAGAAAAAGAAGAAAATGAAGAAAGTGCGGAAGAAAACCAATAGATCAAATGAGGTAACTTTATGAACATTTATCTTGAAAATTTCAAACACTTATCCACACCGGACGACATGACTCTCGCTGTATTTGAAGCTCTTTGCTCTTGTGAGGACGGTGACACACTTCATCTTGGCGGCGGCGAACTTCACTTTTGCCCCGATTCGGCATTCACAAAGGAATACTATGTTTCAAACAACGATTACAACCTTAAACCGATAGAATTTCCGCTCATCGGCAGAAAAAATCTTACTGTGGACGGTGACGGCTGCCGCATGATTTTTCACGGCAAGATGTCTCCGTTTGTGGTGGACAAATGTGACGGAATAATTCTCAAAAATTTCACGGTGGATTATGCCGAACCGATGTATTTTGAGGGAAAAATAATTGACAGCGGCGATGATTTTGTAGAGATGGAATATGACGAAAATCTTTTTCATTGCGATATTCTCGATCACAACTTCCGTTTTTACGGTGAGAACTGGGAGAATGTGACCGATCATGTGCTCACGCTTGAGTTTGACAGTTCATACAAAGGTCCGGATGCATATGCACCCACATATTTTGCATCGGTGTCGGCGACTCCCGATACTTCGTTTTTGTCGCGGATGTTCAGATATCTCACCGCGTCAAAACCTGCCGTCAACAGAATTAGACTTGAGGGTAACATCGGGTACAGACACAAAATCGGCAATACATGGCTCTGCACGCACAACGGCAGGCATTATCCCGGAATTTTTGTCACGGAGAGCCGCAATGTGACGGTTGAAAATGTAATGCTCAATCACACACTCTCCATGGGTGTCATTTGCCAGCTGACCGAGAATATAAATCTCATCGGTGTGACGGCAGTGCCTTCCGAGGGCAGAAACCTATCTGTAGATGCGGACGCAACTCATTTTGTGAACTGCAGCGGCACAATACACATGAAAGACTGCCGTTTTGAGAGCATGATGGACGATGCGTGCAACATACACGGCATATATATGCCGGTTGTCAAAAAAATTTCCGATACCCGTGTGTTGCTGAGTTTCGGGCATTTTCAGCAGTACGGCGTGAATATTTTCAGAACGGGTGATGAGATAAGATTTGTGGATAACGAAACCATGGCACCTTATGCATATGCCACGGTGAAATCGGCACAGTTTATGTCGGCGAAAAATATCATTCTCGAAACGAACGAAAGTTTGCCGGAAAATCTGCGTGAAAATCATGTGATAGAAAACCACACGCGGATGCCTTACGCACACATAGAAAAATGCCGCTGCGGATACAACAGACCGCGAGGAATATTGCTTACCACCTGCAAAGGCGCACTTGTGGAAAACTGCACATTCTACGATATGTATCAGGGAATTTGCATGAACGGTGACTCCAACGATTGGTTTGAGAGCGGTCCGTGTGACGGCATTGTCATCCGCAACAATAATTTTGACAATTGCGCCTATGCCGGCAGCAGAGTAATAACCGCAGATCCGCACATGATAAAGCACGGGGAAAAATATCACAAAAATATCACCGTGGAGGGCAATACCTTCCGTATGCATGAAAATCGTATTTTTTCACTTAACGAATGTGACGGTATTGAAATAAAAAATAATATTTTTGTGCGTGATGAGTCTTTGCCTTCTCACTCGACGGATAAATCGACCAAGAGTGAGATGTTCCGAAACAGTGACAATGTTAATTTTGAACCTGTGAAAGAGGAAAAATAATATGTCTGTAAAAGAAGAATTTATAGAGATTTTTAATAACAATATCACTCGTGATGGAAGTGACAAGATGCTCGACTACCTGTGCCGCAGTGATTTTTTCACTGCGCCGGCGAGTGCACGCTATCACAGCGCATATGAGGGAGGACTGGCACAGCACAGCCTCAATGTGTACTACTGCATGAGCGACTATATGTCGCGCCAAAGGGTGAAAGAAAATTACGGAATTTCCTGCTCGGACGACACGCTTGCCACAGTGTCGCTCTTGCACGATGTGTGCAAAATCGGATGTTATAAACCGGGTGTGCGCAATGTCAAGGAGAACGGCGTATGGAAACAGGTGCCGACCTATAATTTTGAGGATGCCATGCCTTACGGTCACGGAGAAAAATCGGTTTACATAATTAACGGATATATGCGCCTGTCGCGTGAGGAGGCATTTGCCATCCGTTATCATATGGGTTTCTCCGGCAATGAGGAAAAGAATAATGTCGGCAGGGCGTTCGAGATGTATCCGCTTGCCTTTGCCCTGTCCACGGCGGACATGGAGGCAACATATTTTCTGGAGAATGAATAACACATACACATTCTTTAATCTTTGTTAAAATTTAATCATTTTTAATAATTACACAAAGTTCTTTTTTTTTCGCATGACTGAGTTTTTTCAGTTCGCACTCTCTGTGCATTGCCTCGGATTTTGTATCAAATTCTTCGCTGTATTCCATCTTCACAGGGCGGCGTGTACGGGTGTATTTTGCACCCTTGCCGCTGTTGTGTGCTCTTTCGCGTGCGGTTATATCGGTTGTGTATCCGCAGTAATATGTGTCGTCTGCGCAGTGCAGAATGTATGCATAGTGTTTTTTCATGATAATCACACTTTCTATGATTGACAGTAAACAGTTTATATTATAAAACCGGAAAAGAACGGAAAATGAAACGGTTATGCCAACAAATATTTTATTAATTAAAGCAGTTCTTCATAGGCGTGGGGCAGTTTTTTTATTTTATTATACATTACTTTATAAATTAATTCAACATGATTTTCCAAAAAAATTATAATAATTTTTCTCAGTTGAAATTTTTTTTATATTGTGATAAAATTAAATATATGAAAACGAGGTGATACAAATGATGAAAATTAACTCCCTTATTTTGGGTATCGGCGAGACAGGAGTGCGTGCCGTAAACCGCATAAAATCCGATCTGCCGGACTTTCACACTGCCACCCTGTCGGACGAAAATTCGGCAAAAATTTCTCTCGCCGAAAGCGTGCTGACATCAAAGTACGAGTTTGCGGACAGTCAAAAATTCTTTCCGACGCCGAATACGGCAGTTTTTGTGTTGGTGGATGTTGCCAATATTTTTGATGTGTCGCTCGCCTGTGAGATCGGCGCAGTGACTGATCGGCGCGGTGCTTTTGCGGTTGCGGTCGCTTTCGTGCCCTCATCGTTGTCTCCTTGCTTTGACGATTCTGTCCATGCTTTGGGTGAACTTCACGATAACTTTTCGGGAGTGATCCGTTTCAACGAAGGATATGTAAGCGATTTTTTTGACGAGACGGAGATTTTCTTCAAAACATTGTCACGCTCCATGAGTGCATCGGCATCGGTCAGACTCGATGGTTTTGCCGCGTTAAAACAGGTGCTCACATCAGATAACGATATATATTTTGCCGCCTATTGCGGCAGCGAGCGCATGGACAGCCATGTGTTCAATTCAAAGTGTCTTTGTATGCGCCTTTGCGCACAGATGTGTCTCGACACGGCAAATCTTATAACATATTTTTTTGCGTGCGGCGGAGATCTTAACAAAAGGATTATCGATATGTTCCGATCACCTGTTGAGAAAATAAGTCTCGGTTATTTGTCCGACCGTAAGACATACATATCGGACAGGGATGATGACCTGAGCGGCGGCGATTTTGTGTTTGCCGTCATTTGCGCAGAGTGAGGTGACAGGATTGGCAAAACATAAGAAAAAGAAAAACGCAAAGAGTGCGGGAAAAACCAACATACAGCAGAATATCAGGAAAAAAAATCAGAGAAAAATGAGTGAAAACGCCGTAAATAACGAAAGTATCAAAAAAATCAAAAATAAAGAAAAATCGTTAAGAACAGAAGCAGTTGCTGCCGTTGCGGAAAAAACAGAGGTTATTAAAGCGGAAGTAATCGAAGAAATAGAGGCGATACGAGACGCGGCAAAAGAGGAAAAGAAAGAAAACACGGAAACAAATCATTTGAGCGGCGAGCGGTTTTTGTCATTTGGCAAATGTCGAGAGGCTGCGGCACGGCAGTGGGACAAATTTTCAAAATTCATCATGGAGACCAAAAAAGTGTCCATCCCGGTTATTATAATAATATATACGGTGGTTATTGCTTCGGCGGCATTTATAATAGATAATTTTTATAATAAGCGGCAGCTTGAAATGGAAGAAATGCGTCTTATAGAGGAGATGGCAAATGCGCGCGCCCACAGCGCCGACATCATTCTTGAAAAAGATGTGCCGTTTGCGGCAGGTGATGAGAGTGTGGTAACCTACGGCGGATATTTATTTACTGACAGGGTTGCGGCGCAAAACGCCGAGAAATACTCCGCGTGTTATGAAAATACGGCGGAAAACAACACATATCTGGATGTTATGATAAATTATGAAAACACGGGCGAGAGCAGTATCAGAGCAGACATGGCTTGCGTAATGACGGTGAACGACGGCACGAGGGATTATCCCTGTTTTTCGGCTGCGGAGACGGACGGCGGCAAGAACATTGAGTTCGCGTCAGGTCAGACTATAGAACCGGGCGCGGCGGTACGCATCCACTTTATTTTTGATGTGCCGAAGGAACTTGAGCGCAGCGAGGGTGCTGTAAGTGCCAAGGCGATAATAGACAATGTGGGGTATGTGATAAATATAAGAGAATAAAGGAAGGCTTGTTTTTTTTATGAAAGAAAGAAAAGAAAAAATCATATTTGCGATTCGCTCAGTGGTGTCAGTGCTTTTCATTGCGATGCTGATAATGATAAAGAGTGAGCCGGCGCACATGATAATAAGCATTTTATATGTGATTTATCTTGTGGCAACGGCGTTTGAAATGATAAAAAAATGTGATGTTCTTGTAAAACTTCTTGATGAATTCGGCATATGGCAGAATGTTGCCGAAAAAATTGCCGCAGAAAATCCGAGTGAGAAGATTCCGGCAAAGACTTCGTCACAGAGGTTTATTTGGTTTGCTTTTCACGGATATGATTTCGGTGATGAGCGCATACGAGCGGCAAAGGCAGAGTATAAGCCTTATGTGGTGTTGTTTTACGGTTCGCTGATTGTTTATATTTTCACTGTGTTGGTGTGATAAAAAAGATGAAGAAAGAACAGAATTTTTGAATCTTTATGATATAAAGGTTGTACGAATAGTAAATATAGTGCATTAATACATACGAAAGGAAGTCCATAAATGTCCAAACAAATAAAAATAGCCGACAAAATCATCGGCGGCGGCGCACCGATAGCAATTCAGTCCATGTGCAACACACGCACCAAGGACGCCGAATCGACAATTGCGCAGATTCTTGAACTCGAAAAAGCCGGATGTGATATAATCCGTGTGGCAGTGCCGGATATGGACAGCGCACGCGCCATATATGACATAAAATCAAAAATCCACATTCCGCTTGTGGCTGATATTCATTTTGACTATCGTCTTGCCGTTGCCGCCATGGAGAGCGGAGTGGACAAAGTGCGCATAAATCCGGGCAATATAGGCAGCGAGGAGGGAATATTCGCCGTTGTCACCGAGGCAAAGCGACGCGGCGTGCCGATAAGAATCGGCGTAAACAGCGGTTCCGTGGAAAAATCACTGTTGAAAAAATACGGCAGTCCGTGCCCCGAGGCAATGGTTGAGAGTGCAAAAACTCACATAGAAATTCTTAATAAATACGACTTTGACGACATAGTTGTATCGCTAAAGGCGTCTGATGTGCCGATGACAATCAAAGCTTACCGACTCATGAGCGACACTTTTGATTATCCTCTACATCTCGGCGTCACCGAAGCCGGTACTTTCATCGGCGGCACCATAAAGTCCGCCATAGGCATAGGCACACTGCTGTCCGAGGGAATAGGCGACACAATCCGTGTTTCGCTTACGGATGATCCCGTCAAAGAGGTTATCGTTGCACGGGAAATTCTCAAAGACCTCAATCTGCGCAGCGGTTCGCCGAAGTTTATTTCGTGCCCGACATGTGCGCGGACGAACATATCTCTCATTCCGCTTGCAAAGAGGGTGGAGGAATATCTAATGACGGTGAACAAGCCGATAACGGTTGCTGTTATGGGGTGCGTGGTGAACGGTCCCGGTGAAGCGCGCGAGGCGGATATAGGTGTTGCCGGAGGCAACGGTGAGGGGCTTATCTTCAAAAAGGGTGAACCGTATATGAAGGTGAGCGAGGACAGGTTATTTGATGTGCTTAAAGATGAGATAGAAAAGCTGTAAAATCTAATTTGAAACAATATGGGAAGGATGAAAAAATGTCTCCAACAAAACTGAGACTTGAAAATATATTTTCGGGAGCACAAATCCCGGACGAACTGAGCCGCGCGGTGGTTTACAAGACCAATGCGAGTGCATCCGAACGCACAATGGTCATCACCATTGCATCGGAAGAACTTATCTCCTATGGCGTCATAGAAGATTTTAAGAAATATATTAAAGATAAATACAAGCTCGCAAGCTTTCTTCTTAAGGTCAAATACATAAATACAGACCTTGAGAACCTCAGCGTTGCGGATTATTACAAAAACCTTGTGTTCTATGTAAATGAGGTAATATCCGGGGTGCGCCATTTGTTTCTTGACAGCACGGCAGAGCTTGACGGCGGCACCTTCACGGTGCACTGCCGCTATGGTACGGGACTCCTCGGTGACATGAAGTGTGCCGAGGTAATGGAGCGCCTGATTTTTTCGCAGACCGGCGAAAAGGTGACCGTGGTTTTCGCGGACGAGAGCGACGCATCGGAGCTTGACCGCGCACTTGAAAAGACGCTGAGCGAACTGCCGGAGATAGTGGCTGCAGAGCCGAAACATGAGGTGACAGAGTCGCCGTCCGAGCCGACCGATGTCATTATGGGAAAGGCAATAACCGAGCCGAGCATCCCCATATCTGACATAAGTGAGGATATGCGCTCGGTCATCATCAGCGGAAAGATAATCTATCTTGATGACCGCGAGCTGAAAAGCGAGAAAACCCTGGTGAAATTCTACCTTGCGGATAACGATGACGCCTACACCTGCAAGGCATTTTTTCCGAAAGGTAAGTTCAAAGAGGCAAAAGGCAGAATGAAAGCCGGCAAGGCATATGTCAAAGTTAAGGGCAGACTGCAATACGACAGTTTTGACCGTGAGAATATCATCATGGTGAACGACATTTGCGAAAGCAAGCCGTCGGCCGGCAGGATGGATAACGCTGACGAAAAGAGAGTCGAACTGCACATGCATACCAAGATGTCTGCCATGGATGCCATGACGGATGCCGAAGTGCTTGTCAAGAACGCCATAAGCTGGGGGCATAAAGCTGTTGCAATAACCGACCACGGAAATGTGCAGGCATTCCCCGAGGCCTATCATGCCGCCGGTGACAAGATAAAAATCCTTTACGGAGTGGAGTGCTATCTGGTAAACGACACAACGGAGATTGTGTTCAACCCGATTGAAAAGCCGCTCGACACGGAGTATGTCGTGTTTGACCTTGAGACAACCGGATTTTCGCCCAACACCGAGGAGATTATTGAGATCGGTGCGGCTAAGGTAAAAAACGGTCAGGTGGTGGATACATTTGATGAGTTTGTCAACCCCGGCAGACCCATACCGCCCAGAATAACCGAGCTGACAAGTATAACGGACAACATGGTTGAGGATGCCGACCCGATAGAAAAAGTGCTGCCGAGATTTTATGAATTTGCCGGCGACGCAATTCTTGTGGCGCACAATGCGGCGTTTGACACTTCTTTTGTGCGCAAGGCGGCAAAGAGGTGCGGACTGGCATTTGACTTCTGCTATATGGATACCCTTGAGCTTGCGCGGTGTACCGTAAAGGGAGTGAAAAACTACAAACTAAACACCCTTACCAAGCACTTTGGCGTAAAACTGGAGAATCACCATCGTGCGAGTGACGACGCCATTGCCACAGCCCATGTGCTCCTGCGCCTTTTGGCTAATCTGGAGGATATGGGTGTGGAAACTGTGGATAAAATCAACTCATCTCTCGCCGGAAATGTGGATATCCGCTCACTGAAAATGTACCACTGCATACTTCTTGTGCAGACCCAGGAGGGTATGCGCAACCTGTACAACATAATTTCGAAATCGCATCTCGATTATTTCTACAAAAAACCCAGGGTACCCAAGAGCCTCATTAAACAGTACCGCGAGGGCCTGCTTGTCGGCTCCGCGTGTGAGGCGGGCGAGCTCTATCGCGCTATTCTCGACGATCCTTACGGGTTTGACATAAATGAGATAAACAAGATAATCAATTTCTACGACTATCTGGAGATTCAGCCGCTCGGCAACAACAACTTTTTGCTGCGCAACGGCACTTTAGAGAGCATTGAGGACTTGAAGAACATAAACAGAACGATAATAGATCTGGGCAAGCGCAACAACAAGCTGACCGTGGCGACCTGCGATGTGCACTTTATGAACCCGGAGGACGAGGTTTTCCGCCGCATCCTCCAGGCAGGTCAGGGCTACGGCGACGCAGACGAACAGCCGCCGCTGTATTTCCGCACCACAAAAGAGATGCTGTCCGAGTTTGACTACCTGGGCGACGAACTTGCAAAAGAGGTTGTCATCACCAATCCGAACATTATCGCCGATATGATAGATGTGGTCAAGCCTGTGCCGGACGACAAAGCGCCGCCGGAGATTCCCGGGTCGGACGAGGAACTGCAAAAGCTCACCTACGATAAGGCAAAGAGTATCTACGGCGACAATCTGCCTGACATTGTCAAAGACAGGATAGACATAGAGCTTAATTCAATCATCAGCAACGGATATTCCGTGCTGTACATCATTGCGCAAAAGCTTGTGTGGAAATCAAACAGCGACGGTTACCTGGTTGGTTCGCGAGGATCTGTCGGCTCGTCGCTTGTGGCGTTCATGAGCGGCATCACCGAGGTTAATTCTCTGCCGCCGCACTATGTTTGCCCAAAGTGCAAGCACAATGAATTCATCACGGACGGCAGTGTGGGCTGCGGATACGACATGCCCGACAAAGCCTGCCCCGAGTGCGGAGAGATGATGATCAAAGACGGTCACGACATACCATTCCAGACCTTCCTCGGTTTCTACGGTGACAAAGAGCCTGATATCGACCTTAATTTTTCGGGCGATTATCAGCCGAGAGCGCACAAATACATCGAGGAGCTGTTCGGCACTGGTCATGTGTTCCGCGCCGGAACCATCGGCACCGTGGCGGAAAAGACCGCCTACGGCTATGTTATGAAGTATTATGAGAGCAAGGGTATGCACATCACCCAGGCACAGGCTCAGCGGCTGCTGCTCGGATGCACGGGCGTAAAGCGGACCACGGGTCAGCACCCCGGCGGCATCATAGTTGTGCCGAAGAATCGCGATGTGCACGAATTTTCGCCGATTCAGCACCCGGCGGACGATATCAACAGCGACATCATCACGCTGCACTTTGACTATCACTCGATAGACAAAAACCTGCTCAAACTCGATATACTCGGGCACGATGACCCGACTGTTATCAGAATGCTTGAAGACTTGACGGGGCTTGACGCGCACGACATCCGCATAGACGACCAAAAGACCATGAGTCTTTTCACGGGTACAGAGGCGCTCGGAGTCAAGCCGGAGGACATAAATTCCCCTGTCGGCACCTTTGCCGTGCCGGAGTTCGGCACAAAGTTTGTGCGGCAGATGCTTGTGGACACCAAGCCGACGACATTCTCCGAGCTGGTGCGGATATCGGGTCTGTCCCACGGAACCGATGTGTGGCTCAACAATGCGCAGACGCTCATCAAAGAGGGCAAGACTACTCTGGGTGAGGCAATCTGTACCCGAGACGACATCATGGTGTACCTAATATACAAAGGTGTGGAAAAGGGACTGGCGTTCAAGATAATGGAGAGCGTGCGAAAAGGCAGGGGACTTTCGCCGGAGTTTGAACAGGCAATGCGCGACAACAATGTGCCCGACTGGTACATCGGCTCGTGCAAAAAGATAAAATATATGTTCCCTAAGGCTCACGCTGTGGCGTATGTCACCATGGCTTTCCGCATAGCGTACTTCAAGGTATACTACCCCATGGAGTTCTACTGCACATATTTCACCGTGCGTGCGGATGAGTTTGATGCGGAAATTATCGCCTGCGGCAGAGAACAGGCAATCAAAAATATGCGTATGTACGAGGCAAAGGACAGAGATAAGCAGACCTCGGATAAGGAGAAAAACCTTATGACGATCCTGGAGGTTGCCATAGAGATGTATGCAAGGGGGCTCAATTTCTTGCCGATAGATTTGGAAAAATCACATTCATATAAGTTTATCCCGACTCCGAACGGCATTTTGCCGCCGCTCAACGCCATTGCCGGTCTCGGCACAAATGCGGCAAAGAGCATCGTGGACGCGCGCGACGAGGCGCCTTTTGCATCCGTAGAGGATTTTGCAAAGCGCGCCAAGGTCACCAAGACCATTGTGGAGATTATGCGCGGCAGAGGTATGTTTGCCAATCTGCCCGAGAGCGATCAGGTGACATTCTTTTAAGATTGATGGAAAGTGAATCATTGACGGATATTAACTTAATATTCGACTGCATACACCAAACGATACAAAATATGTTGACAATTTTGTATCGTTTGGTGTATAATACAGTTGAGGTGATTTTATGAATTTCTATACGGTTCGCGATTTGAGGACAACTCCAAAAGCTATATGGGAAAACTTAACCGATGACGGCGAAGTTGTTATCACAAATAACGGCAAGCCAACCGCTATTATGATTGATATCTCCGACGGAAATTTCGAGGAAACACTCAAAGCCGTAAGACAGGCAAAAGCGATGATTGCGTTTAATATGATGAGAAAAAAATCGGCAGACCGGGGATTTATGTCGGATGAAGAAATAGAGGCGGAGATAAATGCTGCGCGCAGCGAGGAGTGAATATTTTGTTTGTGGTTATTGATACAAATATTTTAGTTTCGTCACTGTTGTCAAGGCACGGTTCTCCGGCAAAAATCGTCGGCATGGTTTTAAGGGGCGAGATTATTCCCTGTTATGACAGCAGAATCATCACGGAATACAAGAATGTTTTGGCGCGCCCGAAGTTCGGATTTTCTAATGCGGAGATATCTGCATTGATCGATTGGTTTGAATACAGCGGATTTTCGGTTGTTGCGGAATCAATTGACGAAAAATTTGCGGACGAATCCGACAAAAAGTTTTATGAGGTTGCAAAAAGTTGCGGCGCAATATTAATAACCGGAAATATGAAACACTATCCGATTGACGACTGTGTTTTGGGAGTTTCCGAATTTTTTGAAAAATATAAATAGTGATTTGAATGATATTCGCCTTGCGGATGTTAAAAAGAAAAATTCATCTAACAGAGGACGCAGTTCTCCATATCACAAAACCAAAACAGCGCCCCCAAATGCGGAGATGCCTACATCGCCGCATTTGGGGGCGCTTACATCTGCAACAACAAAAATATATTCTTAATGAGATAAAATCATTCGTCAATTTTTTGCTGTTCATCAAACAGGGATTCAATAGTTACATTCAAAATTTTTGCGATAACATATAGTTCTTTATCCGTTGCACTTCGTATCTGCCCTTCAAGTTTTGAATAGCTTGTTGGGTTCATATCACATCCCATAACCTGAATTTGAGCAATAAAATCTTTTTGCTTTATGCCCCTCACTTTTCTTAAATGCTCTATTTGTTTGCCCACTAAATTTTTGTCGCCGTACGATTTTTTTCGGATTTTCATATTTTATAATTCCTTATTCGTTTAGTTTGTGCCTTGCGCAGACCCATTGCAGATATGCCACAAAATACGACGACACAAACACCGACAATATCTCCTGTGCCAACCTCGGCAGATAAAAACTCCAGAAAGGCAGTTTGCCGAGTGCCGGGATAAATGCCATGAGGATGAATGTGTTCGCCGTTGTCACCGGCACATCGGCGATGAAAAATGTGATGAACATTTTGAGATAATTCTCCGCAAACGGCTTTTGAGACTTTTTTTCTATGACTGCGTTAATCAAGTAAAAAATGAGTCCGAGTGCGCATATGACATACGCTCCGTAGGTGAAATAGCCCGATTTTTTGCCGAATCCGCTTATCCACGCGCCGACGGTGCCGTCGGGGATAAAGGCGGCATTGATGTGGATAAACACACCCAAAATTCCGATTGCTGCGGAAAAAGCAAGATAGATTTTTTTGACCGTGGCGGTGTTCACACCCTCCACCGCGCGAAACATCGCTCCGGCAATGGCGCCGCCCGCAGCCGCGGTGAGAGTCAGCGGAAAAATGTACGCTCCGTCCGGTTTTATCACCGTGCCGATGATGTCGTTGAGCGCGCTTACCGCCGCGCCGCAGCCCGGACCGAAAAGCACTGCGGCAAGACGGGTGAAGAATCCCGACACGCCTATTCTCATGCCGCCTCCGCCGCCCATGTACACCATGTAACTGAAGTTTTTCAGCACCAGGGCGATAGCCAGCAGCAGGGCGCACCGCACAAGTTTGTTTACATTGTTGTTTTTTCTCATAAAAATAACCCCTTTCCGTGCAGGGGCTGATACAGAAAATGATTTATCCATACCAGCGGATGTAATATCACGCTTAATCGGTGATTTTGTGAAAAACCGACCAATGCCTCAGATTGTACTCCCATTCTGCGGCAGCCGCAATTCATTTGGAAATCGCGACGCTTGATACCTGCTCTGATAATTTTTTTACGGTCTAATTATATTCCTTTGTCCGTCACAATGCAAGGTGTATTTTTGCATTTAGTGCACTTTGTCGGAATTATTCCGAAAATGCGAAAAAATTTTTCAAATCTATTGTAATTTCCGAAAAGTTGGGGTATAATATACATGATACAATAGGGGAGTATGTTTTTTCTCAAAACAGACAGGGGCGGTGACTATATGCGCAGTGAAAATTACAAAAGCGGAAATGATGAAAAAAGCGAAGAAATAAGACTGCAAAAATATCTCGCGCAGTGCAATGTTGCGTCACGCCGCGCCGCGGAGAAGATGATAACCGACGGCAGAGTGCGCGTAAACGGCGATGTTGTCACTGTTTTGGGCACAAAGGTGTCGCCGGGCGACATTGTCGAGGTGGACGGCTCTCCTGTGTATGAAGAGAAGAAAAAGGTTTACATAATGCTCAACAAGCCTGTCGGCTATGTCACCACAGTGAGTGACGACGAGGGCAGGAGCACCGTTATGGAGCTTGTGGACGACATTCCGCAGCGGCTGTATCCGGTCGGCAGACTGGATATAAACACCGAGGGACTTCTGCTGCTCACAAACGACGGTGACTTTATGCAGAAAGTGACCCATCCGAGGAACGAAAAGAAAAAAGTCTATCAGGCGGTCATATCCGGCATACCCGATCATTATGAGATAGAAAAACTCGAGCGGGGGGTTTATATTGACGGCAGAAAGACCTCGCCGGCTAAAGCGGAACTCATCTCGGCGCAGGACGGCAAGGCGCTTGTGGAGCTGACTATCCACGAAGGGCGCAACCGCCAGGTGCGCAAGATGTTTGAGGCAATCGGATACAGAGTGGTCTATCTGCGAAGATTGGCGGTGGGCAATGTCATTTTGGGCAATCTTCCGCTCGGAAAATGGCGCAGACTGAACCCGAATGAGGTTGCGTATCTGATGAAGAACTAATGGGATGTAAGAATAAATCTGTGCATCGGCTCGCGGCATATGTTGTGTGTCTGCTCGACACGCATTCGCTATGGATCTCGCTGACACACAACATATACCCCTCGCCTCTGAGCAGAATCTGCGTTGTGCGTAAGGCTCCCCTGTGCAAGGGCGCTGCTTGCCGGTGGCAAGCTGCCTCCCTTGCCTAAAGGGAGGGGGACCGCCGCAGGCGGTGGAGGGATTCGATCGCCGACCGAGGCGGAGCCGAGACCGCTGTCACCTCAGGTGACTGAGGGGATGTTAAAACAAGATTGCGCACGGCTCGGTGACATATATTATATTTTGCAAACCGTGACAAAAAATCTCCCTTTTGCCGCAAAATATTAATAAATTATACAGAAGTTTCAAAAAGGCATTGAAATTTTGCAAAATAGGAATATAATATATTTAATTTGTTGTTAAAAATATCGGTAAGGAAAGATTTCGGGTATTTTCGATTTCTGATTTCCATGCCATAATTTTTTACATAAATTCATCTTTTTTCACTGAAAGGAGGAAGAAATATGGAAATATCAAACGGTATAGTTATAGCTCTCGGACTCGGCATAGTTTTCGCCGGCCTCATCTGCATAGTTATCATATGCACCATCATGGGCGCTGTGTGCAAAAAACTTGTTAAACCCGAAGAAGCAAAGCCTGTAAGTGCTCCGGCACAGTCTGCACCGTCGGCAAATGCCCCCATTGCAAACAAGCAGGAGATTATCGCCGGTGTCTGCGCGGTTCTTGCGGAGGAGCTCGGCACGGATGTAAGCAACATCCGAGTTACATCTTTTAAGAAAGTCTGAAAAATTTTTTAGTAGAGAGAGGTAAAAACAATGAAAAACTATAAAGTAGTAGTAAACGGTACAGAATATGCTATTTCCATCGAACTCATCAGTGAGCAGGAGGCAAAGGCAGCTCAGGCAGCGCCCAAGGCGGCTCCGGCAGCAGCTCCCGCAGCGGCTGCAGGCGAGGGCGAAAAGATCAATGCCCCCATGCCCGGAAACATTCTTGCAGTTAATGTTAAAGAAGGCGATGCAGTTAAAAAAGGTCAGGTTCTCATGATCCTCGAGGCTATGAAAATGGAAAACGAAATCATGGCGGGAACAGACGGTACAGTTACATCTGTCTGTGTTGCAAAAGGTGCAACCGTTGAGACAGGCACTGTTCTTTGCACAATAAAATAAACGAAATTCAGATTAAGGAGCTAAAATAATGAAGAAAAGAATATTTGCTGCTCTTATGCTGATGATTATGGTTGTCGGATTTACATATTCCTGTATTGCCGCAGGAAGTGACGCTCCGGCAGACACAACGCTTTCAATAAAGAGCACTGCTTATGACCAAGAGACAGACACATTAACTGTCGTTATGGCGAACAACAGCGATAAGGATCTGCTTGCCGCTGCTCTCATTATCACCGATTTTGATGAAAATCAGATAACCTTCGAAGATTTCAGCCAGGTTGCACAGACCGGCGAGATCAAGCCCGGCGGAGAAGTAACTTTCTCTTACAAGGCAAAGATTAAAGATTTTAGAAACGACGGTGTATACCCTGTGGTTAACGGACAGATTCAGTACATCGTCAACGACCCTGTAATCGACACGACTGCACAGGGATACACTCCCGAAAAAATTGAACTCAAGGATATGTTCAACAGCGAGCCGGTAACGGCTGCATCGGCTGTTGTAAACTTCCTTCATCAGACAGGTTTTTCAATGCTTGCGGGCAACTGGAAATGCGTCATCATGATGCTCATCTCCTGCGTGCTGCTCTACCTTGCCATTGTTAAAGGATTTGAGCCGCTTTTGCTCATACCTATCGCATTCGGTATGCTGCTGACGAACTTCCCCGGTGCCGATATGTTCCACGAAGAACTCTTTGCAAACGGTCATGTTCACTGGGATTTGTTCAATGCGTCAAACAACCTTACACCGGGACTTATAGACTATCTCTATCTCGGCGTTAAGCTCGGCATATATCCGTGCCTCATCTTCATGGGCGTCGGCGCTATGACGGACTTTGCTCCGCTCATTGCCAACCCCAAGAGCCTTTTGCTCGGTGCGGCTGCTCAGCTTGGTATATTCGTAACATTCATCGCGGCAAGATTCCTCGGTTTCACAGGTGCTGAGGCAGGTTCCATCGGCATCATCGGCGGCGCGGACGGCCCGACGGCCATCTTCGTAACCACCAAACTTGCGCCGCATCTGCTCGGACCTATCGCTGTTGCCGCTTATTCATACATGGCTCTGGTGCCGGTTATTCAGCCGCCTATCATGAAGGCGCTCACAACCAAGGCAGAGAGACAGATTGTCATGAAGCCGCTGCGCACCGTGTCCAAGACAGAGAAAATTGTGTTCCCGATTGTCGTTACGGCTTTCGTTTCACTCCTCGTTCCCTCAGCCGGCCCGCTTGTAGGCTGCCTGATGTTCGGCAATCTGGTTAAAGAGTGCGGCGTTGCGGACAGAATCTCCAAGACTGCTCAGAACGAACTGATGAATATCGTTACAATATTCCTCGGTGTATCTGTCGGTGCTACGGCTACTGCAGACACCTTCCTGAGTATGCAGACAATAAAAATCATTGTAATGGGCGTTGTAGCTTTCGGTCTGGGAACAGCCGGCGGTGTGCTCCTTGCAAAATTCATGAACCTGTTCCTCAAGACCAAGATCAATCCGCTCATCGGTTCGGCAGGCGTTTCCGCAGTGCCTATGGCGGCGCGTGTATCTCAGGTTGTGGGACAGAAAGAGAATCCGAAGAACTTCCTGCTTATGCACGCAATGGGCCCGAATGTTGCCGGAGTCATCGGTTCTGCAATAGCAGCCGGCGTACTCCTTGCATTGTTTGCATAAATTGACAGGCATCCATACCACGAAAGGGAATGATATTATGTCAAAACTTTTAATTACAGATACAATCCTTCGTGATGCTCACCAGTCACAGGCGGCAACACGAATGACTATTGAAGATATGCTCCCGGCTCTTAAGACTCTCGATGAAATAGGATACTATTCCGTGGAGTGCTGGGGCGGTGCGACATTTGACTCCTGCATGAGATTCCTCAACGAGGATCCGTGGGAGAGACTGCGCACCATTAAGAAAAATATGCCCAACACCAAGCTGCAGATGCTTTTCCGCGGACAGAACATCCTCGGCTACAAGCACTATGCGGACGATGTTGTTGAGCAGTTCTGCAAAAAGTCCATCGAGAACGGCATAGACATCGTAAGAATTTTTGACGCACTCAACGACCCGAGAAACCTGGAGGCAGCCGTAAAATTTGTTAAAGAATACGGCGGCATCTGCGAGACGGCAATCAGCTACACCGTCAGCCCCGTTCACAATGAGGACTATTTTGTAAAGCTTGCAATGAAGCTTGAAAAAATGG
The DNA here is from genome assembly GCA_934454585.1 of uncultured Clostridia bacterium. Classification (GTDB taxonomy): domain Bacteria; phylum Bacillota; class Clostridia; order UMGS1810; family UMGS1810; genus RGIG4708. The sequence goes on from CAKSFP010000016.1 coordinate 50,463, forward strand.
GTGCGGACACAATCTGCATCAAAGATATGGCCAACCTTCTGTTGCCTTATGACGCATACAGCCTGGTTAAAAAGCTCAAGGAGAATGTGGGCGTGCCGATTCATCTGCACACACACAACACCACCGGCACGGGCGACATGACTAACCTCATGGCGGCTCAGGCAGGTGTGGATATTGTTGACTGTGCGCTCTCACCCATGGCGAACGGCACAAGCAACCCGGCTACGGAATCCCTTGTTGCGACACTCAAGGGCACAGAGAGAGACACCGGACTTGACCTCAACAAACTGAGCAAAGCGGCAGAGCACTTCCGCAAGGTTGCAAAAGACCTTGAGGAAAGAGGCAGCCTCGATCCCAAGGTGCTCCATGTTGACACCAATACGCTGCTCTATCAGGTGCCGGGCGGTATGCTCTCAAACTTGATTTCACAGCTCAAACAGATGAATGCAGAGGACAAGTACTATGAAGTGCTTGCCGAAGTTCCGAGAGTAAGAAAAGACTTCGGTTATCCTCCGCTTGTTACTCCCACAAGCCAGATTGTCGGTACACAGGCTGTGCTCAATGTGGTAGCCGGAGAGAGGTATAAGATGATAACCAAGGAGTCAAAGGGACTTTTGCGCGGCGAATACGGTCAGCTCCCGGCAGAGGTGAACGAGGAGGTTCGCAAGAAAGCTATCGGTGATGCCGAGGTCATCACCTGCAGACCGGCAGATCTGCTCGAACCCGAGCTTGACAAGTACCGCGAGGAGTGCAAGGACATCGCAAAGAGTGAGGAAGATGTGCTCAGCTATGCGCTGTTCCCCCAGGTTGCGGAGAAATTCTTTGCCGTTCGTGACGGCAGAGCTGAGGCTCCCAAGGCAGAATCCACGGCGAGCGATGGCACCAGAACGATTTATGTTCAGGATTTGTCATAATTGAAATAAATTGATTTTCATCGGGGCGATCTTTTCGCCCCGAATGTTTTTTGACGGAATACGATGATTGGATTGGGTCAAAGATTAGCACAGAGGCGAGTGGGGGTATATTTTATTTTGTGTGAGCGAGTTCTGCGCAGGGCTCCCTAAAAGGTGGTAGCGTAGCGTGCCTTTTTGGGAAAAAGGAGAAACAGCAAAGCGAGTAAGCTGTAAATCTTCCGATTTACAGCGCACGATGTGCAGCTTGTTTCGACGCCTGAGCGAGCCAAAATAAAATATACCCCCACAAGACGGTGCACTTATGAAGAATTTTGGAAAAGGAGAACCACCATGCACGACTATATAATCCGCGCCGCAACAGACAGCGGCAGCATCCGTGCTTTTGCGGCATACACAAAAGAAACCGTGGAACAGGCACGCATTTATCACAAGACCTCCCCCACAGCCACGGCGGCAATGGGCAGACTGCTCACTGCGGCGGCTATCATGGGCACGACCCTGAAGGGAGAGGACGATATAATCACATTGCAGACAAACGGCGACGGACCTATAGGCAGAATGATTGCCGTGACGGACTCCAAGGCTAATGTAAAATGCTGTGTGGGCAATCCTAATGTCGATTTGCCGCTCAATTCTGAGGGGAAACTCGATGTCGGCGGTGCCGTGGGTAAGCACGGATTTTTGACCGTCATCACCGATCTGGGACTGAAAGAGCCTTACATAGGCAAGATTCCGCTTGTCTCGGGAGAGATAGGCGACGACCTCACACAGTATTTCGCCGTTTCGGAACAGATTCCGTCTGCGGTGGGGCTCGGGGTGCTTGTCGATACAGATTTGTCGGTAAAGACCGCCGGCGGATTTCTCATCCAGGTTATGCCGGAGGCAAGTGAGGAAGAAATCAGCGCTTTGGAGAAGAATATTGCGGCTTTTTCGTCAGTGACGGCAATGCTTGACGAAGGCAAGACGATTGAGGAAGTGCTCGCCGCGGTTATGGACGGAATCGAGTACCATGTAACGGACAAGATTCCGACAAGATATTATTGCAATTGCTCACGCGAGCGCGTGGAGAAAACCCTCATCACCATAGGCAAAAAGGAACTTGAGGACATCATGAACACCGACGGCAAGGCACAGCTTACCTGTCATTTTTGCGACGGCGTGTATGATTTTTCAAAAGAGGATTTGCAAAGAATTATAGATGAGATTGGATAAAATGATTATCCCGCGTGTCATATATTATGTGTCTGCGGAGTCCATAGCACCGTTAGGCGCGTGCGGAGCAGACATATAATATATGGGCACAGATTGTTGACTTATCCGCTTAACGAACAAGGATGAAACTCATGACAAAAGCAAAAAACAACGATATAACAAAACAACTTGAGAGCGGCGCAATACTGCCGCTGATTTTCCGTTTGACACTGCCTGCCGTGGCGGCACAACTTATAATGTTTTTGTATAACATAGTGGACAGAATGCAAACATCGCTCTCGGTCAGGCGAAGACAGCGCTGTTTCCGGCGGTCACAAGAAAGGTGATTATCCTCATACCGCTTTGCTTTGTGCTCACGCATTTTCTGGGATACAAGGGAGTGTATATGTCGGAGGAAATTGCGGATTTGGCAGTCGGGATTATTACCGCGGCGGTTATTTTTCCCTCATTGCCGAGGATTTTTGCACGCAGAGAGAAAGAGTTGGAGATAAGTCGGGAGTGATTTATAGATTGTGCATCGTCTCGTGGGGGTGTATTATATTTTGAAAACACACGCACTTCTGCTATCGGTTTTCAAAATATAATACACCCCCACTCGCCTTTGTGGTAATTTTGATTTTGCAGAAAAATTAACACTTGACAGAAAGGCGCCCTTGCTAAAGGGAGCTGTCAGCACATGCCATATATTATTTTTGAAAAATAATATATGGCATGTGCTGACTGAGGGGTTGTAAACTGTAATCATTCCGTATCCCTCATATCGCCGGGTTATTCAATCGCCTGTATTCTTTCGGCGTTATCCCCTCGGACTTGGAGAATGCGCGCAAAAATGTTCTCTGATTTGCATATCCAACCTGTTCGCCGATTTCCGTGTTGGAAAGGTCGGTGGTGACAAGCAGTTTTTTAGCCGCGCTTATGCGCACCGATGTGATGTAATCAAGCAGACCGATGCCGAATTCCTTTTTGAACTGGCTCGAAAGATAGCTGGAATTTGTCTTGAACACAAGCGATATTTCGCTCACGCTGAGCGAATCCTCGCCGTAGTGCTCGTCTATGTAATCTTTAATCTGTTTATAGAATGTCGCCTTGCCCGTTCCGGACGATTTTTTCTCCGTATCGTAGCTGTCGAGATATCTGTCGATGATAGTTATGGTCTTAAGCATTATTCCCGACACGGTCGCCGATGCGGACATGATGCCGTTCATCTCTACGCTTGCAAGGAAGCGTCCCGAATTGCCGCTGTCGTTTGGAATGACATGCTTGAAGAATGTTGTGAGCAAATCACACGCGAATGACCGCGCTGTTTCCACGGAGATGCTCTTGTTCAGCTGAAAATTGTATATTAGGTTTTCCACAACCTTTTTGCATTTTTTGTAGTCGCCGCTGTCCAGGCATGACACAATGTTCTGCTCAGCCTCAAGCGAGAGCGGATTCTTCACTCTTGTATCAAGGGTTATTTCGTCATAGAAAAGCACTTTGCAATCGGATTTTATGGCATATTCCATGCATAGCACCGCCTCGTTGTAGGCGTCGTTCAGACACGCAAGCGACACATGGGGTGCACTCATTGCGGCGGTTATCTCGAAGTTAAATTCCGTCTTTATTATCTCGGACGCATGGGCAAAGATCTCTTTCATGTCATTCTTGAATGTGTCCGTCTCGCCGTCGCCGAAGTTGACTATGGCGGCAAGAAAATTACCCATTGACACCGTTGCGGCGGTGTATTTTTCGTTAATCTCCTCACCCAGTATGTTTGACATAATGAACTGCGCAAGTTTTTGTCTGTCGTTTTCGTTCGCCTTGTAGCTGTCGTCGGCAAACATCTGAGACAGATCGCCCGAATAAAGGGCAATGGTTGCAAACATCTTGTTTTGCATATCTATGCCCACCATGCCGAGTTGTTCTTCATAGGTGAATTTGTCGTTTTGTTTGCCGTAGAGTATGTTTGAAAGGACATTTTCTTTCAAAATATCATTTTGATTATACAGTTTTTGAGCATAGGTTTCTTTTTCGCCGAGAACATTTTTTATGACATTGTTTATATATTCATATGCGTCGTACGACTGCGGCATACCGCCGGGCGACAGAAGGTTTACAATGTCCTCGAGCGGTTTGTTGTTTCGTTTGACAAGGTAGAATATTATCACCAAACCGATAATCAGGCACATCAGTGACGATGTCCACATGAAAATCCGCGCATTTTGCAGCGAAGCCCAGTAGTCGGAGTATTTTGTTACATATCCGTAGCTCCAGTTGGACACATTGGACATGGTTCTCATTACTACAAGACCGCCGTCTGTGCGGTAGTATGTTTGGTTGCGGTCGGACACCTTGCCGACGGCGCGCACGGCCTGTTCTTCCTCGGGCGATATATCGTTGCTGATTATCGTGCCGTCCGATGAGTGCATATAGAAAACGCCCTTTATGCTGCCGGTTGCGTCGTTTATCAACTTGTCAAAATTCAGTTCGGCAATAGTGGAATACAGCACTTGATTTGTGGCGTATTTGTAAGTAGGCATCACAAGAAACAAATAGGTTTTGCCTTCGTTGTTCAGACAGACGAAACCTGATGTCGATTTTGACAGAATGTTTGTTTTCCATGTGTCCTCGGAAAGTCCGCCGTCATCGTTGTTATATGCCCGCAGCCAGAAGTAGTGCTCGGGAGTAATGGCGCCGCCGGTGTAGATGCTGCCCGTATCGGCAAAGTATATGTACTTGTTATTGATATATTCCGTGTAGACATAGTACGAACGCCACACATCGTTTGACGAAAGAATCATGTTAAGGCGCTGCTCTCCGGATATCGGCATATTTTGCTGAGCCAGTGCAGATATGTTTTTGTTAACCGAAAGCGCACTTGTCGCAGTTACTATGTTACCCAAAGTGCTGTCAAGAAATGTCTGTGCGTTTTTTAGGTGTGTTTCGTTCGTCTGTTTTATCTTTTGTTTCAGACTGGACTCCACATAATAGTAAGATATGAAACTGAACAAAATGGGCAAAAGGAGAATCAAGATGTATGATATGAGCCAGAATTTTGCTGTCCGTGATGAGCGGGTCTTTTTGATAAAGTATCCGATTGCGTTCATTTGTTTCATCCTTTTCAAATTTAATGAATTGCCTTGCGGCATGAATTGAAATTAAAAATTCCGTGAATTATCTCTGACAAGACATGAATTACGCTGTGCGCATTATTGAAATGTTCAACACAGATATAATACAACATGATTTTCCAAAAGTCAAGAAAAATATTAAAAAGTGAAAAAATCATATGACAGAAATAAAAGGAAATGCATAAAATTTTTTGCTCTTGAGGTATAATTTTCAATATATTCTGTCCGACGGCAAATGATTTTACTGCTCTCGGATTTCTTGAGTTTTGGTGTGCGTGAAAGTCCAAAATGACCTGATTTTAACGAAAATGACACTAATTCCAATAAATCGTCACTTTAATATTTCAAAAACATATGATACGATAAAGTCAAGATAGTCGTGCCGAGGGCGAATTTGTCCCATTTCGGCACAGTGAAGGAGGAACACATTTTGAAAAACAGACTGTTTCAGGGAATAAGCACAATGCTCTCTTGTGCGGTTGTGATTTCGTGTATGCCGGTTTCATATGCGTCCGGCGAGGCGCAGCCGGTCATGAGCGGCATATTTGATTCCGCATCGGAAACATTTTCGGTTTCGGCAGATTTGGGCGGCAGCGGCAAAAGGTTTGTCACCGTAATGATCGCTCCGAACACCGTAACCGATTTTTCATCGGACGGACTCACAAACGACAGCATAATACTAAAGACTGCGCAGACGGATGTATCGGGAAAGGTTGATTTCAAAATCATCCTTCCGGACGGTGACAAGGCCAACAGATACAACTACAGCATATCTGCCGACAACGATGTGCGCTCGGCGCAATTTTCCACCGTCGTGGCATCGTCGCTCACCGACTACACGGCAAAGATAAACTCCGGCGAGAGCGGAGCGGCGCAGTCGTTTGTCGATGCGGACACGGTGCTCAGGCTCACCGACGGCAAGGATAAGGATAAATCATACATAGTCACCTACATAAACGCAGCGAAGCCGTCCGGCGGATATACGGATGATGAACTGCTCGATGCCTATCTCGTAGGCGAAGGGCTGGCATATGTGAGGAGCGGCTCAATGCCGCTTGAGGATCTTATCGACAGCTACACGCAGTATCTGCCGGACGGAAAGGACTACGCTGCGGCATACGGCGGACTCAAAGCGGACGAGCGCAAGGCGCTTGAAAATGCGTTCCGCAACAATGCGGCAACGGATAGATTCGATGCGGAATATGAGAAAAATCTTTTCATAGCGAAATACAACACCGCTGATAGTGCGGTAGACACAAAAAAACTTGTCACCGATTACTTCAGCGCAAACGGCATAAGCATGGCGGCCTACACTGCGATAACAAATTCATATTATGCCGAAAAAGTCTTTGATGCAATGTATGCAAGCCGCGAGTCGGCAAAGAGCATAGACGACATAAAGGCGGCATTTGACGCACAGTGTGCCGCTCAGGCGGCGGCTGCGGCGGCAGCATCGTCATCGCAGAGCGGAGGCTCGGGCGGTGGCGGCGGTTCGTCCAAGGGCGGCGGCACAACTGGTTCGATCGGTTTGACGCCTCAGCCGGACAAACCGCAGGCGGCTTTCACCGACATGGCGGATCACTGGGCGAAAGATTCCGTGGAGCGCATGAGCGCCCTCGGCATTGTAAAAGGATATGAGGACGGAAGTTTCCGCCCTGAGGTGAGCGTGACGAGAGCGGAGTTTACCAAGATGATTGCCGCGGCGCTCGCACTTAACGATGCGGCAGCGCTGTTTGACGATGTGTCGGGCGGCGACTGGTATTACGGAGCAGTCGGAGCGGCGGCAAATGCCGGCATAGTGAACGGCGACGGCGGAAGATTCGACCCCGAGAGATACATCACCCGTCAGGACGCGGCTGTGATAGTGCACAGGGCGATTGCCTACAAGGGGAAAAACCTTGAGGGATCTTCGTTTGGATTCAACGACGAATCGGCAATTGCGGAATATGCGGCAGGTGCGGTCAATGCGCTTGCGGCAAGCGGCATTGTGACGGGATATAACGGCGGATTTGCGCCGAACGACAACATAACCCGCGCCGAGGCGGCAACGATAGTGCTGAGAATGGTGAATTTTAATTAAGATCATCGGCTCGGGAGTATATATTTTATTTTGGCTAAGCGAAAGCGACGAATTCGAACTATCTTGTTAATAGGCTCGTGTAAGTGTTTTTTATTCTTGCTCGCTCAAACAGGCAGTGCAGTGGCGCTGAACTCGCTCACTAAGAATAAAAAAACACTCACCCTCGCCTTAGGCAAGCGAGACTCGAACACGCATTGCCTGACGATGGATGTTTTTGCAATCTTTCAGCTTGTCGGATTTGACAGGCGTTACGCACAATTCTCATGAGGCTTGGAGCATATATTATATATTTGCAAAATCCATAGCCGTAGGGCGTGTTTTGCACATATATAATATATGCTCCAAGCCGACTGCAAAAAAGTTCGGATTCGTCACCTGCGCCTACAGCTGTGCAGTGGCGCAGAACTCACTCACTCAAAATAAAATATATACCCCCTCGCCTTTGTGTTAATTTTCACTCTGAGGTGAGGAGCAAATATTATATTTGCTAATAAAACGGCTGACCGTGGGGATTCATTCATGACATCGTGGCAGAATTGAATCCCTCCACCGCCTTTTTCGTCAAATAGTGTTTTAACAAAAACACTATTTGACGGGCGGTCCCCCTCCCTTTAGGCAAGGGAGGCTCACATACAAATCGTAAATATCAATCATAACCTTACAGGAAAGGTGGAGAGAAAATCTTGAAAAAGATAATATCACTGCTCGTGGCGGCGGCAATGGCGCTGCCGACAGGCGGCGCGGCACTTGCGCAGGGCGACGCCCCGAGCACAGCAACATATGATGCGGCGGCATACGCCGACGCCGAGAGAATGATGGACGGCCTCATGGGAGAGCGCATCTTCGGTGCCGACCCGTCGGCACAGGTCACCAGGGCACAGTTTGTGCGCGGCGTGACAAAGATCTTCGGCGTGCCGGAGCTTGGCAGCGGCGAGACGATGTTCGCCGATGTGGCGCCCGACAGCGAATACTACGGCGCAGTTATGGCGGCATATACTGCCGGCTGGGTGACTGCGGCGGAAAAATTCAACCCCGATAACCCCGTAACCCTTGCCGAGGCGGTCAAGATAATGCTCAGTGCGGCGGACTACGATGTGGTTGCGCGCGCAAAGGGAGGCTATCCGACAGGCTACCTTGCTGCGGCGGATTCCATTGACCTGACTGACAGTGTGAACACAGCGGCTGTATCGGGCATCACTGCGGCGGATGCGGACATCATGTTCTACAACCTCATGCTCGCCCCGGCGTTCGAGATAACCTCCTACGGTGACAGCCTTGATTACACCAAGGGCGACAAGACATATCTGGAGAAAATCTATGATGCGACGAGTGTTCGCGGTGTAATCACCGCCACGGAGTACAGTTCGGCGGTTATGGACTCCCCGATAATCAAAGATAACGGAAGAATAGCCATAGACGGCATAGAGTACAAATACGCCGGCGCCCCGGGCGGGCTGCTCGGTCTGCGCGTCACGGCATACTGCGGGAACAAGAGCGGCAGCGAACGCAGAGTATTCTGCATCATTCCCGATGACAACAAGGAAGAAACCATCATCGCGGATGACTATGACTCAGTGAGCGGTACTTCGCTCAGTTACTATGACGGCGACAAAAAACGCAGCTTTGCGCTCAATCCGTCATACAAAGTGATATACAACGGCAGACGCGTTGCCAAGATAGAGGACTATATGGTGCGCGACTTCGGAGCGACTATCCGTCTGCTCAGTAATGACGGCGACACAAAGTATGATTTTGTGTTCATAGACGGCTACACCTATGGCAACATCACAAGCATAGACTATGTGGACGGCTATATCGGTCTTAAGACTCACACGGAGCTTGTCGACCTGACGGACGACCACGGTTGTGTGTGGAAGATTACTTCGGCAAGCGGAGAAGATACGGAGCTCTTTGAGCTCAAGACCGGTCAGACAATTGCACTCAAGCGCAGTGCGGACAATAAACTCTTTGACATCACGGTGCTTTCGGGCAGTGCCTCGGGAAAAATCACCGCCATTGACACCGCAGACAACACGATCTATGTGGACGACACCTGTTACAAGATGTCGGACGATTTCAAAGAAGCATATTTCGACAAAGACATAATCGGAGTGGGCGACAGCATAACCGCCTCGGTGGGTATGCACGGCGAGCTGGTCTATCTTTCGTCAAATGCCGCGGAGCTTGACTACGGCTATCTGTACGATGTGGGTGCGGATTCGTCCGGTATGGACAGGAGCGTCCGCGCAAAGATATTCACTACATCGGGCAAATTCGAGATATATGATTTTGCAGAAAAAGTGACGATTGACGGCGGCGCATCAAAAACCGACCGCGAAGATGTGTACACGGCACTGCGTGCTCTGCTTGATGCGGACATCACCGCGGCAGGTCCAAACGGCGTACTCTCGGCGCGGATTGTGAGATATTCTCTCAACTCCGACGGCGAGATAATCACCATAGACACCGCAGAGGAGCGCACGGACAAATTCGGCGAGAAACTCGACCCGAAGGATTCGCTCATTAAGTATTACAACAAGGACAGCGGCACTCTGCGTTATCGCAGCGGCTGCAGAGGATTTAACTCGAAATTTCTGCTCGGCGGTGCGCTGATAATGGTTGTGCCGAAAGACGCGGCGGACAGAGACGATGAAGAAAAATACGACATCTGTTCTTACAGCAGCCTGGAGAGCGACACACAGTACACGGTGGATGTTTACGATGTGGACGAATACGGTCAGGCGGCGTTTGCGGTTATCTACGAGGCGTCGGACAGACTGATAAACACCGAAACATATATGATAGAGAAAGTGACGAAAGCTCTTGTTGACGATACAGAGGGATATAATCTCCACTGCTGGGGCAACAACAAGTTTTCGACAATATTCATGCCAAACGATGTGGCGGTGAAAAAAACCTCCGGCAAATTCCTGTGCAGCGGCGACATAGTCCGCTTTAAGATGCTCGGCAGCAAGGTAAAGCAGGTGTATGTGGACTATGACTACTCAAGCGGCACTCATGTGTTCAATGCCCTCGGCGGCGCAAAGGATTCCGATGTCACCACCCAGACGGAGATTGGCTATGTGACCGGCAAAGTGTACAGCACCAATTCAAGCGCTATCACAATCAGCAGTGAGACGGACGCAAACGGCGACACAAGTTTTGCCTTTGAAAATCTGCGTCCGTACCTCATGGGCAAGGTGATTGCACTCTATGACACGCAGTCGCAGAAGATAAGGACCATATCCGCAGCATCTGTTCACACCTACCGGGGATTCGGACAGAATGCGGACACCATAATCATGCGTCAGAGATACACCGACCCCAGATGCGTGTTTGTAATAAGATAAGGAGGATGTGCTAATGAAAGGAATTTTAAGAACCGCCGTGTCGGTCATTGTCTCGGCGGCAATGATTCTGCAAACCGCGCCTATGCTTGCCGCGGAGAGCGATGAATATAAGCTTAATCAGACATTCAACAACCTTGCTACAAATGCGGTTGCCATAGACGGACTTACAATAAGCGGCGGCAAGGCGGTCGTGACGGATGACGGCTCGTCAAACAAAGCGATTTTGCTCAAAGATGGCACATCGGAGACATCCGTTGTCGGCGAGGGTGTAAACACCGTCGGCAGAAATGTTGTGTTCAGCGTGGATGTCAAAGGTGACGGCAGACCGACCAACCTCACAATTGCTGCGGCGGCAGCGGTTGATGCAACATCGGCCAACGATTGCAGATTTTTCATTATAGAGAACAATGCTGTCAAGACCCCGGACGGCAAGCGTATCGGATCGGTAAATCCGAACGGCTTTACGACGCTCTCTGTTGTGGTGAAGAAAGCCAAGGTTTGTGATTACTACATTAATTATAAAAAAGCTCTCTCCGATTGGAATCTCGACAAGACTTCCGTCGGCAGATTCCTGGCGATTCGCCAGCCGGCGGGTTTTGCGGCATATGTGGATAACATACGGGCGTACTGCGGACACAAGGTGGATGAAAACATGGCAAAAGCGGCATATTCCGATACAAGAGTGGATATCATCGGTCAGGACGACTACGCCGGAGATTACACTTTCTTTGACAACAGGTTCTGCTACACCTCGGGCGACCCCAAGTATACAAACTTTTCGGCGGTTCCCAAGACAAACGAAATCAGGCTCACAAGGCTTGAGAACTATCAGAGTCAAGACAGAACGGACTATATGTATCTTAAGAGACTTTCATCTGCGGACGACTGTTTCTTTGATATAAATGTGGCGGTTGACAGCTTCACCCATAAACCCGATATGACATACAAGTATTTCAAGTTCGAGGGTGACTTCATGAGCAACGAGCCTCAGGAGACTCAGCTGCCTATGATAAGGGACAATAAAACGACCACAAGTCAAGTGAATGCCGTGCCTTGCTACATCACCGAAGAAGGCGCACTCAAATTCCTCAACGGCAAGGTTATCTCAAATGCGGTGAAACCCGGTCAGTGGTTCCATTTGCTCATTGCCATCAACCTTGAGGACCATACTTTTGATGCATATCTCGACGGCAATGAGGTTGTGTCGGGGGGAACTCTGCCGGAGAATCTCAAACAGATCAACCTTTTGCGTGTGTGCCTTAACTACGGCACGGGCAAGATAGGCGATCTGTATGTGGATAAATTCAACTTCACGGGACTGGAGAAGCCGATTGTAAACGGAGTGGAGACGAGGACGAGAGTTTTTCCGACGGACGACACGGTTGAGGCGTTCCTTGCGGACAAAACCGCTATGCACGCTTACGGCAACACTCTGTTTAAGAACGGCGAAAAGACCGAACTTGCAACAGACGGAATTTACGATAAATATGCCGAGCAATATTATGTGACGGCAGACACTCTGTCTGCGGCGTTCGACATGAATCTTGCCGACAACGGCGGCGAGATAAGCGGCGATGTGAAGATTGCCGCCGACGGCACGGTGACAAAGCAAGACGGCACCACCCTCACCCTCGACCCCAAACCGAAGGTTGAGGACGGCAAGATGTATGTGCCCGTGCTGCAGTTTGCGGCAGATGTTGCCGGCAAGCACGCATGGCACTTCAAGACGGGGCTTTACCTCTTTGCCGACTATGAGATGAACATAGACACAAGCGGCTGGGAGTACCAGTCCATGAGGGTCAACAGTCAGACCACCGAGTGGAACGACATTGACTACCTCAACAACTATATGCAGTATATCCGCCCGAGTGCGGAAACGCTGAAACAGACATACATCGAGCGCACGGGCGATACAACCTTCACTCAGCACCCGAGACTGCTGCTCGACAAAAACGATTTTGATGTGATGCGCAGGCATTACAACGACAAAGACGATGAGATGTACAACAAGATTGCCGAGCAGATGGTGCAAAAGGCAGATACCTATGTCGGTGCCGATGTGGTTCACTACACCTGGGACGACATGATGCGTATCCTCTCGGCGACAGCCGCTCAGCTTATTAACAGATTCCTCTACATGGGTTATGCTTATCAGCTTACGGGCGACCAAAAGTATGTTGACCAGGCATACAAGCAGTTTGAGGAGTGTGCGACATACCCCGATTTCAACACTTCGCACATCATAGACACGGGCGACATATGTTTTGCCCTTGCCATAGGTTTTGACTGGTTCTACAACGGCTTCACCCCGGAGCAGAGGGCATTTGCAAAAACGGTTGTACGCGACAAGGGACTGGGTACTCTTGGCAGCGGACTCTACGGCAGACTCACCTCCACATCTTCGGGTACGAACAAATGGGGTTCGTTTAAGTGGATGTCCAACTACAACGCCATTGTAAACGGCGGCGTGGTGTCGGCGGCTCTTGCAACTCTGGAGTACGACACGGACGAGGCATTCACATATATTCAGGATTCGGTCCGTTCGCTCGAATATCCCATGCAGATGTTCACTCCGGACGGCGGCTGGAACGAGTCGCCGAGTTACTGGAGTTATGCCATGAGGTATGTAATGACTGCCGGCGCAGCACTGGAGAAAAGCTTCGGTTCGTCGTTCAATCTGATGGACGGTCAGGGCATGGACAACACGCTCAACTTCATCATAAGCTGCCTGGGTAAGACGGCGGCAAATAACTTCGGTGACAGCGGTGACATCACGGCATATTCCTTCAACAACTTCTTCTACCTTGGCAAGAGATACAACAACCCGATTGCCACCTTCATGAGGAGAACGGATATAGACAACGGCGCCGCACCGGATTACTATGACGCCATATTCTATGACTTCGACGCCACAAGCATGGGCGACGAGGTGTACGACGCACTGCCGAATATGCTGCGCACAAACGGCACGGAGATTGTGTCGTTCCGCGATTCGTACAAACGCAGCGAGGCGCAGACATACTTCTCAACTCACTTCGGCACGACGAGCGGTTACCATCAGCACTACGACTGCGGTACATTCGTGCTCGATCTGCTCGGCGAGAGGTGGGCATATGATCTTGGTGCGGACAACTATAATCTGCAGAACGAGCTGAAATATCCCGAGTACTCCATCTACCGCAAACGCTCCGAGGGTCACAATGTGCTTGTGTTCAATCCTCAGAACTACTCCAAGAGCGTTGAGATGAAACTGAATCAGTTTGCACCGATTATAGATGCGCAGGGCAACGAGTACGGCGGATTTGTTTATGCAAATCTTGATAATGTATATAACGAATCGTCCAAGATGACCGAGGGATATTACATTGACGACAACATGAACTCGGTGACTTACCGTAACGAATTTACACTTGATGCGGACACGGATTGTATGTGGTCGCTCAACACCAAGGCGGAGATAGATATCGACGGCGACACGGTTTACCTGTCGAAGAACGGCAAGTCGGTAAGGATTGACTTTATCTACACCGGCACGGGCGCAAAGTGGAGCGACGGGGGCAACCCGAAACCGCTGCCGACATCGCCCCAGGTGCCGGAGCAGAATGCTAACACAGATTACAGAAAACTTGTGCTCAACTACAAGGCTGCTGCCGGCGACAACAAGCTCATCATCAAGATAAGCCCTATGGGAATGAAGATTAAGCCGATTGCCGATGTGACCTTTGCCGACTGGAAACTGCCCGGGCAATCGCAGACGACGGCTGACTTCAACACCGACTTCACGGTTAAGTACAACGGCACTCCGGTTGCCGGTTCGCTGCCGGTATATGACGGAGTGATGCCGCAGCTCGACCTCACCACGGCAGACCCGAGGGCGATTGTCGAGGTGGCATACGCGGCAAATGCGGACGAAAAGACCCGCATCAAGGTATGGGATCCCGATCGCACTCAGTTCCAGATGGCGGTTGTGTCCTACTTCATCGCCAGCGGAGCAAACATGATGCAGTTCAATCAGCTGCCTGCGGTCGATGTATCGGTAAGCTCGCAGCCGGAGCCGGAGAACAAGAGGGAGAACATCATCGACAACGACCTCACCACTCGCTGGACGGGCATGGCGCTCGGCGAATATGCGGTGATAGATCTCGGCGATGTGTATTCGATAGACGGCGTTGCGGCGGCGTTCTGGAAAGGCGACCAGAGGAACTATTGGTTCGACATCTATGTGTCGGCGGACGGGCAGAACTGGACCCCGGCAATAATGAACGGCGAGTCGAGCGGAGACACAACCCAGCTTGAGGCTTATGCGTTCGATTCGGCAATCAGCGGCAGATATGTCAAGATTGTCGGTCACGGCAACAGCGTTTCGAGTGATTCCAGAGTTAATATAAATCTGCTTGAGATGCGCGCGTTGCAGAACAAGTTTTGATTAGGTGCAGAGCAGGCTCGGCGGTGCATATTATATTTATCAAACCACGCACTTCTGCTATCGGTTTTTCAAAATATAATATACACCCCTTGCCTCTGCAAATTTTCCCCTCAAGGGGAAGGCTTTGGCAATTAACCTCAACTTTCCATTTACTCATGGAGGTGTAAATATGAACAAAAAATTATTATCACTCATTCTCTCCGCAGCGCTCATCCTATGCCAAGGCAGTGCCTTGGCGGAAGACCCGGGCACGGACGGAGAGACAAATACAAAAACGGAAATATCGGAAAATCTTGAAAATCTTGAAAATATTGAAAATGCGGACGATGCGTCCGCGGTGCAGACAGCCGATCATGACGGCGATGTCAGCCTCTTTGCCGTGCAGTCCGACGGCGAGGACATTTTGTATGACTTCACCGACGGCACAGAAGGCTTTGCGCCGAACGACAGCAGAATTCTGCTGTCCGCAGAGAACGGGGCGATGCGCTATGAATCCGTCCTGGTGAACAACGCCAGCGGATGGATGACCAAGGAAATGCGCATAGACGGCGAGGTGTACAACCGCGTCACTCTGCGCATGAAGGTGGAGAGTGTTCACGACCAGATAAATAAGAATAAATACGGTTTCCACATATATTGGAACGGACACAACAAATCCACGGGCGAAGGTTACGGCGCAGCAGGCTCGCGCAGTTTGCTCACGGAGTTTACCGGCCTCACCGTTGACGATGGATTTTCGTACAATGCCGACTGGGTTGAATATACGGTCGATCTTTCGTCAATAAGCAAATGGAGTGAATCGAACATATCCAAATTCCGCATAGACGCCATAAAGGACGCTGCCGGAGTTGTGTATATAGATTACATTAAACTGTGGCACTACGAGCCGCCCAGACCCAACCCCGAGCCGGAGCCGGAGATGAAGGACGGCGAGGGATGGTATTCCGACAGTTTTTCAAGCGGAGTTGACGGCTGGGTTTCGTCATACAAAAATCAAATTACACTTTCCCAGCTGGATGACTGTATGCAGTATGATTCAAAATTTCTCTACAGCGGCGGCAAGGCGTCGTCCGGCTGGATGACCAAGAATGTGTCGTTCAAGCGCGGACAGTATTACAAGCTGCTTATCAAAGCCAGGGTGCTCAGCGCCGGCAAGACGATTGACAATCAATCCCCGTACATCACCATGTACTACACGGGCAAGACAGCCGACGGCACTACGCTCGGTGCGGCATCGGGCAGAAGCGGAAACATATCTTATGATGTCGCCGAAAATGAGGACGGTACATATTCATCAGAATGGAAAGAATATGAGTTTGACTTGTCGAAATTGAACAGCTGGAATTTGTGTGACATTTCTCAGATAAGATTTGATATGCTTAAAAACGGCGAGGGAACAGTGTTTGTTGACTATATCAGGTTTTTGTCATACCCTTGCATAGATGGCATCGAATATGACGGAAACGCAGTAACAGAGGGCACTCGCGTGCCTTTGGATGTAAAGAAAATTGATGCGATTTTGTCACAAAAGATATTGTCACTTGACGCAAGCTGTGTGTCGATATACAATGAAGACAGAGCAAAGCTCGGCGTGGAGAATGTGTCATATGACGCAACTTCCGGCAGGGTGAGCGTGTCCGTTTCGGGCACGATGGAGTCCAATTCGACATATACTTTCGAAATAGGCACGGGCGCCAAGGTAAACGCAAACCAAAATCTATATACGCCGATTGCAAAGTCTTTTAAGACCGCTGCGGCGGAGTTTGAGGTGAGCGTTACAGCAGCAGATACCGACAGCGCAAATGTCATTTTCGAAAACTCGTCCGTTGCGGCGAAAAAAGTGCTTGCAATAGCCACGCTGTGGGACGGCGACAAATATGTCGGCAAAGTTATCCTCCCTTGCACCGTTGAGACCGGCACGAGTGATGTTGTGCTTAGGTTTGCTCAATTCGGAGGCAATCGGGCGGAGGTGACCGTTTGGGAGTTATCGGGAACTTCTCCCCGCGTCTTCGGGAAAAGAGTTTACACGGTTGAAAGGTAGCAGGCCGGCAGATAATGCGTGTTTGAGTCTCGTTTGCCTAGGCGCAGGTGACGAATCCGAACTTTTTTGCAGTCGGCTTGGAGCATATATTATATATTTGCAAAACACGCCCTACGGCTATGGATTTTGCAAATATATAATATATGCTCCAAGCCTCATGAGAATTGTGCGTAGGCAATGCGTGTTCGAGTCTCGCTTGCCTAAGGCGAGGGTGAGTGTTTTTTTATTCTTAGTGAGCGAGTTCAGCGC